>JADKAV010000005.1 GCA_016719135.1 Micrococcales bacterium | reverse complement strand
GCCGCGCAATCAGTTGTTTCGCTCACAGATGCGCCGACTCTCCGGCTTATGTGCAGAACAATCGACGGCGCCCATATCCAGCCCACGCCCTGATCATCGCGGTGTCCGGCCAAACGGCTCAGCCCAAGCCCGTCCCGACCAGACTGCCAAGAACGTACGTCACCGCCGCGGCTCCCCCGCCGACCAACACCTGCCTGGCTGCCGAGCGCACGACACCCAGGCCGGACAGGCGGCCCACGGTTCCGCCCACCAGGATCATCGCCAGGACCGCCATGGCCACTGCCAGCGCCAAAGCCGCCGTCCCGGCGAGGAACAGGTACGGGATCACAGGCACGCTGGCACCGATGGCGAACGCGCCAAAGCTGGAGGCCGCTACTCGTTTGGGATCGCCGAGATCGTCGGGGTCGAGACCCAGTTCCTCACGCGCCAACGTGTCCAGGGCGGTTTGCGGATCGCGCATGATCCGTTCTGCGGTTATCCGGGCGGTGTTCGCGTCCAGCCCTTTGGCCCGATAGATCAACTCCAGTTCCCGCTGTTCCTCCAGCGGCTTCTCCTCGAGCTCCTGGGCCTCCAGCGCGAGTTCGCGCCGGAACAGGTCCGTCTGACTGGCCACACTCACGTATTCTCCAGCCGCCATGGAAAAAGCCCCAGCCAGAAGCCCGGCGAAGCCCGCGAACAGAACTGTCGAACCGCCCACACCGGTGCCTGCGAAGCCCATGACCAGCGCGGTGTTGGAGACCAGCCCGTCGCTGACCCCGAAGATCGCCGCTCGCAGCGCACCGGACTTGTCCGTGCGGTGCCACGGTTCGGCATTGTTGAGCTGTCCGCGTACATCTTCGGGAGTGCGCACCACGGGAGCCGACGACAGACCCTGCAGAACCGCCGCGTGCTCGCGCTCGTCGTCGGACATGGCCGGCAGCGCATCCGGCTCATCGTCATACATTCCGGAGGCGTCACGCTCGGCCTGCTCGAGATCGGACAGCACAGCATCCAGTCCCAGCTGCCGGGCGCGGGCGACCACCGCCGCGTCGTCGGTGGGCAGCTCACCCGGATCCTGCGGAATAGCGACCCCGGCGGCATGCAACAAGGCCATCCAGTGCGCCGCGTGCCTGTCCTCGATGGCCGCAAGTTCCAGCAGTGCTTCGCGCCGGTCCCCGTCGGTCAACGTGGCCAGGGTGCGGTACATGCGGCTGGACGCACGTTCGGCAGCGAGGTAGCGCAGGTAGCGATCGGTCTTTTTCATCCCCTGATCCCCTTCAGGCGTGCGGATTCTCAGCAATGCCAACCGGACCTCAGGTGGCACCGAGTTCGGTCAGTTGTTCACGCAGTGGGTCGAACAGGCGCGCACCGGCGGCGATCGTCATGCTGTCGGTTGCAGGTCCGCCATCCAGACCGCCCACCCGCGCGCCGGCGGCCTGTGCGATGGCAGTACCTGCCGCCCGATCCCACAGATGTGTACCTCGTTCGTAGTAGCCGTCCAGCAGTCCTTGGGCCACCCAGCACAGGTCGACAGCCGCCGCGCCTGCCCGTCGGATATCGCGGACTCGCGGCAGGAGCGCCGCGACGATTCGGCCCTGCTGTGCGCGCACATCAGCCTGGTACCCGAAGCCGGTGCCGACCAGCGCCTCACCCAACGTCGGGCACTGGGAAGCGGCGATCGGGGTTCCGTTCAGCTCGGCCATCGGGTGAGGCGAGGCGACCCCGCGCCACACCGATCCCAGCGCCGGGGCGTGAACCACACCGACGATCGGCCGGTCGCCAAGGAGCACACCCACGCTGACCGCCCACACGGGCAGGCCGTACAGGTAGTTGACCGTACCGTCCAGCGGATCGATGACCCACGTGATGCCGGTACTGCCGTCCCGGCTGCCGCCCTCTTCGCCGCGCAGGGAGTCCTCGGGACGCTGCCCGATGATCGTTTCCACCAGCAGGCTTTCGCTGCCCCGGTCCATCTGGGTCACGACGTCGGTCCCAGAACTCTTCGTCGAAACGACCTCTCGACCGGACCACCCCTCAACCAGGAAGGCTGCCGCACGCGCCGCCGCCTGGGTCGCCAGGGCGAGCAGATCCGCGGCCAGTTCCGGGTCGGGGGCGTTGATGTCGCTCATGCCGAACCCTCGCACAGAGCCGGGCGCTGGACCCGTGGGTTCGGGCAGCAGCCGGGTAAGCATGGGGTGGGGAGCGCTTCGTCGAAGACCGTTTGCGGGATCTCGCCCCTGCGCACGGCTCGCACCCAGTCGACGAGTCCGTCTACGAAAACCGGGTGGTCCCCCACGGTGGCGACCCGGTGGAAGGCCAGACCCAGGCTGTCTGCGGTTTGCGCCGCTTCGGTGTCGAGGTCCTGAACAACCTCCATGTGATCGCTGACGAATCCGATCGGCACCACGACCGCGCTCGTGGCCCCAGACCCTGCCAATTGCTCGAGATGGTCGTTGATGTCCGGCTCCAGCCACGGGACCTGTGGCGGGCCGGATCGGGACTGATAGACGAGCTCCCAGGGATATGTGCGCCCGGTGGCAGCTGCCACGCGATCCACAAGCTCTCGGGCCAACGCACGGTGCTGCGCCACGTACTGGCCCCCACCGGGTCCAGAAGTGTGCGCCATGACCTCGGGGATGGAGTGGGTAGTGAAAACCAGATGGGAGTCCGCGCCCGCCGAATCGAGGACTGCCAGCAGATTCTCAAGGTTGGCCGCCACGAACCCCGCCGAGTTGAAGTAGGCGGGGATCTTCACCACGTCGAACGGGGGAACGGTGTCCATTGCCTCAGCGAGGTTCTCGCGGTACTGCCGGCATCCCGAGTAGGAGGAGTAGGCGCTCGTGAACACAGTGATCGCCCTGGTCACGCCCGCGTCGACCATCTGCTGGAAGGCATCGGTCAGCCACGGTGGGCTGTTCCGGTTGCCCCAATAGACGTTGAGGCCGTCCTGGGCGAATCGCTCGATCAAGGCGTCGGTCAGCCGCCGGTTCTGTGCGTTGATCGGCGAGACCCCGTCACGGGCGTAGTAGTGCTGTGCGACCAACTCGAGGCGCTCCCCGGGCACGTTACGGCCCGCGGTCACCCGGCGCAGGAAAGGCATGACCTCAGACATCGACTCGGGGCCTCCGAAGGAAACCAGCAGCACAGCATCCATGTGTCCATCGTGCCCACATCGAACCGTGGTCCGCACACCTGGCTACATTTGCGTCGTGTTCGGTCCCTACTCCCACGTGCTGCGAACGCCAGGGGCCGTCGCCTTCAGCAGCGCCGGCTTCATCGGCCGCCTGCCGATTTCGATGATCAGCCTGGGCGTGGTTCTGCTCGAGACGTCGAAGGGCGTCTCGTACGCGGTGGCCGGGACCATCGCGGCGAGTTTTGCGGTCGCAGCGGCCATCGGGGGCCCCATCGTCAGCGGCTTCGTGGACCGTCATGGCCAGCACCGAATCCTTCCTTGGGCGGTGGGTTTCTACTCGATCTGCATGGTCGCGCTGCTCGTCGGACTCGACGCCGGACTTCTCTGACCGCTGTGATCCCATTGGCCGCCGGGGCCGGGATGACCATGCCCAACATGGGTTCACTGATTCGGGCTCGGTGGGCCCACGTGCTGCCCCGCTCATCCGGGATACATGTGGCGTACGCATGGGAGAGCATCCTCGACGAAGTGGTTTTCGTCGTCGGACCGCCACTGGCCACGGTCCTGGCGCTGCAGGTCCATCCGGCTGCTGCCCTCGTGACCTGCGTGGTGCTGGTGATTGTCGGGGCAGGCCTGCTCTACCCACAACGACGCACCGAACCACCCGCACACGGACGCACCAGACGAGTCGGCCGGCTCACCGTGCTGCAACCCGGCATGCCGTTTCTGTTCCTGGCGTTCCTGTTCGTGGGAGGAATCTTCGGCTCGTTCGAGGTGGTGACCGTGGCCTTCGCGCAGGAGCAGGATGCGACCTCCCTGACCGGCATGCTGCTGGCCACGTACGCCTTCGGATCCCTGCTCGCGGGTTTCACCTACGGCGCGATGCGCTCACCGCGCTTCCACGGGCAGCGGATGACGCTGATGCTCACCGTCATGGCCGTGGTGACTGTCGGTTTCCCGCTGGCTCCGAACGTCGCCGTTCTCGCGCCGGTCGCGTTCCTCGCCGGGCTGTCTGTCTCCCCGGTGCTGATCTCGGGCACGGCCCTGGTTGAGCGAATCGTGCCCGCCGCTGAACTCACCGAGGGCATCACGTGGACATCCACCGGAATGGCCCTGGGCCTGGCGCTGGCAGTGCCTGCATCCGGGATCATCATCGATTCCCGGGGCGCGCACACCGCCTACCTGCTCACCGCGGGATGTGCCATCGCCGCGTGCGCGGTCAGCTGGGTCGGAGCGCGCACGGTTCATCGTGCCGAGTTGCGCGCGCTGGACATCATCGCTGCTAAAGCCGCCGCCTAGTACGGCGTGATCGGGCGCGGCGTCGGCGCCCGGCATGGTGTTGCGCAGGACTCATGGACGCGCAGGGGTTCTACCTGCGACCTGTACCAGTCGCAGCTCCTGGCCAGTCTTGACGAGGCGGCCGACGTTCTGACCGGGTCGCTCATCAAACGAGGGCCGGGCCGCCGCCCCGTGGCCCAGGAATGATGGCCGCAGCCGCGCAGAAAGCCGCAAACCGGACACCACGCCATCAAACGAGGGCCGTGGACGACCTGCGGCCCGGGTTCGCGGCCCAGCTTTGATGGGCTTGCGGGCATGCCGACGTCATGGACGCGCAGGGCTTCCACTGCGACCAGTACCAGTCGCAGCTCCTGGCCACTCTTGACGAGGCGGCCGACGTTCTGACCGGGTCGCTCATCAAACGAGGGCCGGGCCGCCGCCCGGTGGCCCAGGAATGATGGCCGCAGCCGCGCAGAAAGCCGCAAACCGGACACCACGCCATCAAACGAGGGCCGCGGACGACCTGCGGCCCAGGTTCGTGGCCCAGTTTGATGGGCTTCCGGGCATGCCGACGTCATGGACGCGCAGGGGTTCTACCTGCGACCTGTACCAGTCGCAGCTCCTGGCCAGTTACGACGAGGCGGCCGACGTTCTGACCGGGTCGCTCATCAAACGAGGGCCGGGCCGCCACCCCGTGGCCCAGGAATGATGGCCGCAGCCGCGCAGAAAGCCGCAAACCGGACACCACGCCATCAAACGAGGGCCGCGGACGACCTGCGACCCGGGTTCGCGGCCCAGTTTTGATGCGTCCAGGGAGGCCAACGACGGCCGACAGCTGGTGGACACGCCGCGGGCGATGGTGCAGCCACCAGAAGGCCCCGGTCTGCGACACTGAGCACAGCCATCACACGTTTAGTCATTACACCTCTGGGGGTTGGCACACGATGCGGGATCTGCGGTTCGAGCGACTGTCCGACGACGGGTCGCACTTCGTCCTGGCCGATAGCCGGGGCGTCGAATACCGGCTGCCGGTCGATGAGGACCTTGCTGCGTCCGCACGACGCGGCCTGCAGCGGACTTCGGTCAAGCAGGCTGCCGGGACCATCACCCCGCGTGACATTCAGGCGCTGACCCGTCAGGGCTTGAGCATCGACGAGGTCGTCGCCCAAACGGGTCTGAGTCCCGACTTCGTGCAGCGCTTCGCCGAGCCGGTGTTGGCCGAGATGGATTTCGTCATCCAGCGGGCGCGTCGGCTCGCGATCTACGCAGCGGGGCAGCAAATACCTGTGGAGGATCTGGTGGATCGCGCCGCACGCGAGGCCGACGTTCCCACCGAAGACCTGCAGTGGTCGTGCAGGAAGGTCGAGGATGCGACATGGCGAATCGATGCCGGGGTGGACACCGGTGACGTACTCGGTTTGATCTTCCGCGTCAGTGAGGGCACTGTGACCCCTGCCGATGCGCACACCGCGGGCCTACTCAAGGGGGCGGGCAGAGTGGTCGACCTCACCGAATCGTCCGGTTCCCGCTTGCCTCGCCATTGGGACTCCGAACACCCTGCAGCCAAAGCGGCTGCCGCGGCTCGTTCCGCACACGTGGAACCAGCCACCTCCTCAATGAGTGACGACCCGAGCCGGATCTTCTAGCGCTCCAACGCATCGGGCCACTCCACGCCACTTCGGGGAGGATGGTCGCCACCGAAGGCACTTCTGATTCTTGGCGTGCGGTGCGCATAGTGCGCAGGGCACCGAACGCCCGCAGTCTCAGCCGGAGGTGACCGCGATCAGCGAGGCTGCGAACCTCATGGTCGCCCGGACGACGTCGTCGCCGTCCGCAGCCCGCGACACCCGCAGACTCCAGTCGTCCATGGCAAGTGCCCCCGTGTAACCGTGGTCGGCCTCGCACTGCGGGTCGCCACAGGTGGCCGGTTCGAGATCGATGCGGCTCAGGCTGCCCCAGTTGACGGTGAGGACCACTTCGCTGGGCATGTCGCCGGGCCGGAAGTGTGCTGGATTGTTGACGACTCGTTGCACAACGACCGGACCGATCTTCTTCAAGGGCACGGATTCGGCCGCTGACGTCGCCTGGATGTTGCCGGTCGGCTCGCCGTCGGAGTGTTCGTCCACATGCACGACCAGCAACCGGGTCTGCGTCAACAACAGAACCGTGATGTGCCGCCGGATCTCGTCGGCACGATCGAAGGTCGTCTCGTGCTGCACGATGAAGTCCTGAACCGCCTCCCCCACAAGAGCGTTGTCGAGCACGTCTTGCACGACATCCGGGTAGTAGCCGGTACGTTCGATCGCTTCGGCCAGGGTCGGTTGGGCCGGTGCCGGTGTCGCCATGAGTTCATTTTGGCATTGCCGGACCACTCGACGTGGGGGTTGGCCGCCGATACTGGTCTTCAGCCGGGTAGCCGCCGGGCCTCGAGGTCGGCTCTGATCATGGCCGGCCCGCACCACGCCGAGGCACCCACCACTGCCATCGCGCGACTCGACATGATGATCGGGTTGAGTTCCAGGCGCGTGATTTCGGGCAAATCGTCTGCCAGCCGCCCCACCCGGTGCAGCAGCCCGGCGAGCAGCTCGATGTCCACCGGCGGCGAGTCGCGGTAGCCGAACAGCAGGGGCGCCGCCTTCGGAGCCTTGATCAGGTCGTCGACGTCGCGGTCGGTCAGGGGCGGGATCCGGTAACCCCGGTCCCCCAGCAATCGTGTGACCTCTCCGCCGATCCCGAAGGACACCACCGGGCCGAACAGCGCGTCCTCGCGCTTTTCGACGACACACGCCACACCGGCTGGTGCCTGGTGCTGCAGAATCAGGCGCTTCTGCGCTTCGGGCGGCAGGGTGGCGATCATCGACAAATACGCGGTGCGCACTGCCGCCTCGTTCTCCAGATTGACCCGCACGCCGCCCAGATCCGGTCGGTGGGCCAACCCAGGATGCGCTGTTTTGAGCACGATCGGGTACCCGATCTGCTCTGCGATGGACACCGCCTGCGTCTCGCTGGACACGATCCACGAATCCCACAGCTGGATCCCGTAACACTCCAGCACTCTTTGCAGATCGGCGTTCTCCACCGGTACCAGGGACTGCTGTCCGTGAGCGGCAACTGCCTTGTCGCGGATCTCCTGCATCACCTGGCGTGCTTGCGCGGCTGCGACCTCCGGCAGTTCCGGAACCGATCCGCGGGGGGTGTCCAACCACCGTGAATAGGCCACCAGCGTCGCCAGCGCCCTCACCGCGGGCTCGACCTCGTGGAAGATCGGCACCGAACCCCGGCCCGGCAGTCCGTGGGGACCCTCCACGGAGATGACGCGGCGGTCCTGGTCCTCAGCCATCAGTACCGCGATCAGCGGTTTCGTCGACGTCTCGGCCAGACTGCGCAAGGTTTCGCGGACGCCTCGACTGCTTCCTCCGCTGATCACCGGCACATGCAGCACCAGCACCGTGTCACAGTCGGGGTCGTCGGTGGCGGCTTCGATGGCTGCGGCCAATTCGGTCAGGTCGGTGCGATGGTCCAGCAGGACCGGATCACCCACGACGTCGAGGCCGTTGGCCTCGCACGCATCCGCCGTGAGGACGCCCAGGGCATCGCTGTTTCCGATGACC
This sequence comes from Micrococcales bacterium, assembly GCA_016719135.1. Lineage (GTDB taxonomy): Bacteria > Actinomycetota > Actinomycetes > S36-B12 > UBA10799 > JADKAV01. Next base: position 212,682 of record JADKAV010000005.1, on the reverse strand, counting down.
GCGACCCGACGGCCTTTTGGCAGGGTCTGGAACGTCAACAGACTGGCCACGTCGAACAACTCCGACAACGAGTCGACCTGCATCACTCCCGCTTGCTCGAACATGGCGTCGATGGCCTCGGAGGGCAGCGCGGTACGCCTGACCGTGTGCCCCAGAGGCAGGGACTGGGAGCTGCGTCCCGACCGCACCGCGACGATGGGCTTCCGAGCGCCCAGCCGACGTGCCACCCGTGCGAACTTGCGCGGATTGCCGATGCTCTCGAGATAGAGCAGGACCAGCGAGGTCGAGTCGTCGTCCTCCCAGTACTGCAGCAGATCGTTGGCGGAAACATCGACCCGATTGCCCGCCGAGACGAAAGTGGAGACCCCGAGTCCGCGCTCGTTGGCCTGTCTGAGCAAGGAGGCGCCCAGTGCCCCGGACTGGGCGAAGAACCCGATCCTGCCGCGCGGCACCGTGGAGGGCACCAGCGAGGCGTTGAGCTGAACGCGCGGGTCCGTGTTGATGATGCCCAGCGCGTTGGGCCCAATGATGCGCAGTCCGTTTTCACGGGCGTGCTGGATCAGTCGCTGCTGCAAGCGCCGACCCTGCGCACCCGCCTCGGCGAAACCGGCGCTGACCACCACCGCGCCGAGCACCCCGGCCTTCCCGCACTCGGTGATTGCGTCCAGAACCTGCTCGGCGGGCAGCGCAATGACCGCTAGATCGATCGGTGCGGGCGCACTACTCAGGGATGGATAGCACGCAACACCCTGGATCATCTCGGCCTCCGGGTGGATGCCCAGTAGAGGGCCCTGGAAGCCGGAATCACGCAGGTTGTTCAGCAGGAGATTGCCGATGGTTCCCTCCCGCCGGCTCGCACCGATCAGCGCGACAGAGCGCGGCGCGAGTAGTGAGGCGACTGATCGCGCCTCGGCCCGATGCTCACGTGCCTGCATCACCTCCCGTGAACTCTGGGTGGGGCTGATGTCGAAGTGGAGTTTGACCACGCCTTCATCCATTGACTGCGTCGGCTTGTAGCCGGCCTCTTCGAAGGTCGCCAACATCCTGCGGTTGCTGGGCAGGACTTCAGCCACGAAGCGAGTGATGCCACGTTCACGCGCAGCGACCGCGATGTGCTCCAACAGGATCGAGCCGAGTCCGCGCCCTTGGTGGTAGTCGCTGATGACGAACGCGACCTCCGCCTCGGCCCGGTCGATGCGGTCATATCGACCCACTCCGATGATCAGCCCGGCCACCAGTGCCACAAGGGCAACGCGATCGTCGTAATCGACCTGCGTGAATCGGGCGAGGTCCTTGTCGGTCAGCCGCGGATACGGCGCGAAGAAGCGGTAGTAGACCGTCTCCGGCGAGAGGCCCTCGTGAAACGTTGCCAGCGCGTCCCTGTCCTCCGGACGAATCGGGCGGATGTGGCACATCCGGCCGTCGCGCAGGATGACGTCGGCCTCCCAGTGCTGTGGATACTCGGCGACGAGGGCATCGGCGGTCATGGCCCCACCGTAGCGACCGGCCAAAACAATAGGACGGCGTCGACGACACGCCGAAGGTGTGGATGGGCATGAAAGCGGGTATCAACTGTGTGGCTACAATTTCTGCGGTTGCGCCGATGATCGCTAATGCGTAGCGTGTCCTCGGCCGATACTCCGATCGTGGGACACCCGAACAGCCCACACGAGACACCGTTTGGAGGTGCCTGATGACCGCCGACATGGGCATACTAACTGCGCGGGCCGAACTCCTGGCCGCACGCATTGAGCAGACTGAGGACCCCTTCTTGCGGGACAACCTCGCCAGCGACCACGCAAAGATCCTGGCGCAGATTCAGACGCTGCAGGAGTCCGCCGCCTGACCACACCGCGCACCGTCCCCTGCGCGGAATTGTCCGGCCTCTGAGCGACAATGAGGCCCATGGCCTCCGGAACCCTGATACCCCCCGACGAGGGGCACGTGACGGACATCGACGTCTCCGTGGAGATGAAGTCCAGTTTTCTGACCTACGCCTATTCGGTCATCTACTCGCGGGCCCTGCCGGACGCCCGTGACGGCCTGAAACCAGTACAGCGCCGGATTCTCTACCAAATGGGCCAGATGGGCCTGACCAGCGATCGCGGCCATGTGAAGTGCGCGCGGGTGGTCGGCGAAGTGATGGGCCGGCTGCACCCGCACGGGGACTCTGCGATCTACGACACTCTGGTCAGGATGGCCCAGCCGTTCTCCATGCGCCTGCCGTTCGTGGACGGACACGGCAACTTCGGGTCGCCTGACGACGGCCCGGCCGCGATGCGGTACACCGAGTGCCGGCTGTCCGCCGCTGCCCGGCCGATGCTGGAGTCCATCGACGAGGACGTGGTGGACTTCGAGCCGAACTTCGACGGTCGGGAGGTCCAGCCGCAGGTCCTGCCAGCAGCGGTGCCTGCGCTGTTGGTGAACGGGACCACTGGGATCGCCGTCGGGATGGCTACCAACATGGCGCCGCACAACCTGTCCGAGGTGATGGCGGCCGCTCGGCATCTGCTCAAGCACCCGCAGGCGTCGCTGGAAACGTTGATGCGCTACGTCCCTGGCCCGGACCTGCCCACCGGGGGTCAGATCATCGGCCTCGACGGGCTACGCGCGGCGTATGAGACCGGTCGGGGGGCATTCCGGATCCGGGCAACGGCGCACGTGGAATCGCTCACTCCTCGCAAACGCGGAATCGTGATCACCGAACTGCCGTACAACGTCGGCGCCGAGCGGGTCATCGAAAAGATCAAGGAGCTGCACGACGCCAAGAAGATCACCGGGGTATCTGCGGTCACCGACCTCTCGGATGGCGAGCAAGGGATCCGTCTGGTCATCGAGGTGAAGAGCGGCTTCAACCCCGACGCGGTCCTGGTTGACCTGTACCGGCTCACACCGCTGGAGGACAACTTCACAATCAACGCGGTTGCGCTCGTCGACGGCGCGCCCAAGACGCTCGGGCTGCGAGAACTGTTGCAGGTGTTCCTCGACCACCGAGTCCTGGTGATCCGCCGGCGCAGCGCATTCCGGCTGAAGAAGGCGCAATCCCGGCTGCACCTCGTGGACGGCCTGCTGATCGCGATCCTCGATATCGACGAGGTGATCCAGGTGATTCGCGGCAGTGATGACACCGCGGCTGCACGACAGCGACTCATGGAGATCTTCGACCTCAGCCTCGAACAGACCAACTACATTCTCGAGATGCCACTTCGCCGGTTGACCAAGTTCTCCCGCATCGAGCTGGAGGCCGAGCGTGACGACCTGCTGGCGACGATCACGAGCCTCGAGGAGGTGCTGGCCAGCGACGAGGTTCTCAAGAGCACCCTCGACTCTGAACTGGCCGAGGTGGCCGATTCATTCGGAACACCACGGCGCACGGTCCTGCTCGATTCAGCCGGACCAGCAGTACAGAGCCATGACCTGGAGATCCCCGACGAGCAGTGCCAAGTGCTGGTGTCCGTCACCGGGATGGCGGCGAGGACCGCCTCGGCCGCCGCGCCCCACGCCGGGTCCAAACGCGTGGCCCACGACGCCCTTTTGAGCATCGTCGCGGCTACGACCCGCGGCCAGGTCGCGGTCATCACCTCCGATGCCCAGATCCTGCCCCTGGAGGTGGTGGATCTGCCCGCGTTGCCCGACACCGCGGATTCCCCGTCGCTGAAAGCCACGGTGGCGGTCAAGGACTTCCTGCATCTTGCACCTGATACATCCGTCGTGGGGGTCGTCGACTTCGGCAGCACCGTCGCCCTGGTCACCGCTCTGGGTAAGGTGAAGCGACTGGTGATCGAACCAGGCCTCAAGGCGGCGATCGGCATGGATCCCAAAGATCGTCTGGTCGCCGCATTCGGGTGTGAACCCACCGACGATGTCGTGTTCATCAGTTCGGCCGGTCAACTGCTTCGCAGTGCGGTGGACACCGTTCCGGTTCAGGGCGCCGGTGCCCGAGGAGTGGCCGGCATGCGGCTCAAGGACGGTGCCCACGTAGTGGCTGCCGGTGCGGCCACATCGACATCGAGCGTGGTCACGGTTGCGGGATCGGCGGCGGCTGCCACCAGCCTCAAGGTGACCCCCATGGACGCCTTCCCGCGCACCGGGCGCGATGGGGTGGGAGTGCGGTGTCACCGACTGCTGGCAGCGGAGGCTGCCCTGATCGGTGGGTGGGTGGGGCAGGTGCCGCTGGCCTGCTCCCCCGGCGGGAAGCCTCTTCCCTTGCCGGAACCGGACTCTCGCCGGGATGCCTCCGGCGCGAAGAGCCCCGCGGCGAAGATCCTTGTTGGCTCAGCAGTGTCGGGGAGGGCTGAGTCCGGCGTGCTCTTCTCCTGAGCCCTATCCGTGGCAATCCCCGGGCCGGACGGCGTAGCGTATGGGGATCCTGCTGGTGGCCATATTCGCGCCGCGACCGGTTGAACGTGTGACTGGCACGGTTGGGACTACGACCTCCGCGGGTTCGCCTCGGAGGGAGCGATCATGTCATCACAAGGGGCGGGCCAACCGCTCGCCGACAGTCCCCGCACCACATGGCACAGACTCCTGCGCTGGGGGGTGGGTGCCGTGGCTGCCACGGCGATGCTCTGGCTGTCGTCACCCGCCATCGCAGCACCGGCGGATTCACCCCCGCCCACTGCGCCGCTGGAGCAACTCCAGGCGCTGGTGCAGCCAGCCGTTGTCTATGAGCAGATCACGTGGACGGGATACGTGTACGACGAGACCAACAAGGGATACTTCACCGAGGACCCCTTCACCGTCTCGTACCAATGCACCGGTTTCGTCGTCAACCCTGATGGCTACATTGCAACAGCCGGGCACTGTGCCGACTACGACCGTACGGTCCAGGACGCGATCCTCAGTCAGGTCGTCGACTGGGCCTACGAGAACGACTACTACGAAGCCACCCCGTCGAAGGAGACCATTGCGACGTTCGCGCGCAACTGGCGGGTGGACGGCGCCGATTCCGAAGGCACCCCTGATCTCAGCGTCTCGGTGGCTTACGGAGTCAGCGTGTCCGGCGAGCCGACCGGCAAGGAGCTGACCGCTCGGGTCGTGGCCGTCCGGCCTCCCGGGCAGGGAGATGTCGCCTTGCTGAAGATCGAGGCCGAGGACCTCACCGTTGTCCCCTTGTCCGACAACTCCGACACCGGGGTGGGCACCGAGGTGGTCGCGGTCGGCTATCCGGTCTCCGTGGACCTGGTCACGGACGTGGACTTCAACCCCAGCTTCAAGGAAGGCACGATCAGCGCCAAGAAGACCACAGATGCCGGCTCACTGCAGGTGTACGAGATCAGCGCCGCCGTCTCCGGCGGGATGAGCGGTGGACCCACGGTGGCACTGGATGGGGACGTCGTCGGGGTCAACAGTTTCGGGATCACCGATGAGCCACAAGCGTTCAACTTCGTGCAGCCGGCCCAGACCATGGAGGAGATGCTGCGCGGCGAGGGAGTCGAGAACACCCTGGGGCCGGTCACTGAGGAGTATCGCGCAGGTCTCAACGCCTACTTCGCAGGTGACCGGGATGCTGCCGTCGAGGACTTCGAAGCGGTTCTGCAGGTCGTGCCGAGCCACCAATTCGCGCAGGAGTACCTGCAGAAGGCACAAGCCTTGCCGGCCTCCTCGACGTCACCGTTGATATGGGTGCTTCTCGGTGTCGCCGCGCTGCTGGTCTTGGGACTCATTGGGCTTGCGCTGTGGGCGCGAGGGCGGCGGGCAGGTGGCACGTCGCCGCCGGTGCCGACGCCCGCCCCGCCCGGTTCGCCTCTCGCCGGCACAGTACCGGTCGTGGAGGCCGAACCGGTTGCTCCAGCCCCCACCGCGCCCTCGAACGGACAGGAGACCGCGGCCGCCTCCGACCCAGGCGCAGCGGCGGACAGCGCGGCTTCCGATGCGGGTTCGGATGACGAACGCTTCTGCCCGAACTGCGGAAAGCAGCACGACGCCGACGCCCACTTCTGTCCGCGGTGCGGCCAGCCGTTGTAGTCAGTTTCAGGTCGGCCCTGCCAGAACCGGCTCGACGGGATCACCGGCCCCGCTCGGGAGTGTTGGGTATCGGTGTCCTTGCTCTTCGTAGTCCGAGTCTGCGAACACGTGCGGACGGGCGTGACCATTCTCGCCCGCCGTGCCCGTCAGGTTCGCCCGCGATGGACGTCGTGCGGTGACCCATCAATGCAGCCCGCAATACTTGGAACCTCGACTCCACGGATGGCCCCCACCGAAACCGCGGGCACACGCCTAAGCGCAGGCAGGAACCACCTTGAGGCGGTAGCCCCGGTCTCGCCATTCCGGCAGCATCTTGCGGACCGCGGAGACAGTCTGCGCATGTGTGTCGTGCATCAGGATGACCGCACCCGGCTTGGTGATCCTGCGCAGGCGCTGAAAGGTCCAGCGCGACGAGTGCGGCGCCCAGTCCTCGATGTGGGCGGTCCACAGGACGGGTTGGAAGCCCAACGAGATCGATGTCCGGGCGACCCGTGCGTCGATCAGCCCGTACGGCGGGCGCATGCAGGGCCCCATCGAACGACCGACGGCCCGACCTGTGGTGATCAGTTCTTTGCGTACCCGCTTCGTGCTCACGTCGGTGAGCCGAGGATGCCACCACGTGTGGTTGCCGATGGCGTGACCGTCACGGTGCATACGCCGGATCTCGCCGGGGTTGGAGTCGGCTGGACCGCCGGCGACGAAGAAGGTCGCGTGCGCGTGGTGGCGGCGCAGCGCGGTCAGCAGCCGCGCGGTGTAGCGCGAAGGACCATCGTCGAACGTCAGATAGAGAACCTTGTCGGTGGTCCGGGGACCGACCGCGGCCGCGTACCAGCCCGGGGGGTTCGGCAGCCCCTTGCGCATCTGCGCCGGTCCACCGCCCTTGTTCCAGTCGACGACCCTGCTTGTCGGCGCCTCGAGGTGGGAGTCGACCGGAAGTGCCACTGCTGGAACCGCGGAGGCTGACAATGACAGCAGGCCAGCGGCGACTCCCACAGTTCGGCACTTCACGGCTCAAGGATGCCAGGACGCCCGGATCGACACACCCGGGCAGTACGCCGGTCGAGCAGGACTACGACCTGTCTGTCGTTGTGGATGACAAATCGGACTCGATAGCGAGCCAGTGTCCGGCGAACGGTGTTCGCAACGGCTTTCCTACTCGGTGTGGGTTGTCGCGCAGCGGTCCGTTGACGAGCTTCCACGCTGCGGCGGCAACCGTGACGCGAAGTTCGTCGGTCAGGGCTCGACGTGCTCGCCTGGCGACTTCCAGGTCGTAGCGTGTCGTGAGCGCGTCGCAAACGCCCGGCGACGAGGTTGCCCATGTCCTCGCCGGCCTTGTGCGTCTGCTGAGCGCTGCGAAAACGGGAATCGCCATCTCCGTCGAGCGGGTCGCATGCCCCGATCATCGATAGCCTGAAGATATGGCTCTTGAATCCACCATGGTCCCCCTCGGCACCCCGATGCCCGAGGCCACATTGCCCGACATCGATGGTCAGCACCTGGATCTGCAGGCGTATGCCGGTGGCAGCCCCCTGCTCGTGGTCTTCGTCTGCAACCACTGTCCGTATGTGCGCCATGTCGAGCGACTGCTCGGCGAGATCGTTGACGCCGCGGACGGACTGCGCACCGTGGGCATCAACTCCAACGACACCGTCGCGTACCCGGAGGATGGGCCATCCGGGATGCGTGAACAGATTGCCCGTGCGCGGTGGACCTTCCCCTATCTGATCGACGACAGCCAGGACCTCGCGCGGGCTTTCGGGGCTGCCTGCACACCGGACTTCTTCCTGTACGACAAAGCAGGACGCTTGGCCTACCGTGGCGCGTTCGACACGAGCACGCCCAAGAACGGAGAACCGCTCGACGGACACCTGTTGCGCGAGGCGATTTCCAAGGTCGTGGCCGGTGAACCCGTTCCCGAACCGCACCGGCCATCCATGGGTTGCGGGCTCAAATGGAAGAACGCATGAAGCACAGCGCGGACATGCTGATCATCGGCGCCGGACCGGTGGGCCTGTACGCGGCGTACTATGCCGGATTCCGGGGCTTCAGCACCATCGTGTGCGACACGCTGCCGGAGATCGGTGGCCAGATTTCCGCGATGTATCCGGAGAAACTGATCTTCGATGTGGCGGGGTTCCCGGCCGTACGCGGACGCGACCTGGTCGAAGGACTGGCTGCCCAGGCTGAGACCTACCGACTGTCCTACGTGCTGGGCGAACAGGCCATGACCCTGGAGCACACCGACGATGGGGTGCGTGTCACCACGAGCGCAGGAACCGTGATCGAGGCCAAGGTTCTGCTCATCACCGGCGGAATCGGAGCCTTCAAACCGCGCCCCCTGCCGGCAGCAGACGCGTTCACCGGCGAGGGCATCGTCTTCTTCGTCCCCAAACTCGATGTCCACGCCGGTCACGACGTGGTGATCGTCGGGGGTGGGGATTCAGCCTTCGACTGGGCGCTGTCGTTGCACCCGATCGCCAAGAGCATCACCCTGGTCCACCGCCGGGAGGCATTCCGGGCGCACGCCGGCACCGTCGAACGGGTACGTGAGTTGGGCATCCGGCTGATCACCTCCAGCGAGGTGACGGCCATCGAAGGCGACAAGACGGTCACCGGCGTGGAGGTCACCCATAAGCAGACCGGGGAGCGGACGCACGTGCCGGCCGACACGGTGGTTGCCGCGCTGGGATTCATCGCGTCCATCGGACCCTTGGCCGACTGGGGCCTGGATCTCGACAAGCGCCGCCTGGTGGTCGACACGACCATGGCTACGAACAATCCCCGGGTGTACGCCGCCGGCGACATCGCGACCTACGCCGGGAAGGTCCCGCTCATCTCCGTCGGATTCGGCGAAGCCGCTTTGGCGGTCAACAATGCAGCTCCCCACATCGACCCGACCCACGGCGTTTTCCCAGGTCACTCGTCGGGAGAATCAAGCGCCTAGATACCCTCGAAGTACCATGACAAATCCGGCATTCGACGACGTGCTCGCGGGTAACCGTAAGTTCGTCGAGCATTACCAGGAATCGACCCTGTCAGGGCGTGCGGCCAAACACTTGGCGCTCATCACCTGCATGGACTCGCGCATCGATCCCCTGCAGGTCCTGGGGATGGAAGCCGGGGATATGAAGATCCTGCGCAACGCGGGCGCCCGAGTCACCGATGACGTGCTGCGGACACTGGTGCTCGCCACCTACTTGCTGGACGTGAACCGCATCATCGTCATGCCCCACACGGATTGCCGCATGGCCAAGGGCACCGAATCCCAGGTCCATGACACGATCTTTGAACGCACCGGCGTCGACACCCGGTCACTGGAATTCCGCACTATCGACGACCCCCTGGAAACACTCGCCGCCGACGTGCAGCGCATCAGGTCGTTCCCGTTCATCCCCGACAACGTGGTTGTCGCAGGGGGGATGTACGACGTGTTCAGCGGTGAGCTGACCATGTACGACTTCTAGCCGGTTCTCCAGCGATGGTACCGGCCCAGGTTGGACCGTCAGACATCCAGCAGGGCGCGGTCCAGCGCCTCCGAAGACTCCACGATGAAGCCCTTGCGAGGCGCTACCTCATTGCCCATCAGTAGACGGAAAACGTCGTTGGACGCTGATGCATCAGAGACGGTGACACGCCGGAGTTGGCGTTTGGTCGGGTCCATGGTCGTCTCCCGCAACTGACTTGCGTCCATCTCGCCCAAACCCTTGTACCGCTGGATCGGGTCCTTGACCCGCAGTCCCTTCTTCTCGAGATCCGAGACCAGCTTGTTCATCTCTTCGTCGGAGTAGGTGTAGCGGATCTCGTTCTTCGCCCCGGGCCGCACGATCTCCAAGCGGTGCAACGGCGGAACCGCCGCGAAGACACGGCCGGCGTCGAGCAGCGGCGTCATATATCGGTGGATGAGCGTGAGCAGAAGGATCCGGATGTGCGCGCCGTCGACGTCGGCGTCTGTCATCAGGATGATCTTGCCGTAGCGGACTTGCTCCAGATCGAAACTGCGTCCGGTGCCGCCTCCGATCACCTGCAGGATCGACGAGCATTCGGCGTTCTTCAACATGTCGGCCATCGAGGCCTTCTGTACGTTCAGAATCTTGCCGCGGATCGGCAGCAAGGCCTGAAACTCCGAATTCCGCGCCGACTTCGCCGTGCCCAGCGCACTGTCGCCCTCGACGATGAACAGTTCGGTGTTGTCGGTGGTGTTGCTGCGGCAATCGGCGAGTTTGGCCGGCAACGCCGAGGACTCCAACGCATTCTTGCGCCGCTGCACGTCGCGGGTCTGTCGGGCTGCCAACCGGGCACGCGCCGCATTGACCACCTTGTCCAGTGCGGCCTTCGCGTTGGCCTTCTCTCCCCGGGGTGGTTTCTGGAACCAGGCTGTCAGGGTCTTGGCCACCACCCGCGAGACGATCCCGGTCACTTGCGGGGTGCCCAGTACCTCCTTGGTCTGACCCTCGAACTGCGGTTCGGCCAGTCGCACCGTGACCACGGCGGTCAGACCCTCGGTGATGTCGTCCTTAGTCACCGAGTCCTCACTCGCGCGCAGCACCCTGGCCGCGCGCAACTGCTCGTTGACCGTTTTGGTCAAGGAGCGCTCGAACCCGCTGACGTGGGTACCGCCTTTCGGCGTGGCGATCACGTTCACGAACGATCGGATCACGGTGTCGTATCCGTTGCCCCAGCGCATCGCGACCGACACTGTGCATGTGCGTTCGACGTCCTGGGTGCTGAGGTGCCCCTTGCCGTCGAGAACGGGCACGTGTTCGGTGAAGTGTCCTTCGCCCTCCAGCCGGATGATCCCGGTTACCGGATCGTCGTCCGCCAGGTATTCCACATACTCCGCGATGCCACCCTTGAACCGGAAGGTCTCCTCCAAATGGTCCTGCTCGAAGCGCACATCGCGCACGGTCAGGGCCAAGTTCGGAACGAGGAAGGCAGTCTGCCGGGCGCGGTCCCACAGCGCATTCCGATCGAACGCCGTGTCCTTGGTGAAGATCTGCGGATCCGGCCAGAAACGAATCCGGGTTCCGGACCGGCTCTTGGGAACCGACCCCCGCGGATGCAACCCCGCCTTTCGGCTGAACGCCGCATCCGGGCCCTGGCCGTCGAAGATCCCCGGCGTCCCGCGTCGGAACGACATCCCGTAGGTCTTGCCGTTGCGATCGACTTCCACATCCAGGCGGGCGGACAGGGCGTTCACCACCGAGGCACCGACGCCGTGCAGCCCGCCTGCGGCTCCGTAGGAACCTCCCCCGAACTTGCCGCCGGCGTGCAGCTTGGTCATCACGAGTTCGACCCCGGTCAGTCGGGTCTTCTTCTGCACGTCAACGGGGATCCCCCGGCCGTTGTCGGCGACCTCCACACTCCCATCGGGCAGCACCGTCACGGTCACCGTGTCGCAATGCCCGGCCAGCGCCTCATCGACAGCGTTGTCGATGATCTCCCACACGCAGTGCATCAACCCGCGCGAGTCCGTCGACCCGATGTACATGCCCGGACGCTTACGGACAGCATCCAAGCCCTCAAGGACCGTCAGTGCATCGGCGGAGTACGCGGCGGTTTTTGTGGGCACCTGTCCACACTAGAGCCCGGGTACGACAACTACGTTTAACCACCCTGGTGAGGGGAAGGATTCGCTGGCGGCGAAACGCGCGATCTCTACATGCGGGAATCCCAGGACCCTGCAACAGTGTTAAGTACGGTGTAGGCCAACGACGTAAACTGTGAGAAGGAGGTGGTTCCAGTGGTAACCACACTGTCCCCGAGCCCTCTAACGGCCAGCGACCGCTGCGACCGGTGCGGCGCGCAGGCGTACGTCCGAGTCACGTTGTCCAAAGGTGGGGAACTTCTGTTCTGCGGACACCACGCACGCAAGCACCTCCCCGCACTGACACCTTTGGCCGCGCACATCCAGGACGAGACCGAGAGCCTGGCCGACTCGAACTAGGGCCAGTCGGTTGTCCGTTCCACCCGTTCTCAGGTGGAACGGGACTGTGGGTGAGGCGCGGCTGGAGAGCCTAGCGACTCGCATTCCCCGAAGGTTCTGTGAAAAGTCGACCCTATGTTGCTCTTCTCACCGAAAGTCATTGCAGGCACGATCAACATTCCAGCGGTGACCCCGCGCGTCCAGACTCCAGAAAACGCCGGTAGTTGGCGTGGTTACCGCCCCTGAAAGTCGGGGCGACGTCGCTCGCTGAAGGCCTTGATCCCCTCGGCAAGATCCTGACTCGTCCACGCACGTGCCACCGTTTCGTCGACCCGACTGGCAACCTCCGGCGGCAGATGCGCGTCGGACAGTTCGGCCAGCGCCGCTTTCGTGGCCGCGATCGTCAAGGGCGCATTTCGGATGATCTTGTCCGCCCAGAGGCGCGCTGCGGGCTCCAAGTCGCTCTCCTGCCCGACGATTTGCGTGATCGCGCCGAGTTCGAAGGCCGTCTGCATGGTGATCGGTTCGGCGGTGAGAAACATGCGCGCCACGACCTGGGCCGGCAGACAGGCAAGGAATCGGGCAACCCCCGAGGGAGGATATCCGACTCCGAGTTTCGCCGGAGTTACGGCCATTCTCGTGTCAGCGGTAGCCACGATCAGGTCGCAACTGAGCACAAGTTCGCACGCGCCGCCCCAGACGTCTCCTCCCACTTCGGCGATGGTGGCGATCGGAAGCCGGCGGAAGTACTCGAGAAACCCCTCCAACGGGTTCGCCCATGTATGTTCGGTCACCTCGGACGGAATTTCGCTGATGTCGTGGCCGCTGGACCAGGTCCCCTTCACCGGCTCCGCGCGCAAGATCACCACTCGCACGCCGTCGATGACCGCTTCGGTGAGCAAAGCTCGGGCCTCTTCCAGCATGGGAGTGGTCAGCCGGTTGCGGCTATCCGGGTCACAGAACGTCATCCGCATCACGGCACCGTCGGTCTGACATGTCCATTCGCTCACGATCACCGAGTCTAGGGGCCGTCGCGGGCAGGCCACCCAGGCGGAGCAGCAGGCGGCGCTTCACATCAAGGAATTGGCCATTCGTGCCGAAGTGGAAGCGTGGTCTCACTACCGCGGGTGACAGTTTCGGCGATGCCGCGTCGACTGGCTGTGCTGCTCGTCTCACTGGGCCTTTTGTTGAGCATGGCAGGGACTGTTGTTGCTCGACCCAATCCGGCCCAAAGTCCAAGGCCCAAAGCGCCATCCAACCACAAGGTGGTCAATCATGCGGACTTCCGTTGGACGCCGGTGAGAGGTGCGACCAGCTATCAACTGCAGATCGCTCAAGATCGACGCTTCACCAACGTGGTGAAGACTATTGAGACCCCGGCGACCCGCTTCATAGACACGAAGACCTGGCCAGCGGCGTCTTACTGGTGGCGGGTCAGGACTATCGCACCTTTCACCTCTGGATGGTCGAAGGAGCGCGTCTTCACCCGTAGGTGGCTGGTACCAGATGCCGGGTCCGGCCGGCAAGAGGTCGCACGAGTCGACAACGTCACGGTCGAGGACTTCGGACCCGAGCAGGGTCTGCAAGTCCCGTACAACGCGATCACCATCCGGTGGGAACCGGTTGCGGATGCCTCGTACTACGTCGTTCAGTTCGACAAACTCGAGCGGTACGACCCTGACCTCATCCCGCCCTTTGGGTTCGAACCAGACGCGATCTGCATTACGCCACACACCGTGCTGACACCCAATGCCGAACCCGTCAGTCTGCCCCTTCAGGGTGTGGCACTCATCGAGGACGCACGATCTCTAGGCTGCGATCTGGAAGAGGGTGGTGCCTACTGGATGCGAATCCGGGCGGTCGACGTGCTGTCCGACGGCTCAACGGAGTTGTATTCGCTGTGGTCGGACGAGGCGCGATCAGAGGCGCACCCCCAGCCGAATCCGATAATGTTCGAGGTACAAGGCAAAGTCGTCGGGACTGACGCACAATTGCCTGCCACATTGACCGGCCCGTCCGATGGAAAAATGTTCGTGGACGCCCCGTTGCTCAAATGGAACGCGGTGAACTGGGCGGACTCATACAAGGTCGTGCTGTCAGTCGATCGGGACTTCACGACCGAGGTGGGGCACTACTACACAACCAATACCCGACTCATTCCTTTGGAGCGTATTCCAGAGGACAACGCTCGGTCGTATTTCTGGTACGTGGTGCCCTGCAGATTCGTTGACAGCGGCGAGTCTGACAGCGGCGAGTCTGACGGCAGCGAGCCCGGATGCGTTTCCTCGAACCGGGTCGTCAATCGCTCTGGAACCTATCGTTCATGCAAGAAATACTCTGCGCAACCCAGGACCCAATCGGCCAATAAGTCGCTTCGGCCATGGACGCGCTTCCCGTGGAAACCATTCTCTGAAACCGCCACGCGGAGCAACAAGAAGCTTGGCGACCGGACTGGTTCGGTGGGTGGGATCGACCACTACGAGTTCCAAGTCCGAACCAAGAACGGCGACTGGCCCGAGACCGTTACGAGCACGGATCTTCCTCAGATTCTACCTCTGGGCCTCGATTTTGGGCAGCGTTACAAATGGCGGATTCGCGTCGTCGACGGCAGCGGACAAGCACGTCCGTGGAGCAATGAACGTTCGGTCCGCACGCCGATCGCCGTCTCCGCCAACCCGGTCGCGCTGAAAGCCTTCCGATCTCCGACTCGCGTCACTCTGCTGTGGCGTACACCCAAATCACGCTTCTTTCCTGTCACCGACTACTCGGTCTACTACTCGACCAAGGGGAAACGCTGGAAGCCACTCACCAAGGTCAAGAACAACCGCGCCGCATTCCGCGTGCGCAAAGGAACGCGGTACTGGTTCATGGTGACCGCGAACAATGCCGCTGGCGAGAGTCCACCGAGCAAGGTGTTCGTGCGGCGATGAAAGAACGGGGAGTTTCCATGAGACCGATGTGGACGAGCGCCTGGCTCTTCGTCGTCGCCCTGGTGCTGGCGCTCGTACCCATGACCGCCAACGCAGCGCCATTGCCTGCTCCAACACTACTGACGCCTACGGCCGGAGCCACCGTGGATCAGCCGTTGTTCTCGTGGGATCCGGTCGCAGAGGCTGCGTACTACGAGATCGAGGTCGCCCTCGATGACCAGTTCGTCACGGTGACAGATCCTCGCTTGCCTACCGATCCGGTCGGAGTCGCCCAACCTCGACCTGTCTACGGCACGACCTACGTACCGACGTTCAGCTACGCGGCCAAGACACACTACTGGCATGTGCGCGCGGTCGGCACGGATGGCGCGAGGGGAGAATGGAGTGCCTCCGAGACGTTCACCCGGCGCTGGACCAACCTTGACGAGGCAACGGGCGTCCAAGCAGATGAACCAGCTTCCCGAGTAGAGAACGTTCGACTGCTCACGGGTGGTAGCACACCGGCTCTTAACGACATCGCAATCACCTGGGATCCGGTGCCGGGAGCCGCGTACTACCAACTTCAACTCACCCCCACCAATTCCCCGGACGAAACCATAACCTGTACAACCCCTCATACCGTGGTGGCACCGGCATATGAAAACGCTTATGTCCGCCGGGACGCCCTCGACCCCTGCGACGGGATAATGTCCCCGATCCGCGCATGGACGGATGCCACTGCCTGGAGCGAACCAGCCCCTGATCAGATAGCTATCGAATCGACGGACGGACGCACCGGGGATCTGGTCTACGTGCGGTTCATGGACGCAACTGGCGAAAGTCAGATTGTGGCTCCGTTCGCTGCCGAGATCGAATCCGCCGGGGGTGACCCCCGGACGTTCACCATCGCCGGTTCCGCCCCGACAGACCCCGAGGCGATTGCACAGTTCTTTGTCGTCAGGTTCCCGATCGAGGCGCACAAGGGGTACTCGGTGCGGGTACGTGCGGTCGACGCAACCGTGGAGCCCGATTATCCGGCGATCGGGACGACGCCGGTGTACGGAATGTGGTCGGATGAGCGACGCGAGCCAGGCGAGGCAGCGCCGGGGATGCTGGTTTTCACCCCGACCGATCCGATAGCCGGCTCCGGTTCACTGTTCGATCCTGTCGTCCCCCGGAACCTGACCGGGATCGATTCAGATGTCCCCGTATTGAGTTGGGAGCCCGCCGACGGAGCTGTGGCCTACCGCGTCGTCATCGCGTTAGACAGGGACTTCACCAACCGGGTTGCGGAATACCGCACGCGCGGTGCGGTTTTCGTACCTCCAGAGACCTATGACGACAACGGGCCAGCTGGCACCTACTACTGGTTCGCGATGCCCTGCAGATATGACCCACTGGACCCGAGCCAGAGCGAGGTCAAGTGCCGGTTGGCTGACTCTGCGGCGATCAACGACTTGCGCTACGTGGGTCGCTTCAGCAAACGCAGCGAGCCCGTTCTCGACCTCACGGCCACAACGTTCGACGATGACCAAAACGTCCTTCTGCGATGGGGCGACGCACTCACCTCAGCGCGGGCTGTATACCCCGCCTCCACGCCGGGAGGCGTCAAGAATTATCAGATTCAGTTCACGACTGGGACTTGGGCTAGGTCTGCCAACGTGGAAACCGACAACCTCGCCTACAGCACAGCAGTCGCGCCTCTCTACCCCGGGGAATACCGCTGGCGGGTCCGGCCACTCGATGGCCAAACCAAACCCCTGGCATGGGCATCCGGACCGGACTTCACTATCAGCGAACCGCAAGAGCCGTCGCCGAGTCCGACATCTCCGACACCCGAGCCATCCACGACGTCTCCGACGCCCCAGCCATCCACGACGTCGCCAACGCCCCAGCCATCCACGACGTCGCCAACTCCTATTGCACCGGGAATTCCGGGGACGTCACCAACACCCACCCAACCGGCGCCGGTCTACCAGGCACCGGCTGCAGATGAGGGAGCCGCCGAAGACATCGCACCAGATCCCCCGGGCAAACCCCGGGTCACGAAGGTAACCAAGCGCAAGCTCCGAGTGCACTGGCGGGCGTCTGAAGAACTCGGCGAGCCCGTCTCGGCCTACCTCGTCTACCGTTCGACGAACGGCGCATCGTTCAAACGCGTGCGCAGTACCACCAGTCAGACGACCCGCATCAAAGTGAAACGAGGACGCACCTACTGGTTCTACGTGGTCGCCGACTCGGAGGCCGGGCGCAGCGGGCAAAGCCGCACGACCCGTTTCCGCATGCCGCGCTGAGCCGGTCTCAGTCGAGATAGTCGCGCAGTACCTGGCTTCGCGAAGGGTGACGAAGTTTGCTCATCGTCTTCGACTCGATCTGTCGGATGCGCTCACGAGTCACCCCGTAGACCTTGCCGATCTCGTCGAGAGTCTTCGGCTGACCGTCCGAGAGGCCGAAGCGCATACGGACAACGCCGGCCTCGCGCTCGGAAAGCGTGTCGAGCACCGATTCCAGTTGCTCCTGGAGAAGGGTGAAGGACACTGCGTCCGCAGGCACGATGGCCTCGGAGTCCTCGATCAGATCCCCGAATTCACTGTCGCCGTCCTCGCCGAGCGGCGTAGACAAAGAGATGGGCTCACGGCCGTACTTCTGCACCTCGACGACCTTGTCCGGGGTCATGTCCAGTTCCGCGGCCAGTTCTTCCGGGGTTGGTTCGCGACCGAGGTCCTGCAGCATCTGGCGCTGCACACGGGCCAGCTTGTTGATGACCTCGACCATGTGCACCGGGATCCGGATGGTGCGGGCCTGGTCGGCCATCGCGCGCGTGATCGCCTGTCGGATCCACCATGTGGCGTACGTCGAGAACTTGTAGCCCTTGGTGTAGTCGAACTTCTCGACCGCGCGGATCAGCCCCAGGTTGCCTTCCTGGATGAGGTCCAGGAACAACATCCCACGGCCGGTGTACCGCTTCGCCAGGCTCACCACGAGTCGAAGGTTCGCCTCCAGCAGGTGGTTCTTGGCCCGGCGGCCATCCTCTGAGATCCACTCGAGCTTGATCCGGGTCTCGGTGTCCAGATCCGGGTTGTCGGCGAGTTTCTCCTCGGCGAACAGCCCGGCTTCGATACGCTTGGCCAACTCCACTTCTTGCTCGGCGTTGAGCAGCGGGACCTTGCCGATCTGCTTCAAGTAGTCCTTGACCGGGTCGGCCGTGGCACCGGCCTGAGTGACCTGGGCGACCGGTTCGTCGGTGTCGTCGGCATCGGAGAGCGTGAAGGTGCCGGGCTCCTTCTCCTTCTCGTCCTCGAGCTTCTTGAGGTCCTGCTTGAGATCCGTCTCGAGATCCTGCTCCAACTCCGCTGCCTTCTTCAGGTCGTCGGGGCTCACCGCATCTGTCTGTCCGGCCTTCTTGGCTGCTGCTTTCTTGGCCGGAGCCTTCTTCGCAGGCGCCCGCTTGGCAGCCGCCTTTTTGGCAGGCGCAGTCGGCGTGGTCGCCGTCGCCGTGGCGGCCTTCTTGGCAGGCGCCTTCTTGGCCGGGGGTTTGGCACTGGTCGCGGCCGCCTTGCGAGCAGGAGCCTTCGTCGTGGTCTTCTTGGCCGGAGCCTTCTTCGCGGCCCCGTTGCTCGCCGAGGCCTTTGCGGTCGGCTCTGCTTTGGCGGCGGCCTTCGTGGCGGTCTTGGCCGGAGCCTTCTTCGCCGTCGCCGGTTTGGCAGCCGCTGGGGCTTTCTTCGACTTAACAGTCGGCACGTAACAACCTCTCGTCGAGGATCGGGTTGGGCTCTCGCAGCATCACTACCTGCTACGTCCAGTACAACATTCTGTCACGCCCTGGCTATTCCCCCGGCACATGCCCGATGGCACATCCCCGTGTCGGAGGTGCTTACAGCGACCTCCGCACGTCGAGAGTTCCTAAGAATACGCGCTATGCGCTGCGCCTCACCTGCCCCCTGAGCACCTCCATCGGGATGTCGTCGGTGAGCGAGGCCCACGTGTTTGGCGGCAGTCCGTGCTGCAAAGCGTGAATGACCAAAGGCGCCAGCGTGTTCGTCGGTTCCAGATCACATGCCCGATCGGCGGCCATCAGTGCCACGGCCCCGTCACCATCGGCCCAGGCGATCAGCGCCATGGTTGCCGCCACGGGCGCAGCATCCGTGTCCGGAAGATGGGTGATGGCGTACAACAGCCTCGTCCGCACGTGTGCCAGCGTCACCTGTCCGTGGGCATGCTCGTCGAGAATGATCGCCAACAGAGGGTCACGGACGTGCACATCACGACAGGCCCGCGCCACACACACCACGTCTTCGGGCGCCAACGGATTCCCCGACAGCAACACGTGCAGCGCGCGCTGTTCGAGTTCAGCCCGTGCCTTCTCATATCCCTGCGTGGGCGCCGTTGCGGTGCGCAAGGCATCCGCGACCTGGCTCGCCACCGTGTCGGCGACCGGCAGCAACGTGCTGGCCAGGGTCTCTCGCGCTGGCATACACGTCATCCCTTGGGCCACACATTCGGCGATCACCGGGTGATCGCGCAGCGACTCCAGATCAATGTCCAACTCCTGGCCGAGCGGGCCGTCTTCGGAAAGTGACCGTACTCGGCCATCGCCGATCACCAGGACCGCCACCAGATCGGTGACGGCGACCAGCAGATCGGCGAGCCACTTGGTGATCTCGGTCGTGTGAGGCACCGCCATCGTGTCTGCGTAGGCGAGCACAACGGTCTTGGACGGCAACGGGTTGGGCAGCCCGGCAAGGATCGTGGCGATCCAGTTCAGATCTGCACGCTCGGGCAGATCCACCCGCACCGCGAGATGTGGACCGTCTCCGCTCAACAGGAGAACAACCGAGTCGCGCGGAGCGAAGCCGAGAACGTAGGGGGTGGCGGCCACGGCCGCTTCAGGGCTGGAAATGGTGACGGGCATGGATCAACGGTCGTGGCTGAGGCGTTCTGGTACCAGACCCCCAACCGAATCTGTGGATGAAGGTCCGCGATGGACCGCAGCGCGATTCCGGTCTTCCGTCCGGCTCAGGCGCGGGGACCGTAGTCAGCGCGGGCGATTACGTCGGCACTCTGGCGGGCGTCGAAGTCCTCAGAACCAGCGATGAGTGGAACAAATCCCACGAGCATTCCGTCAGCCAGCACCTGTGCCTCGAGTCCAGCAGCTGAGTCCGCGTCCCAAATCGCTTCTCTGCCCCCCGGTAGAACGACGCGGATGGCGCTCTTCTGCAGCCCGGTCGGGTGGACATGCGCCATGACTCTCATCTGGCGTAGCAGCCCGACGATCTCCTCGGCTTCTGACGGTTGCATCTGACTCTCCGGGCGGTCGTCCGATAGATGGGCCATTCCGGGTGGGGAATCGGCCATTCTGGGAATGTCTGGTAGGACAAAGGTATGCGTAGTCCCGTCGTCGCGCTCACAGTGCTTGCCCTCGTGGGCGGCGTGTCGCCTGCCGCCGGCTCGACTTCGTCGCCGGTGCCGAGCACGTCGCAGGCACCTCAGGCGACCCCTGAGGCCCCTGTGGCACCCGCTGCGAACACGTCAGCCCCGGTGGACCCCAGTGACTCGCCGGTCCAGAGCTCCGAGCCAGCGCCGAGTGGCTCGCCGGCCCAGAGCACCGAGCCGACGCCCAGTGACTCGCCCACGCCCACGCAAACCACGACCCCGTTGCCACCTGCGGGGCCCTACGGCATCCCGATGAAACAGAACATCCGCGCGGACTCCTGGTGTCGCCTGCTGATCCCCAACAAAGGCGGGGATGCGGCGAGAGCCGACTCCATCATGGACGACAACATCGCCGATCTCGGTCAATACGGCTACTACCGACTGAGCGCCAAACCGGACTGGAAACCCCAGAAGACGCTGGACTCATCGGGCAACACCCATGTGAACGGTCTCTATTGGGCCACTCCCCTGCTCTACACCGGAGCCCGGCGCGGTGATGTGCCGATGGTGGAACGCTTCTACGGTCTCATCGGGGACTGGCTGAGCAAACACAAGAAGAAGAAGACCCGTACTTGGTCGGTGACCCAGCCGATCATCGCCGGTGAGCGGCTGTGGACGTTGACCTGCGCCTCGGACATCAGCAACGGTGCACGCTTCGTCAAGGCCACCCGCAAGGAGGCAAACAAGCAACTCAAGGGCTTCAAACTCGGCGGGGGCACGAACAACACCGCGATCCATTCACAGGGCTCAGCTCTCGCGGCCTTCTGTTACCTCGGGGACGCGGAGAAACGGGATCAGGCCGCAGCGAACCTCAACCGTCTGGCCGACTATCTCGTCCTGCCCGACGGAAGCGATCGTGAAGGCTCACCGTGGTACGCGTACTACACCTTGCGACTGCTGACCAAACTGGCGCCGGTCTATGCGCGGTGCGGCGAACCCTACGACCAGATCGCCGCGGCGATCAAACGGCAGGAGCACTTCCTGGCCGCCGCCGTGGATCCCAACTTCTACCTCGTCATGAAGGGCGACACGCATCGCGCACGGCTGTCGAAGAAGTGGTTCGCGCCGGACTCCGAGGTGAGGTGGGCAGCCACCCAGGGCGCCGAAGGGCAACCGCCGACGAACCTCTACGAGGTGTTCGAAGGCGGCTACGTGTTCGGCCGCAACAGTTGGACCGACGTTGACGGGCATCATCCGTCCTTCTTCTCCGTGCGGGTCTCCCGGCCGTACGTCACGGCTCACGTCCACAGCGACCTCGGATCGGTGACGTTCGACAGCTACGGCTCCGAGTTCGTCGGGGATCCGGGACCCTACCGCTACGACAGCTCCGCAATCCGCGACTACATGGTCAGCAGGTCCGGCCACAGCGTGATCCGGGTGGTGGAGAAACCCAAGAAGAAGTCCACGAAAAAGCGCAAGGCGTCTTCGCTCGGGCTCGCCTCCGTCAGCGTCGCGGCAAGCGGGTCGTCCAAGGTCCTGGCCACGACCAGCGATCCGTACAACCGCACCTGTTTGCGGGACCGCACCTACGTCGCCGCAGTGATCAAGCGCTGTGTTTACTACGACACCGCCGTCGACGCTCTGGTGGTTGTTGACTCGATCAAGGCCAAGAAGCGGATTCGCGCCGATCAACGCTGGCAGATCCCCAATGGCGTGAAGGTGAACCCGAAGAAGCGGGGAGCGACCCTGGTGACACCGACGGCTCGGGCCCGCGTCAAATTCACCGGCGGTGGCGCCGTGCGCAAGTACCGCCCCAACAGCAAACGGCCGGACGGGTGGTTCACCAACGGTTACGGGGAACTGGTCAAGGGCACAGTCCTGCAACGCCGTGCCCTGCTGAAGAAGGGCAAGAAGCGCACTTGGGTCACGGTCGTCGCAGCCGGCACTGACACGCCCCGGGTCGGCGTGACCGACTCCGTGGTCTCCGTGTCACGGGCTGGGACCATCGGGACATTCACCCTTCCCTGACCTCGCAAACTGGGCACCGGTACCCGTGCTCTGCCCACTTTGCGAGGCACGTACTACCACAAACCAGACACAACGCACGCCATTTCCTCGCAAAGATGGCAATTCCAGGAGACTGACTTCGGCTGGTGCCCACTTCGCGAGGCGTGGGTCAACACAGGCGTACCCGATGTCGCGTCAACCGCGTTTGGCGTCCTTGGCCGCCATCGTCGCCAGACCCATGAGCAACTGGATGGCGACATCGACCGGCACCGTGTTCAGGTCCCCGTCCACGTTCGCACTGGGGGCCTCGGGGATGATCAGGTCGGCCAGCGACCCGTTCACGTCCACACCCAGGCTCTGGATCTCGTCGATCATCCGGTTCGTGCGCTCGTTCACCGCGTCCAGCGCCCAAGCGGGCGTGCGGATCGCGTGCTCGTCGACACCGGGTTGGCGGCCGTCCACCAGTCCCCACAGCGCGCCTCGCCGGATCCACTGGTGGTACTGCTCGGCCGGCATCGGCATCTGTTGTTCCAAGGCCACCAACCATTGACGGACCACGGCCGCTTCCTCGTAGCTCAGTGAGCGGTTGGTCTTGGTCACGACGCGCTGCAGGGTGTCCGGCTGCAGTCCGATGACGCGTTCGGCGTCGCGCAGGATGCGAAGTGGATCCCCTGAGTCCACGACGATCACCGCTACCCGTTCAACGCCGACAACCTGCGCCCATCGCCGCATCAGTGCCGGATAGTCGAACCTCCCCCAGAACGTTGCGTTCTTTCCCTCCAAGGTCTCCCGAAGCCACTGCTCATACGGCTTGACCACCCGGGACTTGGCCTTGCGCAACGGCCCAGGAAGCGGCTTCGGAGCGCCGGACTTCAGGGACTGCTGCCAGCTGCTCGGCAGGATCAGACCCAGGGGGCGCAGTGTGAGCAGGACCCTGACCCGGTCCGGGCCACCGAGGTCGCCAACGATCTTCGCCACCAGTTCCGGGGATGCATCGGCGAACTGCTCGCTGGACACCACCGCGCGGTCCTTGCGCCGGCCCACCCGCTGGGCGAACCTCTCCCACACTTCGGGAGCGACCGGCGGGTCGGATGGATGGGTGGTGGTCGAAATGCCCAGCGCCGAGCATGACGCGGTCCAATGCGAGAACTTCTTCCCGGGGTACAGCACCCCCTGGCCACGCATCTGACGGCGTGCGGCAGCCAACGACTGCTGAAGTGCAGTTGTTCCGGTTTTCGGAGGACCGATGTGCACAAGCACCTCACCGGATTCCAGGAACGTCATCGGTCCTCCTCGCCTGATGGCAGCGGATGCCTCATGTGCGTCGCGTCACGGGGAAGTTGACCTGAGTACGAGGCTGCGGCACATCTGGTTGGTCGAGATAGCTCTCCCACGGGTCACCGGTGATTGTGTATCCGGCTCCCGGCAGCCATTCGATGACGGCGTGGAATGCGGCGGGGAGTTCCTCGTAGGAGCCGACATGCACCGTTGACGCGATATCGCCGCCGGGCAGTTCGTCCAGCCGTACCCGTCCAGAACCCTCGACCCCGTTGGGTACCGGGATTCCCGCCGTGACGTGGAAGGTATCCGCGTCCACCCGATAACGGGCGAACGGTGGGCCTGCTGCCGTGACACCACGCTGGGCCAGCAGTGCGGCAACTTCCGGGAAGGCTGCGTCAAGGTACTCCCGGATGTCTTCGCGCGCCAGGCTCTGCGTGATGACCAGTGCCTTCTGCGTTGCATGTTGCGCGACCGAGATCTGGTATTCCATAGGTCGACTCTGCCATCTCTGGCCTGGCCTGGTGCGCAGCCCGCGCCATTCATCTCTTGAAGGGATTCGCCCGTTCGTGGTGCGCGATCAGTAAGTGGGGCCCCCTAGTCTTGTGCCGGTGATTTAGGTGAATCCGCAGCCTGGCCGCCCCAGTCCCTGGGCGCTGGCCTACAAGTACGCGACATTGACGTTGGTCTGGGCCTACGTCGCGTCGATCTTCTTGCGCGGTGACGACGGCTACTCGCCGGCGCTTGAGATCGGGCTCGTGAACACCGTCCTGCTGCTGCTGGCCGCTTCGTTGTGGGTGCGCGCACTCATGCCCAATCCGAACCGAGGCGCAATCGCGTGGCTGGCCGTCGCAACGTCGGGATATCTGCTCGGAAATCTCGCCTTTGCCGCGTACACCCTGACGGGGGTACCGGCGCCACTGCCCTCCGTGGCCGATATCGGCTACAGCCTGGCTTTTCTCGGACTGTTTGTGGCAGCGGCCCTGGCACTGCGTCGTGAGCGCCACCGCCATGATGTGCGAATCATCCTCGACGTGATCCTGGGCTTCCTGGGAGCCGTCGTCCTGGCCAGCGTGCTGCTCAGGCCTGTGATCGAAACGTTGCTGCAGACAACTTCTTCGGGCCTGCTGGCTGCAACGCTGTCGCAGATCTCCTACCCCCTGTTCGACATGGTTGTGCTGGCAATGCTCGTGGGCAAGATCGCACTGACCAAGGACTCCGACAGACGTATGTGGATCTTCGTTGCCGCGGGTGTGGCTCTGCTGACGATCGGCGATCTGGTGTACGCACGGGAGGCGATCCTTGGGACATATGAGTTCGGGGGTCCACTGGACGCCTCGTGGGTGCTCGGATGGTGGCTGATCGCCTGGGGTTCCTGGCAGGGACCGAGGACCGTGCCCGTTGAGAGTCCATCGGTCTACGCGCCGATGCTGATGTCGGGATTGGCCACCGCGCTCGCGGTCGGCACGCTTGTCCTGGCAGCCTTCAATGAGGTCTACCCGGTCTCCGTGTGGCTAGCCACAGTTGTCCTTCTCCTGGTGGTGGTGCAGACAGCGCTGAACTACCGGGGACTGGCCAGGCTGTCCAGGGTTCAGCACCAAGCCATGACCGACGAACTCACCGGGCTGGCGAATCGGCGGGCTCTCTTCAAAGAACTGCCCCGCAGGTTGGAGACCTTCGACCCGGCGGAACCCATCCTCGTAGCGATCGCCGACCTCGACGGATTCAAAGAGGTGAATGACGAACTCGGCCACCATGCCGGCGATCGTGTCCTGCAGTGCGTGGCCACCAGCCTCTTCGGCGACACCAGGAGCGGGGACTTGGTGAGCAGGCTCGGAGGTGACGAATTCGCAGTGATCTGCCAACTCAACCGTCGGGATGACCCTGACCGAGTCATGGAAAGGATCTCCGCCGCGATAGCACGCGCCGGCGACATGCCTGGCGTGGAACTCAAGATCACTGCGAGCGTCGGAGGCGCCATGGTCATGCCCGGCGACGATGCCGACGCTGTCCTGCGCAGGGCGGACAAAGCCATGTACCGAGCGAAGACATCGGGATCCGGTACGGCTCTATCGCACAGTTGACTTCGCCACTTCGTCAGTTCTGAACGGCAAGGTCGGCTCCGAACCGGTCTTCACCTCGTCATCGGCGAACACCTCGCAGTGAGAGCTCCGAGCCCTCTACCCGTTGTCCCAGGAAGGGCTCGCCCAATGGGGTTTGAGCCTTCAAAGTCGCGGTTGACCGCGATCCTTGCGTGTTCTGACGTGAGGACCGTTTTCAATTTCGGGTTCCGTTCGTACAAAGGATCCCGGCTCGGCGTACCAGCGCGACCCCGGCTTCGTGTGTCCTGCCCGCTTCGGCCGGGTTCGGGCAGCAGAACCCGGAGCGACGCGACCCAGACAGTGGCAGCCTTCCGCGATGCCCTGCCAGACCTGTACCAAGAGCGAAGGCCCCCAGTCGGTGCACTGGGGGCCTTCGCATTGGTTCTCATTCGCCGTCAATCAAAACGTCGACGATCCACCGCTACAGCGTTTGTACTAGCTGGTCAGCTGCAACCGCTGGTCGAGCCACATCCCTCGCACACGTAGCACGAACCTGCCGGGCGCATCTTGATCCCACACGTCATGCACAGAGGAGCGTCGGCAGTCTTGCCGGTGATCGCCTCAAGCAACTCAGCCGACGAGTGAACCGACGCTGGAACGCTGGCCGTTCCCATCTCGTGCGGCACCACGGGTGCGTCCAACTGATCCGACTCGTGGGGCGCCGCGGGTGACTGGGCGGCCTGTTCAGTCGACTCGTTGAGCTGGCCTGCCCGCTCATCGGCTGTGAAGATGCCCAGCCCTGCGCGCTTCTCGTACGGCAGGTGATCCAGGGCCAACCGCCGGAAGATGTAGTCCATCATGGACTGCGCCATCCGGATATCCGGGTCGTCTGTCATCCCAGACGGCTCGAAGCGCATGTTCACGAACTTCGACACGTATGCCTCGAGCGGGACCCCGTACTGCAGAGCGATGGAGATCGCAATCGAGAACGCATCCATCACCCCAGCCAGTGTCGACCCCTGCTTGCCGAGTTTGAGGAAGACTTCCCCGAGACCATCGTCCGGGTACGAACCCGCGGTCATATAGCCCTCGGCACCACCCACGCTGAACGAGATCGTCTGGCTCGGCCGCACCTTCGGCAAGCGCTTGCGGACCGGCCGGTGTTCGACAACGACATCGGCCGGTGCCTGCTTCTTGTCGGCTTTTCCGTCGGAGAGGGGCTGACCCACCTTGCAGTTGTCCCGGTAGATGGCCAGTGCCTTCAGGCCCGTTTTCCAGCCCTCGAAGTAGATCTCCTCGACCTCTTCAATGCTGGCTGTCTCCGGCATGTTAACGGTCTTGGAAATCGCACCGGATAGGAACGGTTGCACCGCGGCCATCATTCGGACGTGACCCATGGGGCTGATAGCGCGCTCGCCCATCGCACAATCGAAGACCGAGTAGTGCTCAGGTTTGAGTCCGGGTGCGTCCACGACGTGTCCGTGCTCGGCGATGTACTCCACCACGGCCTCGATGGTTTCTTGTGGGTAGCCGAGTTTCGTCAACGCCCGCGGGATGGTCTGGTTGACGATCTGCATGGATCCGCCGCCAACCAACTTCTTGAACTTGACCAGCGAGAAGTCCGGCTCGATACCGGTGGTGTCGCAGTCCATCATGAATCCGATCGTGCCGGTGGGCGCGAGCACGCTGGCTTGGGCGTTGCGCCAGCCGTTCTTGGAGCCGATCGCATTGCCCTCTTGCCACACCGTCGATGCCAATCGCAGCACTTCGGAGTCGAGCGGGGATACCGAACGTACACCGTCTGTCGCCGAGGCGTGCTTGCGCATCACCCGGGCGTGAGCCTCTGCGTTGCGGGCGAAACCCTGATACGGCCCGACCACACCAGCCAGCTCAGCGGAGCGCTTGTAGGCAGCACCGGTCATGAGGCTCGTGATGGAAGCAGCCAGAGCGCGGCCAGCATCGGAGTCGTAGGCGAGGCCGGTGGCCATCAACAACGCACCGAGGTTCGCGAAGCCGATTCCCAACTGCCGGTAGTCACGCGTGGTCTTCCCGATCGCCTCGGTGGGGAAGTCCGCGAAACAGATCGAGATGTCCATCGCGGTGATGATCAGTTGCACGGCTTTGCTGAAAGCGTTTGCGTCGAAACTGCCGTCATCCTTCAGGAACTTCAGCAGGTTCAGGGATGCGAGATTGCACGAGCTGTTGTCCAACGACATGTATTCCGAACAGGGATTCGACGCGGTGATCCGTCCGGTCTCCGGGTTCGTGTGCCAGTCGTTGATCGTGTCGTCATATTGGATCCCCGGGTCGGCGCACGCCCACGCAGCCTCGGACATCTTGCGGAACAATTTCCTGGCGTCGACCGTGTCTATCACCTCGCCAGTTGTCCTCGAACGCAGGCCGAAGTCGTCGCCCGACTCCACAGCCCGCATGAACTCGTCGGAGACCCGCACCGAGTTGTTGGCGTTCTGGTACTGGACGCTGTTGATGTCCTTGCCGCCGAGATCCATGTCGAAGCCGGCATCGCGCAGGACCCGGATCTTCTCCTCTTCACGAACCTTGGTCTCGATGAACTCCTCGATGTCGGGGTGATCCACGTCGAGCACGACCATCTTGGCCGCGCGCCGGGTGGCCCCACCGGACTTGATGGTGCCGGCCGAAGCATCGGCGCCGCGCATGAACGACACCGGACCGGAGGCAGTGCCACCGGAAGACCGCAGCAGTTCTTTGCTCGACCGGATCCGCGAGATGTTCAGGCCCGCGCCGGAGCCGCCCTTGAAGATCAGGCCCTCCTCGCGGTACCAGTTCAGGATCGAGTCCATGGTGTCGTCGACCGCCAGGATGAAACAGGCGCTGACCTGCTGGGGGGCGCTGGTGCCCACGTTGAACCAGACCGGGGAGTTGAACGAGAACACCTGGTGCAGCAGCATCCAGGTGAGTTCACGCTCAAAGACATGTGCATCCTGCTCAGTGGCGAAGTACCCGTTCTCCTTGCCGGCCTTCACGTATGTGAGCACCACACGGTCGATCAGCTGCTTCAGGCTCCATTCCCGTTGGTCGGTGCCCAGTGCGCCACGGAAGTACTTGGTGGTCACGATGGTCGATGCGTTCAGCGACCAGAACGCAGGGAACTCGACGCCGCGCTGTTCGAACACCACCTCGTCGGTCTTCCAGTTCGTCTGCAGGACGTCCCGACGTTCCCATTCGACCTCGTCGTACGGGTGAACTCCGGGCGTCGTGTACAGCGGTTCGATGGTCAAGCCCGTCGTGTGCACGGTCACCTCTGCCCCTTTCGCGCCTGCGGTGCGCGCCTTGGGAATGGACTGCTCGGTCATATGCCCTCCTTCTGGACAACAGTTGCGAGGGGCCGTTTGTGCCCTTCGGTGATATCGATGGGTACTTCGTTGGCGCCGCCCCCGGACTGCTGACGACTGGCTTTGAGTAGCGCGATCTCGTGCTCGAAATCAGCGAGTGAATCGAACGAACGATAGACCGATGCGAAACGCAGGTAGGCGACTTCGTCGAGCTCCCGCAACGGTCCCAGGATCGTCAGTCCGATCTCGTGGGCCGGCACTTCCGCGCAACCGGAATCGCGCAGGGAGTCCTCGACCTGCTGAGCGAGAACCGCCAACTCGTCGTCGGTGACAGGGCGTCCCTGACATGCTTTGCGAACTCCACTGACGATCTTGTCCCGGCGGAACGGCTCGACCACCCCGGAGCGCTTCACGACATTCAGCGCCGCCACCTCGATCGTGGTGAACCGTCGTTGGCAGTGCGCGCACTGTCGGCGACGTCGCACCGCAGCCCCATCGTCGGCCAGACGGCTGTCTACGACCCGAGAGTCGTCGCCGCGGCAGAACGGGCAATGCATGGGGCCTCCCAACCTGGATTTCGTTGACGGTTGTGGACTGTTCGGCGGATTACCTGGGGACAACCTGTGCCGAACCCACCACAATCTGTGGATGAATCACATCGGTGTAACTACTACATGTGGTGGTAACCGTATGCGCGCCGCGGCCTATGTGCAAGCACTTTCGGCTCAGTGTTTCTCGACGCGTGTCGCAGCCCTCAGCAGGACCACCCCAAATGGGGCGTTTCGGTCCGCCTCAGCGCATGGGAAGCTGCAGAACCTCGCCGACCTGGAGCACGTGCTGCGGCGAGAGACCGTTCAGCGTCCGGAGCACCTGTACCGTCGCTCTTGGATCGGCCTCCGGAGCGGTGGCTCGCGCGATGCTCCACAGGCTGTCGCCCGGGCCAACCGTCCACGCCGGATAGGCCACACTCTCCACAGGCGCCGAGTGGTGGGCTGGCGCGTCGGCAACGGCAGCCACCGTGCTGGCTGCTCGTGATATCAGCCCGGATAAGGCCAGCGTCAAGATGAATAGACCGACAATCCCGGCGATCAAGCGCATTCCGGCGGGGATCCGCAGTTGCGGCTTGGCCGCCTGATCAGGCGACGTGCCCCGCTCTCCGACTGAGGGGCGCGCGGGATGGGCCGGCAACTCTGGCCCGGGAGCAAACCGAACGGATGGACGCAGTGCCCCGACCGTGATCCCTGGGGAAGCGCTGATGATAGCCATTGCGAACTCCTTATCTCACTATCTGCTCGAACACACGTTCTCATGAACGCATGTTCGATGTCTACCCCTCGGGTATGACATTTTCGATGTGAACACACAGGTACGACACGTTTACACAATGTCGAACATATGTTTGAGTAATCGCCGAGACCTGGCTAATGTGGAGGCATACATCGACAAGGGAGGAACCATGGCGTCATCCGCGACAACCAACGATCCGAAAGACGGCTCATCTGAGGGACAGGTGGTCGAAATGCCCGATGCCACTCCTGGACGCGACGGCCTGACCGAACGCCAGCGGATCATTCTGACCGAAATCCGCAGGACCGTCGCTGCCCGCGGCTACCCACCCTCGGTCCGTGAGATCGGGGAAGTCGTCGGATTGACCAGCCCTTCGAGCGTGAACTACCAGTTGAAGGCTCTCGAGCGGAAGGGCTATATCCGGCGAGACCCTCATCGCCCGCGCGCACTCGAGGTTCTGCTGCCGGACGAGCTCGACGACACCGGCAGTGGCGACGACAGGCCCACTCCCCGATACGTACCGCTCGTCGGGCGGATCGCGGCAGGCGGTCCGATTCTGGCCGAGGAGTCGGTGGAGAGTGTTTTCCCACTTCCCGCAGAGCTGGTGGGTGACGGGGAGTTGTTCCTGCTTAAGGTGATCGGTGACTCCATGGTTGAGGCCGCCATCTGCGACGGCGACTGGGTCGTGGTTCGGCGGCAGCCGGATGCGAGCAACGGCGAGATCGTGGCCGCGCTGCTGGATGACGAGGCCACCGTAAAGACGTTCAAGCGCAGCGATGGACATGTCTGGCTACTGCCGCACAACCCCGCTTTCGAGCCGATCAACGGCGACGACTGTCAGATTCTTGGACTCGTCGTAGCCGTCCTGCGGAAGATCTGAATCACTCCGGCCCCTCACGCAAAGTGAAGGTCCCGTCTCTGCGGTGCGCGGGACCTTCACTTTGCGGGCTGGCATCTCAACTGGACACCAGGGGTTCACGCGAGGACCCTCACGTCGAACCTTAAGCATCAGACAGGAGCCTGCATGCTTCGAGGTGTGCACGTGTCGCGGCACCAGATTGTGGAGAAGGTGTCTGGACTGCCAGCCGGAGAACTTGCCAGACCAGGGCAAATCTTGCGAATAGGCCGCCACGGAAATGCCGCAGACTCGGTTCATGGATCAAGTAGCTCGGTGAGATGTCACACCCGCGGCTTATAGTTCAGAACAGGCGGTTCGGGGAAGATGTCACACCCCGGGTTTACGGTTCGAAACAGGTGGTCCAGGGAAGACGCCACACCCTAGGTTTACGGTTCGAACAGGTAGCTCGGGGAGAATGTCACACCCCGGGTTTATGGTTCAAACAGGTAGTCCGGGGAAGATGTCACACCCTGGGTCTACGGTTCGAAACAGGTAGTCCGGGGAGAATGTCGGACCCTGGGTTTATGGTTCGAAGAGGTGGGCGGGGGTGGATGTCAGCCCCTGGGTTTATGGTTCGTAACAGGTAGTTGGTAGTTGGTTTTCGTCAGCTCGTGGAGCGACGTCGCGGTGGGGCACCAAGCCTCTCCGATACGACATTCAAGGTTCTTGTGTCGATCGGGGGTGTCCTATGGCCGTTACGTCTACTGCTGCTTCTTCGTCGTTTTTTGATGTGTCGCGGGCGGCGCACCGCCGGGCCCGGATCCGCGCCTCCCTACCCACTGCCGCCCCGGCCGGGTTCGACCAGATCAACGACGATATAGATGCGCTGCCGGACCCCGACCTGCTGTGCGCGGAGGAACGCGCCGCGGCGATGCGGCACACCGCGAAGTTGCGGAACCGCATCGAGGCGTATCTGACCGGTCTGGCCGGTGCCGCCGATACCGGTGGGGATTCCCGGGTCCTGGGCGCAGGCACCACCGGGTCGCTGGTGGCGATCGCCACCGGATCCCCGGTGGCGGTGGGGTCGGGGATGGTGAACACCGCCAACGCCCTGCACGACCTACCCACGGTCAAGGATGCGTGGGCTGCCGGGAGTATTTCGGGGTTGCATGTGTATCAGATCCTGGCCCACGCCCCCGCGATCGATGACTTCACCAGCAAAGAGGCCGCGATCGTCGGCCTGGCGAAGTTGACCGATGCGTCGGAGGTGCGCCGGGTACTGCAGGTTGTCGCTGAGGCCGACAACCCCACCCACCTGGACCTCACACTGGATCAGCAACGCGCCAAACGCTCCCTGCGCCTGTCTGCCCGCGCGAATGGGATGTGGGCGATCACCGGGATGCTCGACGAGGTCGACGGGGCGATCCCTGGCCGAAACCCTGGCATCGTTCACCCGACCGCCGGACACCCACGACACCACCACCCCGGCCCAGCGCCGCGCTGATGCCCTGACCGACATGTCGAAGGCGGCGGCGGCCAACACCCACCCCGGCGGGGTGTCCGCGGTGTCCATCCTGGTGGATTTGGAGAACCTGCCCACCAGTGACAACGCGACCCTGGTCGACGGCACCCCCCTGGGCGCTGGATCGTTTGATCTGTTGTCGTGCGCGGCGGTGTGCACGGTGATCTTCGGGATCAAACGCACAGGCACCTTCATCCCCCTCGCCCTCGGACGAAAACGGCGCCGGGCATCCGCGGCCCAATGGGCCGCGCTGATCGCCCGCGACCGCGGCTGCATCCGCTGCGGACGGACCCCGCGGCACTGCCACGCCCACCACATCATCCACTGGAAAGACGGCGGCAGAACCGACCTGTCAAACCTGGCACTCCTCTGTTCGAGATGTCACAACGACCTACACCACGGCCGGTACACCATCACCATGGACACCCACACCATCCCCGTCATCACCCACACCCGAGGACCCCCCTGAGCAGCCGCCCGGAGGGTGAGCGAAGACATCGCGAAGCCACCGACACCCCGCACACGGGGTGGTACCGACCAGGCCTACGCAGTGAAGGAGGCATCCAGGCGACCGAGAGCGTCACGAACCTTGGAGACGTCGGTCATGAAGCTGAACGGCGGCAGGCTTCGGCGCAGATAGCCGCCGTAGCGCCGGTTGGCCAGGCGACTGTCCAGGATCGCAACGACTCCACGGTCGGTGTTGGACCGGATGAGTCGCCCGGCGCCCTGCGCCAACGTGACGGCCGCTTGTGGCAGGGACACCTGCATCCAGCCAGATCCGCCGCGGGCATCGATGGCGGCTTGGCGGGCACTGACGACCGGATCACTGGGAGGGGGGAAGGGGAGCTTGTCGATGATCACCAGCGTGCAGGCTGCACCGGGGACATCGACACCCTGCCACAGCCCGAGTGTTCCGATCAGCACGCTGTTGGGCTCTTCGGAGAAGGCACGGATGAGCCCGGCCGTCGGTTCGCCACGTCGCTGAGTCAGCAACGTGCCCGGAACCACGCCGGCAAGTGCTGCGGCCATGGCCTCGACCCCGTTCCACGAGGCCATGAGAACCAACGCACGACCACCTGCCGCGGCGACGAGATCGGCGGCCAGCCCCAGCGCCTGCGGCGTGGGCCAATCGGGTCCGGGCGGCGACAACCGATCGGGGACGAACAGAATCGCCTGAGATTCGTATGCGAAAGGGCTGCCCACGTCGCTTGCGACCCAGGAGCCCTTCGCCAGACCGAGTTGCTCGGCGATCGTGTCGAACGAACCGCCCAGTTGTAGGGTCGCGGAGGTGAAAACGGCGGTGCGCTCCCCGATGATCCCGTCCTGCACCACGGCGGAAACGTCTAGCGGCAGCACCACCAATCGGTCCCTCCGACGCCACATCACGCGGGACTCGTCCGCAGACAGTAACTCCCCCGCTGCTGCGTGCACGTCCTCCACAGCGGCGATGGCGCGCTGACGGGCCGCTGGATCAGCCTCGGTTGCCCGGCGCAGGGCGGCTGCCGCGATCCCGCACGCCTCGCGGACACTGGCCAGGGCCTGCTGAACGGCCTGCGGCAGCTGCGCCAATCGCCTGCCTTCAGGCGCGTCCCACACCAGGAGCGCATTCTCGAAAGCGTCGGCTGCATCCTGCACCCGATCCGCCTCATCGGTTTGACCGGCCGCCTGCGTGCGTCGGGCAGCCCGATTCAACGCCTCGACGGACAACTCGTTGGTGGCCGCTCGCTGAAGGGCAGAAGGCAGGGCGTGTGCCTCATCGACGATCACCGCAGCGTGCTCACCGATGATCCCCTCCTGCACGGCGTTCAGCGCAAGCAATGTGTGATTGGTGACGACGATGTCCGAGGAGCGAGCGTTCGCGATCGCGCGTTCAGCCCAGCAGTCTTCCACGAAGGCACAGCCTGAGCCGCGCGAGCACTCCTGTGCAGTCACCGAGAACGCCGACCAGACGATACCGGAGATATCCTCGAGTTCGTCACGGTCACCGGTCTGCGTTGACTGCGACCATTCGTTGATCCTGGCTGCCTGCTCTTCCAGAGTTGAGCGTTCAAGAGTCTGCTGGTCCGGATCGGACCCAGAGACCCTTGCCAGGCACAAGTAGTTGCTCCTACCCTTCAGGGTCGAATAGGTCACGTCACGACGCAGCTCGTCAGACAACGCGCCCAGCATCCGCGGAAGATCACGCTCCACCAACTGATGCTGCAGTGCGAGTGTGGCGGTGGCGACGACCACGCGGGAACGACCGGGTTCAGCATCGGCGGCATGCACCACGGCTGGCAACAAGTAGCCCACCGACTTCCCCGTACCTGTTCCCGCCTGGATGAGCACCGTGGAACGCTTGTCCAGCGACTCCTCCACAAGTTCCACCATCTCCTGCTGACCAGGTCGATCCGAGCCGCGAAGGTCCGCGACGACCATGTCGAGCAAGTGCCGGGTGGTGGGGGTCATACGTCGATTCTGGCAGTATCGAGGCGCACGCGGTCCGTCCGCCGTTCGCATGTGCGTAACCGGCCGCCTTCAGCAACCAAGCAAAGGCCTCACTCGGTTTGCGCTGCGCTGATGGCTGCAGCAAGGTCGGCCGGAACCCGCGCCCGGACCTGCGTACCTGCCTCCTGGTGCTCGACGTCCACGTGGGTACCCACGGCATAGACCCTGGAGACCAGATCACCTCGGTCGAACGGGACGACGGCGTCCACGGCCACCGTTGGATCAGGCAACATCTCGTCGAGGCGGTCAAGCAGTACATCAAGGCCCTGTCCGGTAAGGGCGGAGACCTCCAACGAGCCGGGCAGCTCGCGTCGGATGGCGGACAGAGTGTCGGGGTCGGCGGTGTCGGCCTTGTTGACGACCACCAGCTCGGCGGCATCGCTGTCGCGCGACTCACGCATCGCTTCCCGCACGGCCGCCAATTGACCGAAGGGGTCGGGATCCGTCCCGTCCAGCACGATCAGCACCAGGTCACCTGCACTGACCTCTTCCAGGGTCGACTTGAACGCCTCGACCAGTTCGTGCGGCAGATGGCGGACGAACCCGACGGTGTCCGTCACAGTGAAACGCCTGCCAGTGGGTGTGCGGCCCTGCCGAACCGTGGGATCCAGCGTCGCGAACAGCGCGTCGTCCACCAGCAGACCGGCCCCCGTCAATCGATTGAGCAGACTCGACTTCCCCGCGTTAGTATATCCGGCGATCACCACGGAGGGATCGTCCGAGGCGCGCCGGCGCGATGCCTTCGACGACCGCACGCGATCCAGGGTGCGCAACTGTCTACGCAGTCGGGTCATCTGCGCCCGGATCCGTCGGCGGTCGGTCTCGATCTTCGTCTCTCCCGGCCCCCGGGTTCCGATGCCTGCCCCCTGTTGGCTCAGCGCCTCTCCCCAGCCGCGCAGTCGCGGCAACATGTATTCCATCTGGGCCAGCGCGACCTGCGCCTTGCCCTCTTTGCTGCGTGCATGTTGGGCGAATATGTCCAGGATCAACCACGTCCTGTCGACCACCTTGACCTGCACGATGGCCTCAAGTTTGCGCAACTGACCCGGTGTCAGTTCCCCGTCACAGATCACCGTGTCCGCTCCCGTGGCCTGCACGATGTCGCGCAACTCGATGGCCTTGCCGGATCCGACATACGTCGCAGGATCGGGGACTGACCTGCGCTGCACCACGCCTTCGAGCACCACCGATCCGGCGGTCTCGGCCAGCCGGGCGAGTTCCTGCAGCGAACGTTGTGCATCCAGGGCGCTGCCGTGGGTCCACACGCCCACCAGGACCACGCGTTCGAGGCGGACCTGGCGGTATTCGACCTCGCTGATGTCCTCGAGTTCGGTGGACAGCCCGGGGATCCGGCGCAGCGCCTCGCGGTCGGCGAGCTGATCCTCGATTCGCAGGTCGGGATCAGCCATGGAACATCTCCGATAGTTGGGGTGATAGATGGCCGTGCGCGACCAGTTCGGCCGGCCCGGTGAGCACCAGGGTTCCTTCTGTGGTGCGTCGCACCTGTACCGTGCCGCCGGGAACGTCCACCCGGATGGATGCCGGGCCATGAACGTCGGCCCGGCTGAAGGCCCGGTCGGCCACCGCGCATATCCCGGTGCCGCACGAAAGTGTCTCCCCCACACCCCGTTCGTGGACACGCATCGACACGTGCTCCCCGGGCTGCTGGACGACCACGAACTCCACGTTGGTTCCGTCTGGGAACACGCTGGAGTCGATCTCAGGGGATGAGTTCAGCGGACCCGGTTCTTGCAGATCGTCGACGAACGCCACCGCATGGGGATTGGGCATGAACACCGCCTGCGCCTCCCAGGTGAGACCGTTCGCGGTGACTTTGACCGCAGACTCATCCGTGCGCGGGATTCCCATATCGACGCTGACGCAGTCGTCCTGAAGACGCACTGGGCGCAGACCACCACGAGTGGCTATCGCGAATTCGTCGGTGGTCACCAAACCCTCTTCCCGCAGCAACGCTGCGAATACCCGTGCCCCGTTCCCGCACATCTCGCCGATGGAACCGTCAGCGTTGTGATAGTCCATGAACCAGTGAGCGCCATCGTGCACCACCCGGATCAGCCCGTCCCCACCGAGACCGAAACGCCGATCACACACCGCTCGGACGGCCTCCGGCGTCACGGTCAACAGCCCCTCCACATCGTGGACGAACACGAAATCGTTACCCGTGCCATGGCCCTTGGTGAACCTCACGGATGTCGTCATAGCCCTAGCGTGCCAAGGATCTGGGAAATCTGCGACGGGGATTCCACCCAGCGAACACTCCGGTCGCGCCGGAACCAGGATCTCTGCCGACGCGCGAGGCGTCTCGTGGCCGCGATCGTGGGCTCGCGCGCGGTGTCGGGATCGTCCCCGATGTCGAGCGCATCGAGGATCTGTCGGTACCCGACAGCCCGCGACGCCGTCCGTCCCTGATCAATACCAGGTCGCAGTGATTCCACCTCCGCGACGAATCCGGCCCGCCACATGTCGTGCACTCGTTGGGTGATCGCTTGATCCACTGGTTCGACCCCTGGATCCCAACCGATCCTCACCGAAGACCGCCACGGGCGCGTTTGAGCCAGCGTGGCGGTGAAATGCTCGCCGGTCATTTCGTTGACCTCCAGAGCGCGAACGATCCGGCGGCCGTTGGTGGGCAGGATCTGCGCGGCTGCCGGTGCATCCACCCGTTGCAGGCGTCGATGCATCTCGGACGGGCCCTCCTGCTCGAGTTCCGCCTCCAGTCGGCCGCGGATCGCAGGGTCCGTGCCGGGAAACCTCAGCTCGTCCAGAACCGCCTGAACGTAGAGGCCCGAGCCACCCGTCAACAACGGCACGGCCCCCCGGGCGCGCACCTGGTCGATGATCAACCGCGCCGACGCCTGATACCACGCCACATCCACCGCTTCGTCGACCTCATGGGTGTCGATCAAATGGTGAGCCACTGACTCACGATCGGACAGCGTTGGCTTCGCGGTTCCGATGTCCATTCCCCGGTAGAGACAGAAGGCGTCCGCATCGACGATCTCCATGTCGAAGCGCTGCGCCAAATCCATGGCCAAGGCGGACTTGCCCGACGCCGTGGGACCGACCAGCGCAACGATCAGATCGGTTCCGGCAGCGTTCGACACCTCTTCATTGTCGTCCCTATCCTGGGATACCGGTGATCAACCCGAAGGAGCTGTTGGTGGGAACTTTCGACGAAGTGAAGAAGAAGGCCGACGATCTTGTGGACCAGGCCAAGTCCACCGTGGGCGGACTGGCCGACCAGCAGGGCGACAAGGTGGCCAAGGCCGTTGACAAACTCACCGACACCTTCGATGACAAGACCGGTGGAAGCGCATCTGCCGTTACAGCGAAAGTTGACGAGGTCGTGGCTGGCGCCCTGGACAAGGCGCAGGCCGCCTCCAGCACGCTGAGTCAGAAGGCCAGCGAGGCCACCAACGCGGTCAAGGGCGCGGTCTCCAAGAAGCCGGAAGAAACCTGAACGCCGATCAGGGCAGCATTCGGGTCGCTTTCCTGCCCATGACGCCGCTGCTCATCCCCGAACTCGCCACGGGGGCCGCGGGCGAACTCGAGACACTTCGTGCTGCCGCCCTTGAAGCAGTGGACTGGGCGTGTGACGGCGCATCGCGGATCGGGATTCTGGCGGCGGGGCGTGTCGAGGACCGAGGACCGGATTGGTCGCTGGACGGTTTCGGCCGGACCATCGGCGACGGGCCCGCCGTGGAACTGCCGGTGGCCGTCGGCCGGTGGCTCTTGCGGGGACGAAGCGCGGTTGCCGTGGGCAGCGACACGGCCGAGCCCCGGGACTTCGACGCGTTGCTGGTGATGGGTGACGGCAGCGCATCGCGCACCGAGAAGGCACCCCGACACCTCGATGACCGTGCCGTTCCGTTCGACGACCACGTGCTTGCAGCGATCGGACGTGGCGTCCCCACAGAACTGGCCGATCTCGATCTCGCCCTGGCCGAAACGGTCGCTGCCGCCGGGGCACCCGCATGGAAACGACTTGCACAGCGCCTTGACCAGGTGGTGTCTGCCCAGGTGGATGCCGTGGATGACCAGTACGGCGTTTTGTACTTCGTCGCTAGGTGGATCGCAGTCCCGGCAGGCCGAGCATGACCGAAGGCTGCTGATCTTCAGTGGCCGCCGCATGCGCGTCTCCACCCCGGGTGCGCTCGACGTGGCGCACCCCGGCGTCAGCCACGAGGTGGTGCGGGGCACCGTAGGTCACCGCGGTCGTGACCAGGTCACCGGGACGCGGTGACTGGTAGTCCGCGTCGGGCTCCAGAGGTTTGTCGAGGAAATGCACCAGACGCCCATCAGCGGCGCGGCCGGTCCGACGGGCGGTGGCGCTGTCCTTGCGTCCCTCCCCCACTGACACCAGAACCTCCACCTCGCGGCCGACCAGATTCTGGTTCTGCTCCCATGCGATCGCGTCGACCCGCTCGACAAGGCGTTCGTAGCGCCCCTGGACCACAGCGTGCGGGACCTGATCGGGGTACTCGGCTGCCGGTGTGCCCGGGCGCGGGGAGTACTGGAAGGTGTAGGCGCCGGCAAATCGTGACTGCTCGACGACCTCGAGCGTGGCTTGGAAGTCGACCTCGGTCTCCCCGGGGAATCCGACGATGATGTCCGTGGTGATCGCCGCCGCCGGCATCGCCTCGCGCACGCGGCCCAGGATTCCCAGGTAGCGCTGGGCGCGGTAACTGCGACGCATCCGCCGGAGCACGTCGTCGCTGCCGGATTGCAGCGGCATGTGCAGTTGTGGCATCACATTGGGCGTCTGCGCCATTGCTTCGATGACGTCGTCGGTGAAGTCCCGCGGATGTGGGCTGGTGAACCGCACTCGCCGCAGACCTGCCACCTCGCCGCACGCACGAAGGAGGTCCGCGAACCCATGATGCCCGCCGTGGCGATACGCGTTGACGTTCTGTCCCAGCAGGGTGATCTCCACGACCCCTTCGGCCACCAACTGCTCGACCTCGGCCAGGATCTGCTCGGGTGAGCGGTCCTGCTCCGTGCCGCGCAACGACGGCACGATGCAGAACGTGCACGTGTTGTTGCAGCCGACACTGATCGCTACCCAGCCGTTGAAGGCCGATTCACGCCGGGTAGGCAGATTGGAGGGAAACTCGTCGAGCTGTTCGAGAATCTCGACCTGCGCCTCGTTGCGGATCCGGGCGCGATCCAGCAGTGCCGGCAGCGAACCCAGGTTGTGGGTGCCGAACACGACGTCGACCCATGGTGCGCGATCCACAATCGTGAACCGGTCCTTCTGCGCCAGGCACCCCCCGACGGCGATCTGCAGGTCCGGGTTGGCGGTCTTCAACGGCCGTAGATGCCCGAGGTTGCCGTACAAGCGGTTGTCGGCGTTCTCGCGCACTGCGCAGGTGTTGAACACGATCAGATCAGGCACCTGCTCATCGTCGGCGGCACGGTAACCGGCGTCCTCCAACAACCCGGACAGTCGCTCGGAGTCGTGGACGTTCATCTGGCAGCCGTAAGTACGGACCTGATAGGTGCGGGACATGGTCCCACCAGGGTACCTGGCCCTCAGCTGCTCACCCCTTCGGCGACCTGCTCGACGGCAGCGTCGAGGATCGTGCGAGCAGCCTCGTAGCCGTGCCCCCGCCGCATGAGGAACCCCAGCAATCGACGCTGGTCCCTCAGCGACAGCGGCAGGTCGCAGCGGGCGACCCGGCCCCGCACCGCCGCGACAGCGGCCTGCCGACTGTCGTCGGCGTCGATTTCGGACAATGCCTCGGCGATGATGTCGTCGGGGATCTTGTGAGCGCGCAGTTCCTGTCGCAGGGTCGACAGCCCCAGGCCGCGTGACCGGATCCTGGATTCGACCCACATTCGCGCGTACATCCGGTCGTCGAGCAGACCCACCTCGACGAACCGCTCGATGATCCCTTGGGCGACCTCAGCAGGGATTCCGCGTTCGCACAGCGTGTCGTAGAGTTCCCCCTCTGTACGCGGTTTGACTTCCAGCTGCCGCAGCGCGATCAGGCGTCCGACCTCGCGTGGGTCGGAACGCTGATCGTCAGCGCCGGTCACAGATCCAGCGGACCCGGTTCCGGGATCCCGGTCAGGTCCACCGTCTCGTCAGCGGGTGCGTCGAGGCGAGCCCCGATCCCGAGTTTCTCCTTGAGGCGCTTCTCCAGCTCATCGGTCAGGTCGGGGTTGTCCAGCAGGAACGCCCGGGCGTTCTCCTTGCCCTGGCCGAGCTGATCGCCTTCGTAGGTGTACCAGGCACCTGCCTTGCGCACGAGTCCGTGCTCGACGCCCATGTCGATGAGGCCCCCTTCACGAGAGATACCCGTGCCGTACAGGATGTCGAACTCCGCTTGCTTGAAGGGAGGGGCGACCTTGTTCTTGACCACCTTGACCCGGGTGCGGTTGCCGACCGGATCGGTGCCGTCCTTCAACGTTTCGATACGTCGCACGTCCAGCCGGATCGACGAATAGAACTTCAGCGCGCGGCCACCGGTGGTGGTCTCCGGAGACCCGAACATGACGCCGATCTTCTCGCGCAGCTGGTTGATGAAGATGGCCGTCGTGCCGGTGTTCTTGAGCGCTCCGGTCATCTTTCGTAGCGCCTGGCTCATCAAGCGGGCCTGCAGGCCGACGTGGCTGTCACCCATCTCCCCTTCGATCTCCGCGCGTGGCACCAGGGCTGCCACCGAGTCGATCACGAGGATGTCGATGGCACTGGAGCGCACCAGCATGTCGGAGATCTCCAGTGCCTGCTCACCGGTGTCCGGCTGGCTGACCAGCAAGGAGTCGATGTCGACGCCGAGCCTGGCCGCGTATTCCGGGTCCAAGGCGTGCTCGGCGTCGATGAACGCCGCGATCCCGCCGGCCTTCTGGGCACTGGCGATCGCGTGTAGGGCCACTGTCGTCTTACCGCTGGACTCCGGGCCGTAGATCTCCACGACCCGCCCGCGTGGCAGCCCTCCGATGCCCAGCGCCAGGTCGAGGGTGATCGACCCGGTGGGAATCACCTCGATCGGCACCCGGCCTTCGTCACCAAGACGCATGACCGACCCTTTGCCGTACTGCTTGTCGATCTGTGCGATGGCCTGCTCGAGCGCCTTGTCGCGTTCTGGCGCCTTCTTGTTGCCACTTTGCTGAGCCATGGGGATCCTTCCCGATCAGTGCCGCTTCTCACGACGTCTCGACGCTACCGAGGCGGTACGACAAAATGGCCTTGACGTGTTCCACCTGTGGGTAACTGTAACGAACGCCTGTTCGATGTGGAAGCCGACACGCCCACTCAGCTCACCGAAAGGTGGCCGGAAGCTGCAGATCGGCCACCACCGCCCGCCACACCGACTTGGCATCATCGCCGTCGCGCAGTGCCTGCTCGACGGTTCGACCACCGAGCTCGTCGAGCACGTGGTCCTGAGACCACGAGGAGTAGTAGCCCGTTCCCAAGACCTGCTCCATCCGGGCCCAGAACTCGGTCAGACGCACCCCGACAGTGTGCCACGCGACCGCCGCGTTTCCCGTCGATGCCGGGCCGCCCGAAGCCAGCGGGGTCGCCGCCAGGCACTCACCCGCCCGGTGCCCACCGAACACCCGTGGGCGCATTTGTCGGTGACGCACGCACAATGGCCGTGTGGCACACGACCTGACTCCCGCGCTGCACCCCGGCATGGGCCCGGCCACCCGGACCTGGTTCAGTCAGGCGTTCGCCGCGCCCACTGACGTACAGACCCAGGCGTGGGCGGCCATCGCCGGGGGCGGTGACACGCTGGTCGTCTCCCCCACCGGCTCGGGCAAGACCCTGGCAGCGTTCCTGTGGGCGCTGGACGGCCTGTTCTCCGATGAAGCCACCCAGGGCTGCACCGTGCTGTACATCTCGCCACTGCGCGCCCTGGCCACCGACGTGGAGCGTAACCTGCGCGCGCCACTGGTCGGGATCGAACGGGTCGCCGCCGCGTCGGGCCTTCCCACCCGCGAGATCCGCACCGCGATCCGCACCGCGGACACCCCCGCGTCCGAACGCGCCCGCATGGCCCGCAATCCCCCGGACATCCTGATCACCACGCCGGAGTCGCTGTTCCTTCTGCTGACATCGAAGGCGGGGGCTTTTCTGTCCGACGTGCAAACGGTGATCGTCGATGAGATCCACTCGGTGGCCGGCAGCAAACGCGGCTCGCACTTGAGCCTGTCCCTGGAGCGTCTGGATCTTCTGACCGACCGCCCCGCGCAGCGCATCGGCCTGTCGGCCACGGTCACACCGCTGCAGACGATCGCCGACTACCTGCATCCCGGCCATGACGTGCAGATCGTGGCGCCCCCCACGACCAAGGACATCGACCTGCAACTGCGGGTTCCGCTTCCCGACATGACGACGTTCGCCGAACCTGCCGAAGGCCAACCCCGGCGGGCATCGATCTGGCCGGCGGTGGAGAACTCGATCCTGGACCTGGTGGAAACGCACACGTCGACGATCGTGTTCACCAACTCCCGGCGGGTCTGCGAGCGCATGTCCAGCCGTCTGAACGAACTGGCCGCCGATGAGCAGGCCTCCGATGAGGTCCCCGCGCAGGTGATGGCCACTGCGGGGGTCGCCCAGAATCCTGCCACCATCGTCGCGCGGGCGCATCACGGCTCGGTGAGCAAATCCGAACGGGCGGGGATCGAGGACGACTTGAAGTCGGGGAAGCTACCGGCAGTGGTGGCCACCAGCAGCCTGGAGTTGGGCATCGACATGGGCAGCATCGACCTGATGGTGCAGGTCGGATGTCCCCCGTCGGTCGCCTCCGGCTTGCAGCGTCTCGGGCGCGCCGGACACCGGCTGGATGCGGTCAGCAAGGGCGTGTTCTTCCCCACCCACCGCGGCGATCTGCTCGCCACCACGGTCGCCCTCGAACAGATGCGGCATGCGGCGATCGAAGCCACGCGCATCCCCCGGCACCCCCTGGACGTGCTCAGCCAGCAGATCGTCGCGATGGTCGCGATGGCCGACTGGCACGTCGACGAACTGTTCGACGTGGTCTGTCGCGCAGCCGGGTACGCGACCCTGCCACGCGCGGCCTACGACGCCGTGCTCGACATGTTGTCCGGGCGCTACCCGTCCGACGACTTCGCACAACTTCGCCCGCGCATCGTGTGGGACCGCACCACCGACATGCTCACCGCACGGCAGGGCGCACAGCGCACCGCGGTGATCTCCGGCGGCACTATCCCCGACCGAGGGCTGTTCCCGGTCTTCATCGTGGGCACCAAGGACAGCCGGGTGGGCG
Source organism: Micrococcales bacterium (assembly GCA_016719135.1). Classification (GTDB taxonomy): domain Bacteria; phylum Actinomycetota; class Actinomycetes; order S36-B12; family UBA10799; genus JADKAV01. The sequence continues at coordinate 168,478 of JADKAV010000005.1, read as the reverse complement.
AACTCGACGAGGAAATGGTCTACGAGTCCCGGGTGGGTGATGTGATCTCACTGGGGGCCTCGTCCTGGCGTATCGAGGAGATCACCCACGACCGCGTGCTGGTCACCCCGGCGCCGGGCAAGCCGGGCAAGCTGCCGTTCTGGCATGCCGATGCGCAGGGACGCAGCTACGAGATGGGGGCGGCAATCGGTGGGTTCCTGCGCGAGGTGGAGAAGACCGGCCCGCGCAAGGCGGCCCGGGTGCATGGCCTGGACGCATTCGCGGCGGAGAACCTCGCGACCTATCTCAGCGAGCAGATCGCCGCGACCGCCGTGCTGCCGACCGACCGGCGGATCGTCGTTGAACGCTTCCGGGACGAGATCGGCGACTGGCGCCTGGTCGTCCACGCGCCGTGGGGCGCCCGCGTCAACGCCCCGTGGGCCCTGCTGGTGTCCGCGGAACTCACCGCGCGGCTCGGCATCGATGCGCAGGTGATGGCCACCGACGACGGCTTGGTCATGCGGCTGCTCGACACCGATCAGGACGACGAATGGTGGGCCAGCGTGGTGGACGCCCTCCTGCTCGATCCCGAGGATCTGACCCGCTCACTGAGTCAGGAGATCACCCGCAGCGCGGTGTTCGCGGCCAAGTTCCGTGAGTGTTCCAGCCGAGCTCTACTACTCACCCGCAATGCGCCGGGTAAACGCACCCCCTTGTGGCAGCAGCGTCAACGATCGGCGCAGTTGTTGTCCGTGGCCGCCTCCTACCCGAGTTTCCCGATGGTGCTCGAAGCCGTTCGAGAGTGCCTCGACGACGTCTACGACCTGCCCGCGCTGCGCCAGATCCTGCGCGGGTTGCGCGATGGCGTGATGAACATGGAGGTGGTCGAGACGCCCACCGCGAGTCCGATGGCGCAGACCCAGATGTTCTCCTACATCTCGGTATTCATGTACGAGGCCGACAACCCGCTCGGACAGCAAGCGGCGGCCCTGGAAATCGATCCGACATTGCTGGCCGAACTACTCTCCGACGCCGATCTTCGCTCGATCATCCCGCAGGAGGCGATCGACGGGGTCGAGGCCGATCTGCAATGGCGCACACCCGGCCGGATCCGCAGCGCCGACGACCTGACGGACCTGTTGCGCGCAGTGGGCTTCCAGACCCCGGACGAATTGCAGGACCGGCAGGTGGACGACAGCCTGGTGCAGGCTCTGATCGCCGCCCGGCGGGCGTTCCACGTGCGGGTCGCCGGACGGCCCGTGCTCGCCGCCGCGGAAGACATGCCCCGGCTGCGTGATGCCCTCGGCGTGGTGATCCCGCCAGAGGTGCCGGCGGTGTTCACCGAATCGGTGGCCGACCCGGTCGGGGACCTGCTGGGCCGATTCGCCCGCACGCACGGACCGTTCGCCAGTCGCGACGTCAGCGATCACCTGGGCCTCGGCGTCAGCGTGGTCGAGGATCTGTTGCAGAAACGCAAGTCGGCCGGACTTTTGCGTTGGGGGCGGTTCTCGGCAGCAGGCGAGACGGGGGAGTGGATCGATCCCGAGGTCCTGCAGAGGATCCGCAGACGGGCCAGCGCGATCCTGCGAGGCGCTCAGGAACCGGTGGCGGCTCAGCGTCTGTGCGGATTCCTGCCACGCTGGCAACGCCTCGCCTCGCCTGCTCGCGGACCGTCTGCCGTCGTCGGTGCAGTCGATCGGCTGGCCGGTTATGTCGCGGCGGCCAGTGTGTGGGAGAACGATCTGCTGCCCGCACGGGTTGCCGGTTTCGAGGCCCACCAGTTGGATCAGCTCACCACCGCTGGCGAGCTGACCTGGACCGGCGCGGGCCGATTGGGTGCTCGTGACGCCCTGATCACGATCGTGCCTGCCGGCAAAGAGGACCTGCTCCCGGGCCCGGACACTGAGGACCTCGATGCGCCGGCCGCGGCCGTGTGGGAGTTGATGTCCATCGGCGGCGGGTGGTTCTTCCGGGATCTGACTGCCCGACTGGACATGGGTGGTGACACCTTGGAGCAGGCGCTGTGGGATCTGCTGTGGCGCTCGATGATCACCAACGACTCCCTGGAGCCGCTGCGCCGGATGCGTCGCCCCGGTGCCCGACCGCGCCGTTCGCGTACACCGCAACTCCCGATGCCCGGCAGGTGGTCCGCGATCAACCGACCGATGGCCCCCGACCGGGGTCTGCTGTGGGCCCAGACGTTGCTCGACCGTTACGGGCTCGTCGATCGGACCGTGGTCGGCAACGAGCGGGTGCCCGGCGGTTTCCACGGCCTGTTCAGCGTGCTGCGCCGGATGGACGACGCCGGTCGTTGCCAGCAGGTGTACGCCGTGGAGGGTCTGGGCGGTGCCCAGTTCGCGACGGCGGCGGCCTTGGAGCAACTGCGCCTGGAACGGACCGGCGAACCTGTGCTGCTGGCCGCGACCGACCCCGCCAATCCGCTCGGTGTCACGGTGCCGTGGCCGTCTGTGCCCGGCGGCAAGCCGACCCGCAAAGCAGGCAGCGTGGTCCTACTGGGACACGACGCGCCGCTGTTCTACCTGGATGCCGCGGGACGTTCCTTGCTCGCCTGGGAGGGTGCCGACGCGAACGCAGCGACGCAACTGTTCGAAGGGCTGGCGCACAGACGCCGACGGGTGCTCATCCGCAGGATCAACGGAGAAGAAGTGTTCAGCGCCGGGTTAAGTCAGGTACTGCAGGACGCCGGCTTCCGCCTGACACCTTCCGGCTTGCGCTGACTGTGGGTCAGTTGCCCGCGCGGGCAACCCCGTCACTGACCGAGCGCATGACCTCCGACAGCGGGACTTCCAGCGCGCCACAGATCGCCGCCAGCAACTCACTGGATGCTTCCTTCTGACCGCGCTCCACCTCGGACAGGTAACCCAGCGACACGCGTGCGGACGTGGAGACGTCACGCAGTGTGCGACCCTGATTCATCCGCCTGCGACGCAACTCGTCGCCGACGACCTGTCGGAGAACGACCATCCCTGCTCCTTTTCTTGGCTCGACTGTACGCGACCCGTGACGCTTGGGCATCTGCTCGGGTGATGCTATTAACGACACATTTACCGCAACGAAACAGCCGCCGGTCTCTATTCCATCAAGCTGAGCAGCAGTTCCAGCGCTTGTGCACAACTTTTTGTACGGATCTGGTGGCGGTCGCCGCTCAACGCCAGCTGCGCCACATCGCTGGCGGGCCCGTCCACCGCCACGAAGACGGTTCCGACTGGCTTGCCCTCCTGGGTAGCCGGTCCAGCCACACCGGTGGTGGCCACCGCCCAGGTCGACCCGAACACCTCCCGAGCCCGGACGGCCAGAGCCTGCGCGGTCTGCGCCGACACAGCCCCGTACTCGGCCAGCACGTGCTCGTCAACTCCGACCACATCGTGTTTGGCGTCGATCGTGTACGCAACGATGCCGCCATGGACCAGTTCCGATGCACCGGGGGCATCGGTCAGGGCGGCACACAGCAGTCCACCGGTCAGGGACTCCACCGTGCACACTGTTTCGCCCCGACGCCGCAACGCCGCGACGACCTCGTCAGCCTGCTGCACGTCGCGCTCTTTTCATGGCCGTCCGTTCGCTGTTCCTGCGCAGTCTCACTACCCGCACAAGGTAGTCCAGGCCAGTCAGGACAGTCAGGAACACCGCGATCAACATCACCGGCCAGCGCACGTCGGCGACCCATCCCGCGACCGGGATGATGTACAGCAGAATGGCCGCCATCTGGGCGACGGTCTTCGCTTTGCCGCCGCGGCTGGCCGGAATCACCCCATGCCGGATGACCAGGAAACGCGCAAGGGTGATGCTGACCTCGCGGCCCAGGATCACGATCGTGACCCACCAGGGCAGTTCCCCCAGTGCACTGAGCCCCAGCAGCGCAACGCCGGTCAGGGCCTTGTCCGCGATCGGGTCGGCGACCTTGCCGAACGTGGTCACCAGATTGCGCGCCCGCGCAATCGCGCCGTCGGCCAGATCGGTGAGGCTGGCCACCACGAAGACGACCGCTGCCCACCACCGCGCAGTGTCCGACTGCCCGGAGTCCAGCAGCAGCAAGTATCCGAACAGTGGCACCAGCAGCAGGCGCAGCATCGTCAGGGCGTTGGGCAGGTTCCACAACCGCGACGGGCTCGGCGGGTCGGCCATCGGATCCGGCCTGCCCCACACGCGTTTGTGTTCGCTCATGAAACGATCTCGGCAATCAGATCGGCGCCCTCGGATGCCACGATCCGGGCGACGGCGACAGGTCCCGTAGCCGAACCCAGCAACTGGGTGGACCCGTCCTCCGGACCCTGGAACTGCGTCTTGCCAGCCTCCACGAGCACCCGCACCGACTCGCCGATCCTGTTCGCGGCGCGAGCGGACATGACGTCCTCGGCCACCGAAGCGAGGGCTTCCACGCGCAGGTCGATCTCGTCGGCGTCGACGTGGTCGGAGAAGGTGGCTGCTTCGGTGCCCTGTTCGTCGGAGTAGCCGAAGACCCCGATGGCATCCAGCTGCGCCCGCTGCAGGAAGTCGATCAGCACATCGATGTCCGCTGGCGCCTCCCCTGGGAAACCGACGATGAAATTGGACCTGATAGCCGCCGCCGGGTTCACGTCGCGGATCTGGTCGATCAGGCGCAGGAAGTCCTGCGATCCGCCGAACCGGCGCATCCTGCGCAACACCGCGGGACTGGCGTGCTGGAACGACAGGTCGAAGTAGGGGGCGACGCCCACCGTGGCACCGATGATGGACACCAGATCGGGGCGCATCTCGGCAGGCTGCAAATACGCAACGCGTACCCGTTCCAGGCCCGGGGTGTCCGCGAGGTCGACCAGCAGGCTCTCCAAGAGCCGCAGGTCACCGAAGTCCTTGCCGTAGGACGTGGAGTTCTCACTGACCAGGTTGACCTCGAGCACGCCCTGACCAACCAGCCACGCCACCTCGTTGACCACATCTGTCGGCCGCCGGGAGACGAAAGAACCGCGAAACGACGGAATCGCGCAGAACGTGCACCGGCGATCGCAGCCGGAAGCAAGTTTGACCGAGGCCACCGGTCCGTCGGACAACCGCCTACGCATCCCCACGTGCCCGGGCAGCACAGCCAGGTCAGCCGAACGGTCCGTGGGCGCGGAGGGCTGCAGACCCCGTCGGTCCCGGGGGGTGTGCGCACCCAGTTGACCACCGGCAAGAAGCGTTCGCAGCGCGGAAGGCAGTTCCGGATAGGCGTCGAAGCCCAGCACCGCGTCGGCTTCAGGCAGGGACTGTGCCAGTTGTTCGCCGTAGCGTTCGGCCAGGCAGCCGACTGCGACAACCTTTCCGGGTAGGTCGCTGGCGGCCAGCACCGTGTCGATGGAGTCGCGTTTGGCGGCGTCGATGAAACCGCACGTGTTGACCAGGACGGTGTCGGCGCCCGCGGGGTCATCGACCAGATCCCACCCGTCCTCGGCCAACTCCGCGGCCAGTTCTTCGGAGTCGACCTCGTTGCGGGCGCACCCCAGTGTGATGATCGAAACCGAGGGGCGCGTCACTGCCCGGAGCCGTCCACCCCGCGCAGGTCCGCGATGACCGCGGGCAGGTCGTCGGCCGACACCAGTACCTCGCGGGCCTTCGAGCCCTCGCTCGGACCGACAACCCCACGGACCTCCAGCAGGTCCATCAGCCGACCGGCCTTCGCAAAGCCGACCCGCAGTTTGCGCTGAAGCATCGAGGTCGACCCGAACTGGGTGCTCACGATCAGTTCCGCGGCCTGACACACCAGATCCAGGTCGTCGCCGATGTCGTCGTCGATGATGGCCCGGGAACCGGCCGCCCGTTCGATGTCCTCGCGATAGGCCGGAGCCATCTGCGCTTTGCAATGGGACACGATGCTGCGGATCTCGTGCTCGGGAACGAACGCGCCCTGCAGCCGGATGGGTTTGCTGGCTCCCATCGGAAGGAACAGCCCATCACCCTGTCCGATGAGTTTCTCCGCGCCTGGCTGGTCGAGGATGACGCGGCTGTCGGTCTGACTCGACGTCGAGAACGCCAAGCGGGACGGAACGTTGGCCTTGATCAGACCGGTTACGACGTCCACGCTGGGGCGCTGAGTCGCCAGGACCAGGTGGATGCCCGCGGCACGCGCCAACTGCGTGATCCGCACGATGGCGTCCTCCACATCGCGCGGGGCGACCATCATCAAGTCGGCGAGTTCGTCCACGATTATCAACAGGTAGGGGTACGGCGTCAGTGTCCGCTGGGTTCCCGGCGGTGGCACCACCGTGCCGGCTGCTACCGCCTTGTTGAAGTCGTCGATGTGCCGGAAACCGTAGGCTGCCAGGTCGTCATAGCGGGTCTCCATCTCCTTGACGACCCACTGCAGGATGTCGGCGGCCTTCTTCGGATTGGTGACGATCGGCGTGATGAGGTGCGGGATGCCCTCGTAAATGCTCAACTCGACCCGCTTGGGGTCGATCAGCACCATCCGGACTTCGTCGGGAGTGGCCCGCGACAGCACCGAGGTGATCAGGGTGTTGATGCACACCGACTTACCCGCTCCGGTGGCACCGGCCACCAGGAGGTGGGGCATCTTGGCCAGATTCCCGCAGACGAAACCACCCTCGACATCCTTGCCCAGTCCGATCAGCATCGGGTGGCTGTCGCTTTGTGCGATCCGAGAACGCAGCACGTCGGAGAGACTCACGTTCTCCCGGTCGGTGTTGGGGATCTCGATGCCGATGGCCGACTTACCCGGAATCGGGGACAGGATGCGCACCTCCGGGCTCTTCACGGCGTACGAGATGTTCTTGCTCAACGCGGTGACACGCTCCACCTTCACCGCCGGCCCGAGTTCCACCTCGTAGCGGGTCACCGTCGGGCCGCGGCTGAAGCCCGTCACCCGGGCATCCACCTCGAACTGGTCGAGGACTGCGGTGAGGGCGGCGACGACTTGGTCGTTGGCGGCGGTCGCCGCCTTGTGCGGGGGGCCGGGCTTGAGCAGGTCCAGGGGCGGGAGCCGGTACACGACATCGCCGGACAGCAACAACTGCTCGGCCATCGCGAGGTCCAGAGCCTCGACCTCACGCGGGTCCACTTCGACAGTGAGATCCTGCGCCAACGGTGCCATCGAGGTGAGATCGATCGCCTGGGTGGGGTCCTCGGCATCCTGGTCGTCAGATCCTGAATCAGTGCGCACCGGACTGACGAACGCCTCGTCGCCGACCAGATCCTCGGGCACCTGGTCGCTGCCCGCCGACGTCCGGCCCAGCTTCGCCTTCACGCGGTCACGGGCGGCTGCGGTGTCCAGTGTTGCCAGACGCTGACGCAGATCCGCGATGGTGGTCCCCGAAGCCATGAGCACACCTGCCACGACCAACAAGGCCAGTATCAGGCCGGTCAGCCAGGGCCCGAGCAGGGACAGGAAAGGAATGGCGGCAATCCAGCCCGCCCATCCACCACCGGCGCGCATCGCCGCCTGCCCGTCGATGGGCTGAGCGGCGCCCGCGATCACGTGAATCAGGCCCGCCGCAGCGAACACTACGAGCAGGCCGCCGACGATCGAGTGGGCGGCGAACCGGCGCTGCGGGTGCCGCAGCGTTCGCCAGGTCATCCACCCGAAGAACAGCGGAACCAGCAGATCCAGGGAACCGACGGCTCCCCCGACCACGAACGTGACCGCGGGTTCGATACCGCCGGAAACCCCCCACCAGGCCACCACAGCCGTCACCACCGTCAGGATGGCGTAGACCAGTCCGAGACCGTCCCTTCGCAAGGCAGGGTCCAGATCCCGTGCACCACGACCCACCCGCCGGACCGCGGCCCCCAGGAAATGCGCGGTGCCGAACCATGCGGCGACCAGGGCACGCACCACAGCCCGCACGAAGGACACGAAACTCGCTGCTTTCGAACCGGTCTTCTTCGGGCTGGGCTTCTTGGCCCTCGCGGATTTCGCCGGCGACTTCTTCGCGGGAGGTCTTGATCGCGAGGTGCCGGTCTTCCCGGGACTCTTCGAGCCGCGGGTGGAGGTACGAGATGCCATGGACCCCAGACTATCCGCCGATCGCGTTTGCCCTAGCCACGTCGAGGCGGCGCGGGGCGTGCGTGTCGCGTCGACGACCGTCTCGGTGCGTTCCACGCGCCGCGCCGAACACACCGATAGCCCCGGGACTTTGGACACCACGCGTCAGCAGGAGGCACGATCCGTCCAAAGTCTCGCGACGTCGCGCCGACGGACGTCCTAACCTTCGATGACCACCGGTACGATCATCGGGCGGCGGCGGTGCTGGGCATTGACCCAGCGGCCGAGGGTGCGGCGCACGATCTGCGCCAGTGCATGCTGATCGGTCACCCCATCTTTGATCGCAGCGATCAGTTTCGCCTCGATGGTCGGGATCACCTCGTCGAACACGGCATCGGAGTCCGCGAACCCGCGCGCGTGGATCTCCGGGCCAGCCAGGATCTTCGCCTCGACGTGGTCCACCACGACCACCACCGAGATGAACCCCTCTTCGCCCAGGATGCGCCGATCCTTCAACGACCCCTCGGTGATGTCCCCCACGCTGGCTCCGTCCACGTAGACGTAGCCGCACGGGACCTCACCCACGATCGAGGCCTTGCCGTCCACCAGGTCGACGACTGTGCCGTCCGCGGCGATAATCACCTGCTGCGGATCGACACCGGTCTTGACCGCCAAGCGGGCATTGGCATGCAGGTGCCGAACTTCGCCGTGCACCGGCATCACGTTGGCTGGTTTGACCATGTTGTACAGGTACAGCAGTTCACCGGCGGCGGCGTGGCCGGACACATGCACCATGGCATTGCCCTTGTGGACGACGCGCGCGCCAGTGCCCGTCAGCCCGTTGATCACCCGGTTGACCGCGTTTTCGTTGCCGGGAATCAGCGAGGACGCCAAGACAACCGTGTCCCCAGGCCCCACCCGGATGTCGTGGTCGTGTGCCGCGATGCGCGACAGGACGGCCATGGGCTCACCCTGCGACCCGGTGCACACCAGAACGATCTGGTCGTCGGGCAGGTCGCCGACACGGTCGATGTTGACCAGCGTGTCCGCCGGGATCTGCAGGTAGCCCAGTTCGCGGGCCACGTTCATGTTGCGGACCATGGAACGGCCCACGAGTGCGATCTTGCGCCCGTGCTCGGTGGCCACATCGATCACCTGCTGGATGCGATGGACGTGACTGGCGAAACTGGCGACGATCACCCGTTTCTGGGTGCTGGCCATGACCTGCTCGAGCGCTGGCAGGATCTCCGACTCGGACTTCACGAAACCGCTGACCTCGGCGTTGGTCGAGTCGACCAGCAGCAGATCCACGCCCTCCGAGCCGAGCCTACCCATCGCGGTGAGATCGGTGATCCGGCCGTCGAGGGGCAGCTGGTCCATCTTGAAGTCGCCGGTGTGGATGACCCGCCCGGCGGTGGTGTCGATGCACAGAGCAAGCGCATCGGGGATCGAGTGGTTCACCGCCAGGAACTCGACCCGGAAAGCACCCAGCCATTGCGTGTCACCCTCCTTGACCACCTGCAGCGGGGGCTTCTGCCGTCGCTCGCGCAGCTTCGCCTCAAGGAACGCCAGCGTGAGTTTGGAGCCATAAATCGGGATGTCGGGTCGCTCGCGTAACAAGAACGTGACGGCTCCGATGTGGTCTTCATGCCCGTGGGTGAGAACCAGCGCCACGACGTCATCGAGGCGGTCGCGCAGGTAGTCGAAGTCGGGCAGGATCAGGTCCACGCCCGGCTGCGCCTCCTCCGGGAACAGCACCCCGCAGTCCACGATCAGCAACTGGCCGTCGCACTCGAAGACGGTCATGTTGCGCCCGATCTCCCCCAGTCCACCCAAGGCAACGATCCGCAAGCCGCCGTCGGCAAGGGCGGGAAGTTTCTCAGCCACTACTGGCCTCCAGTGCCGTCATCACGGCATCGACGTCGGTTTCGCTGGCCTCGACCAGCGGCGCTCGGACGGTTCCGCCAGGAAGGCCCTGCCGGTTCAACGTGGCCTTCACGGTCATGGCTGCCTGGGTGACAAAAACGGCGTCGATCGTGGGCAGCGTCGAGAAGTGCAGTCTGCGCGCGGCCTCGAGGTCACCGTCGAGGAACGCCCGCCGCATCGCCACCAGTGTGGGGGCCAGGAAGTGACCCACGACGGACACGAAGCCAGAGGCGCCCAGTGCCAGCAGCGGCAGGTTCAGGGCGTCGTCACCGGAGTAGTACAGCAGGTCGGTGGCGGCCAGCACCCGCGCAGAACCGGGGAGATCCGCTTTGGCGTCCTTGACGGCCAGGATGTTGGGATGTTCGGCCAACTCGATCAGGGTGGGTGTCGCGATCTCGGTGACCGACCGACCAGGGATGTCGTAGAGCATCATCGGCAGGTCCGTGGCGTCGGCCAGAGTGCGGAAGTGATGCAGGATCCCCGACTGCGGAGGCCGGTTGTAGTAAGGCGTGACCGCGAGCAAGGCATGCGCGCCTGCGGCTTGCGCCTGGTGTGCCAGTTCGACGCTGTGGGCGGTGTCGTTGGTGCCGACCCCTGCGGTGACAATTGCTCGATCCCCGACCGCACTGATGACCGCCCGCAAGGCTTCCGACTTTTCGCCGTCGGAGGTGGTGGATGCCTCGCCGGTCGTGCCGTTGACGACCAGTCCGTCGTTGCCGATGTCCACGAGGTGGCTGGCCAGCCGCTCGATGCCCGCGAGATCCAGCTCACCGTCCGCGGTGAATGGGGTGACCATCGCAGTGACCACCGAACCGAAAGGATGCTGCATGCTCTCCACGCTACCGGCAGACACGATTCCTACGGGGCGACTCGGCCGTTGCGTTCGAACGCCGCATGTGTCAACGGCATCAACTCGGCCCAGTAGGACTCCATCCGGTCGGCCACCATCTCGATCTCTCGCTGCGGGAAGGACGGGAAGGCTGAGTCCTCGCGTTTGGTGCGCAGCGACAAGAAGTTCATCAAGGCACGGGCGTTCATCGTCACGTACATCGAGCTGTACGTGCCCACCGGCAGGACGGTGCGGGCCACCTCCCGAGCGATGCCGGCGTCCAGCATCGCCTGGTAAGCCGCGTAAGCGTGCTCACAGGCCGCCTTCGTCTGAGCCACCGCGACCTCGTACTGCTCAGGGGTGCCCTCGACGAATTCGTACGACCCGGTCTTGCCCTGCTGCACGAGTCTGCGTTCGGGACCCGGCACGTAGAAGACCGGCCGCAGTTCGCGGTAGCGGCCGCTCTCCTCGTTGTAGGAGGCGATCCGGTGCCGCATGAACTCCCGAAACACGAAGATCGGCGCGCTCACGAAGAACGTCATCGAGTTGTGCTCGAACGGTGAACCGTGCCGGTCACGCATCAAATAGTTGATGAGGCCCTGCGAGCGACCGGCATCACCGTCGACGTCGTCCAAGGAATGCTCACCCTTGGTGGAAACCCTGGCGGCGAACAGTACGTCTGCGTCCTGTGCGGCCGCCCGCACCAACTCAACGGTCATCTCGCTTCGGAACTCAACATCCACGAGTGCCACTCTAGGCAGGGTTCTCAGCCCGCCCGGACAGGCCGGTCGGCGCGTCCGGGCCGGACTGGTGCTGTGCCCGCCGCGGTGCCCGGCTCAGGACTGCTGTTTGGCGACCTCGGCGTGCACCTTCTCCATGTCCAGGTCCTTGACCTGGCCGATCAAGTCGGTCAAGGCAGCTTCAGGAAGTGCACCGGGCTGCGAGTACAGCAGGATGCCGTCGCGGAAAGCCATCAGCGTCGGGATCGACGAGATCTGGGCCTGGGCGGCCAGGGCCTGCTCGGCCTCGGTGTCCACCTTCCCGAAAACGATGTCCGGGTGGCTCTCCGACGCCTTCTCGAAGACCGGGGCGAACATGCGGCACGGGCCGCACCACGCAGCCCAGAAGTCGACGAGCACGATCTCGTTGTCCTCCACGGTGCTCGCAAAGGTCTCAGCGGTCAATTCAGTGGTTGCCATTGTCTCTCCTATACCCTCTACGGGTATCTCAACACACGGTCGTGCCGGGGTATTCCCATCGCATCCGGGCTTATGCCCTGGGACTGTGAAGAGCTTCGACGCGCATCACCGGGCCAGCGTGGCGATCCAGTTCCGGAGCAGTTGCACCCCCGCCTGACCCGACTTCTCCGGGTGGAACTGGGTCGCACTTAGCGGACCGTTCTCCACGGCGCTGATGAAACGCTCGCCGTAGGTGGTCCACGTGAGCACCGCCGGATGAAGGGCCTGGGTTCCCGCATCGGGGATCTCCAGCGCCTTGGCCGCGTAGGAATGTACGAAATAGAATCGCCGGTCGGCGATCCCTGCGAACAACGCGGAGTCGTCGGGCGGCTCGACGGTGTTCCAGCCCATGTGCGGAAGCACCGGGGCGTCCAGGCGTTCCACCCGCCCGGGCCATTGGGCGCATCCTGGGCTGACCAGACCATGCTCCGCACCGGCTTCGAACATGATCTGCATGCCCACGCACACCCCGAGCACCGGGCGTCCGCCGGCCAGTCGGCGCTCGATGATGCGCTGTCCCTGGATGGCCCACAGCCCACGCATGCACGCCTCGAACGCCCCGACCCCCGGAACCACCAACCCATCGGCGGCGGCTGCCAGTTCCGGATCGGCGCTGACCGTCACCTCAGCGCCGGCGGCTTCGAGAGCCCGCTGGGCCGAGCGCAGATTGCCCGATCCGTAGTCGAGGACCACGACCGATGTCATGAGCCCAAGGTGCCCTTGGTCGAGGGGATGCCGGTGAGCCGGGGGTCGGGCGCCACAGCCTGCCGCAGTGCCCGCGCGAATGCCTTGAACTGAGATTCGACGATGTGATGGGCGTTGCGCCCGGACTGCACCTTCACGTGCACGGTGATGTTCGCAGTCGCGACGATGGATTCGAAGATGTGCCGGGTCAATGTGGTTTCGTAGGTTCCGATGAGCTCCACCAGTTCGGGCTCCTCATGCACGAGGTACGGCCTGCCCGACAGATCGACCACACACAAGGTGAGGGCCTCGTCCAGCGGAATCATCGCGTTGCCGTAGCGGGTTACCCCGGCCTTGTCCCCCAGCGCCTCGCGCAGGGCCTGTCCGAACGCCAGCGAGGTGTCCTCGACGGTGTGGTGTGCGTCGACCTCCAAGTCCCCGCGCGTTCGCACGGTGAGGGTCCAGTCCGCCGTGCCGGGCGACCTGGTCGAGCATGTGATCGAAGAAGGGCACTCCGTGTCGATCGTCGATGTCCCGCTGCCGTCCACCTCCAGCTCGACCAGGACATCGCTCTCTTTGGTGGTGCGTGCAACGCGAGCGCTGCGACTCATGTTCTCTCCCTCAGGTCCTTGAGGCCGCCCAACGCGTCCACAAGTGCGGCCATCTGTTCATCGGTGCCGATCGTCACCCTCAACCATCGCGGCAACCCAACGTCGCGTACCAGGATCCCCTGGTCCAGCAGGCGCTGCCAGGCACGGGCGGGATCAATGAACGGTCCCACCAACACGAAGTTGGCGTCCGACGGTGCACACTGCCAACCTTTCGCAGACACCGCTGCGACGAACTCGTCACGCGTGCGGCATAGGTGCCGGATCTGTTCTTTGAGCCGCGGGGAATGCTCGACGGCCACCTGCGCGGCCGCCTGTGTCAACGACGACAGGTGATACGGCAGCCGGACCAGCAACAGCGCCTCGACCACCGCCGGATCCGCCGCCAGGTAGCCAACGCGCGCACCGGCGAACGCGAAGGCCTTGCTCATGGTGCGTGTCACCAGTAGCCGCGGCCGACCCTCGAGCAACCCCACCGCACTGTCGACGCCGGCGAACTCCGCATACGCCTCATCCACCACCATGATGCCGGAGTCGGTCTCAGCCAGCGCTTGGTACGCAGCGTTGATCACGTCGGGCGGCAGGGACTCGCCGGTCGGGTTGTTGGGGCTGCACAGGAACAGAACATCGGGTCGGTGTTCGCGCACGGCGGCCACGACGTGGTCGGCGTCCAGGTGCAGATCCCGCGGGACCCCGAGGAACGCGGTGCCGGTGCCGCGGCTGATCAGTTCGTGCATCGTGTACCCGGGCTGAAAGCCCAGCGCGGTGCGTCCCGGGCCGCCGAACGCCTGCAGGATCTGCTGCAGGATCTCGTTGGATCCGTTGGCCGCCCACACCTGGTCCACCGACAACCGCACGCCGGTCTGGTCGACGAGATACTCGGCGAGCGCGGCCCGCAGGCCGACCGCGTCCCGATCGGGGTAGCGATTGAGATCCGGGGCGATCCTGGCCGCGATGTCGGCGATCATCTCCGGTGGCGGCGGGTACGGGTTCTCATTGGTGTTCAACCGGATCGGCACGTCGATCTGCGGCGCGCCGTACGGGCTGCGACCCACCAGCTCGGGACGCAGCGGCAGATCGCTCACCGCTCCCGCCTGATGGTCACAGCTTGTGCATGCGAGGGGAGGTCCTCGGCCAGGGCCAGCGCCTGGATCTGGTCGGTCAGGCCATCCAAAGCGGGCTGGTCGTACTCGACGACCTGCACGCTGCGCAGGAAAGTCGTGACGTTCAGACCGCTGGAGTGGCACGCGCATCCGGCCGTGGGCAGCACATGGTTGGAACCCGCCAGGTAGTCGCCCAGGGACACCGGACTGTACGGGCCCACGAAGATCGCGCCGGCGTTGCGGATGGCTGCGGCATCGGCGGCGGCATCGCGGGTGTGGATCTCCAGGTGTTCGGCGGCGTACGCGTCGGCCGCGGCCAACGCTTGGGGGATGTCGGTGGTGATGACCGCAGCACTCTGCCTTCCAGTCAGAGCCTGCCGGATGCGATCGCTGTGTTTGGCCGCCGGGACCTGAATCTCAAGTTGCTCGTCCACGGCGTTCGCGAGGGCTTCGGAGTCCGTGATCAGAACAGAGGCGGCCACCACGTCGTGTTCGGCCTGCGAGATCAGATCCGCGGCCACGAACGCGGGATCGGCACTGTCGTCGGCCACGATCGCGATCTCCGTGGGCCCGGCCTCACTGTCGATCCCGACGGTGCCACGCAGCAGGCGTTTGGCTTCGGTCACATAGATGTTGCCCGGACCGGTGATGACGTTGACCGGTTCGCAGCCCTCCACGCCCAGCGCCAGCATGGCGACCGCCTGCGCTCCGCCGGCGGCATACACCTCGTCGATACCCAGCAACCTGCACGCCGCAAGAATCGTCGGGTGCGGCCAGCCGTCGTGGTCGACCTGCGGAGGGCTGACAACAGCCATCGACTCGACACCGGCCACCCGCGCCGGCACGACGTTCATGACCACGCTCGACGGGTACACCGCGCGACCTCCCGGGACGTATAGCCCCACTCGGCGCACCGGTCGCCACGTCTGGTGCACCACGGCTCCCGGACCGAGTTCGGTCGTTCCAGGCGCCGGCAGCTGATCGTTGTGAACGCGAGTCGCGCGCTCGATCGCGGTCAGCAGCGCCTCCCGCACAGCCGGGTCCAACGTTCGTTCAGCCGCTTCCAGGACTTCTGCGGGAACCCGCAAGGACGCCGGCCGGACGCCGTCGAACCGTTCCCCCGCGTCGAGCACGGCCTGCGCCCCGCCGGTGCGCACCTCGTCGATGATGTGCGTCACTGCAGCCGCCTGCCCCTCGGGCAGAGCTCGGGGCACTTCGAACGGTTCACCGTTGCGGAGATCGATGCGACGCAGCATGCACCCATCGTACGAAGCAGTGGTATGACCGTTCGCGAAGGCAAGAGTTCAGCGGTCTTTCAGGCGAGCGGGTGTCCCGTACGCCAGGTGAGAAGTGTGCCATCCCATGGTGGACACCGACCAGAATTCTCAGCAGGCGTGTTTCTCGATTGGATCGGATGGTCCCGTCCCTGCCCACGTCGAAGAGCATGTGGACGTGCTGGCGAAGCCGCGATCGACACAGCCGTTCACAGGATTCGCTCACGGTCGGATTGATCGCGGGCCCGGCACGGGAATGCGCAACCCGTGGCCGAGTCTCCCGCACGGCGATACCGTCGAGACCATGGCCGCCAAGAGGAGCAAGACGAAGTCGAAGGGCGCCTCCACGCAAGCGATGGTTGCCCTGCACGAGGCCGGGATCCCGTTCGCCGTGCACGAGTACCGCCATGACCCGGACACCACGGCCTACGGCGCCGAAGCTGCCAAGGCGCTGTCCCTGGACCCCCAACGTGTCTTCAAGACCCTGGTAGCCGACGCAGACGGAACACTGGTCGTGGCCATCGTGCCGGTCAGCGGGCAGTTGAGTCTCAAAGCGTTGGCCAGCGCGGTCGGGGCGAAGCGGGCGGTGATGGGCGATCCGAAGGCGGTGGAGAAATCCACCGGGTACGTGCTGGGCGGCATCTCGCCAATCGGCCAGCGCAAGGCCCTGCCAACGATCCTGGACATCTCGGCCCTGGACCATTCCACCGTGTTCGTGTCCGGTGGACGCAGAGGTCTGGACCTCGAACTGAAGCCCGATGACCTGATCTCCGCTACCCGAGCCCGGACGGCTCCGATACAGGCGTGACACCTGCGGGCTCCCGGGCGAAGGCGGCGTAGAAGAGCACCACCAGCAGGCCCGAGAACATGCCCAGCAACAGCACTCCCGAGGCTCCCACAGTCAAGGGCAGTTCGAAGCCGTCGGGGATTGGGCGAAGCGTCCTGCCGGCGAGCCACCATCCCACGACCCGGGCCACCGCAGCGCACATGGCCGCCCCGACGATGACACCCAGGACCTGACCCCAGCCGCGGTCGAAGCCCGTGGCGCGCAGGCGCATCGCAGCCACGACGCCGAGCACACATCCGGCGACCAAGAGCAATGCACCGAGGGTGAGGTCTGTGGCTGCGAAGCCTTGCGGGTAGGGCTCGGCGAACTCCGCGGGGTCCACCGACGTCGCGATCACCCGCGGGGCCAGCAGCACCCAGAGGATCGCCACAGGGATCCCGAGCGCGGCTCCGAGCAGCACGTATCGGGCGATCACGCCGAACGGTTGCAGGCCACGCTGAGCCGGAAACGGCGTCACGAGCTCGGGAGGCAGTTGGGCCCGAGCAGTGCCTTCAGATCGGCGCCCAGTGATGGGGTGGCCGAAACCCGGAATCCCTCGTCGAGGCGCAACACAGTGGTGCGTGTACCCGTGGCCATCCGCAGGTGCACTTCGGTACCTCCGGGGTGGGCGCTGAGTACGGCTTTGAGTCGTTCGACGGTGTCGGGGGTGCACTGCTGGGCCGAAACGGTCACCACGAATGGGGTGTTCCGGTCCAGCGACAGGTCGGGGACGCTGACATCCATGACCATCATGCGAGGAGAGTCCTCGCCGAGATCGAGCCTGCCCTTGACGACCACGATCGCGTCGGTGTGGCAATACGGCGAGTAGGCTTCGTACGCCTTGGGGAACACCATCATCTGAATCTCGCCGGTGAGATCCTCCACCACCATCTGTGCGTACGGCTTGCCACCTTTGGTGACGCGGCGCACGACTGAGGTGACCAGACCGCTGACCGTCACCACCTTGCCATCGGCGTTGTCGGAACCGGCGAGGTCGGCGATGTTGCCTTCGGACAGAGTCCGCAGTTGCGCCTCGAGACCGAGCAGAGGGTGGTCCGAGACGTACAGCCCCAGCATCTCCCGTTCATGGGCCAACAGCACCGACTTGTCCCACTCCCCGATCGGGATCTGAACAGTCATACCGGAACCGGCCTCGTCGTCCTCCTCGAGCATGTCCCCGAACAGGTCGAACTGGCCGATCGCCTCGGCCCGTTTGGTCATCAGGGCTTCGTCCACTGCTGGTTCGTGCACGCTGATCAGGCCGCGGCGGGTGTGGCCCAGCGAGTCGAAGGCGCCAGCCTTGATCAGCGACTCCACCACCCGCTTGTTACAGGCGGAGGCTTCCACCTTGGACAGGAAGTCCGGGAAATCGGTGAACCTGCCCTTGGCCGTGCGCGACGCGACGATGGAGTCGACGACACCTTCTCCGACGTTGCGCACAGCGGACAGCCCGAAGCGGATCGTGTCCCCGACCGCTGTGAACCGCGACTGGGAGTCGTTGACATCCGGCGGCAGCACCTTGACGCCCATGTGCCGGCATTCCGCCAGATAGATCGCGCTCTTGTCCTTGTTGTCCTTGACCGACTCCAGCAGTGCAGCCATGTACTCGGTCGGATAGTTGGCTTTGAGGTAAGCGGTCCAGTAGGAAACCAGTCCGTAGCCCGCTGAGTGCGCTTTGTTGAACGCGTAGTCGGCGAACGGGACCAAGATGTCCCACAGCGTGTTGATCGCGGCATCGCTGTACCCGTTGGCCCGCATCCCCGCAGCGAACGGGCCGAACTCCTGGTCGAGGATCTCCTTCTTCTTCTTGCCCATGGCCCGGCGCAGCAGATCCGCTTGTCCCAGGCTGTACCCGGCCACCCGCTGCGCGATCGTCATGACCTGTTCCTGGTACACGATCACGCCGTAGGTCTCGTTGAGGATGTCCTCGAGCGGTTCGGCCAGCTCCGGGTGGATCGGGGTGACCGGCTGGCGCTTGTTCTTGCGGTCGGCGTAGTCGTTGTGGGCGTTGGCCCCCATGGGACCGGGACGGTACAGCGCCAGGACCGCACTGATGTCGTCGAACGAGTCGGGTTTCATCGAGCGCAGCAGCGCACGCATCGGACCGCCGTCGAGTTGGAAGACGCCGAGCGTGTCACCGCGAGCCAAGAGCCGGTAGGCCTCCGCGTTGTCCAGTGGCAGGTCTTCCAGCACGACCCGCTCACCCTTGTTGTGCTCGATGTTGTCCAGACAGTCGTCGAGTACGGTCAGGTTGCGCAGGCCCAGGAAGTCCATCTTGAGAAGCCCGAGCTTCTCGCAGGCATCCATGTCGAACTGGGTGATGATCGAGCCGTCGTCACGTTTCCACAGCGGCACCACGTCCAGCAGTTTCGCCCGCGACAGAATGACCCCGGCGGCGTGCACGCCGGGCTGACGTTTCAGGCCCTCGAGGCCACGGGCGGTGGCTACGACCTGCTGCACCTGCGGGTCCGCGTCGTGCAGGGTGCGGAAGTCTTTTGCCTCCCCATACCGGGGGTGCTTGGGGTCGAAGATGCCTGACAACGAGATGTCCTTGCCCATCACGGGGTCCGGCATGGCCTTGGTGATCTGGTCGGACAGCGCGTAAGGCAGCCCGAGTGCGCGCGCGGAGTCCTTGATCGCGGCCTTGGCCTTGATCGACGAATACGTCACGATCTGCGCGACCTGGTCATCGCCGTACTTCTCTGTTGCGTAGCGAATCATCTCGCCGCGCCTGCGCTCGTCGAAGTCCATGTCGATGTCAGGCATCGAGACGCGATCCGGGTTCAGGAAGCGCTCGAAGATCAGTCCGTGCTCCAACGGGTCCAGTTCGGTGATGCCCAGCGCCCAGGCGATCAAGGCACCGGCGGCCGAACCACGGCCGGGACCAACCCGGATCCCGTTGGCTTTGGCATAGCGCACCAGGTCCGCGGTGACCAAGAAGTAACTCGGGTAGCCCATCTTAGCGATGACCGACAGTTCGAAATCGGCCTGCTTTAGGTGGGTCTCGGGTACCGGGTGAGGCGCGAACCGTTCAGCGAGGCCGCGGTGGACCTCTTTGGCCATCCAGGAGTCCTCGGTCTCTCCTTCTGGCACGTCGAAACGTGGCATGAGGTTGGCAGAGTCGTCGAACTCAACGTTGCAGCGCTCGGCGATCAGCAACGTGTTGTCACAGGCCTGCGGCAACTCCGACCAGATCTGTCGCATCTGGTCGGCTGGCTTGAGGAAGTAGCCGCTGCCGTTGAACCGGAAGCGTTTCTCGTCGTTAACCGTGGCCCGGGTCCCGATGCACAGCAGCACGTCGTGAGCGCTGGCATCGTCCTCACGCACGTAGTGCAGGTCGTTGGTCGCGACCAGCGGCAGGTTCAGATCCTGAGCGATCCGCAGCAGGTCGGCGCGGTGGCGGGCTTCTATGTCGAGGTCGTGGTCCATGAGTTCGACATATAAGTTGTCCTGGCCCAGGATGTCGCGGAAGTCAGCGGCGGCGGCTACCGCGCGGTCGTACTGCCCGGCCCGCAACCACATGTTGACCTCACCGCTGGGGCACCCGGTGGTGGCGATGAGGCCTTTGCCGTACCGGTCCAGCAGTTCCCGGTCGAATCTCGGCTTGCGGTAGTACCCCTCGATGCTGGCCATGCTCGACAACCGGAACAGGTTGTGCATACCTTCGGTGGTCTCGGCCAGCACCGTCATGTGGGTATAGGCCTGTTTACCCTTCATGGTGGGCGTGCCATCCTCGCCCACCTCGTCGCCGGGCACGTTGCCGAAGTCGTACGGTGCGCGGGTGTGGCGACCCTGCGGGGCGTAGTACCCCTCGATGCCGATGATCGGCTTGACACCGTACTTCTGCCCCTTCTTGTAGAAGTCGTAGGCCCCGAACACGTTGCCGTGATCGGTCATGGCGATCGCAGGCATTTCCAGCCGAGCCGCTTCGGTGAACAGGTCGTCGAGCCGGGCAGCGCCGTCCAGCATCGAGTACTCGGTGTGCACGTGCAGGTGCACGAACGAGTCCGACATGGGGCTCCCTTGACCAGTTCTCGTGAGTGGGACTCCAGAGTAAGCCGATCCCCTGACGGCCATGGGAGCGACGCGCCAACCCGCCGGTGACGGGCGGACGTTCTCTGCCCTACTCACGCACGTCATGGGGTTATGGCGACCCTGGTGGCGCAATGACCCGTTGGTTGCCCAATGACCCGTTGGTTGCCCAATGACCCGCAATCTACGGGACAGACGGCAACTTACGGGTCACTTCGGGACCCCAGCTGCGCGGCGCCAATGGTGCACATCGGGCCAATTCGCGCAATGACCCGCAAGTTGCCCAATAACCCGTAACCAACAGGACAGACGGCAACTTACCGGTCACCTGGACTACTGCGCGGCGCAACCCGCTTACCGGGCCACCGGCGCCACCAGGCCGCCCGGTAATTCGCCAACGGCCTCCGCAGGCTTCGTATGACCCACACCCGAGTTGCCCAATAACCCGTAACCAACAGGACAGACGGCAACTTACCGGTCACTTCGGGACCCCAACTCCGGACCACCAACCGCGCGGCGCCAACGGTGCACATCGGGCCAATCACCCCTGCCGGATCACCTCAAGGGCATGCGCGAGGTCGGCGGGATATGGGCTCTCGAACGTGACCAGGGCGCCGGTGCCCGGATGGCGGAACGTCAACCGCACTGCGTGCAACCATTGCCTGCTAAGACCCAGCCGCTGCGACAGCACCGGATCGGCGCCGTACGTCAGATCCCCACAGCACGGATGCTTCAGAGCCGACATGTGGACCCGGATCTGGTGGGTCCGGCCGGTCTCGAGGCCGATCTCCAGCAAGGAGGCGAACCGGTGGCCCTCCAGGGTCTGGTAATGGGTGACGCTGGGACGGCCGTCGGCAATCACCGCGAATCGATGACTGTGACGCGGATCGCGCCCGATCGGGGCGTCGACCGTTCCGTCGGACGGGTCGGGGTGGCCCTGGACCAGGGCATGGTAGGTCTTGTCCACGTCACGGTTCTTGAAGTCCCGTTTGAGCGCGGAGTACGCCCGATGGGATCGCGCGACCACCATGACGCCACTGGTCCCTACGTCCAGTCGGTGTACCACGCCGTACCGTTCCTCGGAACCCACTTCCGCGATCTGGTAACCGGCGCCGGCCAGCGCGGCGACAACCGTCGCACCCTCCCAGCCGGGACTGGCATGCACGGCCATCCCGACCGGTTTGTCCACCACGATGATGTCCTCGTCGGCGTAGAGCACCGGCAGGTCCATGTCGGGCCTTGGCGCTGCCGGTGTGTCGAGGTCTTCCACTTCCACCATCTGGTCGGCCAGGACGCGCGCCGACTTCGGCAGCAACTGTCCGTCGACGGTGATCAGGGCCTGGTCGACGAGGTCGGCGGCGCGGGTGCGTGACAGTCCGAGCATGCGCGACAGTGCCTGGTCGAGTCGCTGCCCGTCCAGCCCCTCCGGCACCGGATACGTTCGCCGGCTCATGCGGCGTTGGCGTCGGCCGGGCTATGCCGTGGCCGGTCATACGGCACGTTGAGAAGACTCAGGCCGACGATCATCACCGCAGCGGTGACCAACGACATGTCGGCGACGTTGAACACCGGCCAGTTGGGCAATCGCAGGAAGTCCACGACATGCCCCTGCAGGAAACCGGGCTCGCGGAAGATCCGGTCAAGCAGGTTGCCTACCGCCCCGGCCAGCATCAGCCCCAGCGCGACCGCCCACCACATCGACACGAGCTTCGTCGACATCCGCAGCAGTACGGCGGCCACGATGATGGCCACGAGGCTGAAGACGATGGTTGCGCCATCGCCGAGACCGAACGCGGCACCAGGGTTGCGCACGAAGCTGAACTGCAGGAGTTCCCCGATGATCGGCCGGTCGGGTTGACCTTCGAGCGTGGCCACCGCCCATACTTTCGACAACTGGTCCACGAGCAGCACGACGACGGCGGTCGACCATGCCACCAGGACCGCGGGATGCCTCATTCAGTCCACGGTAGACAGCAACCGCGACCATCGCTGCGCCAGGTCGTCCCCAGGATCTTCGATCCGCACCCACTTGTGCCGCGAGTGCAGCCCGCGCACGATCTTCACGTCGGACCGACGCACACGTAGGGCCGATGCCAGCGCTTTGATCAGAGCCCTGTTCGCAGCACCCTCGGCGGCGGGCGAGGCAACCCGAACCACCAAAGAAGGCGGCTGCCCGTGGGAACCTCCCACGCCGGTGGTGCGCGAGCCAGGCTTGACCCATACGGGCGCTTCGAACAGGACCATCGCGCACACCCTAGTGCCACTGGCCACATGTCCGGTCGGTCGGTCTCGATACCCTCGTGAGGAGTCCCGCCGATGAAGGAGTGGAATGTACCGCTCGGTGCCACCGAAGATCGACCTGCCGTCGATGGAACGCGAGATCATCGACTTCTGGGCGGCCCACGATGTGTTCCATCGTTCTCTGCAGCAGACCGAGGGCGGTCCCCAGTGGACGTTCTACGAAGGCCCCCCCACCGCCAACGGGACGCCGGGAGTGCACCACGTCGAGGCCCGGGTCTTCAAGGACCTATATCCCCGCTACCGCACCATGAAGGGCTATCACGTCCCCCGCAAGGCCGGGTGGGACTGCCACGGCCTGCCCGTGGAGCTTGCAGTGGAACGAGAACTGGGCTTCAACGGCAAGCCCGACATCGAGGCCTTCGGCATCGCTGAATTCAACGAAAAATGCCGAGAATCGGTGCTCAGGCACGTAGACGCCTTCTCCGAGATGACCTCGCGGATGGGTTACTGGGTCGACATGGACCAGGCCTACTGGACCATGAGCCCGGAATACATCGACAGCGTCTGGTGGTCGTTGAAGACCATCTTCGACGCCGGGCTGCTGGAACAGGACCACCGCGTTTCGCCATACTGCCCCCGGTGCGGAACCACCCTCAGCGACCACGAGTTGGCCCAGGGGTACGAGACGGTCGTCGACCCTTCGGTGTTTGTCGCCTGCCCGGTCGTGGGTGGTGACCTGGCCGAGCGGTTCCCCGGCGTGCAACTTCTCGTGTGGACGACCACCCCGTGGACGTTGGTCTCGAACACCGCCGTGGCCGTTGCACCCGAGGCCGTGTATGCGGTGGCCCGCACCGGTGAGGCCACGTTCGTCGTGGCCGAGGACCTGCTGGCCGCCACCCTCGGTGACGATGCTGAAGTCCTTGAACGCCTCCCCGGACGGGATCTGGAAGGCGTGCGCTACCAAAGGCCATTCGAACTGGTGGACATCCCCGACGCCCACTTCGTGATCCTGGGCGATTTCGTCACCACCAGCGACGGCTCGGGCATCGTACACCTGGCCCCGGCATTCGGCGCTGATGACCTCGCGGTGTGCCGCGAGTACAACCTGCCGGTAGTGAACCCGGTGCAAGCCGACGGGAACTTCGCACCGGACGTGCCCCTGGTCGGCGGACAGTTCTTCAAACACGCCGACGAGGCCCTGGTGGCCGACATGGCCGCCCGCGGACTGCTGTTCAAACGGGTCCCCTACGAACACGCCTATCCGCACTGCTGGCGCTGTCACACACCGTTGATCTACTACGCGTTGCCCTCCTGGTACATCCGCACCACGCAGGCCAAGGACGAACTGCTCGGGCAGAACGAGGCGACCAACTGGTTCCCGGAGACGATCAAGTGGGGTCGCTACGGTGACTGGCTGCGCAACAACATCGACTGGGCGTTGTCGCGCTCGCGATACTGGGGCACGCCGCTGCCGATCTGGCGCTGCGACCAGGACCATCTCACCGCCGTCGCCTCGCGCGCGGAACTGTCGGATCTGACCGGACGCGACGTCAGCACGATCGACCCGCACCGGCCGTTCGTGGACGACATCACCTTCCACTGTCCGCAGTGTGACGCGACGGCCACCCGGGTGCCCGAGGTCATCGACTGCTGGTACGACTCCGGAGCCATGCCGTTCGCCCAGTTCGGATACCCGGCACACAATGCCGAACAGTTCGAGAAGTCCTACCCCGCTGACTTCATCTGCGAGGCGATCGATCAGACCCGCGGCTGGTTCTACACGCTGATGGCGGTGGGCACCCTGGTCACCGGCCAGTCCTCGTACCGCAACGTGCTGTGCCTGGGTCACATCCTGGACGCCGAGGGCCGCAAGATGAGCAAGCACCTGGGCAACGTGCTGGAGCCGATTCCGCTGATGGACGATCAGGGCGCCGACGCGTTGCGCTGGTTCATGCTCGCCTCCGGGTCGCCGTGGCAGGCACGCCGCGTGAGTGCAGAAGCATTGCAGGAGGTTGTCAGCAAAGTTCTGTCGACGCTGTGGAGCACCGCATCCTTCCAGGCGTTGTACGGCAGGCTGTCCGACTGGACACCGGGTAGCGACGACGCGCAGCCGACGATGATGGACCGATGGGCTCTGTCCCGCACGCATGCGACGGTCCGCGACGTGGACGCCGCTCTGGAGAGGTTCGACTCCCAGACTGCCGGCCGACTGATCGCCGAGCTGATCGACGACCTCTCGAACTGGTACGTCCGGCGTTCCAGACGGCGGTTCTGGGAGGGCGAACCGGCCGCGCTGCAGACACTGCACACCTGCCTGCGCAGCGTGGTGCTCATGATGGCCGGCTTCACGCCGTTCATCACCGAACGGCTGTGGCAGGACCTTTTCGCAGACTCTGAAGGGGTGGAAAGCGTCCACCTGGCGTCGTGGCCGCAGGTGGACGAGTCAGCGATCGACGGGCAGCTCGAGAACCGGATGGCCTTGGTGCGCCGACTGGTGGAGCTCGGTCGCGCGGCCCGCGCGGAGTCCGGCATGAAGATCCGGCAGCCGCTGTCCCGTGCGCTGGTGGCAGCTGCGGGCTGGGAAGAGTTGGACGCACCTGCGCGCGCCCAGATCGCCGAGGAACTCAACGTCGAGTCGCTGGAATCCCTGGCTGATGCGGGAGCCTTGGTCCGGGTCAGCGTCAAGCCGAACTTCCGCACCCTGGGCAAGCGGTTCGGCAAGCGGACTCCGCTGGTGGCACAGGCCATCACCGCCGCGGACGCCACCGGACTCGTCACTGCCCTGCGTAAGGGTGAAGGTGAAGTCGACGTTGAGGGTGAGGTCGTGTCCCTGGATGAGACTGAGGTGATCGTCACCGAGGTCCCCGAGGAGGGTTGGACGGTGGCCAGTGCCGGCGGCGAGTCGGTGGCGCTCGACCTGCACCTGACCGATGAACTGCTGGTGCTGGGAATGGCGCGCGACGTGGTTCGCACTTTGCAGCAGGCGCGCAAGGATTCCGGCTTCGAGGTGACCGATCGGGTCATGTTGTTGTGGCAGTCGGACGACGACCGGGTCATCGAAGCATTCGAGAAACATGGCGCGATGATCGCCGGGGAGATCCTGGCCGAGGAGATCGTGCACACTGCGGCGCCCGCCGCCATGAAAATGCACGATCCCCAGATGCGCGTGGCCCTGCGGCGCGCCTAGCTCTGCGGCGCGACAGTCAAGAAGGCCACCGGTCGATAGTGCCCACGCGGGGGTCAGAACCTCGCGACGATCGCAATCACGATCTGCAGGCCGATGAACAGCACCAAGAAGGCGACGTCCAACTGGATCCCGCCGAAGCGCAGAGGCGGGATCACCTTGCGCAGTGCGCGCAATGGTGGGTCTGTCAGGGTGTAAATGATCTCCGCGATCACCAGCACGAACCCTTTGGGCTTCCAGTCGCGCGCCAGCATCTGCACGATGTCGAACACCAGACGTCCGATGAGGACGAGCAGATACAGCCAGAGAACATTGACGATGACGCTGGCGACCGGACTCATACAGGTCCGCCTACGGGATCAGGCTGGAGCGCACCGAGTTGGTGAGTTCCACACCCTTCGGCGTGAGCAAAAAGACCTTGCCGGCGAGGCGCTCGATGGTCCCGTGCAAACCGAAAGTCAACCCGGACGCAAAGTCGATCATGCGCTTGGCGTCTTCGGGGGTCAGCCCAGTGAGGTCCATGGAGACGACATCGCCAGCGCGGAAGCTCTCGCCGATCGCCCGGACGTCGGCATAGGCCGACGGACTCATCCGCACGACGTCGTACGCGGCATCGATGCGTCGCGGAACGGTCGGGGCGAAGTCAGCCCTGGGGGCGCTTTGCTCCACACCGATGTCCGCGGCTGGGCGGGTCCGCGTGGCATGACCTTCCCGGTCCTGCCGCTCGTCGTACTCGAATCCGTATTCGTCCTCGGTGAGACCGAGGTACACGGCAACCTTCTGGCGCAAGGTGCTCACTGCGCTTCTCCTTCGTTGAACTTCCCGCCCTTAACAGGACGGTACCTGACGTTTGGGCGGCTGCCCATCACGGCTGTGCCGATGCGTAGGTGTGTCGCACCATGTATGACCGCGACTTCGAGATCCTGGCTCATTCCGGCGGAGATCACGTCCGCATCTGGTACCTCGTCGCGCACCAACGCCGCCATCTGCGACAGTCGTGCGAACGCCGGCCCCGGGTCCTCACCCAAAGGGGCCACCCCCATGACCCCGCGTACCCGAAGCCCGTCGGCGGCCAGCACGCGATCCAGCAGCCCGGGCACATCGTCGGGGGCTGACCCACCGCGCTCTGGACGTGGTGTGGGATCCAGATTCACCTGGATCAGCACATCCTGGCGTTTCGACGCCGCGTGGGCCGCCTTGTCCAACGCCTTGACCAGCCCGGGCCGGTCAACGGTGTGCACCAGGTCGGCGTAGGACACCACCGACTTCGCCTTGTTGGACTGCAGTTGTCCGATGAAGTGCCAGGTGAGCTCGAGGTCGGCGCATTGCGCGTGTTTGGCCGACGCCTCCTGGTCACGGTTCTCCCCCACGTCCGCGACGCCCAGCGCTGCGAGTCGGTGGACGTCATCGGCGCCGAAGAACTTCGTCACGACGATCAACTTCGCCACGGGGCGTCCCGCTGCCTCACACGCGGCCTGGATACGCGCCCGGACCGCCATCAGATTCTGCGCCAACTCGGCCGTACGGGGGTCATTCATGCCGACCTCCGCGCGACGACGATCGCCTGGCGGCCAGTGACGCCGTCGCGGCGGTATGAGTACAGGCCCGGATCCTCTGCGGTACAGCGGGGATCAGCACTCGACTCCACCTGGTGGTCGCGCAACTGCTTCTGAACGCCCGCCCGGACATCCACGCCGACGCCGGATGATGTGACCACGACCGCCTCGGGCACCACCATCCGCACCTCTTCTGCGCGCTGCGCATCGACCTGGTAGCAGTCAGCGCAGATGCTGGGTCCCAGATGGGCCCGCGCGCCGCGCAGATCGGCTCCGGCATCGGTCAAATCGCGCAGGGTGTGCGCGACGATCTGTTCGACGAGCCCTTTCCATCCGCAGTGCACAGCTGCGATCCAGCCGTCCACGGTGGCCAGCGCCACCATGACACAGTCAGCACCCTGCGCTGCCAGACCCAGATCCGCCTGATCAGTGATCAACGCGTCGACACCGGGCACGTCCGGACCGGCCTGGCTGACCCGAGCCACCCGGTTGGAATGGGCGGCCCTGGCGAACACCACCGACGGCACGCCCAGTCGCTCGGCGACGGCGGTACGGTTGCGGGCTACCGCCCGGGCGTCGTCGCCGACGTGGACCGCCAGGTTGTTGAAGGCGAACGCCCCCTGACTCGCACCGACGCTGCGGTCGGTGACGAGCCAGGAGGCGTCATGCAGAATGCCTGAGGTCACTTCAGGAAATCGGGGACGTCCAGGTCATCGGCGTCCTTCGAACTTCCCGCGGCGTCCTCGAAGGAGACCGCGCGTGTGGCCGGGGCCAGGGGACGACCCACCTCGTCCGAACGACTCGACAGATCGATCGACTCGCGCTCGACAGGCAAGGTGGAGCTGGGCAGGAAGCCTTCGGTGATGCCAGCTCGGTTCGGCGTCGTCAGACGCGGCAGCGGGGCACCACCGTCGAAGCCGGCAGCGATGACGGTCACGCGGACCTCGTCGCCGAGCGTGTCGTCGATGACCGTCCCGAAAATGATGTTCGCCTCGGGGTGGGCGGCATCGGACACCAGCCGTGCGGCCTCGGTGATCTCGTGCAGGCCGAGGTCGGCACCGCCGGCCACACTCAACAGGACGCCGTGTGCACCTTCGATGCTCGCCTCGAGCAGCGGTGAGGAGATCGCCATCTCGGCAGCGGTCATTGCGCGCTCATCGCCTCGGGCGGAGCCGATCCCCATGAGGGCCGACCCGGCACCGGCCATGACGCTCTTCACGTCGGCGAAGTCCAGGTTGATCAGACCGGGAGTGGTGATGAGGTCGGTGATCCCCGAGACACCCTGCAGCAGCACCTGGTCGGCCTGCTTGAACGCGTCGATCATGGAGATCGTGCGGTCGGCCAGCGCCAGCAGTCGGTCATTAGGGATGACGATCAGGGTGTCGACCTCTTCGCGCAGCGAGTCAATACCGCTCTCGGCCTGCGTGGCACGGCGACGTCCTTCAAACATGAATGGACGGGTCACCACACCGATGGTCAGGGCGCCGAGCTCCTTGGCGATGCGCGCCACGACGGGTGCGCCACCGGTACCGGTGCCACCACCTTCACCGGCGGTCACGAAGACCATGTCCGCGCCGCGCATGACCTCGGCGATCTCCTCGGCGTGGTCCTCGGCAGCCTTGCGCCCGACCTCGGGGTCAGCACCGGCACCCAGACCGCGG
Source organism: Micrococcales bacterium (assembly GCA_016719135.1). Classification (GTDB taxonomy): domain Bacteria; phylum Actinomycetota; class Actinomycetes; order S36-B12; family UBA10799; genus JADKAV01. The sequence continues at coordinate 139,359 of JADKAV010000005.1, read as the reverse complement.
GTCAGTTCGCGACCGATGTCGAGTTTCACATCGGCGTCGGACATCAGCAGAGCCTGCGCGTCGGTGTTGACGGCGATGAACTCGACACCCTTGAGGCCGAACTCGATCATGCGGTTCACGGCGTTGACGCCGCCTCCGCCGATACCGACAACTTTGATCACTGCGAGATAGTTCTGGGGAGCGGCCACCAGAGATCCTTTCTAGGTCAATGTTCCAAGGCTCCACATCACGTTGAGGTCAACACAATGTGGCGGTACCACTACGCCAGGGCAGCGCAGCGACACCGTTGCGTTCCGGTCCTCTCAGACCAGTGGGGGAAGTAGCCGCTTGGATCGCCGTAAACCTCTACTTGAGGCTTATCCGACCCCCCTCACGGGCTCTGAGAAGGAGACTAGTACGCAAAAGGTGAGGTGCAAGCAACTCTCCCAAAGAAGTCAATGAATTTGTCGGATCGACATGCGAAACGTCGCGTCTTCGCCGAGAAATGCCCCATATTTCAGGCTTAACAAGAGACTTAGAGTCAGACTGGGCCATGCATTTGGGCGCTGGACGAGAGCAGGAGGGGTGGCCCCGGCTCATCGAAGAGGTGTACCGCCTCTAGGACGCCGCGGTGTTGCCCGTTCGATGTGAGCGAGGAGTCATGTCCACGAACTACCAGCCATCCGACGCTTTTCGGTAAGAACCCGACCTCTCCAGAGGCTGCTGCAGCATTGACGGGCTGGGCCGCTGCCATCGTCCTGCCATGCGAAGCCCCGGTGTGCGTGGTCGGGGTCTCTCAGGTTTGGGCGTGAAGCAGGCCGGTGACCCGAACCTCCCTGAAGCGGGTCAGTCGGTGACTACGCCCAGCGGCACTTCGCCACCCTCCGGTGTCGGTGTCGGAGTGGGAGTGGGAGTCGGTGTCGGTGCTGGGGGTTGCGTCGTGGTGGCCTGCGGGCTGGGAACCGCAGGGGTGTCGACAACCTCCGGTGTGGGCGGCGCGTCCGCGGTGCTCGGGGTGTCCGGATTCGACACGTCGTACCAACCGGCCTTGGTGGACAGCAACACCGTCAGGACCTGCGACTTGTACTCCGAGTCCTGCGCCGAACCCCAGTTGACCACAGCATCGGTCTTGCGCATCGTCACGCGGATCGTGCTCGGAGAACTCGCCGAGATCGTCGCGACCTGGGATCTGATCTCCGGCGTCATGCCTGCCAGCGCTTGCAGCATGGCTGTGTTGGTCATCTCGTCCGGCGAGCGCTGGACGATGGGCAGGTCTTTGGGCTTCTCGGTGCTGACCACGAAGGCGACACCGTTGGCGTCCAGCAGATCCCAGCCGCCGTCGGCTTTCTGCATCGCCACGGGTGACCGTTCGGTGACCGACAGGACGACAGTGCGAGGCCAGGACCGGATTACGTCCACCGAGGCCAGTTGTGGAAGATCGGCCAGCCTGGCGGTCGCCGCGCGAACGTCGACCCGCATCATCGGGGTACCCTTCTCGATACCCGCTGCACCGATGAGCTGTTCGCTGGAGGTGACGGTCGCACCCTGCACAGTGATCGTGTTCACCCCCATGAGCGAGGTCCAACCGGCTGCGTAGACCGCCCCCGCCCCCAGCACGGCTACCGTAATCCCCCCGATGATCAATGGCCGGTGCGACCGTTTGGCCGCCTCCGGGCTCGAGGTCCTCGAATCGGTCATGGTCATGACCCGGGTACGTCCGGCTTCAACGACAAGAGATCCAGGATCTCGGGGATCAACAGTGAGATGTCCCCGGCTCCCAGCGTCATCACGATGTCGCCGGCTCGAGCTCCGTGCGCCAGGTGTGTGGCCACCGCCGACCACGAGGGTTCGAACACCACCTGACCCGCGGGCAGCGGGACCGCGTCAGCCATTCCCTGGCCGCTGGCCCCGGGAATCGGCACTTCGCCGGGCGCGAACACCTCCAGGACCACCACGAAGTCCGCCAAGCCGAGCGCCTGCCCGAACTCTTGCAAGTACATCGCCGTGCGGTAGTAGTGATGGGCTTGGAACGCCACCCGGATGTGCCCGGTCCCCACCACATCACGAGCCGCCCGCAAAGTGGCCGCGATCTCGGTCGGGTGGTGCGCATAGTCATCGAAGACCCGCACCCCGGCGATCTCGCCCCGGTACTCGAAGCGCCGACGGGTACCGGTGAACTGCCCAACCCCCCGGGCGATCTCCTCGGCCGGCAGCTCCAGCCCAGCGGCGACGACCATGGCGGCCGTGGCGTTGCGAACGTTGTGCAAGCCGGGCACACCGACATGTGCGCTCACGCCCAGCGAGGGCCCCTCGACGAAGAAGTCGGAGCCTTCGGCGGTGCTGCGTTCGACGGTGATGCGATAGTCGCTGTCCGGGTCGACGCCGTATGTCCGCACATCGACCCCGGCCGCCGCCAACGTCACCCCGAGTCGGGCAGCCCCCGGATCGTCGCGACAGACCACCAGGTAGCCTCCGCGGGCGCCGATGGCGGCGCCGAAGTCGTAGAAGCCCGCCTCCATGGCCTCAGCAGTCCCCCAGTAGTTCAGGTGGTCCGCCTCCATGTTGGTGACGATTCCCACCCGCGCGTCGAGGCGAAGGAACGATCCGTCACTCTCGTCGGCCTCGACCACGAAGGCGTCCCCGGTGCCGAGATGGGCGTTCGAGCCGGAGTCGTGTAGTTCACTGCCGATCGCGAAGGACGGATCGACGCCGCATGCCTGCAGGATGACCGTCAGCATCGAAGTCGTCGTGGTCTTGCCGTGGGTCCCGGCCACGGCGAGCACATCTTTGCCGAGGGTGGTCATCGCCAACGCATCGGAGCGGTGCACGATGGGGATTCCGCGCTCTCGGGCAGCGACGACTTCGACATTGGTAGGTGCGATCGCCGTGGAGACGACCACCGCCCCGACGTCGCCGACATTGCCCTGATCGTGACCGATGTGACATTCGGCGCCGAGCGCGCGCAGTGCGTCCACCCGCCGGGAGTCCTTCGCATCCGAACCACTGACCCGGATGCCACGCGCGATCAGCAGGCGGGCCAAGGCGCTCATCCCGGCGCCTCCGACACCGACGATGTGCACGGCGTCGGGAAGGGTGGAGATCTCTGGGTTCGCGCTCACTTGTCGCCCTTCGCCGCGGCAGCCATCACCATGTCCGCCAGCCGGCCGGCAGCATCGCGCACCCCGTGTTCGGCGGCATTCGCGGACATCGTGTCCAGTCTGCCGCGATCAGTGATGACGTCCAGCACCGAGGCCGAAAGCAGGGTGCCTGACAGTTGGGCATCGTCGACCAGGATGCCGCCACCGGCTTCGACGACCGGCGCCGCGTTGTGCCGCTGCTCGCCGTTGCCGATCGGGAGCGGGACGTAGACCGCAGGCAGACCGACCGCGGCCAGTTCCGCACACGTCATGGCACCGGCGCGGCACACGGCCATGTCGGCGGCCGCGTACGCGTCATCCATGCCGTCGATGTAGGCCACACCGTGGTAGTCCGGCAGATCGGTGATGCCCTCTACCTGGTCGGTGTTGTTCGGTCCGTAGACATGCAGGATCTGCACTCCGGCCGCGGTCAGCGCCTGGGCCGCAGCCACGGTGGCGGCGTTCAGGGACCGGGCTCCCTGCGACCCACCGAATACCAACAGGCAGGGCCGCTGCGGATCCAGATCCCACCGAGCACAGGCCGACCTGCGCCGTGCCGCTCGGTCAAGGTTCGCGATGCTCTCGCGCAGGGGAATCCCGATCCGCACCGCACCGGGCAGACTCTCGCTGGTGGCTTCAGCCACGAAAGGGGTGAAGCGCCGCCCGACCTTGTTGGCCAGCCCGGCTTTGGCATTGGCCTCGTGAACGACGATCGGAACTCGGCCGCGGGCGGCCAGGTACGCGGGCAGCGCGACGAATCCACCGAATCCCACCAGTACATCGGCCTGCCGAACCTGCAGGATCTCCCGGCACTGGCGGACTGCTTTGCGCACGCGCCGGGGAAGAGTAAGGAGGTCCTTCGACGGCCGGCGGGGCAGCGGTACCCGCTCGATGAGATCCAGCTCGTAGCCACGCGCGGGGACCAGGCGGGTCTCCAGTCCCTCGGCGGTGCCGATGGCGGTCACCACCGCGTCTGGATTCATAGCCTTCACAGCGTCGGCGAGGTTCAGGGCCGGCTCAACGTGTCCGGCAGTGCCCCTCCGGCGACCACCACCCGTAGTCCCATGGTCAGTGACGCACCCTGGGGGTGATCAGGCGGGTGCGGTCGTCCCCGCGGCGGGCCCGTAGTGCCGCGGCCGTCTCCGGCTCGTTGCGGGCGAAGGCCAGCAGGATCCCGATGGCGCACAGACACATCAGCAGCGACGACCCACCGTAGGACACCATCGGCAACGGCAGCCCCGTGATCGGCAGCAGGCCGAGGACCGCCCCGATGTTGATCAGGGCCTGTCCGATGATCCAGGCCAGCAGACCGCCGGTGGCCAGCTTCACGAACAGGTCATCGGAGGTGCGGGCCACCCGTACGCCGACGACGGCGATGATCGCGAACATCGCCAGGACGCTGACGGTGCCGATCAGCCCCAACTCCTCGCCGATGACCGCGAAGATGAAGTCCGTGTGGGCCTCCGGCAGACCGCCCCATTTCTCGCGGCTGGCTCCGAGTCCGGTGCCCGCCAGCCCACCTGTGGCCAGGCCGTACTGGCCATGGATCACCTGGTAGCCGGCCCCGCTGGGATCGGAGGCGGGATCCAGCCAGGTCCGGAAACGTTGCATCCGGTAGGCGACGGTGACCGACAGCACGGCCACCATGACGAGCAGTCCGCCGAATGCGACGCCGAACACCCGGGCCGGTGCGCCGATGACGAACAGCAGGCTGGCCAGGATGGGGAACATCACGATGGTGGTGCCCAGGTCACCCTCCAGCACGATCAGCACGACGATCGCGAACCAGACGGGGACCAGCGGCACCAGCAGGTGACGCCACTCGTGGATGACCTTACGCTTGCGGGTCAGCAGGTCGGCGCCCCAGACGATGATCGCGAGTTTGGCCAGTTCGCTGGGCTGGAACTGGAAGGGACCTCCGAAGTTGATCCAGTTGCGCTGACCGTAAACGGACACACCGATCCCGGGGACGAACACCAGGAACAGGCCGATGAACGCCGCGATCAGCAGGTACGGAGCGGCCTTGCGGATACCGGCCACGGATGCTCGCGAAATCAGGACCATCGCCGCCAGCCCGACGACAGCGAACATCAACTGCTTCTGGGTCACGGTCAGCCCGACCCCGTCGCCCGCGGCATAGGTGACCACGTTGCTGGCCGAAAAGACCATGACGATCCCCAGCACGAGCAGGAGCATCGTCGTGCTCAGCAGCAGGGCGTAGTTGGCCAACGGGTGGTTCCACCAGCGGCGTAACGTCTCGCCACCCGGCACGACGTGCCACATCAGCAGAACCCCTGGTGAACCGGCATCAGCGTGCCTCCAACGAGGACACGGCGGCTGCGAACTCACGGCCCCGCTGGGCGTAGTCGGTGAACATGTCCCATGAGGCGCATCCCGGCGCCAGGAGCACCGTGTCCCCCGTCTGCGCCAGGCCGGCGGCGCGTGTGACCACTTCCTGCATTGCTCCAGTGTCCGTGCCGGTGACCACTTCCACGGGCACATCCGGGGCGTGTCGCTGTAGAGCGGCCAGGATCAGTTCCCGATCGGCGCCCAACAGTACGACCGCCCGCAGCCGCCGCGCATGTCGCTGGACGAGGTCGTCGAAGGACTGCCCCTTGGCCAGGCCCCCGGCGATCCAGACCACCGGATCGTAGGCACGCAGCGACATGTCCGCGGCATGGGCGTTCGTGGCCTTGGAATCGTCGATGTAGAGCACGTCGTCGACCCGACCGACCTCGGCGATGCGGTGACGGGCCGGCTCGAACTGCCGCAGGCCCAGGCCGATGTGACGCGGCTGGACGTCGAACGAGCGGGCCATCGCGGCGGCAGCCAGCGCATTCGCGATCTGGTGAGGAACCGGCGGGCGGACGTCGTCGACCGTGGCGAGTTCAAGTGCGTGGGTGTCCCGCTGTTCCAGGAACGCCCGATCGGCCAGGATGTCCTCCACCACCCCGACCTCCGAACGCCCGGGGATACCCAGGGTGAAGCCGATTGCACGGCAGCCCTCGACGACCTCGGCCTGTTCGACCATCTCGATGGTCGCCGGGTCTTGACTGTTGTACACGCAGGCGACCTGCGTGCGTTCGTACACCCGGGCCTTCGCGTCGCGATAGGCCCGGAACGACCCGAAGAAGTCCACGTGGTCCTCGGCCAGGTTCAGGCACACGGCCGCGTGCGGCGACACCGTGTGGACGAACGGCAACTGCGGGGCTCCCACCTCGACGGCCAGCACATCGTAAGGCCGTGGATCGAGAACCGCGGCCACCAGACTGACCCCGATGTTGCCCACCGCATCGGTGCGCAGGCCCGCTGCGCGCAGCATGGCAGCAAGCATCAGCGTGGTGGTGGTCTTCCCATTGGTCCCGGTCACGAACAACCACGGCGCGGACTCCGGATGCCGCACGCGCCAGGCCAGTTCGAGTTCCCCCCAGACCGGCATGTCCTTGGCCTGGGCACTTCGGATCACCGGGGCACTGGGTGGCAGGCCCGGGGATACGACCAGCAGATCCGCCTCCGGCAGGGTCTGGCCGTCCCCCAGTCGCACGGTGGCACCGAGGACCTCAAGGATCTGAGCCTTGTTGCGCTGCTCCGCGCCGTCCTGGTCGTCGATGACGACCACGTCGGCGTTGCGTTCCAGCAGCGCATCGGCACACGAGAAGCCGGCGATGCCGATCCCCGCGACCACGACCCGCAGCCCTGACCAGTCCGCAGTGCCGGGCGCGGGTAGACCAGGTACATCCGTCACAGCCGCACCCACTCGGCGTAGAACAGGGACAGTGCTGCCGCCACGAACAGCGCCTGCACGATCCAGAAGCGGACCACGATGGTGATCTCACCCCAGCCCTTGATCTCGAAATGATGATGCAGGGGCGCCATTCGGAACATCCGCTTACCTGTCAGCTTGAAGCTGCCCACCTGTCCGATCACCGACAGCGTGATGATCAGGAACAGCCCTGCCATCAGTGGCAGCAACAGTTGGGTACGGCTCAGGATCGCCAACGACGCGATCCCGCCGCCAAGGGCCAACGAACCGGTGTCCCCCATGAAGATCTGGGCCGGCGACGCGTTCCACCACAGGAATCCCACGCAGGCTCCCGCCATGGCCGCGGCGATGACGGCCAGGTCCAGGGGGTCACGCACGTCGTAGCAGCGCTCGAAACGACCGAAGGAACAGTTCTGGCCGTATTGCCACACACCGAGCAGCGTGTAGGCCATGAACGTGATCGCGCTGGCACCAGCGGCCAGCCCGTCGAGGCCGTCGGTGAGATTGACCGCGTTGGTCGTCGCCGTGATGAGAAACCAGATCCAGATCATGAGCAGGGCAGTGGGCAAGACCAAGGGCGTATCCCTGACCAGGGACACCGCGTTCGAGGCGGGGGTCCGGCCGTATTCGTCGGGCCACAGTGTCGTGCCGTACGCGAAGGTGAGCGCCACGAACGCCTGGCCGATGAGTTTGGTGCGGGCCCGGATGCCGGTGGAGCGCTGTTTGAAAATCTTCAAGTAGTCGTCGGCCATGCCGACCAGCCCGAGCCCGGCGATCAGGTAGATCGCCAGCAATCCGGAGGCGGTCGGCGCCTGCTGTGCGTACAGGTGGGACAGGCTGTACCCGAGGATCAGGGCGATCAGAATCGCCAGACCACCCATCGAAGGGGTTCCCCGCTTGTCGTCATGCTCAGGGTAGGGAATCCCGTCGGTCGACGTCCGGATCGCTTGCGAGTAGCCGTGTCGCGCGAGGAAGCGGATCAGAAGCGGCGTACCAAGCAGCGTCACTACCAAGGAGATCAGTCCGGCGATCACCACGAGCTTCATGGCCTCACCGCCAGCAGCGCCTGCGCCACCCGCTCAAGGCCCACCGCACGCGAGGCCTTGACCAGCACGACATCCCCGGGTTGCACCTGGGCCTGCAGCACGTCGATCGCCTGTTCCACCGTGTCGACGGTCATCGACTCATCCCCCCACGAGCCTTCGTGAGCGGCACCCATGTGGATGCTCTTGGCCCCTGCTCCCACGGCGATCAGCCGGGAGATGTTCAGGCGCACGCACAGACGTCCGATCGCATCATGCTCGGCCGCCGACGTCGGTCCCAGTTCGCGCATCTCACCCAGCACCGCCCAGGTGCGTTTGCCCCGGCCCATCGCCGCCAGGGCCCGTAGACCGGCGCCCATCGACTCGGGGTTCGCGTTGTACGCGTCGTTGATCACTGTTACCCCGTCGGCCGACGTGTCCACCTCCATCCGCCACCGACTGTCCAGCCGGACCGACTGCAGGGCCTCGGCGGCTGCGACAAAATCCAGGTCGAGGGCAACCGCGGCCGCGACGGCAGCCGCCATGTTGAAGGCTTGGTGTTCGCCGTACAGGTCGGGCCGGATCACCACCTCTTCACCGCCGTGGGCCAGGGTGACCACCGGCCTGCCGTCATCGAGATCCAGCGCGGTGATCCGGACGTCAGCCCCGGCGGACTGTCCGAACGTGATGATACGACCCGGTGCTTTGGCGGCCATCCCCATGACCCGGGGATCGTCGGCGTTGAGCACGGCAACCCCGTCGGAGCCCAGAGCGGCGACGATCTCCGACTTCGCCTTGGCGATGCCGTCGCGACTTCCGAACTCGCTGAGGTGGGCCTGCCCGACGTTGAGGGCCATGGCCACATCCGGCGGCGCGATGGTGCACAAATAGGCGATGTGTCCGGTTCCACGGGCGCCCATTTCGGCGACCAGGTAGCGGGTGGCCGAGGTGACCTCGAAGACGGTGCGGGGCAGGCCCAGTTCGTTGTTGAACGACCCTTGGGGCGCGACCGTCGGGGCGGCCGCCGACAGCACCACTTTCAGCAGGTCCTTGGTGCTGGTCTTGCCCGACGAGCCCGTCAGGGCAACGACCTGCAGATCCTCGCAGCGGTCAATCACCGCCCGTGCCAGACGGCCGGCCGCGGCAACGGTGTCGTCGACCAGGATGTGCGGACCGGGCACCGGACGGCTGACGACCGCCGCGACACACCCTGCACCCAGTGCCGCGGGGACGTGATCGTGACCGTCGTGGGTCTCCCCCACCACCGCGATGAACAGGGCACCCGGCCCGGCCTCGCGCGAATCGGTGACGACCGTGTCCAGGACGATGTCATCGGTCGCGTCGCGCAAGTCCCCGGACATCGCCGTGGCCGCCTGCGCCAGGGTGATCGGGATCATGGTCTGTGCTCCAACGCCTCGCGAGCGACCACCCGGTCGTCGAACGGGTGGATGGTGCCGGCGATCTCCTGACCGGTCTCATGACCCTTGCCCAGGATCATCACGGTGTCCCCGGGCTGTGCTGCGGCCACGACCGTCGCGATCGCCTCGCCGCGGTCACCGACCTCACGAACGTTGCCCGCAGCGACCTCGCGGGCCCCCGCCAGCACCGCTGCGCGAATCACCGCGGGATCCTCGGTGCGCGGGTTGTCGTCGGTCACCACCAGGTGATCGGAGTTCTCGGCGGCGATCCGGCCCATGGCGGGACGTTTGATCGCATCCCGGTCACCGCCGCAGCCCAACACACACCAAATCTTGCCCTGTGTCAGCGCACGCATCGTCAGCAAGGCTCCCTGAACCGCGTCCGGGGTGTGTGCATAATCCACGACCACCACGACGTCGGGCGTCGAATCCGGACTGGGCCGGACCACCTCCATGCGGCCCGGCACACCTTGAAAGGCGGCGATCGCCCGCGCTGCGTCCGCCACGTCGAAACCTGCCTCGGCGAGCATCGCAAGCGCACCGAGGGCGTTGGCCACGTTGAACCGGCCCGGAGCGTCGACCCGCACCGGGACCGCGGCACCGGCATGCAGGGCCACGAACCGCGAACCGGTTGCATCCGACTCGATCAGATCAGCGGTCCAGTCTGCATCGGCCAGACCGTAGGTGGCCGCGGGGATCGTCACCGTTCGCGCCAGCCGGCGCCCCCACGAGTCGTCGACGTTGATGACGGCCCGGTGGCTGCGCTGTTCGGTGAACAAGCCGGCCTTCGCTGCGAAGTAGTCCTGCATATCGGCGTGGAAGTCGAGGTGGTCAGGGCTCAGGTTGGTGAAGCCGCTGACGTCGAACCGCAGCCCGTCCACCCGCCCGAGGACCAGCGCATGGCTGGACACCTCCATGGCGACCGAGCGCATTCCCGCCGCGACCATCGTCGCCAGGATCGCCTGGACATCGGGGGCCTCCGGGGTCGTGCGCAGAGTCGGCAGTCGCCGATCCCCCACCCAGGTTCCGGTGGTACCGATCAGGCCCGTAGGCACCGACAGTGCGGCGAGGGCCGCAGCGAGCATGTAGGTGACGGTGGTCTTGCCGTTGGTACCGGTGACTGCGAAGGTGCGCAGTCCTCGGGCTGGATGCCGATAGACCAGAGCACTGACTGCGCCGAGGACCGCGCGCGGGTCCGGGCACACGACCGTCGGGACTTCCCAGGGCCCAGCAAGTGCGACACCCGCAGGATCGGTCAGGATCCCCGCCGCCCCGGCGTTGACCGCATCTGCGGCGAATCGGGCCCCGTGAGTCTTGGCTCCGGGCAGAGCCGCGTACAGGTCACCTGGCGCCACCGCACGGGAGTCAAGGGTGACGCCGGTCACGGAACCGGGCAGCGGTTGTACACCGACGAGCCGGCAGATCTCACGCAGCGACACCGGCGGCATCGGCTCCCGGATGAACTGCTCACCGCTGGGTGCCACGAATCGATCACTGCCCGAGGTCGGTGGAGAAGATCGGCATCTTGGGTGACTTCTTACCGCTGGGAGGCACGTTCATGGACTGCAGCCCGTGGACCATCACCTCGCGGAAAATGGGACCACCGGTCTGACCGCCGTAGCGTGACAGCTTGGGGTTCTGCACGATCACGCCGACCGCGAGTACCGGGTCGTCGGCGGGTGCCACGCCGATGAAGGAGGCCGTGACCGAGTTGTCGTAACAGCCGCAGGCGTCGTTGATGCGATAGGCGGTGCCGGTCTTACCCGCCACCCGGTAGCCCGGGATGGCCGCCATCTGGGCCGTCCCCTGATCGCCGACGACCTGCTCCATCATCTTCATCGTCTGGCGAGCCGCCTTCTCGTCGACCACCCGGATACCTTCTGGCTCTTCGGCCGGCTGCACCTTCCCGTCCGGGCTGATGTAACTCTTGATCAATGTGGACGGCATCCGAACCCCGCCGTTGGCCACCGTGGCGAACACCGACGTGGCCTGGATGGTGTTGACGGACAGCCCCTGCCCGAAAGCGATCGTGGGGAACGAAGTCGCCGACCACTCCGACGGCGGTGGAACGTACCCGTCGCTCTCCCCCGGGAACTGCAGACCGGTGGGTTCGCCGACGCCGAACTTCTTGATGTAGTCGTAGAGTTTCTGCTCACCGATGAGTTCGGCGGCCTCGATGGTCCCCGTGTTCGCAGACTTGGCCAGGATCCCGGCCAGGGTCAGTTGGTAGGTCGGATGTGCATCGTGATTGCGGAACGTGCTGCCGCCCCGGGTGAAGCTGTACGGGACGGTGAACACGGTCTTCGGGGTCGCGGCACGCTCATTCAGGACAGCGGCCATCGTCATGACCTTGCTCGTAGATCCCGGTTCGAAGACTTCTGTCACCGCCCGATTGTTGCGATTGGCGTCGTTGGCCTGCCCGGGGTAGTTGGGGTTCATGGTCGGGACCGACGCAAGGGCTTTGATCTCCCCGGTCCGCACGTCGATCACCACGACGGTGCCGCTGTCGGCCTGGACTTCTTTGACCCGCTTATCGATGGCCTGCTGGGCCACCCACTGCAGATCCGAGTCGATGGTCAACTGCACGGAGGTGCCCTGCACGGGTTCGCGTTCGCGCTCGGAACCGGTGGGGATCTGGCGGCCACCGATCCCACTTTCGAAGATCTTCTGCCCGTCCTGGCCGCGCAGCTCGGCGTCAAGGCCGTACTCGAGCCCACCGCCGGCCTCACCGTCTTCGCGCACGTAACCGATCACGTTGGCCGCCAATTCCCCAGAGGGGTAGTAGCGCTTGGTGGTGCGTTGCCCGAAAATCCCCCGCAGATCCAGCGATGAGACCGCGTCCCAAACCTCGGGGGTCACCTGCTTGGCCACGTACGCGAAGTGTTTGTCCGTGGTCAACGAGGCGACGATCTGCTCCTTCGGGATGTTCAGGATCGGGGCCAGGTAGTCCGCGGTCGCCTCCTTGTCCGTGACCAGACGCGGGTCGGCAGTCACATCGATGGCCACGATGGACTCGGCCAAGGGGTTCATCTTGTCGTCGTAGATCGTGCCGCGTGCCGCCGGCAGTGACACCACGGCGGTGCGATCGGCCACGGCCGCCTCCGCCCGGGGGGTGCGGTTGAGTAACTGAAGGTCGACCAGACGTGCGGCGAAAATGGTCAGTACGAAGGCCACGATCAGCGCCAGCAAGCGCAGTCGCCGGGACGGATCTGCAGGTTGATACGTGCGGGCAGGGGCATCCCCGCCGCCGTCGATCCACCGACTCGGGCCACGGGGTGGTCGTGTCGATGTGCTCACGGCTGTCCTGTCGTTCGTCGGTGGGCGGGTCGGTCGTGCGCCGCAGCGCCTACTCGCCGGTTATTCCCAAGGGTTGCTCGGTAGTCGTGCCTGGCCCGGACGACACGCCGGGAGACGGCTCGGCTAATGCTGGATCCGGTGCTGGAGCAGCCTCAGGCGCCGTGTTCGCCCCGGGGACCTCCACACCTGGCTGCCCGACGGTCGAGGGATCAGTATTCGCCGCGCCGGCCGATGGGATCCCTGCTGACGTCTGGGGTTCCCCCGTGACCGGATCCAGCGGCAATCCCGCGGCGTACGGGACGCCGAGGATCTTGCCGTCGGACAGCCGGATGAACACCGGCGTGGTCGCGGGCACCAGACCCAGCTTCTTCGCGCGTTTGGCCAGTGTCACTGAGGACGAGGCATCCTGAATCTGCGTGCGCAGGGCCTGCTCACGCTGTGCGAGTTCGGCGGTCTGTATCCGCAGCTCATGGGCCCGGAAACTGCCCTTGGCCAGCGCGGTGTTCAGGACCAGAAGAACAAGCAGTCCGAGGCTGAGCACGGCCAGCGCCCCGATCGCGAAAGCGCTGGAGCTCATGACACCGGTACGGGTGGCGCGATGGGCCGGGACTGAACGGTTCAGCACCGTGCGGCGCGAACCCGCATGGGGTACGACCGTCATGATGCCTCCCGCACTTTCTCCGCAGCCCGCAGGCGCACCGAACGTGCCCGTGGATTCACCGCGATTTCCTGTTCCGACGCTACCTCTGATCCGCGCGTAATCAGGCGAAGCCACGGCCGCGAGTCGGGCGGGACCACCGGCATGTCGGGTGGGGCGGAGTCCTGCGAACCGCGCCGCAGGGCCTTCTTGACCATCTTGTCCTCCAAGGAGTGGTAGCTGAGTACGACCAGGCGCCCTCCCGGACGCAACCGGTGCAAGGCCACGGGCAGGGCCTGCTCGAGGCTCAGGAGCTCGGCGTTGACCTCGATCCGGATGGCCTGGAAAGTTCGCTTGGCCGGGTGACCCTTTCGACGGGCGGCGGCGGGAATGGCAGCTTCCACAGCGGCAACCAGATCGTCGCTGGTGCGCAACGGCCGGTTCGCGACGATCTGACGAGCGATTCGCCGAGCGAACCGCTCTTCGCCGTACTGCCACAGGATCCGCGCCAACTCCGACTGCGGATAGTCGTTGAGTACTTCTTCTGCGGTCAGTTCGCTGGTGGTATCCATCCGCATGTCCAAAGGCGCGGACCGCGAGTATGCGAATCCACGGTCGACCTCGTCGATCTGCATCGACGAAACTCCCAGGTCGAACAGCACGGCGTCGACCTGACCGATGCCCAGTGCGTCGAGCACCTCGTCCATCTGGTCGTAGCGGACTTGCTGCACCTGCACGCGGTCACCGAACCGTGCCAGTCGGCTGGTCGCGTCGATGACCGCCTGCGGGTCGCGGTCCAGGCCGATGACGCGCGCTGCGGGGAATCGTGTCAGCACCGCCTGGCTGTGACCACCCAGGCCGGTCGTGGCATCGACGAGCACTGGATGTCGCCCAGAGTCGGTGTCCAGGACCGGCGCCAGCAGTTCCAGGACGCGCTCAAGCGCCACCGGTACGTGCCGCATATCCGTGTCCACGCTGGGTCTTCTCCTTGTCAGTCCATGCACTCCGGTCCCCGTCCGCGCGATGCGGATGGGGCCATCTTGGATCCGGGGAAGTGATCCAAGATGAAAGGCGGTGGGTTCACCGCCGGTGCTGCGTCGGCCGGGGGCCGCAGTTCATGGGATTCAGGTCGGTTGTCGAATCGGTCCTCAGAACAGTCCCGGCACCACCTCCTCGGTGAGTCCGGCGAACTGGTCGTCCTGGGTCTGCAGGTACTCGTTCCAGGCCTGCTCGTCCCAGATCTCGACGGTGGAATGGTTACCCACCACGACACACTCGCGCTGCAGACCTGCGTAGTCGCGCAACGATGGGGGCACCGTGATCCGGCCCTGCTTGTCCGGGACCTGGTCGAAGGCGCTGGAGAAGAGCACCCGGGAGTAGGCGCGCACGCCGGCATTTGACTGGGAGGCTTCGCGCACTTTGGCGGCAGCCGCTTCGAACTCGGCTATCGGCCACAGCACCAGCGATCGATCCTGTCCCTTGGTCAGAACCACGCCGTCGGACAGACCAGGGCGAAACTTCGCCGGCAAGATGATCCGGCCCTTCTCGTCGACTTTCGGAGTATGGGTGCCCAGGAACATGGACCCCACCTCCTTCGCCGATCGTCACTCGAAGCCCCACAGTACTCCATTTCCCTCCACTTATCACCACACTGCGCCCATTCTTGGCCAGAAACTCCCTACGACACCCGATCCGGGCAGGCGTCGAGCACGAGGGCGTGAAGGTGCTTCGTGAGATTCACGGGAATCCTGGCGTGGACGCCGTTCTTCGCCGGGCAGGGCGTGGTCGTTGCAGAAGGGCTCCGGCGCACGGTGGGAGACGCCGGGAGTGCAGTCGCCGCGGCGTGTCCGGTCGGTCGGGCTACAAGACCCGGACCACTTGGTCGCGGCCGGCTGCCTTGGCCAGGTACATGGCACGGTCGGCCCGGGCCACCAGCGCATCCACATCGTCGTCCTCGGTGGCCATAGTGACCCCCACGCTCACCGACGTCGGCACCAGTTGACCTTCCATCTCGATTGGCGCCCGAACGGCCAGTCTGACCTTTTCCGCGATCGCCATGGCGTCGTCGAGAGTGCGGACTCCGCGCAGGATGAGCAGGATCTCGTCACCGCCTACCCGCGCCACGGTGTCCGCGGATCGCACACACCCGCGGATGCGGTCGGCCACCGTACGCAGCAGTCGGTCGCCCACGCTGTGCCCCAACGAGTCGTTGATGGATTTGAAGGCATCCACGTCGCAGAACGCCACGGCCAACTGGTCGCGATGACCATTGCCCATTGCCAGCGAATGCACCAACTGTGCCAGCGCCTCACGACGGTTGAGCAGTCCTGTGAGGTCATCGGTACGCGCACGGAGGTCAAGGGCTTCCTGAGCTTCGACTTCGGCCTGCACATCCCGCCAGCCGCCGACGAAGCCCAGCGGTTCTTGAGCATCGCCACGCACGACGTGCATCGTGGCCTCGACCCAGCGACTGCCTCCGTCCTTGGTCAGCAGCCGGAACCGGGCATTCGATCGTCGCCCTCCCCACGCTTCACGGGCCACTGCATCCACGTAGTCGCGGTCCTCAGGCACTACCATCTCCAACCCGCTGCGACCTACTAAGTCGTCAGGGGTAAACCCAAGGATTGCTGTCACGCCATCGGAGATCCATTCCGTGATCCCTTCGGCGGACACTTGGTACACCACGTCAGTGGCATGTTCTGCAAGCAGGCGGTATCGCGACTCTGAGGTTTCCAGCGCCTGTTCGGCGGTCACTTGATCCTCGATATCCCGAGTCACCACCACAAAAGAGAGCACATTTCCCCGCTCATCGCGAACTGCTCGGGCCGTTGCTTGCATCCACCGATAGTGGCCGTCCCGGTGTCGCAGCCGCAGTCGTCGACTCACCGACTCCGCGCCCGCCTCGAGCTCCTCGCGGGCGGTCTTCATCACTTCCACGTCGTCTGGATGCATGATCTGACCCAGAGCCGAGTCGTTGGCCTGCCACCCCAGCAGCCGTTGGATCGCAGGCGAGATCCACCGCAGGCCGCCGTCCAAGTCGTGGAAGGTGACGATGTCGCTGCCCTCCTCCAGCAGCACCCGGTGACGGGCCTCGGACTGCGCCAGAGCGCGCGCCACCTCGTACCGGTCGGTCACATCCCGCCAAGTGACCGCCAGCCGGTCACCCACAGGCACTGCTCGCAGGTCGAATCGACCTCGGACACCGGCAAGGGAATCCAACAGATAGTCGTTGAAGACCAGCGGCCTGCGACTCGCGATCCGGGCTGCCAGCCGCTCGTAATCGATCTCGCCCAGCAAACCTGGACGCACACTCTGCAGCGTCTGGCCCACCAGTTCGTCTCGGGGCACCCCGATGAAGTCACACGCCGCCGGATTCGCCTCGATGAACCGGCAATCCATCATCGCGCCCGCAGAATCCCGGATGATCTCGACCAGCACTTGCGGGTCCAGTTGCGCATCCAAGGTCGCCCGCAGGAGTTGGCGCTCCGCCTCCGCCGCGCTGTGGGCCTGGGCGACCTCATCGACGTCATGCCACCCGACGATCGAACCCACGATGGCGTCCTGGGCATTCCGAGCTGGCCGGGCAGTCGTGGATATGAACCGCACCGCGGAATCCGCAGTCCGAATCCGCACAATCACACCTGAGACTGTTTGCCCCTGCACGACGCGACGATGGATGTCATGAACCACACGTCGATCGTCCGGCCACACCATGCGCGACACCTGCGTGCCGAGCAGTTCCGCCGGCGTCCAGCCAACCGACGTGATCGAGTCCGACACCCACACCACCCGGCCAGCGAGATCGGTCTGCAGCACGACGTCATCGGCGTCCTCAGCCAGCATCTGGTAGCGATCGTCGACATTGGCCAGGGTCGTCGGAGCCGGGATGCGCGTCAGGCTGCCGTAGAGCAGGACCATGCCGTCGGGCGTGCGCACCGTGCGGGAGATCTGATGGGCCCAGATCGAGTCACCGTCTCGCGTGCGGAACCGCAGGTTCATTGTGGTCAGTTCGGTCTGGGCAGCATTGAACGCGGACAGCATCAACTGTCGGTCACGAGGGTCCACCGCCCCGAGCCACAGTCGAGGTTTCGCCGCATATTCGGCTGCGCTGTAGCCGGTGAAGTCGATCACAGAATCAGAGATGTGTTCCAGGCGCATGGATGGCTGCAGTTGCAGAACGAACGTGACGTCGAGCAGGACGCTGGGACATTCGGCGAACGCAGACAACTCCCGCTCCTCTCCCCCGTAGTCCCGTGATGGTACGACAGATCGTCGAACGAAGGAGTGGATATGGATCTTCTAGCGCCAGAATTCACTCCAAAGCGCACCTTCTTGGAGATGATTCGACGGATTCCGCAGACCCAGGGGCGTCGCGGACTTCATCAGCGGAGGGTTGACGACATGGGGAGGCCCTAAATCAGGCACAGACATAACCTGCAGAGATTGATGAATCAGGAGGGAAAGGTCAGGACTCCCGGCCGTCGCGGCGATTACGCTCTTGCCAGCGCTGCTCGAACCGTGACATGAAGCCGGACTGACCCTTCGCGGGTTTCGGGCTGGATGCGCTGCTGGGACCCGGCGCGGAGGGCCCTTCGGTCTCGGCTTTCTTGGCGGGTCCATGCCGTAGGCCAGAGACCACCAGGAACACCGAGGCCAGCATGACGATGAAACCGACGAGTCCCAGTGGCGTAAGGCTGGCCGAAACCCCTGCCAGCAGCAACCCCATACCGGCCAGTGCCCCGACGACGCCTCCGATGATCCCGCGACGGTCGGCTCCGGACGAACCATGCCGCAAAGAAGTGGCGAATTTCGGGTCCTCAGCCATGAGGGCCCGCTCCATCTGCTCGAGCAGTCTCTGCTCATGCTCTGAGAGGGGCACGTTCCTTCCTCCGTACTTGAGGTTCCGCTAGTTCGATACTTCGCGGCTAATGGTAACGATACGGGTAGCGGCCGTGAAAGGAAACCCGAGAGGTCCCCTGAAGTGTCAGGTTCGGGTCAAGATCCTCAGACATCGTCCGATCGGCCGATGTCAAGCAGGCTCGCAGGACGCACGACGCCGTCCCCGAACCGCGCCGCTGCCTGATCCACCGCCGTCTCCGCCTCCCGCCACCCGGCCACCGGTTCGTCCAGCGCTATTTGATGGGTGGCCGCGTCCGCGGGCGTCAGCTTCTCCGCGCGGACCCCGACCAGTCGCAGGCGGGCCCGCTGCAGGCCCAGGGCGTCGTACAGCGCGCCCGCCTGGTGGTAGATGTCGCGTCCCACATCGGTGGCTTCGGGCAGCGTGCGGGATCGGGTGAGCGTGGTGAAGTCGGCGAAGCGGACCTTGATCGATACCGTGCGCGCCACCCAACCGGCCGACCTCAACCGGGCGGCCACGTGGTCGGAGAGCTTCAACAGGTGACGGTGGATGACCTCGTCGTCGTCGACGTCCCCGGCGAACGTGTGCTCTGAGCCCACACTGCGCTCCCGGGTGGTCGTACTCACCTGCCGCTGGTCACGGCCCCATGCCAGGTCGGCCAGATGGTCGCCGGCCGCCGGACCCAGCGCTCGGCGCAGGACCGGGCGGGGAAGATGCGCAACGTCGGCCACGGTCCGCACACCGAGGCTGTGCAACTGCTCCTCCGTGCGCGGCCCGACCCCCCACAGCGCGCCGACCGGCAGCGGGTGCAGGAACGCCAGCACAGACTCTGCGGGGATCATCAGGACACCGTCGGGTTTGGCGTGGGCGCTGGCCACCTTGGCGACGAACTTGTTGGGAGCGCCACCGACCGAGCAGGTGATGCCCTGCTCGTCGAAGACCCGCGCCCGCAGAGTCTCGGCGACCTGAGTGGGGCTGCCGTATTGACGCAGGGCGCCACTGACGTCCAGGAACGCCTCATCCAGGGACAGGGGTTCGACATTGGGGGTGATCGAGGAGAAGATCTCCATGACTCCGGCACTCACTCTGGAGTAGCGCCGGTGGTCCGGCGAGATCACCTGCGCGTCCGGGCACAACCTGCGGGCCCGCCCCATGGACATGGCAGCGCGCACGCCGAACTCACGGGCTTCGTAGGTGGCAGACAGCACGACCCCGCGGGACCCGGATCCGCCCACGATGACCGGCTTGCCCCGCAGCATCGGCCGGCTGAGCAGTTCCACCGAGGCGTAGAAGGCGTCCATGTCCACGTGCAGGATCGTGCATGTGGAATCGTCACGCGGCGCTGGGAAGTCCAGCTTGCCGGTGGTGCGCCTGCTCATCGCCGCCTCCTGGTGGCATCCTCGCCTACTCCGCACTGCCTCATGTCTACCCCGCACTGCCGGGACTGGAATGCCACAACTTCGCCGGTGGTTGTTTCGCCGAGGAACCCGCCGGGCGGATATCCGCGTAGGGCGACTGCCGGAACCCACTGGCATGGACCAGCACCCGGCGAACAGCCGGATCGGAGGTTCCCGTGGCCTCGGTCGGATCCTCCATCCGACGGACCCGCTCTCCCATGTCCACTGCGGCATTGAGCACTTCGTACACCCCTGCCACCCCTTTCCTGCGCCACACCGCATGGAGATCGGGCAGCGGCCAGCACCCGGTGGCACGCACCGAGACCCCCCGGCGTCCGGTGCGCCGGATCACCCCGGTGGCCAGCATCAGCCAGGAATGGAAGACCGTGTGGGCGTAGGGCCCCTGCGCGTCTTCGAAGAACGTGAGGTCGATGGGTCCGGTGGAATCGTCCAGGGACAAGAAGATCACCCGTCGGCCGCTGCGGATGGGCGGGGTCTGGGTGGCCACCTTGATCCCCGCGACCATGACCTGCGCCTGGGATCGGTGCCTCAGTAGATCCTTGGCACGCACCACGCCAAGTTCGGTGAACATCGGTTCGTAGAACGAGATCGCGTGACGGGTCACGTCCAGGCCCAGGATCTCCACCTCGGCCTGAACCCGGTCTGCCACCGACATCTCCGGCAGTCCACTGGCGGCTTCCGGCTCACCGATCGGCAGCGCCAACTGTGCGGAGTCAGCTACATATGCCTTGGGCGCCTTCGACTGGGAAGCCACCTTCGCGGCCAGCCCCCTACCGGCCAGTGGTGTCACCTGGGCCGACCGCACCCGGCGCCGACCACCGCAGCGATGCAGATCGGCGACTTGCAGCAGCAGGTCCCGGCGGGTGATGTGTCCGACCCGGCGCGATCCGGTGATGCCGTGGACCGCATCGAATCCCCCGGCGCGCACGAGGCGTTCGACCACCGGCCGCGCCACGGCGGTCCGCGACCAGAAGTCCGCGAGGTCGATGAAAGGCTGCGCGGTCTCGATCTGCCGGACCTCCACGTCGCTGATGCCTTTGACGTCGGCCAGCGACAAGCGGATTCCGTACCGGCCTGCCACCTTCTCCACCCGGTACTGCCCGGTCGACGTGTTGACGTCCAACGGCAGGATGGTGACTCCGCTGTTGCGGGCCTCGTCGAGAATCAGTCGCTTCGGGTACATCCCCGGGTCGTGGGTCAGCACCCCGGCCAGGAACGCCGCTGGGTGGTGCCGCTTCAACCAGGCGGAGTGGTAGGTGGGCAGGGCGAACGCCGCCGCATGGGCCTTGCAGAACCCGAAGCTGGCGAAGGCCCGCAGGACCTCCCAGACCTTCTCCACCGTGGCCAGGTCATAGCCCTTCTGCAGCGCTGCCGGGATGAACCAGGTCCGTACCTGCACCTGCCCGTCCGGAGTACCCAGCTGGCGGCGCACCTCATCGGCCTCGGCCAGCGAGCAGCCGCTCATCACCGACACCAGTCGCAGGACCTGTTCGTGGAACACCACCACCCCGTGGGTCTCCCGCAGTGCCGGCTCGAGGTCGGGGTGGATGTGCAGCGGCTCGCGCCAACCGTGCCGGGCGGACAGGAAGGGGGTGATCATGTCGCTTTTCACCGGTCCGGGCCGGAACAAGGAGATGTCGATGATCAGGTCGTTGAAGTCCCGCGGGCCGAACTTGCCGATCAACTCGCGCTGTCCCGGCGACTCGATCTGGAAACAGCCCAGCGTCTTGGCCTTGGTGATGAGCTCGAAGGTGTCCTGGTCGTCGAAAGGCAGGGCGTCGAGATCGATCACCACGTCGTCCACCCGGCGAACCTCGGTGACCGCATGGGCCATCGCCGACTGCATCCGAATACCCAACACGTCGAGTTTCAGGAAACCCATCGCCTCGACGTCGTCCTTGTCGAACTGACTCATCGGGAACCCCATCCAACTGGCCTCCACCGGGGTGCGGTCCAGCAGCGAGGAGTCGGACAGCAACACTCCGCAGGGATGCAGTGCGATGTGCCGGGGCAGGCCGTCCAGCGACTCCACGAAGTGCAAGAAACCATCCAGCAACCCACGATCGGCAAGTTTGCCGACCATCGAGGTTCGCAACTCGGGAAGGTCGGCCAGCGCCGATCGGGCGTCACGGGCGCGGATGTGCGGGAAGGCCTTCGCGAAGTCGTCGATCTCCCCGGCGGGGAACCCCAGCGCCGCTCCCACATCCCGGACCGCGTGCCTGACCTTGTAGGTGTCGCGCATGCTCACACAGGCACTGCGATCGGCTCCGAACCGGTCGACGATGCGGCGGTAGATGTCGGTGCGGCGAGCGGATTCCACGTCGATGTCGATGTCGGGCAGCACCCGGCGCAACGGCGAGAGGAAGCGTTCCATGAGCAGGTCGTGGCGGATCGGATCCACCCCGGAGATGCCCAGCAGGTAGTTCACCACGCTGCCGGCACCCGAACCGCGGGCGGCCACCCGGATCCGCATCGTCCGGATCAGGTCCACCACCTCGGCGACGGTCAAGAAGTACCCGGCGAATCCCAGCGTGGCGATCACGGTGAGTTCATCGTCGAGCCGCGACGAAGCGGCTTTCACCTCCCGAGGGGTGAACCGGGTGTGCAGCGCCGCTTCACAACGCGCCCGCAACAAGGCGTCGGCACGTACCGCATCCTCACGGCGCTGGGCGTGGCGGTGCCGGCGGGTGGAGTATCCGGCCATGATCGAACCGCTCGGTTGCGCGGGTGGACGCCCGGACAACAGAACGTCGAGTTCGGGCACGTGGATGTCCCCGATCCCGAAGTCGTCCACCGGGTCCAGGACACACTGTTCAGCCAGTTCCGCGGTGACGCCGAGCAGTCGGCTCGCATCCGGCCCGGCCACCTGTTCGGCGATTCCGCGCATGTGACCGGTGGGGGTCAGGAAACCTCCGGAGTTCTCCCGGTCCAGGTGCCGGCTGTCCAGCGGAACCAGTCGACGGATGGCATCCAGCAGATCGGCGGTGGCCGCCTGCTGGGGATGGCAATAGCGCACAGCGTTGGTCAGTACCGCCGGGATCCGGCGCTCCCGGGAGTACTGCCACATCCGCTTGGCCATGGCGGTGGACAGATCCGGACCGGGTCGCTGTTCGCCGAGCGCGCGAGGAGCTGTGCGGTGGTTGACGATCTCCAGGTACACCTGACCCCCGGCCACCTCCCGCCACCGACGCAACAGCGTGTCGGCAAGGTCGAAGCGGTGCCGACTGATGGCCCGGCCCACCTCGGAATCCGGGCCGAGCAGAACGCTGAGATCCCCTGTCCCTGCGAACTCCTCGAGCAGATCCCAGCCGACAACGGGATTGCCCCGCTGCCCGGACGTGTGGGCTGAGGACACCAAACGGCTCACAGCAGCCCATCCGCGGCCACCGCGCGCCAGCAGCACGACGCGAGGGTCGCGGCGGTCGCGCCAGACGCCGCCGCGGGCAGGTGTGCGGTGTACCGCTTCCGGCCGGTCGGACACAGTCGGATGCTGGGCCAGATCCACGCCGAGGATCCCGGACATCCCGTTGTTCATACAGGCCTGCATGAATCGCACGGCTCCGTACAGCCCGTCCCGGTCGGTCAAGGCGATCGCCGGCTGGTCCAACTCGGCGGCACGCTGCACCAACTCCTGCGGGGAGCAGACCCCGTGCCGCAGGGAGTAGTAGGAGGCAACGTGCAGGTGGGCGAACATGCTCACCCCGCAGTGCGCCACGTCGAGGGGATCGGCAGTCCCACTCCGAGGATTCCGGCGATCTGTTCGGTGAACGCCTCCGCGTCGCGCATCAGGTCGTCGGCCTGCCGCTGTGTGACATGTTCACGTCCGATCTCGACGAACACCCGCCGCTGTCCGATCAGCGCGAAGTACGTGCACCACTCCTGCAACTCGGGAGCGATCGTCGGCAGCATCTGCCAGACGCTGCGGATACGTGAGGACCGGGTGGGCTTGGCGCGGGTGGCCAGCAGAGCCGCCCCGGCACGCAATGCCGCAACGTGCGCGGCCACGTAACGATCAGCTGCAGTCGGCGCCTGATAGGCGTCGTCCAGGGCGATCAGCGCGGTGCGCAGCAGGTCCTTGCCGGCACGGGTCAATACAACTGACGTCATCTCGTCCACCCTCAATCGAAGGTCCGCAGCAGATACCACTGCCCGGACGCAGGATCGAGACTCAACTCATAGACACCCTCGGCATCACAGCGACCCGCGGACGCCTCGACCCGCCAGGTCTGGTGATCCCGTCCGGTCGGTGTGGTGCGCACGTCCTTCCACCACACCGCAGACCGCTCCCACTGCTGCAACACCTGGTTCACCCGGTACAGCCGGTTGCGCCACAGGAACTGTTCAGGACCACCGGTCGAACACCTGACATGGATGGCTGCGTCGGCCCGGCGATAACTACGACTCATGACGATCATCTCCGCTCTGAATCGAACTTCTGTTCGACTTCTAGGAGAACACTGACATGGACCTACGTCAAGACTTTGTCGAACGTACGTTCGTACTATTTCTGGCTGCGTCTGTTCTCTCACCGACCCACCACAGTCCCCGCTACGGTCGGGATGTACCCCGGCGAAAGGAAGCAACCCGATGGCGTTGCCGAACCCTCCAACGCACCCCGAGCCGGCCACTGGCGAACTTGCTCCCACCGCCCTGGGAACTCGGGTCTGGCTGGCAGTCATCATCATCGGCCTCGTCGGACAGATCGCCTGGACAGTCGAGAATCTGTACCTGAACGTCTTCGTCTACGACACGATCACCGACGATCCCAACGCCATCGCCCTCATGGTTGCGCTCAGCGCCATCGCCGCCACCACCGCAGCCATCCTGATCGGGCCACTGTCCGACCGGGTGGGCAAACGTCGTCTGTTCATCGTCAGCGGCTACGTCCTATGGGGCCTGACCACGATGCTGTTCGGGTTCATCACCATCGATGCGCTGGCCGCACTCATCCCCGTGGTCAGTGCCGTCACCGCCGCCACCGCCGCGGTGGTTCTGCTGGACTGCGTGATGAGCTTCCTGGGGGCCAGTGCCAACGATGCCGCGTTCAACGCCTGGGTCACCGATGTCACCTCCCCCGACAACCGGGGCCGCGTCGAGGCCGTGCTGGCGATGCTGCCGCTGCTGTCCATGCTCCTGGTCTTCGGCGGACTCGACGGCCTGACCAAGAACGGCGACTGGCAGATGTTCTTCATCGTCGTCGGGGCCCTCATGGTCACTTCCGGGCTGGTGGCCCTGGTCCTCATCCGCGACGTCCCCAATGAGCCGGTTCAGCGGGACAGCCTGTGGCGCTCGATCGTGCACGGCCTGCGGCGCGAATCCATCAAAGACAACCCCCGCCTCTACTGGGCGCTGACCGCGCTGGCCGCTCTGGGGGTCTCCACCCAGGTCTTCCTGCCATACCTGTTGATCTACCTGCAGCGCTACCTGCGCATCGAGGCCTACGCACTGGTGCTCGGTGTGGTCCTGACCGGCGCGGCGGTGATCAGCGTGCTCGGCGGACGGGTCATCGACCGCGTCGGAAAGCTCAACGCGATGCTGCCGGCGGCGGCCATCTACCTCAGCGGGCTGATCCTCATGATTTTCGCCAGAGGCCTGCTGCCGGTGATCCTGGCGGGACTGGTCACCATGTCCGGCATGATGCTGACGACGGCTGCGGTGGGTGCCGCGATCCGCGACTACTCCCCACCAGATCGAGTCGGGATGGTGCAGGGACTGCGCATGATCGGCTATGTGCTCATCCCGATGGTGATCGGACCCTTCATCGGCGCGGCGATGATCCGGGGCGCCGACGAGTACTACGAGGAGTTCGGGTTGCTCAAGCAGGTTCCCACCCCCGGCATTTTCGTCGCAGCGGCGGTGGTCAGTCTGCTGATCGTCATTCCGGTCCGGGCTCTGCGCAGGACCCACGGGTGAAGCCCGCCCACCATCGACTGCTGACCCCCTGGGGCGAGTCCCTGGATGTGGAGAATCCGCTGCCCGAGTACCCGCGTCCACAATTGCGCCGCGACTCCTACGTGAACCTCAACGGCAGGTGGGACTACGCCTTCCGGATCGCCGCTACCGAGCCGAAAGACTGGGACGGTCGCATCGTGGTGCCCTTCTCCCCCGAGTCGCTGCTGTCCGGGGTGAACCGCCAACTACAGCCGGGCGAGTATCTGCACTACCGGCGCAGCTTCCCGAGACCGGCCGTCGGCTCCGGGGAACGGGTCATCCTGCATTTCGGTGCCGTCGACCAGTGGTGCCGCGTGCGCGTGAACGGTCACGTGGTGGGCGAGAACCGGGGCGGCTACCTGCCATTCTTCTTCGACGTCACCGAACACCTGCGCGAAGGCGACAACGATCTGCACGTTGTGGTGACCGATCCGTCGGACACCGGCCCGGGCTCGCGCGGCAAGCAGAGACTGCAGCCCGGCGGCATCTGGTACACCGCCCAGTCGGGGATCTGGCAGACCGTCTGGCTCGAACGTGTCCCTGCTGCTCATATCACCTCGCTGACCATCGACCCCGCCCTGGACCAGGTGAGCGTGACCGTCCGAATGAGCAACGCCGTGGCCGCCTGCCAGGTGGAAGTCCTGGCAGGCGCGGCCGTCGTTGCCCGCGGCTCCGGCCAGCCGGGAACACCGATCCGGATCGTGGTTCCCGACCCCCGCGTGTGGTCGCCGGAGGACCCTTTCCTGTACGGCCTACGGATCACTGCCGGTGATGACGTCGTCGATTCCTACGTCGGGTTACGCACGTTTGGCGTCGCACCCGATGCGCGCGGGATCCCTCGCCTGCACCTCAACGGCCGCCCATACTTCCACGCCGGTGTGCTGGATCAGGCTACTGGTCCGACGGTCTGTACACCGCTGCCAGCGATGAAGCACTGGTGTACGACATCGCCACCATGAAGGACCTCGGGTTCACGATGCTGCGCAAGCACATCAAGGTGGAACCCCTGCGGTGGTACTACCACTGCGACCGACTCGGGATGCTCGTATGGCAGGACATGGTCAACGGTGGCGGCACGTACCGCCGGCGGGTGGTCGAAGTGCCGGCCGTAACCCCCCTGCGCCTCAAGGACCGCAGGTACCGGCTGTTCGCGCGCACGGACGCGCAAGCCCGGGCGCAGTGGCTTGGTGAGCTACGACGGACCATCGACCTGCTGCGCAACTGCACGAGCATTGCGGTGTGGGTTCCGTTCAACGAGGGCTGGGGGCAGTTCGACGCGAACGCTGTGGCGCGCGACGTTGAACGCCTTGATCCCAGCCGTCAGGTAGATCACGCAAGCGGCTGGCACGATCAGGGCGGCGGGGACTTCCACAGCCTGCACGTCTATTTCAGGCCGTTCCGGGTGCCGCGCCGGCCCGATCCCCGCGTGCTGGCCCTCACCGAATACGGCGGCTACAGCCTGCATCTGAAGGACCACAGCACCAGTGACACCGAGTTCGGCTACCGGCGTTTCGGCTCGGTGGCGCTGCTGGCCGACGCCTTTCGCACCCTGCACACCGACCAGATCCTGCCGGCGGTCCGCCGCGGCCTGAGTGCCACGGTCTACACGCAGTTGTCCGACGTCGAGGACGAGACCAACGGCCTTCTCACCTACGACCGGCGGGTGGTGAAGATCCCTGCGGCTGAAGTCCGGGCCGTCATCGACAGACTGCGTCTGAGCGAATAGCGGCCCTTCAGCCACCAGAGCATCTACCGCCCACCGCCATCACATGAGGGCCGCAGCGGGGGCGGTGAGGCCCTCGGCGGCCCCGATGTGATGGCCATGGCGTGCACTCTGGGGCTTATGTCCCTTTTCTGCCATCAGATGGGGGCCGCAGCGGAGCCGAGGGTGCGACCGGTGGCCCCCGTGTGATGGCGAAGCTGGACCGAACCGCTGGTCAGCAGTCGTTTCGAGAAAAGCCCGCGGCCACCACCGACACCGCCCGCCGATACGTGCCACCTGTGTGGTCAACCACCGCCTCGGTGGGTCACCGAGCCCCGCGGCGCGGCGATCCGGGCATCACTGCTGGTCCACGACCCCCGCACACACACACTGTTAGGGCAGGACGGCGAAGCTAGTGCCAGGCCGCCACCGCCGGACCCCCGAACACCGGCAAAACCAGTCAGGCGCACCACCGGTCGCTGCTTGACCCAGCCCCGGGTCCCGCCGCCCGAACAATCCCGCTCCCAGCGCCCGACTCAATCCGACCTCATAACGGGCCAAGGGGGAACGACGTCAGCGGGCACACCGACATTTTCACGGCTGAACGGGCCTCACCGCGCGCGGGGAGACGGCTGACTCAAATCCGAAGCACCCGAATAGCGCGAGGGCTCGGGTTGCAAGGGGCAATCGGGTTTCCGCGTTGTGCACCTGCTCCGGGGAGTGCGACGCAGCCAGGTGCCAACGCCGGCTACGCCTCCGGAATCATGATGATGGCGCCGGATGGACACTCACTGACACAGATTCCACACCCCTTGCAGTAGTCGAGGTCGAAGGCATAGTCCCGGCCGTTGTCGCCTTCGGCCGAACCCCGTGGGAGTTTCAGTACCGCGTTGTCGGGGCAGACCCCGAAGCAGTTGTCACAGCCGAAGCAGTTGCCGCAGGACAGGCACCGCCGCGCCTCGTACACCGCGGTCTGCTCATCGAGACCCTGCTTGACCTCGTCGAACGTGGACACCCGTCGGGCCGAATCCAACGTCGGGCGAACCGTCTTGGGCGCGTCGGTGTAGTACCAGGTGTTGAGGCGGTCGAACGTCGCCAGCGGCGGCCGGGGGGCGTGCTCGAACGGGATACCGCGCAGCCAGCCGTCGATGTTGCGGGCGGCCTGCTTGCCATGACCGACCGCCACGGTGACCGTGCGCTCGCTGGGGACCATGTCGCCGCCTGCGAAGATCCCCTCCGCCCCGGTCATCATGCCTTCATCCACGTGCACGACACCATCGGAGATCTCGATGCCGTCGACGTCCTGCATCAAGGACAAGTCGGTGTCCTGCCCCAGTGCCAGCACCAGCGAGTCGGCCTCGAGTTCCTCGAACTCGCCGGTCGGCTGCGGGAACCCGGAGTCGTCGAGTTCCATGCGTTCCACCGTCATGGATCCGGCGTCGACGTCCTTGATCGTCGACAGCCACCGGATCAACACACCCTCTTCCAGGGCCTCCTGCACCTCGACGTCGTGGGCGGGCATCCGATCGCGGGTGCGTCGGTAGACCACGATGGCCTCCTCCGCACCCAACCGCTTCGCGGTGCGCGCGGCATCCATGGCGGTATTCCCGCCGCCATAGACCACTACCCGCCGCCCCAGCCTGGGCGCCTGCTGGCCTTCCATGTCGCGCAGCAGCGATACGGCATCCAGGATCTTCGCCGATTCGCCGGCCGGCACGTATGCCCGTTTGCCGACCTGAGCACCGACCGCCACGAACACGGCGTCGAAGCCGCCCTCGGCCTTCGCAGCCATCACGTCGGTCACCGGCGAATCGAGATGCAGTTCCACTCCGGCGTCGAGGATGCGCTGGATCTCCGCGTCGAGAATGTCGCGGGGCAGCCGGTAGGACGGGATGCCGAACCGCATCATGCCGCCCGACTTCGGGCCGGCGTCGTGGATAACGACGTGGTGACCGGCCCGGCGCAGATGGTAGGCCGCGGACAGTCCGGATGGCCCGGCTCCGACGACGAGCACCCGTTTGCCGCTGTCGACGGCCTCCACCGGCAGTTGCCAGCCCTCCTGCAGTGCCACGTCGCCCAGGAACCGTTCCACGGAGTTGATGCCCACCGGTTGATCCAGTTGTGCACGGTTGCAGGCGGTCTGGCAGGGGTGGTAGCAGACGCGGCCCATGATCGCGGGGAAAGGATTGTCGGCCACCAGCAGTTGCCAGGCGCGCTGGTATTGGCCCTCCTCGGCTTCATACAACCAGCCCTGGATGTTCTCCCCGGCCGGACAGGCGTCGTTGCACGGCGGTAGGGAATTCAGGTAGAGGGGCCGCTCCGTGCGCCACGAGCCCGTCTTGTTGGCCAGGCTGGACCCGGCATCCAGGGTGATCGCGAACGGTTTGTCCACTTAGATCTCCACCTCATCGATGTGGTAGCGGCTCAGGTTGCGGTCGGCCTGAGCCTGGATGCGTTCGATGGTCTCGGTGTCCGGGGTCTGACCAAAAAGGTGTGCGTACCGCTTCTGCGGCTGCAGATACTCGGTCACCGGGACCCGCCGCCGGATCGGGAGCACAGCGGTGACCTCTCCGAACTCCGCCTCGAACACCGGGAACAGACCCGACTGCTGAGCCAGCCTGGCCAGCAGGATCGTGTCCTTGGAGGCAGAACCCCAGCCGAGCGGACACGGCACCAAGACGTGGATGTAACGCGCCCCCCGGATGGCCATAGCCTTCTCGACTTTGGCCTCGAGGTCGCGCAGATCCGCCACCGTTGCCGTGGCGACATACGGGATTTCGTGGGCCATCGCGATCCGCGGCAGGTCCTTGCCCTGCCCGAAAACGTTGCCCGGGTGCTCACCGACGGCTTGTGTGGTGGCCGTGCGAGCAGCCGGCGGGGTCGCGCCCGAGCGCTGCACGCCGGTGTTCATGTACGCCTCGTTGTCGTAGCAGATGAACAGCACGTCGTCGTTGCGTTCGAACATTCCTGACAACGGACCGAGACCGATGTCGACGGTCCCGCCGTCCCCGGCCTGCGCCACCACCCGGGTGTCGCGGCCCTTGGCCCGCATCGCGGCGAAAACACCGGTGGCCACCGCCGCGGCATTGCCGAACAACGAGTGCATCCAGGGGATCTGCCAACTGCTCTCCGGGTACGGCGTGGAGAAGACTTCCAGGCAGCCGGTGGCATTGACCGCGACCAGATCCCGCCGCTGGCGCGCATGGCTGCGTCCAGGGCGTATCGCGCGCCCAGCGCCTCACCGCACCCCTGACAGGCGCGGTGACCGCTGTTGATCGAATTGGGCCGGTTGGGGTCGGACTGCGCAGAGCGTTCGGTGATGTCCAGCAGCCGGTTGCCGACGGCGAAGGATCCGACTTGGTAGAACTTGATCGGTTCGGCACTCATCGCGGCATCCTCACCGAAAGCGGGTCTCCCACCGCACCCACATCGCGCAGCAGGTTCTCGGCAGTGGGCCCTGATCTGCGGGTCGCGCGGTTGCGCTGGAGTTCACGCTCGACCAACTCCGTGCGCAGGTCCAGGAAGGTCAGTTCGTCCAGATCGTCGACACCGCGGATCATCTCGGCCAGGGACTCCCCCAGGATGGGCCTGCCGCCCAGTCCGGCGATCACCGTGCGAACGTCGATCGCCAGGCCAGCCACTGCGGTGCGCACATTGTTGGCCACGATGCCGCCGATCCCCACGGCCAGAGCCTTCTCCAGAACGACCACTGATCGGGCGCCGGCCAGAGCGTCCCGGACCGATTCCAGCGGGAACGGCCGAAACGACGTGATGCCCAGCACCCCCACGAGTACGCCCTGCTCGCGCAAGGCGTCCACAGTGTCCTGCAACGTACCGATCACCGACCCGAGCGCCACCACCACGATCTCGGCGTCGTCGAGGCGGTACCGCGAGATCAAGCCGTCGCGCACGCGACCGGTCACCGCACCGTACTCAGCCGCGATCGCAGGGATCACCTCGAGCGCCTCCATCTGCCGTCGGTGGGCCAGATAGCGCACCTCCATGAACGCCTCCGGGCCCACCATCGCACCGATGGACACGGGCTCGGCCGGATCGAGCACCTGGCGTGGTTCGAAGGCCGGCAGGAACGCGTCCACCGTCGCCTGATCAGGCATCTCGACCTCCTCCACGGCGTGGGTGAGGATGAAGCCGTCCATGCACACCATCACCGGCAACGACACGGTCTCGGCGAGTTTGAAGGCCTGGATGTGCAGGTCGACGGCCTCTTGGTTGTCCTCGGCGTACAGCTGGATCCAGCCGGAATCGCGCTGGCTCATCGAGTCGCTGTGGTCGTTCCAGATGTTGATGGGTGCGCCAATGGCGCGGTTGGCCACGGTCATCACGATCGGCAGGCCGAGCCCGGAGGCGTTGTACACCGCCTCGACCATGAACAGCAGGCCCTGACTCGCGGTGGCCGTATACGCCCGCGCGCCCGCCGCGCTGGCCCCGATGGCCACGCTCATCGCCGCGAACTCACTCTCGACATTGACGAACTCGCAGGGCTGCAGGTCGCCGGACTTCACGATGGCCGACAGCGCCTCTACGATGTGGGTCTGCGGTGAGATCGGGTACGCGCAGATGACCTCCGGTCGTGCCAGGGCGACCGCCTGGGCAACTGCGGCCGATCCTTCGATCTGCTTACGCATCCGCGTCCTTCCTGTCGAAGACCGGTGCCCCCGCGGACACGGCCGCCATCGCGTCGCCGACCCCTTCACCCACGTGGGCCTTCACAACGTCGTAGGCCTGGCGCGCCGCGGCGCAATTTCCCTCGAGAACCGCCCCCTGGAACCGTTCCCCGGCCGCCGCTTGCACATCCACCAGTCCAACGAGTCCGGTGAGCGCTGCGAACGCCCCGAGCAGCACCAGATTCGGCAACGGGCGTCCGAGGTGCTGCATCGCGATTCGAGTCGCCGGAACGGTGATGACCCGGGCGGGGTCACGGCCGGCCAGCATCTCGCCGATGCCCAGCTCCGGCACGTCCCTCGTGGAATTGATCACGATGTACCCGTCGTCGGCCAGACCGGCGAACACGTCGGTCTGCTGCAGCAGAGTCGTGTCCTGGATGATCAGGGCGTCAGGCACGACGACGGGTTCCCGGGAACGGATCGGTCGGTCGTCGATCCGGCAGTAGGAGACAACCGGCGCCCCCGTGCGTTCGGATCCGAAACTGGGGAACGCCTGGGCGTGGCGGCCGGCGCGGAAGGCTGCCACGCTGAGCAACTCAGCCGCAGTCACCACACCCTGCCCGCCACGTCCGTGGAAACGGGTCTGGAACACCCTTCCACCGTAGACCCGGGCACCTGATGATCGACGCGTCGGGCAAGCGCCTCCCAGGCCACCCAATAGGCTGCCGATATGCAGGAATATCCGGCGCAAGTGCGCAAGGTGCAAACGGCACTGACCGGCTTGGGCATCCCGGAGCGGATCCGGCACCTGCCCGAGTCCGCGGCCACCGCCGAACTGGCAGCTCAGGCCTTGGGCATCGAAAAGTCCGCGATCGCGAACTCGCTGATCTTCGAGGCCGATGGCAAACCGCTGCTGGTGATGATCTCGGGCGCGCACAGGGCGGACCTGCTGAAACTGGCGTCCCTGACAGACAGCCGCAAGGTCAACCGGGCGGATGCCTCGTTCGTACGTCTGCACACCGGGCAGCCGATCGGCGGAGTGGCACCACTGGGGCACCCACGACCGATTCACACCCTGGTCGATGTCAGCCTGTCGCGGCTGCGGGAGGTGTGGGCCAGCGCCGGTCACCCCCGCTACGTCTTCCGGACCAGCTACGACGAGCTTCTGCGGATCACGGCAGGAACCGCCGGCGAGGTCGGTGAGGCGCCAGCGTAATGACAGTGCACCTCGATGTGTGGACCGTCGGCACATCCGCCATCGGTAAGGCGCTGTGGCACATGGCCGCCGACCCGCTGTTGCTGCGCCGGGTCCCTGGACTGGAATTCCACAAATCCCTGGGCACCGGTGCCGGACGCCGGTTCACCGCCGCCGATGCCGACCTGCGGCAGTGGGCTCTGGTGACCTGCTGGTCGGCCGAACCATCCGAGGTTCCCGTGCTGGACAAATGGCACCGTCTGGCACGAAGTCACACCCGATTCACTCTCGGCACCATCGCCAGTCACGGCCAATGGTCCGGGCGCAATCCGTTCGTGCCAGATCCCTCGCTGAAGAAGTGGCCCGGCACGGTGGCGGCGATCACCCGCGCCCGTGTCCGGCTCGCACACTGGCGGGGGTTCCAGGCCGCGGTGCCACCGGTGGCCGCAGCCCTGGCCGACCAAGCAGGTCTGCTGTACCGGATCGGGATCGGTGAGGCGCCCATCGGCTTGCAAGGCACCTTCAGCGTGTGGCGTGACGCGGCGGCGATCCGGGACTTCGCGTATCGGCTGCCGGTGCACCGCGCCGTGATCGATCAGACCCGCTCCACGGGTTGGTACGCAGAGGAACTCTTCGCCCGTTTTGCGGTTCTGGAGGTCACCGGGGATCAACTGTGGTGACCGATATCGCCCGACCGACGCGTTTGCACTGGTGGCCCTGGGTGATCGTGTGCGCCAGCATCCTGGCGCAGATCACCTGGATCCTCGTGCCCGCAGGACAACGACAAGCGGTGACCACGCTGGTGGTCGTGCTGTTCGCCGCCGCCAGTATCAGCCATGCGCTGCTGGAGTTCGGGGTGCGGTGGACCGCGGCTTTCGCCGGCATCTCCGCCGGCTTCGGACTCGGGATCGAGTTACTCGGCCACACCACGGACATCCCGTTCGGCGCGTACCACTACACCGACGAACTGCAGCCGCACCTGCTCGGGGTGCCGGTGATCGTGCCACTTGCGTGGCTGATGATGGCCTACCCGTCGCTGGTGTTGGCCCGGTCGCTGACCACCCGGTGGGTGGTTCCGTTAGCCGCAGTCGGGTTGACGACCTGGGACTTGTTCCTGGATCCGCAGATGGTCGGCGAGGGCTACTGGGTATGGGAGACCAAGACCCCGGCCCTGCCGGGTATCCCGGGGATTCCACTGCAGAACTACGCGGGCTGGCTGGCGGGCACGCTGCTGCTGATGTGGCTGCTGAACCGCCTGCCCCGCCGCGACGTGGACCTGGGAGTCCCCCTGCTGCTCTACGGCTGGATGTGGATCGGGGGGATCGTGGCCAACGCGGTCTTCCTGGACCGGCCGGCGGTGGCGGTGATCGGGGGGCTGGGGATGGCCGTTCTGGGCGTTCCGTCGGTTCTGGCGTGGCTACGCCGGTGAGGATTCTGCGCGGTGCGATGGGCGCGGCAGCCGTGTTGTGTGCAGCCGCCAGCACCCTGAGTCTGGTGAACCTGCGGCACCTGCGCCGCCCGGTGGTCCGGGACACGGGTGCCCGGATCAGTGTGCTGGTGCCCGCGCGCGACGAAGCCGATCGGATCGGACCGACGCTGGCCAGCCTGCGGGCGCTGACCGGGGTCGCGCAGATCCTGGTTCTCGACGACCACTCCAGCGACGACACCGCCGGTTTGGTGCAGGCCGCCGGCCTGCAGGTGATCCGCTCCACCGATGAACCACCCGCTGGGTGGCTGGGCAAGCCGTGGGCCTGCCAGCGGCTCGCCGAGGCCGCCACCGGCGACATCCTGGTGTTCATCGACGCCGATGTCGAACTGGCCCCCGACGCCGCACGGGCCGCAGCGAGCCTGCTCCACGAACTGGATCTCGTGTGTCCGTACCCCCGTCAGGTCACCACAGGCGTATTGCAACGACTGGTGCAGCCGCTCCTGCAGTGGTCCTGGTTGACATTCCTGCCGCTGGCCGTTGCTGAGCGTTCCTCCCACCCCGCGCTGTCGGCGGGCAACGGTCAGTTCGTGGCTGTCCGCCGGGACGCCTATTTCGCCGCCGGCGGCCACGCGGCGGTGCGCGGACAGGTGCTGGAGGATCTGGCTCTGGTGCGCCGGTTCAAGG
Organism: Micrococcales bacterium; assembly: GCA_016719135.1. GTDB lineage: Bacteria > Actinomycetota > Actinomycetes > S36-B12 > UBA10799 > JADKAV01. The sequence goes on along the minus strand of JADKAV010000005.1, from coordinate 104,264 downwards.
CCACGGGCCATCGGGTGGCGATGGCCGACGGCACGCAGATCGCGACCTGCCGCATGTACTCCGGGCAGCGCGACCTCATCGCGGGATACACGAAGTCACTGCACGACGCCTTCGGAGTGCCCACGGTCGCGCTGCTGGGCCTGATGTACGTGCTTCCGGTCGCCGGCCTGTTCAGTCCCGACCCCCCCACCCGGCGGCGTGCACTGGGTGCCTACCTTGCCGCGGTGGCCGGACGCGCGGCGGTTGCTGCCCGAACACGGCAGCCGGTCGTGGACGTCTGGGCCCACCCGGTGTCGATCGTGGCCCTCGGGTTCCTCTACGGACGGTCGGTGGTGGCCGCCCGGAGCAGCACCATCACGTGGCGAGGGCGTCAGGTGCCCGGGCGTGACCGAACAGCACCGGTTGCCCGGTGACCGCGGCCCAGTAGCGCGTGCCGTACTCCCAGTGCCACCACTCCTGGGGATGCTGGACGAAACCCGCGCCGGCCATGGGTGCGGCCAACAGCCGCCGCAGATCGCGTTCGAGTGCCGGCCCGTCCGGCTCCAGCGCATCGGCGGCGGCCTGCGCGACGAATGCGTCGAAGCGGGTTCCCAAGGCCAGTGGGTACCCGTGCCAGGTGAGCGTGAGGTCGACCGTGCCGCCGCTGGCATGCGGCGGGCACCGGCGCGGATCGGGATCGGGGTAAGCCACAAAACCGGGGGCAAGGCTGCTGTCCTGATACACGCGGTCATGCAGAACGGCCTGCAACCGCGGGTCGCGCCAGGCGTCAAACACGGCCAGCCCGAACGGCGCGGGTAGGGCCTGCAGCGCCCCCAACAGATGATGCATGGCGACTGGACGCAGCCACGCGCCAGGAACCGCATAGGGCCACCCCTCGTGCCAATACGCGCCCAGAACCCTGATCCTCGGGTGGGCGACCGGCACCAGCGGGGTCGGGTCAGCCGCAGGAGCATCGGGCAGCACGTGGGCTTCGGCCCGGTGCACGATCGCCGGTAATCGGTGCGCCCACCGGCCGGTCGTCAATCCCACCGTTGCAGGCTCGCTCGTGGCCCACGCATAGTCCGGGAGTTCCTCGGGAACAGCCTGCATGCCACTATCCAACTCCCGTCGATAGCCTTTTGGCGTGGCGAGGATCGCAGTTGTCGGGGCGGGTATGGGTGGTCTGGCGGTCGCGGCGCGCCTCTCGGCGCTCGGCCACGACCTCACCGTCTACGAGCAAGCCGCGGGTCCGGGCGGCAAGAACGCGGGTCTGGCCCACGACGGCTTCCGGTTCGACATGGGACCGAGCACGCTGACCCTGCCGGCGGTGTACCGGGACCTGTTCCTCAAGACCGGGCGCAGCCTCGAGGAATCGGTGGACCTGCAAGAGGTCGACCCAGCATTCGACTACCACTTCCCTGACGGCACGTCACTGACACTGCCGGGGGCAGGTGCCGGGGCGTGCGCGAACGCCATGCAGGAGGCCTTCGGCGGGGATACCGGGCGTGAATGGCGCGCCCTGTTGCGCCGTGCCGGCCAGATCTGGTCACTGACGCGCAGCGACGTGCTGGGGCGGGCGCTGCACTCCTACCGGGACCTGCTGCCGCTGGCCCGCTCCCCCCAGCGGCTGCGCACCGTCGCCCCCTGGCGGACCATGCGCCAGCTGGGTCACGCCACCCTGCGCGATCCGCGTGCGCGGATGATCCTGGATCGTTATGCGACCTACACCGGGTCCGACCCCCGGCGCAGTCCTGCGGCTCTGGTCACGATCCCCTTCGTCGAGCAGACCTTCGGCATCTGGCATGTCGGCGGAGGCCTGCACACCCTTGCCGAGGCGCTGTACCAGCGCTGTCTGGATTTGGGGACGACGTTCATCTTCAACACCTCGGTGGAGCAGATCACCACGGACGCTGCCGGCGTGACAGGCGTCCGGATCCAGGACGGGTCGACAGTGGCCGCCGACGTCGTGGTGGCCGATGCCGATGCCCGCACGGTCTACGGAACGCTGCTGCAAGACCGCCGCACACGTGGACCGCTGCAGCGGCTTGCCAAGATGCAGCCCTCCTTCTCCGGTTTCGTCCTCCTGCTGGCCGTCGACGGGCAGACCCCCGGCATCCGCCACCACAACGTCTGGTTCCCGGCGGACTACGACGCCGAGTTCGACCAGTTGTTCAGCAAGAACCCGTCCCCGGTCAGTGATCCGGCGATCTACGCCTGTGTGCCCGACGACCCGGCGATGCGTCCCGACGGCGCGGAGTCCTGGTTCATCCTGGTCAACGCGCCTACGCAGGATCCGCCGGCCATGGACTGGTCGGCGCGGTCCGAGGACTACGCCGATCATGTGCTGGCTGTCTTGGCCGAGCGGGGTGTAGATCTGCGCGGGAGGATCCGGTGGCGCCGGATACGCACGCCCGAGAACTTGGCGACCGGCACCGCCTCCCCCGGTGGCAGCATCTACGGAATGTCCAGCAACGGCCGGTTGTCCACCGCACTGCGCCCGGCCAACCGCAGCCCCGTTCCCGGTTTGTTCCTCGTCGGCGGGTCGGCACACCCCGGCGGCGGCCTGCCATTGGTCGGCATGGGCGCGGAGATCGTGGCCGCCGAAATCGGCCGGGCTTGAGCCAGCGGTTCCGCGGTCACAGACGGTGGAATGACAGCACCTTTGGGTTCCCGCGGACTGGGTTGCCGAAGACAACAGCAGGCGGTTGGACGCGGTATACCGATCCCGGGCGTCAACCCTCCGACGACGCCAAGCGGCTTCGCACCGCCCACAGAACCTGGCCGAATCCCGCCACCGCCACGATCAATGCCACCCACCCGCCGATGAGCGCCCAGATGACTCCGGCGGTGGCCGCCGCGATCAGGAACATGCCCACGATCAGGACCCGGGTCGGCCGTTCCGACAGACTGATCACGCCGATCTCGGTGAATCCAACACCCGCGGCGCGCGCCCGCGTGTACTCCTGCAGGAAGGCCAAGCACGCCGCCGCCACCGCCGGCCACGGGGTCGAGGCGGCAAGCCCCAGTCCCACCAGCAGCGCCGCGTCCCCGACCCGGTCGGCCACACTGTCCAGGACGTAGCCGAAATCCGACGACCGCCCGGTCATGATCGCCACCGCGCCGTCCAGGTTGTCGATCAGTCCGGCCACCAGCGCGACGACACCTGCCACGAACAGCCGATCAGTCACCACCCAGTACGGCACGGACAGCGCCACCAGCATGCCCAGCATCGTCACGGCGTTGGGAGACATGCGCAGAAGGACCAGGGGTTTGGCCAGCACATACGTCACCGTCAGCCAGCCCTGAACCGGGATCGAGGTGCGCGGATCAAGCCCGCCGTGCAACTCGGCCCAGCGCTCGAAGTACTCGCTGCGCGTCACACCGTCAAGCCTAGATCCCGATAGACACGCAACGTGGAGAACGAACGATTCAGCGTGTAGAAGTGCAGACCCGGGGCGCCCGCCTCGAGCAGCGCTGCACTCATGGTGGAGGCGATCTCGACGCCGTGCTCGACGACGGCCTGCGGATCGTCGGCGACCCGGTCGAACTGTTCGATCATGGGTCCGGGCAGAGGTGTCCCGGACAACTGCGCGAAGCGCTGCAGTTGCGCCACGTTGGTCACCGGCATGATCCCGGGGATGATCGGCATGGTGACCCCGGCCCTTTGTGCACGGTCCACGAAACGCAAGTAGGTCTCGACCTCGAAGAAGAATTGCGTCATCGCGAAGTCGGCCCCGCGGTCCTGCTTGGCCTTGAGCACCTGGACGTCGAGATCCAACGATGGGGAACTCGGGTGTTTGTCCGGGAAGGCTGCGACCCCGATGCTGAAGGTCCCCAACCGGGAGATGAACTCCACCAACTCGTCGGCGTGTTCGAGTCCGCCCGGGGTGGAGGTCCACGGTGCCTGAGGTCCGCCCACTGGGTCCCCGCGCAACGCCAGGACATGGTGCACGCCGGCATCGGCGTACGCAGCCACAACCCCGCGCAGCTCGGCCGCGGTCGAGCCCACGCACGTGAGGTGGCCCATCGGGGTGAGTGTCGTCTGATGGGCGATCTGCGCGGTGATCTCCACCGTTCTGTCACGCGTGGTGCCACCAGCCCCGTAGGTCACCGACACCAACGTTGGTTGCAGCGGCTCGAGCCGACGGATCGCATCCCAGAGGTGCCCGGTCCCTTCCGGGGTCTTCGGGGGGAAGAACTCGAACGAGAAGGAACGGCCGCCGGCGTCGATGCGCTCACGCACGGACGATCGCGTGGCGGGCATGCGTGGATTCTAGGAGGTCGATCCGAAGCCGCGGTCGAGCAGGGCGACCCTCGCTCGGCCAGCGGCGACCTCGTACACGCACCAGCGTGCTCGACAACCACGGCGGCCAGGATGCCGCCCCGGGACGCTGGCCGTAGATTTGGGGGTATGCAGGACACCACAGTGGACATCGACGCGCTACTGCGCGATCTGCGCACCGACTTCGGGGAGATCGTTTCAGGCTTCGTCCGGGAGCGGGTCGAGGTCCTCACCGCGATCAGCGCCGACCTGATGCCGCTGATCGACACCCTCGAGGATCTGCTCGATGGCGGCAAGCGCCTGCGTCCCACCTTCGCCTACTGGGGCTGGCGCAGCGCCGGGGGCGATCCACAGGGGCCGATCCTGACCGCGGCGGCCGCCCTGGAGTTCCTGCAGGCCTGCGCGCTGGTGCACGACGACGTGATGGACGGTTCGGACACCCGGCGGGGCAAACCCGCCGCCCACCGGCGCCTGGCTTCGATGCACCGCTCCCACGGTTACCTGGGATCCCCTGAGGACTTCGGTGTGGGTTCGGCGATCCTGCTCGGCGACCTGTGTCTGAGCTGGTCCGACGAGATGCTGATGGCCAGCGGCCTGCGCGATGACCAGTTGCAGGCCGCGAAACCGATCTTCGACGAGATGCGCACCGAGTTGATGGCCGGTCAGTACTTGGACCTGCTCGAGCAGGTGCGCGGTCAGTTCGACCTGGACAGTGCGCTCACGGTGGCCCGTTACAAGTCGGCGAAGTACACCGTCGAGCGTCCCCTGCACATCGGGGCGGCCGCCGCCGGGGCCGATACCGCCCACCTGGACCAACTGACCGATTTCGGGATCCCGCTCGGGGAGGCGTTCCAGTTGCGCGACGACCTGCTCGGAGTATTCGGCGACCCGCAGGAGACCGGCAAACCGGCAGGTGACGACCTGCGGGAGGGCAAGCGGACCGCATTGGTCGCGATCGCATGGCAGAACGCCGACGCGGTACAGCAGGACCTTCTGCGCCGCGGCCTGGGTGACCCGGCGATCACGGCGGACATGGTCGACAAACTGCGCGCTGTCATTGCCGACACCGGAGCCCGGTCCAGCGTCGAGACCATGATCGACGAACGTTTCGCCCATTGTTCCGAGGTCGTCGCAGGGATGGACCTCGACCCGATCACCCGGCAGGCCTTCGAACGCCTGACCGTCCTGGCCACCCGTAGGAGTGCCTGATGTTCACCGTTGAAGGACCCACACAGCGCGTCGTCGTCGTCGGCGCCGGCCTGGCAGGACTGTCTGCGGCCATGCGCCTGGCCGGTGCGGGTCGCGACGTGGTCATCCTGGAACGCGAGCAGCGACCTGGCGGACGGGCCGGACGGATCGAGGCCGACGGGTTCAGTTTCGACACCGGGCCAACCGTACTGACCATGCCCGATCTCATCGACGACGCTTTCGCTGCGCTCGGCGAGGACTACCGGGACTGGTTGGACCTCATCCCCCTGGATCCGGCCTATCGTGCGTTCTACCCCGACGGCTCGACCCTGGACGTTTTCGCCGACCCCGAGCGGATGGCGGCGGAGATCGAGAGCCAGATCGGCCCGGCTGAGGCGGCTGGATACCGGCGGTTTGTCGACTACGTGGCGACCATGTACCGACTGGAGATCCGCGACTTCATCGACCGCAACCTGGACAGCCCACTGGATCTGATGTCCCCGAACCTGCTGCGCCTGATCGCGAAGGGCGGCTTGGGCCGGTTGCAGCCGAGGGTCAACTCGTTTCTGAAGGATCCCCGCACACAGCGACTGTTCTCCTTCCAGGCCATGTACGCGGGTCTGTCGCCGTACAAGGCTCTGGCGCTGTACTCGGTCATCTCGTACATGGACTCGGTCGCCGGCGTCTACCTGCCCAAGGGCGGCATGCACGCGCTTCCACAAGCGATGGCCGACGCGGCGGTCAAGCACGGCGTGACGATCCACTACGGCGTGACGGTGGACTCCGTGGAGACCGTCGGCGATCGCGCAACGGCGGTGACGACCATCGACGGGACCCGGTTCCCGGCAGACGCCGTCGTGCTCAACCCCGACCTGCCCATCGCCTACCGGGACCTGCTCGGACTCGACGGTTCACGCCTGGAACGCCTGGACTACTCCCCCAGTTGCTGGTTGATGCTGGCCGGATCGTCGGCGTCGTACTCCAAGATCGCCCACCACAACATTCACTTCGGGCACGCGTGGCGGCGTTCGTTCGACGAGGTGCTGTCCGGGAACCTCATGTCCGACCCCAGTTTCCTGGTCACGAATCCGAGCCATTCCGACCCGTCCTTGGTACCGGCGGGCAAACAGAGCTACTACGTGCTGTTCATCACACCCAACACCCGCGGCAACGTCTCCTGGCCGAATGCACGGTTCCGGGACAACGCCCTGCGGATCATGGAGGAACGCGGTTACGTCGGCTTCGCCGACGCCATCGAATTCGAGGACATCACGACGCCCGCGGACTGGCAGGCCCGCGGGATGGAGGCGGGTGCTCCCTTCAGCGCTGCGCACTCGTTGTTCCAGACCGGGCCGTTTCGGTCCTCGAACCACTGGGGCGCGAACGTCGTGTTCACCGGTTCGGGCACGCAGCCCGGGGTCGGGGTACCAATGGTCCTGGTGAGCGGTCGACTGGCCGCCGAACGGATCACGGGCGTGGACCCGGCCTACCGATCGGCCGCCTGGCGCTGACCAGCCATCAAAACTGGGCCGTGCACCCCATCCACCGCCCAGCATTGATGGCCACGCACCAGACAAACCGCCCACAACGGACATTCCCCCATCACATCTGGGCCAAACACGCCCCCCACCCCGACGCGGCCCAGGATTGATGGCAGGAGTGGACCCGGTCGGCGCGCCCGGCCGCCCGGCCGACCGCCCATCAAAACTGGGCCGTACACCTCACCGGCCGCCCAGGATTGATGGCAAGGAGTGGACCCGGTCGGCCGCCCGGCCGGCCGGCCATCAAAACTGGGCCGTACACCTCACCCGCCGCCCAGGATTGATGGCAACGCGCCAGACAAACTACTCACAACGGACATTTCCCCATCACATCTGGGCCAAACACGCCCCCCACACCCCGACGCGGCCCAGGATTGATGGCAGGAGTGGACCCGGTCGGCGCGCCCGGCCGCCCGGCCGACCGCCCATCAAAACTGGGCCGTACACCTCACCGGCCGCCCAGGATTGATGGCAACGCGCCAGACAAACCGCCCACAACGGACATTCCCCCATCACATCTGGGCCAAACCACACCCCCCACACCCCGCCGCGGCCCAGTATTAATGGCGACCCGCCACTACCGGTTGATGACCATCTGGTCGTAGCGGGCCTGCGCCGGGCGGTCGTCGGGAACCAGGCCCGGATCCCCGGGATCACCGAGCAGCAGCACCCGTTCGCGCGGGGACGCCCAGACGATCACGGCCAGCAACCCGGCCACCAGCAGCAGCCCCAGCCCATCGCCGAACTCGAACAATGCGTCGCTGGTCGCGCTGGTGCCCGCCACTCCGTGCAATGTCAGAACCGCGGTCAGCAGGATGGTGGCGTGCAGCCACCGGGCGGTGAGACCCGCGGCGACCAGCACCGGCAGTGACCACAGCAGGTACCACGGTTGCACCACGGGGCCCAGCACAACGACGGTGAGCATGGCCAGACCCGCACCACGAACCGCCGATCGCCCCTGTGGCTTGAGCACCAGCCACAGCAGGATCACCGCCGCGATGACGGTGGCGATCCCGCGGAAGACCGCCACCGACAGATCCATATGGTCTCCCAGACCGATGCCGCGTAGCCCTCCGCTGACGATCATGCCCAGCGCGGTCGGCGGGGACAGCCAGGTCCGGATCGCACCGGGGGTCGACAGGGCCGCGATCCATCCCAGCCCGGTCCCGGACACCACACCGAGCCCGACCACGACGACCGCCGCGATCACGCCGGTCGCGGCCCAGGCGCGGATCCGCTGCCACCACCCGGCGTTCACGCCTGCCCAGATCAAGCCGACGAACGGAAGCGCCACCAAGGCGATCGGTTTGACCGCGATCGCCACCGCGACCACCAAGGTACCCGCGATGGGACGGTACTCCACGGCCAGCAACAGACCGACCACGACACCGGCGGCCATCAGGGCGTCGTTGTGCGCGCCGGCCACGAAATGCATGATCACCAGCGGATTCAGCACCGCCAGCCACAGGGCTTTCGGGGCACTGATGCCGTGCCGTTTGGCCAGTGCCGGCACGGCGACCGCGAGCATGGCGACCGCCAGCATCGCCCACAGACGGAATGCGATCACCGCCCAGACCGGATGCGGTCCGACGAACTGCGCCACCCCACGCTCGATCAGCAGGAAGAGTGGACCGTACGGCGTGGGCGACTCCGCCCACAACGGATCCGCGCCATCGTTGAACCAGCCCGATTCCGCAGCAACTCCGACGTCATAGGGGTTGAGCCCCTCGATAAGCAACTTCCCCTGGGTGAAATAGGCGTAGGCATCCCGGCTGAACAGCGGCGGCGTCAGGATCAGCGGTGCGGACCAGGCTGCCAGCGTCCACCACAGAGCGGGCAGACTGCGGACCTTTCCACGCAGGACGTCGTATCCCAGGACCAGCCACGCCTGCAGGATCAACGCCATACCGACGATCACACAGAAGCGGGCAAGGGCCACTCCCACCCCCGGCGTGCGCAGGGCCATCACCACGGGATTGCCGTGCAGCGAGGTGTTGACCGGAAGCCATCCGACGCCGAAGGCACCGATCGCCAGCAGGATCGATCCGACCAGGCCCACCACCACGTAGTGGACGAAGAAGGAATGCCGGCGGCGGGCGCACCACCCCGACGACCCCCGCGCCGCCGCCCCGCGGTGCGATCGTCCACCCGGCCCTCCGCGCTCATCCTGTCACGAGATCGCCTACCCCGACGTGGCGCTCACCACTGGCGCACCACAGGCAACAATGTGCACATGTCCATGCGCGAGTTGTCCGCCGCCGGCATCACCGATCCCGGCTTGCAGGCCTCCTATCTGCGGTGCCGGGGGCTCAATGCTGAGCACGGGAAGACCTACTTCCTGGCCACCAGACTACTGCCGGCAGACAAACGCCCGTTCGTTCACGCCCTCTACGGCCTGGCGCGGTACGCCGACGAGATCGTGGACCGGATCGATGCTCGATTCACCCCGCAGCAGCGTGCTGACGCCCTCGATCGATGGTCCGAGGTGTTCCTGGCCGACCTGCAGCGCGGGCACAGTGCGGACCCGGTGGCTGCCGCCGCCGTCGACACCGCGGTGCGTTGGTCCATCCCCATCGAGCACTTCGCCGGCGTTCTTCCACTCCATGCGAATGGATCTCACCGTGACCGAATATGAGACCTACGACGATCTGTACGAATACGTCTACGGGTCGGCGGCGGTGATCGGCCTGCAGATGGTGCCCATCCTGGAGCCGCGGTCCTCGCGCGCCTACGACCACGCCCGCGATCTCGGGATCGCCTTCCAACTCGCCAACTTCATCCGGGATGTGGGTGAAGACCTCGAACGCGGCAGGATCTACCTGCCGCTGGCCGAACTGGCCGAGCACGGGATCTCCGCCTCTGATGTGCGCAGGCGTCGGTATGACGACAACTGGCGGGAGGCGCTCGCCGAGCAAATCGGCAGGGTACGGATGTTGCAGGCCAGCGCGAATCCCGGGATCGGGATGCTGGATCCGGCCTCCCAGCCGTGCATCGCGGCGGCCAGCGAACTCTACTGCGGCATCGTCGACGAGGTGGAGGCCAACGACTACGACGTCTTCACCAGGCGGGCCAGTCGTCGCCCATGCGCGCCGGCCCGCCTGGCGGTGGCCGGGCGACCGCGCTGACCGGACTCACATTCGCTTTGCGTGCAGGTCGCCTGAACTCGGAGGGCTTCCCGGACCCAGATGGGCGGGCCGGAGCGAGGTTCCCGATCGACTCCGCGGCGACCCCAGAGGATCCACAGTGTCTGCGACCACAGGATCATTGCGAAGCCGAACAGGAGGTCCTCCACCGGGGCGTAAGCGATCCGGCCGTCCCCCACGAACGGCGGACGGACACCCTCCGGGCTCGACGATCCGATGATCACATCTCCGTCGTAATGCACGGTGCCACTGCCGGTCAGGACCCCGTTGGACAGCAGCTGGAAGAACACGATGATCGCGTAGGACATCCAGAAGACCTTGCGGGTGACCAGACGGGTGCGTAGCAGCAGATCGGCGACGACGGCCAGTGCGGCAGCGCTGAACGCCAGTTGCGTGTAAGTCACGGCGCTTCATCCCCGACGATCCCAGCGCTTCACGCCCCGGACCGCTTCCAGGCTCAGGATCCCGGCGATCGGCGTCACGATGAAGAACAGCAGCTCCTCCACGGGCAGGATCCCGATCTGGACTCCGGTCATCATGTGGAAATGCCAGTGGTTGGCGCTGATCGCGTACCAATCCCAAAGCACCATCGGCACCAGCGTTCCCGCCAGGGTCAGCAGCAGTCGGCGCCAGCGCCGGAACACCCTGGTGCGGACCACCAGCTCCAGCCAGGCGCTGGCCAAGAAGATGCCCGCCAGCACCACCAGGTAGATCACGCCAGGGCCATTTTCCGGTGGTCCCAGGACACCAGCCGGTCCAGCGGCAGGCTCAGCGCCACCTGTTTGGGTGCCCGGTCGCGGTAAGCCGCCTCCAGCGCCGGGATGTGCTCGGGGTCGACCCCTTCGTACTTGACCATCAGGCGGGCGGCCACCCAACAGATCCGGTCGACGTCGTCCACGACCTGCACATCGCCGGTGATCTGCACACCCCGCAGTTCCAGGTATCGGTCGCCGGTCTCGATCAGTGCGCAGCAGCGCGGGTCGCGGCGGGCGTTGACCACCTTCTGGCTCTTGCCGTACGTCCGCATCCAGAGCATGCCTTCGTCCACGACGTACCACATGGGGGTGATGTCCGGGTACCCGTCGGGGCCGTAAAGGGCCAACTGGACGGTTCCACCGGCGTTCAGGAAGTCCGAGATCTCGTCTGCGGACATCGCGATCTCACTGCGTTGCTTGCCCATGACATCCATCATGTCCGGGCAATTGAATTCCCGACACCGGGGGCAACCGTACAATCCAATGGTGCACACCACATCGGATCTCTGCGGTCGCGTGCTGGATGCGCGCTACCGGGTGGACCGGGTCGTGGCCACCGGCGGCATGGGCACGGTCTACGAGGGCTTCGACTCCCGCCTCGAACGGGTCGTTGCCGTGAAGGTGATGAATCACGACTTGGTCTACGAGCCCGGCATTCACCGATCGGTTCGTCACCGAGGCGCGAGCGGCGGCTCGGCTGTCCGATCCCCATGTGGTGGCCGTCTTCGACCGCGGTCGCAGCGCAGACGCTGTGTACCTGGTCATGGAATACGTGCCGGGACGGACGTTGCGCCAGGAGCTCACGTTCGGTTCCCGGCTGCCACTGGCCCGATCCCTGGAGATCCTCACCGCCGTGCTCAAAGGCCTCTCGGCGGCCCACTCCGCCGGCTTCGTGCACGGCGACATCAAGCCCGAGAACGTGCTGCTCAGCGATCGTGGCGACATCAAGGTCACCGACTTCGGGCTGGCACGAGCCATCGAGGCTGGCGACCACAAGGCTTCGATGCTCTTGGGGACCGCGGCGTACCTGGCGCCGGAGCAGTTCTCCGACCGGGCGCCAGATCCGCGCAGTGACCTGTACAGCACCGGGATCCTGCTCTTTGAGATGCTCACCGGTCACGTGCCGTTCCGGGCCGATTCCCCCGACGACGTCCTGGCTCTGCACCAGACCCAGCGGGTGCCCGACCCCAGCGATTTCGTGGAGGTCGACCGCGGTTTCGACGAACTCTGCGAAAAGGCGACGGCCAAAGACCCCGCGGACCGGTTCCAGACCGCAGCCGAGATGCTCGCCGCCGTATCTCGCCTGCGCCGGCAAGTCGACCCCGCCGCCGCGCCGCCCGCGCCCGCCCTCGACGTCCTGGCGCCGCCGCCGCGGCCCCCTTGATGATCCCCGAGACCATGGTCGTGCAGACCGAAATGGCGCCGCCCGAAGAACCCGCAGCGGCACCGGAGTCCCAGGACGAACCTGCGGTGGCCGTCGTCGGACCTCCGACTCACAAGCCTCCAGCCGCCACGGGGCTCAAACCGCGACGCGGCCGGCGTGCGCTGGTCCTTCTGCTGTTGGCCGGGCTAGCCGCCGTGGTGGGCTACTTCGCGTGGCAACTGGGGACCACGGAGACCGTGAACACACCCAAGCTCGCGGGTTTGACCCGCTCCGAGGCGCTGAACGTGCTCAACGACGCGGGGTTGACGATGCGCGTCAGCCAGGAGAAGTACTCCGAGAAGCGCGAGGCGGGCACGATCATCAGCAGCGATCCCTCGCTCCGGGGAGAAGGTGGCGGCCAACGGCACCGTGTCCGTGGTCATGTCCAAGGGGCCCGAGCGCTATCGGGTGCCGAAAGTGCGCGGGATGAGCCAAGCTGCGGCGGGTCAGGCACTTGCGGCGGTCAATCTGCAGACCGGGCAGATCCTGCAGGACTACAGCCGCAAGGTCCCCGAAGGCCAGGTCATCCGCACCGACCCGAAGATCGGCTCGCCGTTGAAGCGGGACACGGCTGTCTCCCTGACGATCTCGCAGGGACCCGAGCCGGTTGTCGTCCCGGACGTGCGGGGTATGACCGTCGAGCAGGCACAGGCCAGCCTCACCGGGACCGGCCTGAAACCGCGGACCGTCGAGCGGTTCGACGAGTCCGTGCCCTTCGGTCGGGTCATCGGTACCGAGCCCTCGAACGGGACCCAGGTGTACCGCGGGGACAAGGTCCGGGTGGTCGTGTCCAAGGGTTCGCAATTCATCCCGGTGCCCAGCGTCGTCGGCATGACGACCGACGAGGCGACCTCGACGCTGGAAACGGCTGGTTTCGAGGTGGAGACCAGGGAACAGTTCGGCGTGACGGTGGCCAACCGGGTGATCTCCCAGGACCCGTCGGGCGGGTCGCAGGTCAGTCGCGGGACATTGATCACCCTGACGATCACCTAGGGCACCTGCCCGCCGGTCGTTCTTCTCACATCAGCGCCAGCGTCAAGCCAGACTGAGGGACTAACGCAGTTCCTCGAGCCGCTGGGCGACCTCGAAGGCCAGTTCCAAACTCTGCACGCGGTTCAGCCGAGGGTCGCAGGCAGTCTCGTAGCGATACGGCAGGTCCTGCTCCTGCGGGCCGTCGATACCTCCGAGGCATTCTGTGACGTCATCGCCGGTCAGCTCGATGTGCAGGCCACCGGGGTGAGTGCCCAGAGTCCGGTGAACCTCGAAGAACCCGTGGACCTCGGCGGTCACGTCCTCGAACTGGCGGGTCTTGACCCCGCCGCTGGTTTCGCGGGTGTTCCCGTGCATCGGGTCGCAGACCCAGACGACCGGGTGGCCGTCGGCTTCCACTTTCTCCACGATCGGAGGCAGAGTCTCGGCGATCTTGCCCGCACCCATGCGGGTGATGAACGTGAGGCGCCCGGGGATGCGTTCGGGGTTGAGCGCCTGCGCCAGTTCCACGGCATCCTCCGGCGTCGCGGTCGGACCGAGTTTGACGCCGATCGGATTGTGGATCAAGGAGGCGAACTGGACGTGCGCCGAATCCAGGTCGCGGGTGCGCTCGCCCACCCATAGGAAGTGCCCCGATACGGAGTACGGATTGCCCGTGCGCGAGTCGATGCGCACCAGCGGGCGTTCGTAGTCGAGGACCAAGGCTTCATGTCCGGCGTAGAAGTCGACGCGCCGGAACTCCTCAGGGTCGGCGCCGCAGGCCTTCATGAACGCCAGCGCGTTGTCGATCTCACGAGCGAGTCGCTCGAAGCGGATACCGGCCTGGGATTCCCGGACGAAGTCCTGGTTCCAGGCGTGCACCTGATGCAGGTCGGCGTACCCACCCTGTGTGAAGGCTCGCACCAGGTTCAACGCCGCGCTGGATGCGTGGTAGGCGCTGAGCAGCCGCTGCGGGTCGAGCCGCCGGGCCTGCGCCTCGAACGGCTGGTCGTTGACCCCATCGCCGAAGTACGAGGGCAGCGTCACCTCACCGTGGGTCTCGTTGGGTTTCGATCGTGGTTTGAAGTACTGCCCGGCCATCCGCCCGATCTTCACCACCGGCATCCGCGACCCGTAGGTGAGCACGACTGCCATCTGCAGGACGGTCTTCAGCCGGGCACGAATGGAGTTGGCGGTGTTCGCGGCGAACGTCTCGGCGCAGTCGCCGCCCATGAGCACGAACGCCTCGCCGCGGGCAACGGCCCCCAGTTGGTCGACGAGTTGATCGCACTCCCCGGCGAACACCAGCGGTGGCACGGTCGCCAACGCAGCACTGACCTGTTCCAAGTGCGCAGCATCTGGCCACTGGGGTTGCTGGGCGGCGGGCAGATCCGGCCAGGAAATCACATCGTGGGAGGGCAGGTCGGACACTATTGCAGGGTAACCCACCCACAGGTTTCCGCTGGTGGCAGCCGTGGGCGGATCGGCGGCTCAGGCGGCCTGCGCAGCCGCAGCGGCTTGCACCGACTCGCCATCGGCTATGACCTCTTTGGCGCGGGCGGCGTAGATGTCGACGTACTCCTGGCCGGACAGCTCCATGAGTTCGTACATGATCTCGTCGGTCATGGACCGCAGCACGAAGCGGTCGTTCTCCATGCCCTCGTAGCGCGAGAAGTCCAAGGGGCTGCCGATCCTGATCCCGACCCGTCGCACGTTCGGGATCTTCTGGCCCGGCTGGCTGGATCTCGCGAGTCCCGATCATGGCCACCGGGATCACCGGCACACCTGCTTCAAGCGCCATCCGGGCAACCCCGGTCTTCCCGCGGTACAAGCGGCCGTCCGGCGAACGGGTCCCCTCCGGGTAGATGCCGAGCAACTCGTTCTCACCGAGCACCCGCTTCGCGGTGTTCAGCGCCGCATCTGCTCCCCCGGACCGATCGATCGGCACCTGGCCGACGCCCTTCATGAACGCTCTGGTCGCCCACCCCTTGATGCCCTTGCCCGTGAAGTACTCGGCCTTGGCCAGGAACGTGATGTGCCGCTTACAGACCAGCGGCAGGAAGATCGAATCGGAGAAACTCAAGTGATTGCTGGCCAGAATCGCTGGGCCGTCATCCGGGAAGTTCTCCAGACCCTCCACTCGCGGCCGGTAGAGCAGGCGCAACCACGGCCCGAGGAGGATGTACTTGAACATCCAATACAACACCGACTGCCTCCCAAGAAACTACGCTCCAAGACCTGACCCTACGGCCCGCATCCCGCGTTGAGCAATCAATCCACGTAAGCGATGAGCAAAGGGACCATTCCGTAACCTTTCGGTGGACGCCTCATCCTCTCCTCGTGTAATGCGCGTGAGACCATCGGGTCGTCGCAACCTGGGCGCCTGGTACTCGCCGACGTCCGCAGAAGGGAACCATCGTGCCGCTCATCGCAGGCGCCGAACCTTTCCTGGCTCACGGCGACCGGCTCGGGATCCTGGTGCTGCACGGCGTAGGTGGTTCCCCGGTTTCCGTGACGTCCTGGGCGCAGCATCTGGCACACGCCGGGCACACCGTGGCCGCCCCCCGGCTACCTGGGCATGGGACCCGCTGGCAGGACCTGAACCGCACACGCTGGCAGGACTGGTATGAGGAGGCCGACCGCAACTACGCATGGCTGACCCGCCGCAGCGATACCGTCGTGGTCATGGGTCTGTCAAACGGCGCCACCCTGGGCCTGCGTCTGGCCGAACGCCACCTCGACCTGGCCGGTCTCGTACTGGTCAATCCCCAAGTCCACACCGAGCGGTTGGACACCCGCCTGTTACCTGGCGTGCGTTACCTGGTGCCGGGAGTTCCGGCAGCGGTCAACGACATCAAGAAGCCTGGAGTCGACGAGGGAGCCTACGACCGCACACCACTGCACGCAGCTCACTCGACCAAGCAGATGTGGGCGAGCGTGAAGTCCGACATCCACCGGGTGGATTGCCCCATCCTGCTGATCCACAGTGCCGACGACCACGTCGTGGAACCCTCCAACACCCTGTGGATCATGGCCAATGTGACCAGCAGCGACGTGCGCGAAATCGTGCTCGAGAACTCCTTCCACGTTGCGACCATGGACAACGATGCACAGGTGGTCTTCGACGCAAGCCTCGCGTTCGCACGTGAAATGACTGCGGCATGAGTTCTCCTCAGGACCCCGTTCCCTACGACGAGAACGCATGGGAGCGCATCGTGGCCGAACTCGGCGACGACATGCCAGACGCAGCCCAGCTGCCGGCACAGCCCGCGCCACCTCCACCGCCGAGTGCCCCTGTACCGTTCAGGCCCGATCCCGAGGACACCTTCGTGCCGCCCGAACCTCCTCCCCTGCCCAGACTCGACCTCGTCGGTCGACTCGCCTGGGGGGGTGCACTGGGCGGGCCGCTGCTTCTGTTCGCTGGGGTCCTGGCCCCCGGCTTGATCGGACCCGCAGTGGTTACTGCTGGCGTCGTGGCCTTCGTAGCAGGTTTCCTCACCCTGGTCCTGCGATCGCCGAATGAGCCCGAGGACGGGTGGGACGACGGCTCGATCGTCTGATCGCGCCGCTTGCCGCGACGGCATGGCAGGATTGCGCGCATGACCATCACTGAAGTCGTGCAGATGCAAGGCCACCTGATCGACTCCGGCATGCTCAGCCGTGCCCTCGACGACATCTTGGGTGCCGGTGCCGACTACGAGATCCAGAACCTTCTGTTCGGCAAGACGAAGAACGACGAGTCCACGGCCCGGATCTACATCAGCCATCCCGACCAGACGGCCATGAACGACCTTCTGGTGAGGCTGCAGAACCACGGCGTCAACCCCGTGGAGACCAGCGACGCCGAGTTGGTGCCCGCACCGATGGACGGGGTGTTCCCCGAGGGGTTCCATTCCAGCACCAACTTCGAGACGTTCGTGCGTCTGGACGGCCAATGGATCTCCGTGCAGAACCCGGAGATGGATTGCGGACTCGTGCTGCGAGACGGCGGCGTCACCACCGTGCCCATGTCGGACGTCGAGGCCGGTGAACCGGTCGTGATCGGATTCCTGGGTGTGAAGGTGGTCGTTCCGCCGCCGCCCCGGCCGGCCTCCGAGTCCATCTTCGAGTTCATGAACTCGGTGGTGTCCAGCGAGAAGCCGCAGGCGCTGCAGGTCCGCCAGATCGCCGACCAGATGCGTGATTGCAAGGCCGCCGGTAAGCGGATTCTCTGGGTCGGCGGCCCAGCGATCGTGCACACGGGTGGATCACCGGCACTGTCGGCACTGGTCGAGGCGGGATACGTCGACGTTCTGTTCGGTGGCAATGCCCTGGCGACCCACGACATCGAGGCGAACATGTACGGCACGTCGCTGGGTATCGACCTGAGTAAGGGTTCCGGAGTCGAGCACGGGCACGAGAACCACATCCGCGCCATCAACCGGGTGCGCGCACATGGCACCATTGCCGCAGCGGTGGAGGCCGGAGTCATCACCGGTGGACTCATGCATGCCCTGGTCAAAGCCGACAAGCCGTTCGTGCTGGTCGGCTCGGTCCGCGACGACGGACCTCTGCCGGACGTCTACGCCGATGTGATCGAAGGTCAGCGGGCCATGCGCGCCGAACTGAAGGACGTCGGGTTCGCCATCATGGTCGCCACCATGCTGCACGCGATCGCCACCGGCAACATCCTGCCTGCGTCGGTGCCGCTCGTGTGTGTTGACATCAACCCCTCCACGGTCACGAAACTGGCCGATCGGGGCAGTGCGCAGGCCCAGGGCGTGGTCACCGATATCGGCCTGTTCCTCGAGCAGTTGGCTTTCGAACTGGTGGGTCGTACTTCCTAGGGCGTGTCTGGGAACCGGCGGGTAGCCGTTTGGTGGGTTCCCGGATGAGGCAGCGATACCCGCGACGCCATCGCCGATCCCTCACACGCTTAGACCACTGCGACTCCGGTCCCTGCGCGGGCGTTGGACTTATGTACACACGTTGGACAAACGCACAACCGTGAGAGTCGCACGGCCCGCGGATCTCCAACGTCCGTACCGACCTCCAACCCCCGTACCGATCTCCAACGCCTATCCGCACCGAGGCACCCTGCTACCGCCGCCGCGCAGGCGTTGGACTTGAGCACACACGTTGGACAAGCGCACAACCGTGAGAGTCGCACGGCCCGCGGATCTCCAACGTCCGTACCGACCTCCAACCCCTGTACCCAACTCCAACGCCTGTCGGCCAGCGCGCGGATCGCCCTGGCGCCTACACGCAGCAGTCCCCGTCTATGCCCTTGATCTTCGCGCTCAGCCCGTTCAAGTCCACGCGCGTGAGGTCGAGTAACAACCTCAGCACCGCCTCCCCGAACGGGCGGTTCCAGCCGCCTCGGGCGAATGCAAGCAGCCTGGACCCCGCGGGCTCCGAAGGCCCGTTACCGCGCGCAGATAGAAGGGTGTTCCGGCCGAACAGCCGAACAAGACGCACGATGCGTCTACCGGTACCTGGCCAGATCCGCGGCGCCCACCAGTCCGGCAGCGTTGCCCAGCGTCGCTATCACGATTTTGGGCAACTCCCGATGCTCTTTGCCGGTCACCAGTTCACTGAATGCACGCACCGTCGAGGCCAGCAGAACGTCGCCAGCCTCGCTGACTCCACCGCCGATCACGAAGCACTCGGGATCCAGGATCGCCGTGACATCGGCCATCCCTTGGCCCAGCCAGCGCGACACGAAGTCAAAGGCCGCCAGCGCAACCGGGTCTCCCTTTCGAGCCGCCTGGGTCACGTGCAGCCCCTGTACACCCTCGGGGGTGCCGTCCCCCAGATCCAGCAGCGTCTCGGCCTCGGCCCGACGCTCAGAGGCCAGGTAGCGCGCCTCCCGGACCAAAGCGTTGCCGCTGGCGTACTGCTCCCAGCAGCCCCGGTTGCCACAGGCGCAGGGTCGTCCTCCGGGATCCACGTTCAGGTGGCCGAACTCCCCGGCCGCACCCCACCGGCCCCGGTACAGCGAACCGTCCAGCACGATCCCCGCGCCGATGCCCGTCCCGACCGTGACCGTGACCACGTAGTCCAGTCCCCTGCCGGCCCCGAACCGTGACTCCGCCCAGGCTGCCGCGTTGGCATCGTTCTCGACGACCACCGGGATCCCGACCACGGCTTCGACGGCCTTACGAAGCGGTTCATCCTTCCAGCCCAGGTTGGGAGCGAAATTGACGCGCGAGCGTTTCTCGTCGACGAAACCCGCTGCTCCAATACCGACCGCCTCGATGTCGTACTCCTCGCGCAACTCCAGCACGAGCGCCGCGACCGTCTCCTCCACCTGCTCGGCGTCGCGGGCGGCGGTCGCCACCCGGTGCCGGGCGAGAATACGGCCCTGCTCATCGACGACACCAGCCGCGATCTTCGTCCCGCCGATGTCGATTCCGACTGTCAGACCCATTCCGACAACCTAGGCGAGACGCCTACGTGTTCGCCCGGCCATCGCCGCCCATCGACGTGAACAGTCCAGTGACCAGCGCGTTGACCTGCGACATCGCCGCACGGGCGGTATGGGCCCATTCCGGGTTGGAGCGTTCAAGTGCATCGAGGCCCTGACAAACAGGGCAATCCGAACACCGCACGACGGGTTCGGCGGTGTTCGCGGCCGGTACGTCAGAGGCCGGGGACTCCTCTGGCTCGTGATCCGCGCTGCCCTGCGCGAGGTACGCCGTCGCGCTGCTGGCCGCCGTCTGGGTCAGATCCGCGACCGCAGCCATCGCCCCCGATTCCACCGCCCAGTCGCGCAATGCCGAGGCCAGTTTCAGCCCCTCCACCATGACCGAGTCCACCGGAGGTTCAGCCGGACTCGTATGCCACCAGGGGGCCTGCGCCGCGCCAGCGCGGGGTTCGGCCGGTTCGTAGTCGTCGGTGCCGTCGTCTTCGGAGGTCATCGCTCCACCCTCTTCTTGAGTCCTTTCAGCGCCGTGTCGACGATCGCCTTCTCCGCCTTGCGCTTGATGGTCCCGATGATCGGGATGGTCAGGTCGACCATGAGTCGGTAGGTCACCTCGCTGGTGCCGTCGCCGCGGTCACTGACCAGGTAGGTCCCGTCGAGATCGCGCAGGACCGTCGATTCGGTCAGCTGCCAGTTGACCCGTCGATCCCCGTGCCACTGGTACCGGATCGTGTACGTGTCCTTGATCGGGCCGGTGTCGATGGTCATCTCGACCTCTTTGGGCCTACCGTCGGGGAACGTCGCCAGCACTCGTGTCGCCTTGACCCCCGCCCACTCGGGATAGGTGCCCAGATCGGCGATCACCTCCATGACCTTCGCGGCCGAGGCGTCGATGACGATGGACGATTCCGTCTGCTGTGCCACAGGCCGGCCCTTTCCCTCGATGTTCGACGCTGCCGCCAGCCTACTGCTCCGGTTGCCCCGGCCCATCGTTCGCAGTCGCCCAGTCGGGCGGGACACCAGCGCGACGATCGCCCTCGAGCCGGTACTTCAGGGCCCATACGCTTTTTTTCCAAGCCGTGGCCCGCGTGGCCCGTTCGGCAGCCGCCGCGCGCCATCCGGCTGGGGTGTCGGGCCAGGGTCTGGCGGTGCGTCCATCCTCGGAGGGTTCCCCACGCAAGTAGTGATGCAGGATGCACCCGTCGGCGAACGGCTCGATCCAGATCTCCAAAGAACCGACCAGTGCCCCGGTCATGGACCATCGTTGACCCGCCAGCCCCCGGTCCATGAAGACCACAAGATGCAGATCCGGCCACCATCGTTGCCACGACGCTGGATCGGCGACGATACCGGCCACCACCTCGGGCAACGCGACGACGAACGTCTCGTCGACCAGGTCCACGGCAGCCATTACACGATCATGCCGCACCACATCGGCGCCCGGTCAGCGCGCCTTCGGCCGATCCACTGTCGCAATTGCCAGAATTAGTGAACAATGACTCCCAACCCCAGATGACGTTTTCCGGCAATGCACATGATGGATCACACCAGGAGCTGACATGAAAGAAGCCTCACAGGCACCTCTCTTCCCCCCGATCACCTCGGGCGGCCTCACCGACCGCGCACTCGAGCATGGCCTCAACAACCCAGATCGCGTCGCGTTGCGCCGGCGCACCCCGGCCGGGTGGCAGGACGTCACGTCCGGGCAGTTCCTCAGCGAGGTGCAGGCTTTGGCAAAGGGCCTGATGGCCGCCGGGATCTCGCACGGCGACCGCATCGCCATCATGAGCGCCACCCGCTACGAATGGACACTGGCCGACTACGCCGGCTGGTTCGCCGGGGCCACCGTGGTACCCATCTACGAGACGTCCTCGGCCGAGCAGGTGGAGTGGATCCTCAGCAACGCGGAGTGCACCGGGGTGTTCCTGGAAGCCGAAAGGCACCGGGAGGTCTTCGATCAGGTGGCCGATCGGGTTCCGACCAAGTTGGTCTGGATGTTCGACGAGGGCGCAGTCGACTCGCTGGTGGCCGAGGGCGCCTCGGTGACCGACGACGAGCTGGAAGCCCGCCGGGCGGCCGTCGGGCCCGACGACCTCGCCACGATCATCTACACCTCCGGCACGACCGGGCGGCCCAAGGGCTGCGTGCTGACCCACTCGAACATCCGGTTCGAGACCGACAACGTCGTGGGCGCCATGCCGGACCTGTTCGACGCCCACGGCTCCACGCTGCTGTTCATCCCGCTGGCCCACGTGTTCGGCCGCGTGATCGAGATCGGATGTATCGAATCCGGCACCGTCCTGGGACACAGCGCCGACGTCAAGAACATCGTCAGTCACCTCGGCGAGTTCCAGCCGACCTTCCTGCTGTCGGTGCCCCGAGTCTTCGAGAAGGTGTTCAACTCCGCCCAGATGAAGGCCACCGGTGAGGGCAAAGGGCGCATCTTCGACATGGCTGCCGGCACCGCGATCGACTACTCCAAGGCGATGGACACCGGCGGCCCGGGAATCCCACTGAAGATCAAGCACTTCATCTTCGACAAACTGGTCTACGGCAAGTTGCGGGCAGCTCTTGGCGGCAAGGTCGAGTACGCGGTGTCCGGCGGCGCCCCGCTCGGTGCTCGTCTCGGGCACTTCTTCCGGGGCATCGGGGTGACCATCCTGGAGGGTTACGGACTGACCGAGACGTCAGCGGCGACCACCATCAACCTTCCGGACGCGATCCGCATCGGCACCGTCGGTCGGCCCATGCCAGGAGCCGGAGTCAAGATCGCCGACGACGGCGAGATCCTGCTCAGGGGCGGGCAGATCTTCCAGGGCTACTGGAAGAATCAGAAGGCCACCGACGAGGTGCTGGACGCCGACGGGTGGTTCCACAGCGGCGACATCGGCGAACTCGACCGCGAGGGCTTCTTGAAGATCACCGGCCGCAAGAAGGAACTGATCGTGACCGCCGGCGGCAAGAATGTGGCCCCGGCTGTCCTCGAGGACCGGATCCGCGCCAACTGGCTGGTCAGTCAGTGCATGGTGGTCGGTGACAACAAGCCGTTCATCGCCGCACTGATCACCTTGGACGTCGAGGCGCTGCCGGCTTGGCTGGAGCAGAAGGACCGTCCCGCCGACACCCCGCTGGCCGACCTGGCCGACGACCCGGAGATCGTCGCCGAGGTGCAGGCCGCGGTGGACGAGGCGAACAAGGCGGTCAGCAACGCCGAGGCGATCAAGAAATTCCACGTCCTGTCGGTCGACTGGACCGAGGAGGGTGGCCAGCTCACGCCCTCGATGAAACTCAAGCGCAACGTCGTGATGAGCGAATTCGAGCAAGAGGTCGAGGCGCTCTACACCTGATCCCACACCCGTGAACGTGTGCAGGTTCCCGTGAACTACGCGGAACCTGCACACGTTTGGCTGTTTAAGCCAGCGCAAGCACCTGCAACCGTGGTGGAATCATCGGCGTGGAACCCGTTGTGGTCGCGGCCGTACTCGCCGCCGGGCTGTTGGGCCTGGCCGGATGGGTCTTGCTGCGGCGACGGCGTCAACGTGAGGAATATCGCTCGGCCCACCGGTTGCTGCGCCGATTGCAGATGGTGTCGCGGCAACTGCCGGTCGGCCTGGACGAGGTGTCGCTGGCCCAACAGACCCTCGACGAGATCGCCCGCGACGTCCCATCGGCCAGATCTGTACTCTTCGTCGCGCAGGACGATCAACTGGTTCCATACGCCGTCCGGGGCGCCGACCGCAGTCCGTTTCCGTCACTGACCCTGTCGAGCATGGGAGCCTCGGCCACCGGCCGGCCGCACAGCGGCAAGGGAATCGTCTCCGGCAGCTCACAGCACGAAGCGATCATTCCCCTGCTGTTCGACTCGCAGCTTGTGGGCATCGTCGCCCTGCAGAACGGCGATACCGCCTTTGACTCCGGCGGCCTGAAACAGGTGCGCAAACACACCCAGGACGCGGCCCTGCGGCTGGACAGTGGGCGCCTGTTCGCCGACGTCCGCACCGAAGCCACCAGTGAGGAACGTCGCCGACTGGCCCGCGAGATCCACGACGGCATCGCCCAGGAGTTGGCAAGCGTCGGGTACGCCCTCGACGCCCTGGTCGCAGATCTGCAGGGGACTCAGGAGCAGAGCCTGGCCGACGACATCCGTTCTGAGGTGCGGCGGATCATCAGCGAGCTGCGGCTGAGCATCTTCGACCTGCGCGCAGACATCCAGCCGGGCGTCGGACTCGGCTCTGCGCTCACCGGGTACGTCCAGCAGGCGGGGACTGCTGCCGGGTTGACCGTGCACCTGGTCATGGATGAGGCCCACGACCGGCTCGCGCTGGCTCAGGAGACCGAACTACTGCGCATCGCACAGGAGGCCGTGACCAACGTGCGCCGACACGCCAACGCCGAGAATGTGTGGGTGACATGCCGGGTGGACCCCCCCTACGCTTTCCTGCGTGTAGCAGACGACGGGACGGGTATGGATTCACCGCGCAACGACAGCTTCGGGTTGGACATCATGCAGGAGAGGGCCGATCGCATCGGAGCCGAATTGGCGTGGCACCCGCGCGAAGGGGGCGGCACGGTGTTGGAGGTCGTGCTGCAACCTGCAGCGGCTGAGAGACAGGAGGAGCTCCGATGACCATCTCGGTTCTCCTCGTCGACGACCATGAGTTGATCAGGCAGGGACTGCGTCGCTCTTTCGAACGCGACGGGGATTTCGAGGTCATCGGGGAGGCCGGGTCGGCAGCAGACGCCGAACGCCTGCTGCGCATCACCCATCCCGACGTGGTCGTGCTGGATGTCAGGCTGCCCGACGGATCAGGGCTCAAACTGGCCGCGAGCTCACGCGAACGCTACCCCGAGCTGGGCATCGTCATTCTCACTATGTACGCCGGTGACGAGCAGCTGTTCGCCGCTCTGGAAGCAGGCGCCTCGGCGTTCGTCCCCAAGAACGCCCCCTCCGACGACGTGGTCGCCGCCGCCCGGCATGCTGCGACCACCCCCCAGTCGTTCACCGCCAAAGACCTCGCAGACGCGATGAAGCGCAAGCTCAGCCCGACCGGCCCACAGTTGAGCCCCCGGGAACGCGAGGTGCTGCAACTACTTGCCGACGGACTGGGGGTGGCGCAGATCTCCCGCCGGCTGTTCATCAGCGAATCAACCACCAAGACCCACATCTCCAAGCTGTACGAGAAGCTCGGCGCAGGTAACCGCGCTCAGGCACTCATGACCGCGTTGAAACTCGGCCTGCTGCGCCAATCGGACCCCACTGTCTGACCTGCGATACTTGTCCGGAAACCCGAAGACGTCGGGTGCGCGCGGATGGGAGAAGCAGTGCCGGTCCCCGCAGCTGCACGCCGGTGGTGGGTTCTTCCCACCGTGGTGTTCTCCCTGACCCGGTTGTGGCTGCTGCTCATCCCGTTCGGACTGATCCCCTATCTCGGCGGCACCCTGGTCATCAACGACGTGACCTTGTACGAAAAGTGGGCCACGTTGCTGCAGACCGGGCAGTTCCCGGTCGGTGACCAGATGTGGCAGTACCCGCCGCTGGTAGGTCCGGTCCTGGCACTCGGTGCGCTCATCCCGCCCGATCCCACCCTCGGGCTGATCCTGCTGATGCTGCTGGCAGATGTGGCAACCTTCGCGGTGCTCCTGCGAGCAGTCGGTCGGGGTGGGGCCCCTGACGGACTATGGGCCTGGATCGCAGCGGGCATGCTCATCGGGCCGGTGTGGCTCACCCGCTTCGACGTGCTTCCGGCACTGTTCGCGGTCCTCGCCCTGCTGTCGATGGCGCGCCCGGTGCGATCGGGGGCACTGCTGGCCGTAGGTGCCCTGCTCAAGGTCTGGCCGGCCCTGCTGCTGCTCAGCGTTCCCCGCCGAGCCTTGGGCCGGGCGCTGGCAGGATTCATCGCCACCGCCTTGGCGATTCTGGTCACTTTGCTGCTCACGATGCAGGGCGCTGGATCCTTCGCCTCCGAACAGCGGGCACGCGGCCTGCAGGTCGAGTCCGTTCCGGCATGGTTGTTCCTCATCGGCCACCATCTCGGGCTGGAGCGCACGTTCGTGTACCGGTACGGGGCCATGGAGGTGCAGGCGACAGGCACGGCCGCTGTGGCCGCAGCCATCACTGCGGTGGCCGTGGTCGGTCTGGGTTTTCTCGTCTGGCTGCGCCTGACCGGCCGCCTGGATGACGTGGCCCCGGCGGACATCGCTTTGGTCCTGGTGCTGGTCTCCATGGTCACCTCACGGGTGCTGTCCCCCCAATACCTGGTGTGGATCGCGGGTATCGCCGCCGTGTGCCTGCTGGATCCACGGACGTTGATGCGGCCGGTGATCGTCGTGCTCATGCCGGTCGCAGCATTCGGGCAGGTTCTCTACCCCATGCACTACGACTGGTTGTTGTCCGATGGCCTCAGCGGCTTGGCTCTGCAGAGCATGCGGATCACCCTGCTGTTGATCGCGACGATCTGGGGGGTCTGGCGGCTATGGCAGGTCGGCAGGTCCGGCCCGGTCGGGGTCGACGCCGTCGAGCAGGTCCGTCAGCCGGCCTGACACCGTCGGCCAGGTCCACTGTTCCTCCACCCACCGGCGGCCACGTTCACCCATAGCCTTGGCCAGTGAGGGATCCTCGAGCAGTTGCACGACCCGGCCTGCGACCTGCGCCAGATCGCGTCCATCGACCACGAAGCCGGTCTGGGACTGCAGGACAGCGTCCGGCGCGCCACCGGAGTCACCGGCGATGACCGGCAGGCCCACCGCCCCCGCCTCCAGGTACACGATCCCAAGTCCTTCAACATCCCATCCCCGATTGCGGGTCCGGCAGGGCATGGCGAACACGTCGCCGGCGGCATAGTGCGAGGGCAGCGACTCCCACGGCACCGTCCCGGTCATCACCACGCTGTCCTGCACCCCGGTCTCAGCCACCAAGGCGTCCAGCCGGGAACGGTACGGCCCACCACCGACGATCAGCAACGCGGCATCCGGCACTTTGCGCTGTACCGCCGGCCATGCGCGGATCAGCGTGTCCTGGCCCTTGCGCGGCATCAGCCGGGACACACACACCACCACCGGACGCGTCGACAGGCCAAGGCGCTCACGCACCCGCGCACCCTCGGCCCGCACCCGCGGATGGAATGTCTGGGCGTCCACCCCGGGCACCAGTCGGCGCATCCGGGCTGCTGCCGGTGGCCGAAGGGCCGCGGCGATCCGCGAACGGGTGTACTCGCCGAGGTAGGTCACGGTGTCCACGGAGTCGCCGATCGAGCGCATCACCGACCGGGCACCCGGGGTGCTGGCCCAGGCGGCTTCATGGCCGTGGGTGATCGCGACGATCGGGCCCATCCCCCGTGACCGCAGCCGTGGTGCGAGCAGCCCCAACGGGGCCGCCGCACCGAACAGCAGGCGATCGCACTCATACTCCGCGGCAATGTCCCGCGCCTTGTTCAGCACCATCGGTTCGGGCAGCATCAACGAGGTCCGGTGGCGGATGACCGGGAACGGCTGTTCGGCGTCGAACTGCCAGGCGCGTTTCCAGGCCGGGGCGTACACGACCACCGAGTCAGGTGGTTGATGGAGCAACACCCCGTGCACGAATGCCTGGATGCCCCCGGCCCTGGGTGGGAAGTCGTTGGTGACGACCAGCGTTCTGCTCACCGCGCGGCGTCAGACCTTCGGCCGGCCTGCGCCGGCGAACTCAGCCATCCATTCATTGGTGAACAACTTCTCGTACACGACACCCTCACGCGGGCTCTTGGCGTGTACGAAGTACCCGTCGCCGGTGTAGATCCCGGCGTGCTCGTCGGTGCCGTAGATGAACACGATGTCGCCGGGGGCCAGCTGAGTGACATCCACCCGTTTGGTTTTGTCGTACTGGCGCTGCACGGAATGCGGCAGCGTGACCCCGGCTTGCTCCCACGCCGCCTTGACCAGTCCCGAGGAGTCGTATGCCTCTGGCCCGGCCGCACCGGCTTTGTAGGGCTTGCCGACCTGTTCGATGGCGAACTTCACAACCGGCTTGGTGGTGGATTTGGGGAGCTCGGAGATGGTGTCAGCCGCCTCGTTGGCCTGCTCCTGCTGCTGGCGTTGCTGCCTGGCCAGTTCCTCGGCCAACTGCCGTTGCTGCTCGGCCTGCAATTGCGACAGCAGGGCGGAGGACTGTTGAACCCGGGCGTCTATCGTGGCTTTGGCGTCCAGTATCTCGTTGCGCGCCTTCTCCGCCTTCCGCTCGGCCTTCTCCAACGCCGCTTGGTCGCGCACCAGCTGCTGCTCGGCCACTTGCGTGCGCACGAGAGCGGAATTCTGCTGACCGGCGATGATCCGCGCGGTGTCCAGAGTCGCCAACCAGTCCGACGGAGCCTCCGATGCCAGCACCAGCAGACTCGGGTCGACACCACCGCTGCGGTAGATCTGGCTGACCACCTGGTTGAGCGCCGCCTGGTTGTCGGTGACACTCTGCTGGGTGCTGGTCAATTCGGCCTGCTTGTCGATCAACGCTTGCTGCGCCTGTTGCCAATCAAGGGTCGCCGAGTTCGCCTGCTCGGCGGCAGCAGCAGCTTGGCGCTGCAGCGTGGACAACTCGGACTGAACCCGTGAGATGTCCTGCTCGATGTCCGCGTACGCGCCAGTGACCGGTGACAGGATCAGGGCGCACGACATCCCGGCGGCTGCCAGCGCCGGGAAGAACCGAAACGACCCCATATGACCATTGTGCACCCAAGCCACACCGCTTGCCCGAACGCTTACACGGCGCGCACGAAGCGTAACGGTGCGACCAACCCGGACGAGGCCAACACATCCATGGCCGCGACTTCGTCGGCGGTCAATCTCCCCTCTGCAGGGGTGTCCAGCAAGGCCGTCACCACACAGTCTGCACAGGCGGCTGGTCGTGCCGCACATGTTCCACAATCGATGAGCATCAGGTACCTCCTCCATCTCGTGATCGAGACGGTAGGGCCACCCCCTGACAAAACGGTTCCAGCAGTGCAGACACGCGATTCCGGGACCCTCCCGATCGCCCGATTCTTCAACAACCAAGCGTTCGCGAGAGGACTATTCGGCGTCGCCGGCCCTCGGGACGATTTCAACGGTGTCGGTGGCGCCGCACCAGCGACACCTCACCTCTTCAATGTCATCGTGCAGGACTTCCTGGTCCTCGACGCTGACCTCACCGCCGAGGTCGAAGTGCCAGTACTCTTTGGCCCGCCGAGAACGCAGCACATCGAAGCGCGTCAGGTTTCCGCAGCGCGAACAGCGCCACCTCGTCATCCGGTCCGGGGATTCGATCGCCACGCCGTCCAGCCTAGAGGGGCGACCACGGCCGGCAGGGCGGGGCAGGCATGGCAGGTGCACCGCTCCGAGAGGTCTGGTAATCCGCTGCGTGCCAATTACCTGTCCAGACAGCCCGATCCCCCACAGACGACTCAACTTCCACACCATCGTGCGGCGCTGCGCGGAATTGTCGTGGGTCTCTCATAGCGTCGAGAGCATGTCCGCCGTCCCCTGCACGGCCCTCAAGCCGCCGGTCAGCTCGACCTGGATTTCGACGGCACCCCTTTGGCGTCGACGACCTTCTGCGTGGTGGACCTCGAGACCACCGGCGGCAGCCCCACCGAGGGCCGAATCACCGAGATCGGTGCCGTCAAGGTGCGTGGCGGTGAGATCCTCGGCGAGTTCCGGACATTCGTCGACCCCCAACAGCCGTTGCCGGCGTTCATCACGGTGCTGACCGGGATCACCCCCCGGATGCTGGAGCAAGCCCCCACCGAGGCGGTGGCCGTCCCGATGCTGATGGATTTCCTCGCAGGGTGTGTCTTCGTGGCTCACAATGCTCCATACGACACCGGCTTTCTCAAAGCCGCCTGCTCTCGGCTGGGCACCGCCTGGCCGCGCCCAGAGGTGATCGACACCGCGCGTCTGGCCCGGGCCGTCCTAGCACGCGACGAGGTTCCCAATCGCAAACTGGCGACACTGGCCCAGTTCTTCGGTACCAGCGTGAAACCGACCCACCGGGCCCTCGACGATGCCCGGGCCACCGTGGAAGTACTGCACGGCTTGCTGGAGCGCCTGGGGACCGTAGGGGTTCTGACGCTGGAGGAGTTGAGTACTTCGACCCGCAAGGTCCCTCACCAACGTCGCAACAAACGCCACCTGGCCGACCGGCTTCCCGAGGCTCCGGGCGTTTACACCTTCCGCGATGCGAGCGACCGGCCGCTCTACGTCGGTGTTTCCCGGGACATCCGCCGACGTGTCCGCAGCTACTTCACCAGCGCCGAACAGCGGCCCCGGATGACAGAGATGGTGGGCATCGCCGAACGTGTCACCGCGATCGTGTGTGCCACCGACTTGGAAGCCCGTATCCGCGAACTACGGCTGATCGCGCAGTGGAAGCCGCCTTACAACCGGCGCTCGCGCCACCCGGAGAAGAACGTATGGCTCAAACTCACCACGGAGGTGTTTCCCCGCCTGTCGGTGGTTCACGCCGTCGCCGACGATGAGCAGCGCGGGGCCGCCTACCTCGGGCCCTTCGGCTCGCGGCGCGATGCACAGGCCGCGGCAGCTGCCATCACTGAAGCCACCGGACTGCGGGAGTGCACCCAGCGCCTGCGTGCAGGCAAAGCCAGCCCCGGCTGTGTTCTGGCAGACCTCGGCAAATGCTGTGCCCCGTGCACCGGGCAGGTGGGGATCCAGACGTACTCACCAGTGGTCGACCGCGCCCGTCAGGTGATTCTGGAGCAGCACCCTGCCCTTGAACAGGCCATCACGGACCGCATGGCCCAGCTGGCGGCCCAGGAAAGGTTCGAGCAGGCCGCGATGTGGCGCGATCGGCTCGACGCTGCGATTCGCGGCAGACAGTCGGCGTCCCAGTTGCGCGCATTCGGTCAGGTGCCGCGAATCGTGGGTGCCAAGGGCCGGCCCGGAGGCTGGGACATCCACGTGGTCGGGCACGGACGTCTGGTCGCTGCCACATTTTGTCCGGTCGACGTCGACCCCCGGCGGGTGGTGCGCTCCGCGGTGGCTGCCGCCGAATACGTCGAACCCCCCTCACCGCCGGATACCGGCGCCCTGATCGCTGAGAGCCGGCTGCTGCTCAGGTGGCTGGACGAAGCCCGGCTCGTCGATGTCGAGGGCCGTTGGACGATGCCGCTCAGGACGCCATCGACGACGTGAGCGTGACCCACTGCTGCAGCAGCTCGGCGGCAGCTCCGGAGTCCAGCACCTTCGTGACCCGTTCCACCCCGTCGGCGATCCGGGTCGCGAGGTCGGACTCCGGGTCGGTCACCGCGGCCCACGCCGCCCACGCCGCCGACGCATTGGCGACCACGACATCCCGGACCGGGCCGCCGCCGCCGGCGAACACCTCACGGGCCAACTCGGCGTTGCGGGTGGCATCTCCCCCACGCAAAGCGGAGATCGGCGAACGGGCCACCGAAAACATCTCGGGGGTGAACTGCGTTGTCACGACTCGCTGCCCGGTCGCGTCCCAGACCGTGGTCGGACCCTCGGTACTGATCTCGTCGAGGCCGTCGAGCCCCCGGACCACCAACGCCCGCACACCTTGTCGGCGCAAGACGTCGGCCATGACCGAGGCCATCGGCTCGAAGGCGCATCCCACCAGAGCGGCCGCCGGGCGGGCCGGGTTCGCCAGCGGACCCAGGATGTTGAAGAACGTCGGAATCCCCATCTCCCGACGCGCTTCTCCAGCGTGTCGCAGTGCGGGGTGGAACACCGGTGCGAAGCAGAACGCGATGCCCAGTTCCTCCAGGCAGGGACCCACCGTCTCGGAGGGCAGGTCCACGACAACACCGAGCGCGGCCAGCACATCAGCTGATCCCGACTTCGACGACGCCGCACGGTTGCCGTGTTTGACCACGCGGGCGCCGGCGGCGGCAACCACGATCGACGACATCGTCGACACGTTGACCGTGTGGGCGCGGTCCCCACCTGTGCCCACCACATCGAGCACCGGTCCGGGCACCGTCACCGAGGTGGCATGTTCGAGCATGACCGCCAACAGGTCCTCGACCTCTTCAGGGGTCTCGTCCTTGGCGCGCATGAGCACGCTGAACGCGGCGATCTGGGCATTCGTGGCCCGGCCCTCGAGGATCTCACGCATGGCCCACTGGGTCTGTTCTGGCTGCAACTGCCGGCGCGCGAGCAGGGCGGTGAGGATCTGGGGCCATTCAGTCATGACTGAAGACTATTGGCACAGCCCAGGCGTCGGAGCAAGGTGCAACTGTCCACGGCAGCGCCGCGGCGTATGCCCTGCGAGAGGTTGGTCCACGTGCGCTGCGTCGGCCGATCAAGGCCGTCGCGAGGTCAGGTGCGGCTCAGAGTCACCCGGGGCCGGAGAAGGTCGGTGACCACCGAGGCCAGTTGCATCGGATCCAGCGGTTGCGAGACGACCCCGTCGGCCTTGGACCAGGTGGCCAGCCAGGCGTCCTGCGGCCGCGCCACGATGACCAGGATCGGTGGGCCCTGGTACAACTCGTCCTTCAATTGCCGACAGACGCCCATACCGCCGGCCGGCGCTGCCTCCCCATCGAGGATGAGCAGATCCAACCCGCCCGCATCGGCCGTGCGAATCACCACGGGTTCGGTAGCGACCTCGACATACTGCACCTCGGGCAGTTCCCGCGACGGCCTGCGGCCGAGCGCCAGCATGATCTGCGCCCGGGTGTCGGCATTGCTGCTGTAGACCATGACCTTCAGTGCGCTGGGCATCTGCCACCTCCACGCCCGATGTTAGTGTCCATATCCCGTCCAGGGCACCAGGGAGGCGCCGCGGAAAGGGTTGCCGCGTCGATTCAGCGCCGATCAACATGTCTGAGGCGCTGCAAAACCCCCAGATTCGGGAAATATGCCACCGATTCGGGGGGTCGTTCGGTTTGAGACAGGTAAACCTGCCAGAATCGGCCCGTGGCTAATGCATCTGCTGTGACAACCCGGCTTGCGCCGGCGGGTCACGTCGACCGGCCGAACAACGTCGCCATCGGAACCATGATCTGGCTGGGCAGCGAACTGATGTTCTTCGCGGCCCTGTTCGCGATGTACTTCACGTTGCGATCGGTCAACCCCGAGATCTGGGCGGTCGACACCCAACTGCTCAACATTCCGTTCGCCTCGATCAACACCACGATTCTGGTCCTGAGTTCGGTGACCTGTCAGATGGGTGTGTTCGCCGCCGAGCGCGGCGACGTGAAGAACCTGCGCAAGTGGTTCATCATCACGTTCATCATGGGTTCGGTGTTCATCGCCGGACAGATCACCGAATACACCGAACTGGTGCACCAGGGGCTGACCCTGTCGTCATCGCCCTACGGCTCGGTGTTCTACCTCACGACTGGGTTCCACGGCTTGCACGTGACCGGCGGTCTGATCGCCTTCCTGTTCGTGCTTGCACGCACTTACGTCGCAAAACGTTTCACCCACGAGCAGGCCACCTCGGCAATCGTTGTGTCGTACTACTGGCACTTCGTCGACGTGGTCTGGATCGCCCTGTTCACCACCATCTACCTGGTCAAGTGATGCGAGGTTCCATGAAGAAGCGCAGTCGGCGCCGTTCCTTCGCCGCCGGAATCCTGATGGGCAGTGCCCTGATCCTGGTGGGGACCGGGTATGCCGTGGTCTCCGCTGAGACCACACCGTCACCTGAACCCGCCGTGGCGGCAGGGTCCTTGGAGCAACTGCAACTCGGACGACAACTGTTCCTCGAAGGCTGTTCGTCGTGCCACGGCCTGCAAGGTGAAGGCATTGCCGCCGACAACGCCACCGGCGGTAATGGCGGTCCGAGCCTGATCGGGGCCGGTGAGGCTTCTGTCGACTTCCAGGTGAGCACCGGTCGCATGCCCCTTGCGGTTCCGGAGGCGCAGGCACCCCGCAAGGACGTGCAGTACTCGCAGGCGGAGATCGCAGCGATGGCCGCTTATGTGGCCACGCTCGGACCCGGACCGGCGAACCCGACCGAGGAGCAGCTGAACCTCGAAAACGC
This sequence comes from Micrococcales bacterium, assembly GCA_016719135.1. Lineage (GTDB taxonomy): Bacteria > Actinomycetota > Actinomycetes > S36-B12 > UBA10799 > JADKAV01. The sequence continues at coordinate 70,606 of JADKAV010000005.1, read as the reverse complement.
CAACATCGCCGAGGGTGGCGAGATCTTCCGCACCAACTGCACGCAGTGCCACAACTTCGCCGGAAGTGGTGGGGCGCTGACCAACGGCCAGTACGCCCCGAGCCTGATGAACGCCACCCCGGAGCAGATCTGGCAGGCCATGATCACCGGCCCTCAGCAGATGCCGGTCTTCAGCAACGAGACCATCACCGATGAGGACAAGCAGAACCTCATCGCCTACGTGGAGGCCCTCAAGGTCGAACCCAACCCCGGTGGTCTTGGCCTCGGCCGGATCGGTCCGGTCGCCGAGGGTCTCTTCCTGTGGACCGCTGGTCTGCTCTCCCTCATCGCATTCGCCGTCTGGATCGGAGCCAAGGTCCGATGACCACTCACGAGAACCTTCCTGCCACGACTGAATCTGCCGAGGCTGCCGCCATCGAGAAGGCGGCCGCAGCGCTACCCGCCCACCGGCCGCGACGCACTGACGTCGACCCCAAGGCGGCTCGCCGCGCAGAGCGCCAGGTCGCGGCGATGTTCCTCGGCTCAGCGCTGATGACCGTGCTGTTCGTGGTCGCATTCGTGGCCATTCCAGTTGACGAGACGGTGTACATCTGGGGCTTCGGCACCGTCAACGCCAGCAACATCGCGCTGGGCGTGACGTTCGGGCTGGCCATCCTGCTGATCGGCACCGGCGCGATTCACTGGTCCAAGAAGCTGATGAACGAGAAGGAAGAGATCCAGCTGCGCCACCCGCTGGCCTCCAGTGACGAGGAGCGGGAAGCCGCGGTCGAGGCCTTCCAGACCTACCAGGCCGACTCAGGCTTCACGCAGCGACCGATCATCCGTCGCTCGCTGCTGACAGCCATGGTTCTGTTCCCCATTCCCATGGTCGTGCTCCTGCGCGACCTCGGGCCCCTGCCCGGAGAGGTTCTGCGGGAGACGCTGTGGGAGCCCGGTTCGCGTATCGTGATCGACCCGACCGGGCGCCCGGTGCGTCCCTCGGACCTGGCTCTGGGGGGGTTGATCTCCGCCATGCCGGCCGATCTGCCGGAGGTGCAGGAGGAGGAGGGCAACCTCAATGCGCGCGCCAAAGCCGCGATCATCCTCGTGCGCATGGAGCCGCAGGAGATCGTCTCCCAGCAGGGGGACAATTGGGACTACGGCGGCATCCTCGCCTTCTCCAAGATCTGTACCCACGTGGGCTGTCCGATTGCGCTCTATGAACAACGGACGCATCATTTGTTATGTCCCTGTCACCAGTCGACATTTGATCTGGCTGACTCCGGCAACGTCGTCTTCGGGCCTGCGGCGCGCCGGCTACCGCAACTACCGATAACGATTGATCCAGAAGGGTTCCTCGTCGCCGTCGATGGCTTCGCAGAACCCGTGGGTCCGAGCTTCTGGGAGCGTGGCGACGCATGAGCGCGACGGTTAAGACAGCAGGCAAGACTGCTGGATGGGTCGATGACCGCTTCACTTCGAGCAATTTCCTCAAGCGCAACATCGGCAAGGTGTTCCCCGAACACTGGTCGTTCATGCTCGGGGAGATCGCCCTCTACAGCTTCATCGTGGTGATGTTGTCCGGGGTCTATCTCACTCTGTTCTTCAAACCCTCGATGATCGAACTGGCCTATAACGGCTCGTACGTGCCCCTCAAGGGCGTGAAGATGACCGAGGCATACGCCTCGACGCTGAACATCTCGTTCGACATTCGCGGCGGTCTGCTGATGCGCCAGATCCACCACTGGTCGGCTCTGTTCTTCGTCGCAGCGATCTCCGTCCACCTTTTGCGTGTCTTCTTCACCGGCGCGTTCCGCAAGCCGCGTGAGCTCAACTGGGTGATCGGTGTCGGCCTGCTGACCATGGCCCTGCTGGCCGGTTTCGCCGGGTACTCCCTGCCCGACGACCTGCTCTCGGGTACCGGCCTGAGGATCGCGCAGGGCATTGTGCTCTCGCTGCCTCTGGTGGGCACGTACCTGAGCTTCTTCATCTTCGGCGGTGAATTCCCCGGCACAGACTTCATCAGCAGGCTCTATGCGGTGCATATCCTTGTCGTGCCGGGTCTGATTCTGGCCCTGCTGACCGCGCACCTCATGATGGTCTGGTACCAGAAGCACACCCAGTTCCCCGGCTTGGGCCGCACCAACGACAACGTCGTCGGATACCCGCTGCTGCCCATCTACATGGCCAAGGCCGGCGGCTTCTTCTTCGTCGTCTTCGGGGTCATCACACTGATCTCAGGTCTGGTGACCATCAACCCGATCTGGCTGTACGGGCCTTACACACCTGACCAAGTCACGGCAGGCTCACAGCCGGACTGGTACATCGGCTGGCTCGAGGGGTCCCTTCGGATGATGCCCAACGTCGAATGGGTGATCTTCGGGTACACGCTGAGCTGGAACATCCTAGTACCCGCGGTCATCCTGCCCGGGCTGGTGTTCACAGTGATGGCGATATATCCATGGATCGAGCAATGGGCCACCGGTGACAAGCGGGAACACCATCTGCTCGACCGTCCCCGTAACGCCCCAGTCCGGACCAGCCTTGGCGCAATGGCCGTGTCGTTCTACGTCCTGCTGTGGATAGGTGGCGGTAACGACCTGATCGCAAGCTTCTTCGATATGTCGATCAACACGATTACCTGGTTCCTGCGGTTCGCGATCTTCCTGGTCCCGCCGCTGGTATTCGTGGCTACCAAGCGCATCTGTCTGGGCCTGCAGCGCCGTGACCGCGACAAACTCCTGCACGGCATGGAGACCGGCAACATCCTGCGCCTGCCACACGGCGAGTTCATCGAGGTGCACGCTCCCATCTCCGACGAGGAGAAGGCGGTCCTCATGGCCAAGCCGGAGCGGACACCGCTGACGATGCCCGAGGAGATCGACGAGAACGGCGTCGCGATGCCAGGTGCCCGCGGGGCACGGTTGCGCGCGAAGTTGTCGAACTTCTACTACGCCGACAACATCCCGTTGCCGACCCGTGAGGAACTCGAAGCGGCCGAGGCGCATCTGCGCCACGAGGTCGAGCAGGCGGCACCGGCGATGGAAGAGGACCGGCGGCTGATCCCGGCTCACGACGGATCCGTGCTGCACGATCCAGCCATCGACAAGTAGCCACCAAACAAGAGGCCCGCTCCCCCAGCCACATTGGGAGCGGGCCTTTTGTTTTGCGCAAGCTCGTCTGTCCAGACGTCTTCGTTCCCGAGGATCCGCAGGCATGGGGCTGGTTGGCGCTTCATGGGTCCATGTCAGACCCTCGTCCTATGGTGTGCATCAGCGGTCGGGGAAATGTCACAGGTCCCGTTTACGGTATGGACAGGTAGCTCGGGGAAGATGTCACACCCTGGGTTTACGGTTCGAAACAGGTAGTCCGGGGAAGATGTCGCACCCTGGGTTTACGGTTCGAAACAGGTAGTCCGGGGAAGATGTCCCACCCTGGGTTTATGGTCTGAATCAGTAGCTCGGGGAGAATGTCGCACCCTGGGTTTATGGTTCGAAACAGGTAGTCCGGGGAAGATGTCACACCCTGGGTCTACGGTTCGAACAGGTGGTCCAGGGAAGATGTCGGACCCTGGGTTTACGGTTCGAACAGGTAGTCCGGGGAGAATGTCGGCCCCTGGGTTTATGGTTCGTAACAGGTAGTTGGTAGTTGGTTTTCGTCAGCTCGTGGAGCGACGTCGCGGTGGGCACCGGCCTTCGATACGACATTCAAGGTCTTGTGTCGATCGGGGTGTCCTATGGCCGTTACTGCTACTGCTGCGTCGTCGTTCTTTGATGTCGCGGGCGGCGCACCGCCGGGCCCGGATCCGCGCCAGCTTACCGACTGTCGCCCCGGCCGGGTTCGACCAGATCAACGACGATATAGATGCGCTGCCGGACCCGGACCTGGTAGTGCGGAGGAACGCGCCGCGGCGATGGCCAAACACCGCACGGTTGCGGAACCGCATCGAGGCCTACCTGACCGGTCTGGCCGGTGCCGCGGATACTGCCGGGGATTCCCCGGGTCCTGGGCGCAGGCACCACCGGGTCGCTGGTCGCGATCGCCACCGGATCCCCGGTGGCGGTCGGGTCGGGGATGGTGAACACCGCCAACGCCCCTGCACGACCTGCTGGTCGTGAAAGACGCCTGGGCTGCCGGGAGTATTTCGGGGTTGCATGTATCAGATCCCTGGCCCACGCCCCGGCCATCGATGACTTCACCAGCAAACAGGCCGCGATCGTCGGCCTGGCGAAGTTGACCGACGCCTCGAGGTGCGTGGGTGCTGCAGGTCGCCGCTGAGGCCGACAACCCCACCCACCTGACCTGACACTGGATCAGCAACGCGCCAAACGCTCCTGCGCCTGTCCGCCCGCGCGAACGGGATGTGGGCGATCACCGGAATGCTCGACGAGGTCGACGGGGCGATCCTGGCCGAAACCCTGGCATCGTTCACCCGCCCCCCGGACACCCACGACACCACCACCCCGGCCCAACGCAGCGCGGATGCCCTGACCGACATGTCCAAGGCCGCGGCGGCCAACACCCCACCCCGGCGGGGTGTCCGCGGTGTCCATCCTGGTGGATTTGGAGAACCTGCCCACCAGTGACAACGCGACGCCCTGGTCGACGGCACCCCTCGGTGCCGGATCGTTCGACCTGTTGTCGTGCGCGGCGGTGTGCACCGTGATCTTCGGGATCAAAACGCACAGGCACCTTCATCCCCTCGCCCTCGGACGAAAACGGCGCCGCGGCATCCGCGGCCCAATGGGCCGCACTGATCGCCCGCGACCGCGGCTGCATCCGCTGCGGCCGCTCTCCGAGGTACTGCCAGGCCCACCACATCGTGCACTGGAAAGACGGCGGCAGAACCGACCCGTCAAACCTCGCCTCTCTGTTCAAGATGTCATAACGACCTACACCACGGCCGGTACACCATCACCATGGACACCCACACCATCCCCGTCATCACCCACACCAGAGGACCCCCCTGAGACCGCCGCCCGGAAGGGCCAGCGACCTCCACCCGCGCCTGAGGTCGAGGGGGCAGAGGATCGCAAGGCCCGCGGCCTGATCTCGGTTCGGCGGGCCGACTCCTGCCTGCTGTCCACATCTCAAGGGGCACGAACGCTACGTCCGACGGTTTGCCAGCACAGGGACCGGTGTCGGCGATCAACCCACGCCGCACCCGCACCACAACCACTGGACACACCGTGCGTCAACTCCGGGCGAAACCCAGCTCTCCCCCAGAATTCCGAGCACGGACGTATGCAACTGGCTGGCCCTTCGGGTGTCGAGACGCGCCACAGATGCCTCCTATAACACCGAATCCCCGGTTCCTCTTCGGGAATCCAGGGGATTCAGGCAGCGATCAAGCCGACGGAGTGATCGATTCAGTCTGCACAGGTCCGGTCTTCGAGCCTTTCAGCCAGTCTTTCCAAGACTCGTTCCACTCGGTGATCCCGTTGCCCAGGTCCTGGGGGCGGCCGGTATTGCGGACGTCGATGACGTCACCGACGCGGGAGTTCTGGAACAACCAGTACGCGTTGTCGGTGCTAAGACCCACACACCCATGACTGACGTTCGAGTAGCCCTGTGAGCCGACCGACCAGGGGGCGGCATGTACGAACTCGCCGGAGTTGGTGATGCGCATGGCCCAGTTGACATCCAACCGGTAGTACTCGGGGTCGCTCTCGGAAGTCCCGCCGGTGGCAGCATCCATCACCACGAAGTCCAGTTTCTCGGAGATGACCTTCACCCCGGACCGGGTCTCGAAACCGGCCTTTCCACTGGTGGCCGGGAAGGTGCGGATGACCTTCCCGTTCTTCTTGACCTTAAGGACGTGCTTGTTGGCGTCGTAGATGGACACCATCGAGTCACCAGTTTGGTAGGTGACATCTCGGTTCTCGGAGCCATAGGCGCCGGGTCCGGTCTTGACGCCGCGCAGCGGCATGACGACCTCGATGGTCGTGTTCGCCGGCCAGTACTTCTTGGGACGGAACACGACGACCGTGTCCGATTCCCAGTTCCAGGCCCCCGTGACAGGAGTCGAAGTCTTCACCTGCAGCTGCTCCTCCACGGCCTTCTTGTTCTTGACCGGAGCGTCGAAGGTCACGCGGACCGGCATGCCGACCCCGACGGTGACGTCGTCGGCGACGCTCACTGAGCTGATCTGCACGAGCGTCTTGGGGTTGACCGTCTTGATGGTCCGGTCAATCGTCGTGGGAGCACCGGATGCATTGGTCGCGGTGGCCTCTACGGCGTATTTTGCGCCGAAATCCAAGACCTTGGCCTTGGAGGTCCACGTGTCGCGCTCTGGGTTGTAGGAGCCCTTCAGGAGCCCTTTAGGCCCCTTCACGGTCACGTCAGCCAGAGAACCGTCCTCTGCGACCACAACGATGGGCTGATTGACAGGGGCCTTGCGGTCCAACGCAGGGAGCACCTGCATACTCACCGGGGCCTGCTCAGGCGTCTGACTACGCGCAATCAGCGTAGGGCCACATCCGGCAGCCAGCAGCGCGGTGGCTGCTACCCCAGCGATGGCGACATTCCGTCTGGCAACTGTCATCAAAACCAACCTCACAACGTTCCCCGTCCATAGTCATGCACACGTCGGCGAGGACAAGGAGCCAACACGCCGACAGTTACATCTTCCCACGTAAGAGGGGGTTTCTAAACCCGCGGCACACCGCTGGAGCCGTGATTCGCACCACGTTCAACCAACTCGAACCGGTCGAATCGGGACAATTGATCGTTATGCCACACGATTTATGTCCAGGTCAGTGTGCGAAGTCCCCGCGGTAGTACTCGAAGACGAGCCCGATGATGCTGATCATGAGGAAGAGAATTCCTGCGATCAGCAGCCAGGTGGCGAAGATCAGGCCGAACGCGATGAGCATGGCGCTGGCACCCATGGGAAGCGGCCACCAGGACTGCGGACTGAAGAACCCGTAGTCCGGGGCGGCCTCGTCCTGGTTGGCCATCATGTCGTCCTCAGGCCGGTTGTCCAGCCGTTTGGCGGTGTACAGCAGGTAGAACGCGATCAGCGCCGTCATGAAGCCTGTGAAGATCAGAGCCGTGCCCCCGATCCAGTCGCGCGACCAGATCGCATAGACAGTGCCGACGATCCCGAAGAACACCGCCCCGGCGGCGAACAGATAGCCCGAGTACTTCACTTCTCGACTCCCTTCTGACCAGCGCCGGCGCCCACGAGACCATCCACGACGCTCTCAGACAACAGGCCTTCGACCTCCGGGTGGTGCAAGTCGAATGCCGGACGCTCAGAACGGATCGGCGGCAGCGAGACGAAGTTGTGTCGTGGCGGCGGGCAACTGGTCGCCCATTCCAGCGAGGCGCCCCATCCCCACGGGTCGTCGACCGTGACGTTCGGCGCGAATCGCCAGGTCTTGTAGACGTTGTAGAGGAAGAACAGGGTCGAGATGCTCAGGATCAAGGCGCCCAGCGACGAGACCTGATTCAGCAAGGTGAAGCCCTCGTCTGGCAGGTAGTCCGCGTAACGGCGCGGCATGCCCTGCGTGCCCAGCCAGTGCTGCACCAGGAACGTGATCTGGAAGCCCCAGAACAGCAGCCAGAAGTGCCACTTGCCCAGGCGCTCGTCGAGCATCTTGCCGGTCATCTTCGGCCACCAGAAGTAGAAGCCGGCGAACATGATGAACACGACAGTCCCGAACACCGTGTAGTGGAAATGCGCCACGACGAAGTAGCTGTCGGATACCTGGAAGTCAAGCGGCGGTGAAGCCAGCATCACGCCCGTCAGCCCACCGAACAGGAACGTTATGAGGAAGCCCAATGTGAACAACATGGGCGTCTCGAACGTTATCGATCCGTTCCACATGGTTCCCACCCAGTTGAAGAACTTCACCCCCGTGGGTACCGCAATGAGCATCGTCATGAAGGCGAAGAAGGGCAGCAGCACCGCGCCGGTCACGTACATGTGGTGGGCCCACACTGCCATCGACAGACCTGCGATGGCTAGCGTCGCGAAGACCAGGCCCTTGTAGCCGAAGATCGGCTTGCGGCTGAACACCGGCAGGACCTCGCTGGTGATTCCGAAGAACGGCAGCGCCAGGATGTAGACCTCCGGGTGTCCGAAGAACCAGAACAGATGCTGCCAGAGGATCGCTCCCCCGTTCTCCGAAGCGAACACCACAGTGCCGAACTTGCGGTCCATCTCCACCACCAGCAGTGCGGCGGCCAGAACCGGGAACACCATGAGGACCAGCACCGACGTGGACAGCACAGTCCATGTAAAGATCGGCATCCGGAACATGGTCATGCCCGGTGCCCGCATCGTGAAGATCGTGGTCAGGAAGTTCACGGAGCCGAGGATGGTTCCCAGACCACCCATCGCCAGGCCGAGCAGCCACAGGTCCGCACCTGCGCTCGGGGTGAACACTTCGTTGTGAAGCGGCGCGTAGGCGAACCAGCCGAAGTCCGCGGCACCACTGGGGGTGAGGAATCCAGCCGCAGCGGTGATCCCGCCGAAGAAGAACAGCCAGTACGAGAACATGTTCAGCCGCGGGAAGGCCACGTCCGGCGCACCGATCTGCAGCGGCATGATCACGTTGCCGAATCCAACGAACAGCGGGGTCGCGAACAGGAACAGCATGATCGTTCCGTGCATCGTGAAGAGCTGGTTGTACTGGGCGTTCGAGACCAGCTGCATGCCTGGTTCCGCGAGTTCAGCACGGATGACCAGAGCCATCAGGCCAGCCAGCAGGAAGTAGGCGAAGGAGGTGATCAGGTACAACTGACCGATGATCTTGTGGTCGGTGGACGTGATCCACTTGATCACCGTCTGGCCGAAGCCCTGACGCTTGTGGGCCTTACGAGCCTCACGGGCCGCTAGTTTGGCCGCCGCGACGTCGACGTCGGAGGCTGGCTTGGGTTCCTCGATGATTGCCACGTCAGACTCCTTGTGCTGCATCGGTCGTTCTGCCGCTGGTCAACTGGCCGAACTGGCCCTTGGCCCGCAGTTCTTGCATGTGCTGATCGAACTCCGCCTGAGGAACGACCTTCACCGTGAAGAGCATGCGCGAGTGGTCGACACCACACAGTTCCGCGCACTTACCGAGGTAAGTGCCCTCCTTGTTCGGGGTCACCTCGAACTTGTTCGTGCGACCGGGCACCACGTCCATCTTGAACAGGAACGTGGGCACCCAGAAGGAGTGAATGACGTCCGGAGAGGTCAGTTCGAACTTCACTTTCTGGTCGACCGGAAGGTACAGCACGGGGTCCTCGCCAGGCGTTCCGATGTCATAGGTGTTCTGATCCACGTAGTTGAACGTCCACGACCAGCGGAATCCGACCACATTGACCGTCAGGTCCTGGTTGTCCTCGACTGCGGTGAGTTCGATCTGGTCGCGGGCTGTGAAGTAGAACATGCCACCGATCAGGATCAGCGGAACCACCGTGTACATGATCTCCACGGGCAGGTTGTAACGCAGCTGCACGGGCACGCCGGTGTCGGTCTTACGCCTCCGGTACACGATGATCGACCAGAAGATCAGGCCCCAGACCAGGATGCCCACCGCGAGGGCCGCGATCCACGACCCGGTCCACAGACTGAGCATCGTCGAACCTTCTTCGGTCGACGGAGCCGGATATCCCGCCCGCTTCCAGTCGTCGATGGTGCCCTGTGAACAGCCCGCCAGTAGCAGCGTTGAGACGCTGCCGAGCGCCACAACGGCGATTCGCCGACTGCGCCCACCCGCTGAATTCCGACTCATCGAACCCTTCCCAGCCACATTTCTTCCGCGAACAATCGCGCAAGGTTTGACACGACACTAGCGCAATGGGCCGGGCTGTAAAGCCGCAAGGGGCGCTACGTTCGGAGTCATGTCGCGATTCGTACTGGATTGCGCCGTTTGCCGTCCGGTCAACGAGGAAATCGGCCGCTGGCTGGCCACTTCGGCGCAGCGTGCCTGGGCACCTGCCGTGGCCGGCTATCACGAGGGCAAGGTCAGCCAGGCCCTGCTCGCGCAGAGTGCGGCCACGCTGGCCCAGCTGGCCGGAGGTGCAGTGGCGTGGTTCGCCCCCGATCCTGCTCTGGCGCTGCGATCCGCCGTGGCCCACATCACCCAGAGGGCGAGTCTGCCCCTGATCACCTCGCTTGTCGACACCGTCGCCGTGCTCGACACCGTCCACGAAGCAGCGGCGCGCCACGGCGTGTCCGAACAGGTGCTGGGCGTGGATTCCGATGGCCGCATCCACCCGGACGCACTGGCGCGGCTCACCCAGCCGGTGACGATGGTGACTGCGCTGGGTAATCAGGAGATCGGCACTCTGCAGCAGGACCTCGGCCCATGGAAGACCTCCACCGGCTCAACGGTCATTCTCGATGCCAGATGTGCGTTCGGCTGGACCGAACTGCCCGACTACTGGGATCTGCTGATCCTCGACCCCCGCGCCTGGGGGGCACCCGCGGAGCCTCGGTGGTCGTCGCCCGCACCGGTCAGGCCCCCCGCTCGGACTTCGACAACGTGCCCGCTGCAGTCACCGCCGGACTCGCCGGGCAGCGATGGGTGGCCGCAGCGCCGCGGGCCAAGGAGGTCGCCGGCAGCCAGATCGCGACGATCCGCCGCCGGTTGCAGGACGAGTTGTCCGGCGTGCAGATCCACGGAGGTGAACCGGACGATCTGCCTCACATCTTGAGCGTGTCGGTGCTCTACGTGGACGCCGAAGCGGTCCAGACAGCGTTGGATGCCCGCGGATACGCCGTGGGCAGCGGCTCGGCGTGCGCGTCGAGGTCCGGCCAACCAAGCCATGTGCTGGCGGCGATCGGCGGGCTGACCAGTGGCAACCTGCGCATCGGACTTCCCCCCGATCTGGGAGAGGAAGCCGTGGCCGGCTTCGTCAAGGCGGTGGTGGAAGTGGTCACAGAGGTGCGCGAACAGATGGGGACTCAGAACCTATGAGCCAGTCATCGGAGGCCGAGGAGGTCGTCATCGACGCCCGCGGGCTGGTCTGTCCGCATCCGGTGATCGCCTTGGCGCAGGCCGCGAACCGCGCAGAACCGGGCAGCCGGCTGGTGCTGCTCGCTGACGATCCGGTGGCCACAACCGATGTTCCAGCGTGGTGCCGCATGCGTGAGGCTCAACTGCTCGAAGTGGACCGCAGGCCCGACCATTGGCGGTTCGTGGTGTCTACCACACGTCCGGAAGGTCGATGACCTGTCGCAGACGAGCCAGGTAATGAGGACGCGGAACATCCACCACCCCTAGGGATGCCAGATGCTCGGTGCGCCACTGGGTGTCCAGCAGCACAGGTTGTCCGCTGTCCCGTAAACGTTCCACGAGACCGATCAGTGCCACTTTGGAGGCATCCCGGGCCCGGTGGAACATGGACTCCCCGGAGACGAATCCGCCGATGTTGACGACGAACAAACCGCCGGCGAGCCCACCCTCGGAGTCCCGCGCCTCCACACTGTGGGCATGTCCCAGACGGTGCAGGTCCCGGTAGGCGGCCTCGAGACCAGGGTCTATCCACCCCCCGGGCCGCTGTGGATCCGCGCAGAAGGCCAGTACCTCGTCGAAGTCCTCGTCGAAACTCACGCGGTAATGCGACGCACTCTTGCGCAGACTTCGCGACACCCGCAGACCGTCAAGAGGAAGGATCCCGCGCGGGTCCGGTGACCACCACTGGTACATGAGACCCCAGTAGGACATCGCAAAGACACCTTTGCGGTATCCCTCGAGCATCAGACCTGCGTCGATGCCGCGGGAGAAGCCGACCAGCTCCCGCTTCTCGCTGGCCACGTCGTGGGTCAGTCCCGCGCTGAGGCCTTCAGCTCAGTGGAAGGAGTCGCCGCAGGCGCAGGAGCCGGTGGCGTTGGGGTTGTCGATGGTGAACCCCTGCTTGTCGATCTGGTCGACGAAGTCGATCGTCGCTCCACCCAGGTACGGCCCGCTCATCCGGTCCCACAACCACGGTCACACCGTCGAAGTCCAGGCGCTGGTCGCCGTCGAGCGAGCGCTCGTCGAAGAACAACTGGTAACGCAGGCCGGAGCAACCGCCCGGCTGTACAGCGATCCGCAGGGCCAGATCCTCGCGGCCTTCTTGGGCGAGCAGGGCGGCCACCTTGCTGGAAGCCGTCTCCGTCAGCGTGATGCCAGTCGTGGGAGCAGATTCCTGGGTGGTTGTCTCAGCGCTCATCAAGTGTTCCTTTCACTGTTCGCCCTGGTCAACAGCCCCAGTACCCGGGGCTATTCCCTCAATAGTGCCACACCCAGACTAAGGGGGACCTAATCGGCGAGCCAGCGGTGACCGTACGTTCGCGGACGGCAAACGCCTCTCGCCTTGGCGTCGCAGGCGTGTCACCATGGCAGATGTGACGAATACCTTCACCGAACCGGAGCCCTCTGCGCTGTTGCTGCTGCTGGGCCAAGAGTCGGACGCGTTCAGCGAACGTGGTGTCGACTGCCCCGGGGATCTGCCCGCGCCCAGCGACCCCGGACTTGTCGAACGCGCGTGGGCGGCCAAGAAGGCTCTCGGTGACCGGGCGTTCATCCTCGGTCACCACTACCAGCGCGATGAAGTGATTCAGTTCGCCGACGTGACCGGCGACTCCTTCAAACTCGCTCAGCAGGCTGCAGCCCGTCCCGACAGCGAGTTCATCATCTTCTGCGGCGTGCACTTCATGGCCGAGAGCGCGGACATCCTCACCACCGACGATCAGAGCGTGGTGCTGCCGGACATGGCAGCCGGGTGCTCGATGGCAGACATGGCCGCAGCCGATCAGGTGCAGGCGGCGTGGCAGACCCTGGAAGCCGCGGGGGTCGCAGATGTCACCATCCCGGTCACCTACATGAACTCCACTGCAGCCATCAAAGCCTTCACCGGTGAGCACGGCGGCACTATCTGCACCTCCAGCAACGCCGACAAGTCCCTGGCCTGGGCCTTCGAGCAGGGTGAGAAGGTGCTGTTCCTGCCCGACCAGCATCTTGGGCGCAACACCGCGGTCCTGCAGCGGGGGCTGAGCTTGGACGACTGCGTCGTGTTCGACCCCCACAAGCCCGGCGGGGGGCTCAGCAGGGAGCAACTGCGCGAGGCGAAGATGATCCTGTGGCGCGGTCACTGCAGCGTGCACGGCCGTTTCACCGAGGAAAGTGTTGACGAAATCCGGGCAAAAGTACCCAACGTGAACGTTCTGGTTCACCCTGAGTGCACTCACGAAGTGGTTCTCAAGGCCGATTATGTGGGATCCACGGAGTACATCATCCAGACGCTCAACGCTGCAGAACCGGGCAGTGCGTGGGCGATCGGCACCGAGTTGAACCTGGTGCGCCGCCTGGCACGGCAGCATCCGGACAAAGAGATCATGTTCTTGGACCGGACCGGGTGCTGCTCGACGATGAACCGGATCGACCTGCCGCACCTGGTATGGGCTTTGGAAAGTCTGGCCGCCGACCGCGTCGTGAACCAGATCGTGGTCGACGCCGAGACCCAGAAATGGGCGCGGGTGGCGCTGGACCGCATGTTGGCGCTGCCCGGGGTCGGTGTACGGCCGGCGGACTGAGGCTCAGAGCCCCGGTGCACCCCACACGGGGAACCACCGGGTCATGTCCTTCTCTACGTTCATGTCGTCGGCCAGCAAATCGCGCAGTTGCATCTCCAGGATGTTGTCCCGGCGTGGTTCCGCGATGGGGGCGAACGGATAGAAACTGCCGCGCTTGTAAAGGTAGACCAGCGCGAAGTCCTGGTCGCCGCGGCGGAAACCGACCAGCGAGCAGAGCAACTGGGGGCCGAATCCGGCGTCCTGGATCGACACGTTGACCGCGTGCAGGCCGTTGACCAGATCCGCGATGTCGGTGGCGTTGATCGTCAACCAGGTATATCCGAAGGAATCCTGGGTGACGCTCAGATCAGGGCTGGAGGTCGCCGTCAGCAACTGCTCGACCTCGGCCACCACATCTGCGAAGGCCTTGCCCTCCGGGGCCCGAAATGCCACGGAACCGCGACCGGTCGGCATCACGTCCAGCGAAGCCTGCAAGGTGATGGCCGCCGAGGGGATCGCGAACAACTGGTCCAGATTCGGTTTTACGGGCTTGCTGCGACCCATGATCGAGTCGAACAGACCCATCAGGAACCCAACTGGGTGGAGATCTTCGCCAGCTGCTCGAGGCGCTGTTCGAGTGGCGGGTGGGTGGCGAACAGCGATGCGAGGCTGGCTCCCCCGGACAGGGCCGGCGCGAAGAAGAACGCGTTGAAGGCCTGCGCCTCGCGAAGATCCTTGGTCGGGATCGCAGCCATGTCACCAGACACCTTCTGCAACGCCGAGGCCAATGCCGTCGGACGGCCGGTCAGCAGCGCACCGGCCCGGTCGGCACTGAGTTCGCGGTACCGCGACAACATGCGGGTCAGCAGGAAGCTCACCGCGTACACGATCACGGACACCGCCAGCACTGCGATGCCGACCAACGCGGTGTTCTGATCCCTGCGGTTGCTCAACCCGCCCCACAGCGCCATCCGGGTCAGGAAGCCGGCTGCGACCCCGGCGACCGACGCCACCGTCATGACCAGCACATCCCGGTGGGCCACGTGGGACAACTCGTGGGACAGCACGCCCTCGAGCTCGTCCTCATCGAGCCTGCGCAGTAACCCGGTCGTCACGCAGACCACGGACCGGTTCGGACTGCGACCGGTGGCGAAGGCGTTCGGCATGTCGACGTCGGCAATGGCCACGCGCGGCTTGGGCATCTCGGCCATCGCGCACAAACGGTCGACGATCCCGTGCAGCTGTGGAGCCTGCTCGGGCGTGACCTCGTGAGCGCCCATCGCATGCAGCGCGATGGTGTCCGAGAAGTACCACTGCGCGAACAGCAGGCCAACTGCGAAGACCAGCACGAACGCGGCACTCAAACCGATCGCGATCAAAACGCCGATGAACACGACGTACAGCAGGCCGAGCAAGAACATGGTGGCGGTCATGCGCGCTGTCAGGCCCTTGTCGGATGCGTACCGAGACTTCATGAATACATTCTCCCACGAGCCGTGCGACTGCCCCAGCGCTGCGCGCTACGCCCAGCGCTGAACCTAGTCAGGAATAAGGCCCTCGTCGGTGAGCAGTTCCCGAACCTCGGCGGCGGTCGCCTCGGCAGCGGGCAGTACCACATCGGAGGTGAACAACTCTTCGTCGGGCACCCGGGTACCGCTGCGCCTGACGCCCTCCAGTAGCGCCGTGAGCGCGGCCGGGAACGACTGCTCGTCATCCAAGGCGGCTTCCAGCGCATCGTCGAGTTCGTTGAGCCTCGCCAGGGACTCCTCGGGCATCTCGAACTGTCCCTCACCCATGATCCGGACGATCATCGTTGCCGCCTAGTTCTCGTCGCCCGCTGGCTTCGGTGCGCCAGCCTGACCCGATTCGACCGCGGGCGTAGGCGGCGCCTGTGTCACCTCCGGGGTCGGACCCCCGGTCAGCTCCGCCTTCATGGCCGCCAGCGTGTCCTCGACCTCGCTGGTGCTGGCCATCCGCTCCAGCTCCGCGGAGATCGAGTCCTTACTCGTCCCGGTGGCGTCCTCCAGGGCGCCCGAGGCCATCAACTCGTCGATGGCACCGGCCCTGGCCTGCATGGACTGGGTCTTGTCCTCAGCGCGCTGGATGGCCATGCCGACATCGCCGAGTTCCTCGGAGATGCCCGAGAACGCCTCGTTGATCTTCGTCTGTGCCTCAGCTGCGGAGTACGTGGCCTTGATCGTCTCCTTCTTGGTGCGGAAGGCATCGACCTTGGCCTGCAGACGCTGGGAGGCCTGGGTCAGTTTCTCCTCTTGGTCCTGCAGGGTGGCCAACTGAGCGTGCAGGTCGTTGAGCTGGGTCGTCAGACCGCTGCGGCGGGTCAGCGCCTCGCGTGCCAGGTCCTCCCGACCGCCGGCCAGCGCGGCTTTGGCCTGCGTCTCAAGTTTGGCCGACTGCTGGTCGAGTTGGCCGATCTGCAGTTCCAGGCGCTTGCGGGACGTCGCGACGTCGGCAACCCCCCGGCGGACCTTCTGCAGAAGATCGAGTTGCTTCTCGTAGGAGTAGTCGAGGGTTTCGCGCGGATCCTCGGCCCGATCCAGGGCCTTGTTCGCCTTGGACTTGAAGATCATCGTGAAGCGCTGCCACATCCCCATTGAGAGTTCCTTCCCTAGATGGCTCTGTGAGTCAGCCTAGGGGGTAACCCGGTGCAGGCGCATCCGTCGTACAGTTCTCCCATGTTCGGATTGGGCAAGAAGGACTCGGCGCCTGATGGCGCGACTGAGGAACTGGCCGATTCGCACTCTGCCGAGCAGTCAGTGGGCAAGGGCCGACCGACCCCCACACGCAAAGAGGCTGAACAGGCCCGCCGCGCCGCGCTCAAAGGCCCCGTCGATCCCAAAGCACGGCGCAAACTCGAACGCGAGGAGGCCCGCGATCGCAGGGTCGCGGCACGTGAGGCGCTCATGGCCGGCGATGAACGGGCCCTTCCCGCCCGCGATGCCGGGCCGGTTCGCAAATATGTCCGCAACTACATCGACGGCCGACGCACTCTGGCTGAGTACTTCATCCCGCTGGCGGTCGTCGTACTCATCGTCGGCCTGTTCCGCAGTCCCAACATCCAGGTGATCGTGTCGTTCGCGTGGTTCCTCATGCTGGCGCTGCTGGTGGTGGACATGACCGTGCTGCTTTTCCGACTGCGTTCGAACCTTGCCCGCGAGTTCCCCGATCCGGCACAGCGCAAGGGCGCGATCTTCTACGCGGCGATGCGCGCGCTGCAGATCAGGCGCCTGCGTCTTCCTCCGCCTAAGGTCAAAGCAGGCGGGAAGCCGGTCACTCGCAAAGTCAAGTAGCGGCCGCGGCGGTTAGCGGTCGGCCCGACGGGTAGGACGGACCGGATCGACGCGCAACGGAGGCAACGACATGCAGTACCGGTATTTGGGCAACAGCGGCCTGGTAGTCAGCGAAATGGCGTACGGCAACTGGATCACCCATGCCGGACAGGTCGCCGAGGACGCCGCCATCGCGTGTGTTCACGCCGCGCTTGACGCCGGCATCACCACCTTCGACACCGCTGACGTCTACGCGGGGACCAAGGCCGAGGCCGTCCTGGGCCGGGCCTTGGAGGGCCAACGCCGGGAGGGCCTGGAGATCTTCACGAAGGTGTACTGGCCCACCGGGCCCGGCAAGAACGATCGGGGTCTTTCGCGCAAGCACATCATCGAGTCGTGTCATGGTTCGCTGCGCCGGCTCGGGGTGGACTACATCGACCTTTATCAGGCACATCGCTTCGACTACGAGACGCCCTTGGAAGAGACCCTGCGGGCCTTCGACGACCTGGTGCGTGCCGGCAAGGTCATGTACGTCGGGGTCTCGGAGTGGCGCGGCGAGGAGATCGAAGCTGCCGTCGAGATCGCCAGCCAGATGGGATTCGACCGGATCATCTCGAATCAGCCGCAGTACAGCATGCTCTACCGGGTCATCGAGTCCGAGGTGATTCCCACGTGCGAGAACAGCGGGATCGGGCAGATCGTGTGGTCCCCGCTGGCACAAGGGGTACTGACCGGGAAGTACAAGCCTGGCCAGGCCCCTCCCGAGGGTTCGCGGGCCACGGACCCGCAGGGATCGACGTTCATCAAGCGGCTCATGAGCGACGAGATCCTCACCGCGGTGGCCGCGCTCGAACCGATCGCCGCAGATCATGGCCTGACGATGGCGCAACTGGCACTCGCGTGGGTTCTGCAGAACCCCGCGGTGTCCGCGGCGATCATCGGAGCGACCCGCCCGGAGCAGGTGACCAGCAACGTCAAAGCCTCCGGTGTGCGCTTGGAGCCAGACGTCCTGGAGGCCATTGATGCGGTTCTGGAGGGCGTGGTCTTCCGCGATCCCGGCCTGACCCGTTCCCCGGAGACCCGACCGTGACATATCAGTGGCGCTACCCCGATGGTTCGAGTTCGGCGACGTTTCCCACGCAGGCCGACGCCGAGACGTGGATCGGGGAGGTGTGGGCCGATCTCCTCGCCGATGGAGTGCAGGAGGCCACCCTGCTCGAGGAACAGCGCGTGGTCTACGGCCCGATGAGCCTTCGCCCGAATTCTTGAGTTTGGCGGACTCGGGACACACCGGCAGCCGTTGCAGCGTGCGGAGGTTGTCCGTGGCGAAACGCGACTGCGCGCTGCTGGCTTCTGACGACTCCACGAAAGATGTGAGAGTTGCGTACACCCGTTGGAGATCGGTACCCCCGTTGGAGATCCGCGGGCCGTGCAACTCCAACGCCCGTGCCCGACTCCAACGCCCGTGCCCAACTCCAACCGCCGCAGCCAGGCTCGCTGCCGCTGACTTGCTCGTCCGGCAGCGCCATGCGGGTCCCACCCTGCAGGCGCCCCGCAAAGGCTGACCGTTCAACCATCCCATCCTGACGGCCTGCGAGCACGCCGGGACTGGTTTACTGGGCCCTGGGGCACCCGCCCCGAGCGTTGCTACATGAATCCAGGGGAAGTCCGGTGAGATTCCGGCGCTGTCCCGCAACCGTGTTCCTCCCCCAGCGGAGGAGAGTCGGAGCACCCGGCATGTAGAAGCGGCCCGATATCTGTCGAGGTTACAGACGGCCGGAAGCACGCACATGAGTGCGCCTTCGGTCCGTGTGGACCGCTATTGAAGGAGTACGTGTGCGTAGCAAGACCCTCATCACCACAGCAACCGCTGCCGGAGTGTTACTCGCAACAGCGCCCGCGCTGGCAGGCGACGCCGGCTTGTACGGCAGTTCCGACCCCACCTTCGACGGTGTCTACCGTCAATCACTATCCGTGCTCGCCCTCGAGGCCTCCGATCGCAAAGTCCCTGCCTCTGCGATCAAATGGCTGAAGAAGCAGCAGTGCGCGGACGGCGGCTTCGAGGCCTATCGGTCCGACGCGGCGTCTCCCTGCCAGACACCCGACCCGAACTCCTTCTCCGGGCAGGACAGCAACTCGACCGCCCTGGCTGCGGCTGCCCTGTGGCACACCGGCAATCGCAAACAAGCGCGTCGCGCTGCGAACTGGCTCGACGCACGGCAGAACGCCGACGGTGGATGGGCTTACTACCCCGGTCCCGGTGCGATCTCGGACACCAACTCGACTGCAATATCGCTGGGGGCGTTGAAGCTCGTGCGCAATTCCGAGAAGGGCGGGTACCTGCGCTCTGTGCAGCGCCGGTGCGGTGCTCCCAAGCGACTGCGCGGCGGGATGGCCTTCGACACATCGTCGCGAACCGTCAACGACAACGCGACTTCGCAGGCCGCGTGGACTCTCGGCGGCGGAATGGCCCTGCCCAAGCCCGTGCGAATCAAGCGATCCTCGCCGAAGCTGAGGTGCGCGACCAAGAAGACATCCACCCAAAGGGCCGCGATCGGCTACCTCAACAAGCGACTCTCGGCTGTCAAGGGGGACTTGCCGTTCGGCGGCGGATTCCCCGGCACCGATTACGCGGGGACTGCGACGGCGACCATCGCTTTGGCAAACGCGGGAGCCGGGCGCGCCTCCGTGCGCACGACGACCCGCTTTCTGAAGCGTTCTGCCAAGACGTGGGTCACCGCAAGTGGGGCGGACTCCCCCGGATCGCTCGCATTGCTCATCCTCGTGGCTGACTCCACCGGGAACAATGCGCGTGACTTCGGGGGCCTGAACCTGTTCAAGCGGCTTGCGAGGTCGCAGAACTCATGAGGCTTCGCGTGGTCGCCGGAACCGGTGCGATGGTGTGTGCTGCCGTCGCGCTGGCTCCGGCGGTCGCGCACGCCGACGGCTACCGGTACTGGTCCTATTGGACCGGCGGCCAGTCATGGTCCTACTCCGCCCGGGGCCCCGGATTTCTGGTTCCTGACGACGGTGCCGTCGAGGGCTGGCGATTCGTTCTCTCCCCCGAGGACGGCTCCCAGGCGACGGCGCCGGCCACACCGAGCACCTACGATCAGCTGTGCCCCGGGCAACCGGCAGCCCCCGCGGGCAAGAAGCGGATCGCGGTGGTGATCGACTTCGGTCCGGCGGGGATCGCCCCGGTCGGCGAGTCGCCGCCGCCCACCTCCATCTCGTGCGTCACCGCCCCGGCTCGGGCCACCGGCCTGCAGGTGCTGCAGCAGGTGGCGAAACTGCGGTTCCAGGCCAGTGGACTCATCTGCGGAATCGCTGGGTTCCCCGCTCGGGAGTGTCCGGGGCAGAGTGTGAAGGCAATCACGGGGTCGCCGCCGGCACAACCCGAACGCCCCGCCCCGGTCGCACCCGCCCCCGCGATCACCGCCGACCGTCCTGGCGCGCCACCGACGACGCTGCCCGACGGCTCCCCCCGGCCAACCGACTCCCCTGCTCCCACGCAAGCACCGTCGACACCCACCGATCAGCCCTCCGCGGTCGCCTTGGCCGTCCCGGCGGAATCCCCGCAGGAACCGTCCGCCCAGCCACCGGCCTGGATCGCCGCCATTGGCGCGACGATGATCGCCTTGCTGCTGGCCGTGGCCCTGCTTCTGCGCAAGGGCGGCCATGACTGAGACCCTGACACTTCTGACCGGCGGGGCCACCGTCGGCGCTCCCCGCTGGCTGCACCCCGGAGCCTGGTGGATCTGGGCCTTGGGACTCGGCGCCGCAGCCACCCGGACGACCAACCCGCTGCTCCTGGGACTGATCGTCGCCGTCGCCACGCTGGTGGTCAGTGCCCGGCGTCCGCAGGCCCAGTGGGCCGGGGCATTCGGGGTGTTCGTGCGCATCGCCCTGGTCGTGATCGTGATTCGAGTCGTCTTCGCCATGCTCTTCGGGGTGCGGATCGGTGCCACCGAACTCTTCGCGCTCCCGACCGTCGGCTTGCCCGAATGGATGGCCGGCGTGACGCTGGGCGGGCCCGTCACCGCGGAGATGCTGTACATCGCCGTGATCCAAGGTGCGCAGTTGGCGACCCTGCTCATCTGTGTCGGTGCGGCCAACTCCTTGGCCAGCCCGGTACGCCTGCTGAAAGCGCTGCCCGCGGGGCTCTACCACGTCGGGGTGGCGTGTGTCGTCGCGTTGTCGCTGGCACCCCGCATCATGGTGAACGTGCGCCGGGTAATGCTTGCGCGGCGTATGCGCGGTCGGCCCACCCGAGGACTCAGGGCTGCGGCCCAGGCGGCGGTTCCCGTTCTCGAGTCCTCGCTGGACGATGCGATCAATCTGGCCGCTGCCATGGACACGCGCGGCTACGGCCGGGCAACCGCCACAACAGCGCGTGAACGGGCGCTGCAGGCCACCCTCGTGCTGGCGGGTCTGGTTGGGATCGCGCTGGGTCTGTACGCCGTGCTCGGCGCCAGCGGGTGGGGTTGGCTGCTGCTCGGCCTGGGCGTCGTGATGGCCGTCGCGGGCATCGCTGTGGCCGGGCGCCGCATTCCACGTACCCGATACCGCCCGGACCCGTGGGGGCTGCCCGAGACCCTGACCGCCGGATCGGGCGTACTTGCAGCCATCGCGGTGATGGTGTTCGCCACAACCAGCCTGACCGTCCCGCTCAGTTGGCCGACACTGCCGCCGGTGGCGGTGGCCGCCATCCTGCTGGCCGCGTCACCGGCGGTGCTGACGCCCTCCCCTCCCCTGCCCTGGCGGACCTCATGATCTCTTTCGAGGACGTGAGCTTCACCCACGACGGCGCGCAGTCAGCGATCCTGCGCGATGTCGACCTGACCATCCCGGAAGGCGACCTGACGCTGGTCATCGGCCGCACCGGCTCGGGCAAGTCCACCTTCCTCAACCTCATCAACGGCTTGGTCCCGCACTTCACCGGAGGAACGTTGCGCGGACGGGTCACCGTCGCGGGGATGGACACCCGGACGCACCCGCCGCGCGACCTGGCCGGCAGTGTCGGAACCGTGGGTCAAAGCCCGCGCGCAGGGTTCACCACCGACACCGTCGAGGACGAGTTGGCGTACACCATGGAATCGCTCGGGTTCGCTCCCGACGTGATGCGCCGTCGGGTCGAGGAGACGTTGGACCTGCTCGGGCTGACCACGCTGCGCCGACGCTCGCTGGACACTTTGTCCGGGGGTGAGCAACAGCGGGTCGCCATTGGATCAGCGCTGACCGCGGGGCCGTCGGTTCTCGTTCTCGACGAGCCGACCAGCGCGCTGGACCCCGCCGCGGCCGAGGAGGTACTCGCCGCCGTACATCGCCTCGTGCACGATCTCGCGATCACCGTGGTCATGGCCGAGCACCGTCTGGAACGGGTCATCGAATTCGCCGATCATGTGGTGCGCCTCGACGGCCCCCTCAGGCTCGAGGAACCCGCACAGGCCATGCGCGGGCATGGGCTGCAACCTCCGGTGGTCCGGCTGGGCCACGCGCTGGGCTGGGATCCGGTGCCTCTTTCCGTGCGGTCAGCACGACGCCTTGCCCAGGACCTGCGGCATTCCCAGCCGACTGCGCCCGCGCGGCGCCCCGCCGGCAAACAGGTGGCCGACGTCATGTCCGCGACCGTTCGGTTCGGCCAGATCACTGCCCTTGCCGACGTGGGAGTCCGGTTGAACCGAGGCCAAATCACTGCGCTCATGGGCCGCAACGGAGCGGGCAAATCCACCCTGATCAGTCTGCTGACGGGCTCCCGACGCCCGCAGATCGGCCAGGCTCGCGTGGGCGGCACCGATCCAGCCGACCTCCAGGGACGGCAGCTGCTGGAACGGATCGCCTACGTCCCGCAGGACCCCACCGACCTGTTCTACACCGACACTGTCGCCCAGGAGTGCGCCGACGCCGATGCGGACACCGGGTTCCCCCCTGGTTCGGCCTGGAACCGCCTGACCGCGCTGGTCGAGACCGTCGATCCCCGCACCCACCCCCGCGACCTGTCGGCCGGCCAGCAACTCGCCCTGGCGTTGGCGATCCAACTGTCCGCAGCCACGGACCTCATCCTCCTGGACGAACCGACCCGAGGACTGGACTATCCGGGCAAAGCGGTCTTCGGTCAGTGGTTGCAGGACCTCGCCGACGCCGGCAGCAGTGTGCTGGTCGCGACCCATGATGTGGAACTGGTGGCGGTGATCGCCGACCGGGTCATCGTCCTGGCCGACGGCGAGGTGGTGACCGACACCGACGTCCGAAGCGCGTTGACCTCGTCGCCGACGTTCGCTCCGCAGATCCACAAAGTCCTGGCCCCGTTGCCGGTCCTCACCGTCGAGGAGGCGTGCCTGCTATGAGCCAGTTACACGCGGTGCCACTGCGGGCCCGCACCCTCGGGGCACTGGCCGGTGTCAGTGCGGTGGGTGTGATCGCCTTCTTCTGGCCCTTCGTGGTGGCGCCCACAAGCATCGCCGCCGACCACGCCACGGACGCCCCCTGGTTCTTCGCCCTCTTGCTCCCGCTGGTCGTGGCGGTGCTACTCGCCGAGGTCAGCGGCGGCGGCGCGGACGCGAAGGGGGTGGCCATGCTCGCCGTCCTGGCAGCGGTGGCCACCGCAGTCCGGCCTCTGGGCGCGGGTGTCGCGGGACTCGAGCCGATGTTCGTGGTGCTCCTACTGGGCGGACGTGCGCTGGGTCCGGCGTTCGGTTTCGCACTGGGCAGCCTGGCGATGTTCACCTCCGCGCTCTTGACGGCCGGGGTCGGCCCGTGGCTGCCGTTCCAGATGATGGCCGCCGGATGGTTTGCGATGGCGGCGGGGTTGTTGCCGCAGCTGCGCGGAAGAGCTGAAATCGCGATGCTCATGGCCTACGGGGCAGTCGCCTCCCTGTTGTACGGGTTCTTGATGAACCTGTCCTTCTGGCCGTGGGCGCTGGGCCAGGGCAGCGAACTGTCCTTCGTCGCAGGCGCACCCCTGGCCGAGAACCTCGGACGCTGGGTGACGTTCAACATCGCGACCTCGCTGGGCTGGGACATCCCTCGGGCGATTCTGACCGCCACCCTCACGCTGCTGGCCGGACCCGTCCTGCTGCGCGCGGTGCGGCGCGCGACTCGCCGCGCTGCCTTCGACGTTCCGGTCCGCTTCGAGACCGTCGAGTCGGTCACCTCTGAGCGCGCCTAGGAAACATCCTCGGCGGTCGCTGCCGGCGCACAGGTGCCCGTGCCCACCACCAAGGGATTCCGAACGTCAGCGGGATTCGCAGGCGACCTTGTTACGGTTCGGGTCCAACCGCGGTGCGACCTGCTTGTACACCCGCGGACACACGATGGGGGTGCGGAAGCCCTTGCGCACGACCTTGTTGCGAGCCTTCGCGGTCTTCGCGATACCGGCGGGGTATTCGGCCCGCAGTTGCTTGCAGGAACTGAAGGCCTTGGTGGGCATGGGTTCGGCGGAGGCAGGCGCTGCGGCAACAGCCAGGCCGCCAACGGCATAGACGGCGCCAACGGTCAGGACAGTCGTGAAGAGTCTCATGGTCAGGGGTTCGGTGCCAGCCCGCGGACGGATTGGTGTGGTCGTGAACTTCTGCGGCCCTTCGGGTTTCAGGGGGGAGTCGAGCGTGGTCGCCCGCTGCTGGGTGGGGTACTCCCGGTTGAACAGCGTCTCGTCCATCCAACATCCCGGTCACCTGGATCGGGCCGATCCGCTCGGGATCGTCGACCAGCAGTTGACCGTGGGCCAGCATCGTGTCGTTGATGGCATGCCAGTCACGCCTCACGTGGCCAATGGTTCGCAGACGCCCCTGCCACCAGAGCATCCACCGCTCATCGCCATCCCATGAGGGCCGCAGCGGGGGTGGTGAGGCCCTCGGCGGCCCCGATGTGATGGCCACCGCGGCCGGCAAACACCTCACCGACCAGACGACACCCCCCTAGTCCGAAGCACCACTCTTGCTCGCCACGCGACATCGGACACACGCTGGCATGCGTTGGGGTGTGGCTCGGTGACCATAGGCAGGGACTGGATCGAGACATCCCACCCCGCCGGGTTCAGAACCGGTCGGCCGAGGCGATCATCCGCGCCACCACGGCGTCCACGGTGTCGGGGCGCAACCCCATCCCGAGGTGGGAACCGGGAACCTCGATGTTCTCGGCGCCAGGGACCACGCATGCCCGCCAGTCCACGATGCCGTCGGAGGTCGTAGTAGCTGATCAACTCCACGTCCTGCGGGAACGGACGGTGCGTTGCCAGCATGTAGGGGCACGTGCAATCCCGGGTCACGCACTGACGCTCCCGCAACTCGGGGTCGCGCTGGTGCACCACCTTGAGCACCCCGACCACCGGCTGCGGGATCTCGTAGAAGGCGAATTCGTCGTTCAGGGGCGCACCGAGACTCACGGCCGTGCTGACCAGTTCGGGATGTCGGGCGCCGAGTCCGCGAGCGAGCATCCCGCCCCTACTGTGCCCCACGACCATCAGACGCCGGCCGTGATCTGCGTCCACCGCCCGTCTGGCTACTTCTGCCAAACGGTCTACGGCCCGGTCCGAACAGCGCACATTGGCCAGCATGTGCGATCGCACCACACGGAATCCGGCGCGCTTGACCGCAATCTGCATGGGCAAAGTGGCGGCATCTCCGAACCCGAAACCAGGTACCACCAGCACCTGGCGCCGGATCGGGGTCTGACGTCGTGACGGCTTGGGCAGCGCCTTCTCGAAATCGATGATCTCCCCGGCGAACCTGCTCTCGGAGGCCACCCGCGCCACCCACCCGGGCAGCGACTTCAGCGCCCCCGGCAGACCGTGCGGGGCCCAGTGCACCTCGGGCAGGTGAAGATCACGCCAGTCGACCATGTCTGCGGACCTCCTGCGGTGTTGGGACTGCCGGACCTGCGAGGCAGACTACAGACATGACCAGCACCGTCACCGAACGCACCGAACGCGCACGCAACATCGTGGCATCGATGCGGGTCAAACAGGACCCGGTGCCCCGGCCGCCCGGCCCGAACGGGCTCAAGGCGATGTGGACGATGATGGCCGGGCGCAGAGCCCCGCACGAGTTCTTCGGGGCCCTCGCCGCCCGCCACCAGCCGGTCGTGCACGTCGCCCTCGGCGCGGAACACGTGCACATCCTGTTCTCGCCGGAAGCCATCTGGGACGTCTTCGTCACCAACGGCCGGCACACGCGCAAGAGCCTCGGGCTACAACTGACCCGGCCGCTGCTCGGGGACGGGCTGCTCACCGCGGACGGAGCGACCCATTTGCGCCACCGGCGTGCCATTCAGCCGCTCTTCCACAACAAGCGGATCGAGGGCTACATCGCGGACATGACGGCCGCCGCCGACCTCACCAGCGGTTCCTGGTCCGACGGCACCGTCATCGATGTGGCCCATGCCATGTCGGAGCTGACCCTGGACGTGATCGGGCGCACCATCTTCGGTCTGAACCTGCGGGCGGAAGCCCAGGACATGGCACAGGCGCTGAACACGGTCCTGGAGGGTTTCGCCCGGGGTATCGGCCCGTTGGCCTCCCCCCTGTCCCGGGTCCCCACTGCACAGCGGCGCCGCGAGATCCAGGCGATCGAGGAACTCGACGCGATCGTCGGGCAGATGATCGCCCAGCGCACCCGTGACATCGGCGACGGCTACGTCGGCAGTGACCTGCTGACCATGATGCTGACATCGACCGACGATGCCGGAGAAGCGTCCTTCACGGCCGAGGAAGTGCGCGACGAGGCCATGACATTGGTCCTTGCCGGGCACGAGACGACGGCGCTGACGCTGACCTGGGCATGGCATCTGCTGGCAACCAATCCGCAATGGCGCGCCTGGCTGACCGAGGAGGTCGACGCCCTGGCCGAACCCCCCTCGACGGCAGACCATTTACGCCAGCTACCGCGCACCTATGCCGTGGTCGCGGAGTCGATGCGCCTGCACCCGCCGGCGTGGATCATCGGGCGTTGGCTCGACACCGACCTGCGGGTGGCCGGCTGGGACCTGCCGCGCGGGAGTGTGGTGCTGGCCTCGCAATATGCCATGCATCGCGATCCTCGTTTCTGGTCCGACGCCCACGCGTTCCGCCCGGACCGCTGGTTGACCGGCGAGGGCACCTTCGACGAGCGCGCGCCGAGGGTTCCACGTGGCGTGTGGTTCCCGTTCGGGTTCGGGACCCGTCGGTGTATCGGTGAACACTTCGCCTGGACGGAGGCTGTCGTGCTGCTGGCGACCCTGGCCCGCCGATGGGAACTCGACGTCCAGGTACCGGCCGACCCTCCCATGATGTCGGCCATCACCTTGCGCCCCGACGTGCCGATGCCGACTGTCGTGCGGAGCCGCTGAATGGACCCCCGGGTCGAATGGTGGCGATCGGTCAGCGCTGCGGCGAGGCCCGAGCAGCCCGTGCTCGTGGTGGTGCTCGACGACGAACCCGACGCGGTGTCGGCGCTTCCGCCCGGATTCAGCTCACAGTGGCGCGTCGATACCGAGAACGGACTCACGCCGACTGCCAGAGTCGCCGAGCATCTGGGGGTGTCCCTTCATTTCGCGGACTCCGGACAACTGCCCACGGGCCACGACCTGGTGCTGCTGGCCGACGTAGGACGCGGGATGACCACATCCGCCGCGCAGGTGGCATGCACCCATCTCAACGCCGAACCGCAGACGGCGATCGGTTACGGCAGCGGAATTTCGGACATCGACTGGATGCGCAAGGTGACCGGCGTGCGCGCAGCGGCACAAGAAGCTGGCAGTCCGCCGGCCGTGCCCGCCGCCGTCAGACTCCTCGCGGACCTGCTGGTCAGCGCGGGAGAGGCTGGAACGCCGGTCCTGCTGGATGGGGTGGTCGGCGCGGCCGCAGCGACAGTGGCCGAGGAACTGCCCCCGCTTCAGGCACCGATTCTGGGCCAGGAACCGGCACATCGGCTGTTCCTGGACCATCTGAACCTCGCGGCATGGACGACTGGCGGCATCGGACCCGGCCAGGGGTTGGGCGCTCTGGGCGGTCTGGCGGCCCTGAACGTGGCCCTCCTAGCCGCGGACGTGTGAGGCGACGAAGGGCACTTTCACGACCTGCGCCGACAACCGCCGCCCCCGGACCTCGATCTCGACCTGGTCATCGACCTTCACCGACGTGCGCACCCGGGCCAGCGCAATACCCGTCTTCAGCGTCGGGGAGAACGTTCCGCTGGTGGTGTAGCCGCACTCCCCATCGGCTGTCCACACCGTCATCTGTGGGCGCGGGATCCCCCGCTCCACCATCCGCAGACCCACGATCTTCTGTTCAGCCGGGGTCACGACGTAGGCATCGCGGCCATTGAACGGACCTTTGTCTGCGACCACGGCCCACCCCACCGAGGACCAGCGCGCAGGCACCGACGGTGACAGTTCGTGACCGTGTAATGGGTAGCCCATCTCGGTGCGCAGCGTGTCGCGGGCCCCCAGCCCGCAGGGCACGGCGCCCGCGGCAATGACCGCGTCCCAGACCACCCCGGCCGCATCTGCCGGGACCAGGATCTCCACGCCCCGTTCCCCGGTGTAGCCCGTCCGGCAGACCGTGCTCTCGACCCCCGCGATCCGCGCGGTGGCGAACGACATGTAGTCCAGGTCGGGCACACCCAGTGGTGCCACCAGCGCATCCGAGGCTGGGCCTTGCACCGCGATGATCGCCGTCTGCCGTGTCACATCGGTGACCTCGAGACCGGCCCTTGCCACCGCATCGGCCACCGCCGCGCAATTCGCAGCGTTCGGCACCAGGATGAACTCGTCGTCACCGACCCGATATGCGATCAGGTCGTCGACGATCCCACCGTCGTCGGTAAGTAGCAACGTGTACTGCGCCTGACCGTCGGTGATGCGGGTGAGGTCGTTGCTGAGCACCTCGTTGAGCACCGCACTGGGTCCGCGGACCGTCAGCGTTCCCAGGTGTGACACGTCGAAAACACCCACCGCCGAGCGCACCGCAGTGTGCTCGGTGACGACACCCTGGTACTCCAGGGGCATCGACCACCCCGCGAACTCGGCGAATTTCGCGCCCGCGCTGACGTGGCGGTCGTGCAAAGCAGGGAGAACGGCTTGCGGGTTGGACACGGCTCCACGCTATCGGGTGCCCGCGACACGTAGGGTGGCACTGATCAAGGAGGTCTGACCTGTGACAACTCTTCGGATCGGTGACGCCGACGTCACCGCGACCCGGGCTCAGGTGCTCGTGGTGGGCGTCGCGGACAAGGACGGCCTGCAAATCGTCAGTGGGGCGTTGCCCGCGAACGTGCGACGCAGCATCGTACGGGACCTCGAACGCATCGGCTGCGACGGCAAACTCGGGGACACGTGGCGTATCCCCGCCCCGGGCTCCTTGGCCGCCGAGTCGGTGGTCGCCGTCGGAATGCCATCCAAACCCGACACCATGCAACTGCGCGAAGCGGCCGGTGCCGCGGTCCGGTCAGCCGGATCGGTGAAGACCATCGCTTTAGCGCTGCCCAGCAGCAACCCGCAGGCGCTGGCCGCGGTCTGTGAGGGCGCCCTTCTGGGGGCCCATGTCCCGCTGCGGCTGTCGGGCAAAGCAATACCCGAAGCGCCCGCAGCGATCGTCGTCGCCACGACGGCACCGCGAGGAATCCGCGCGGCGACCAAGCGCATCGCGGTCGCCGACGTGAAGGCGACCGGCCTGGCCAGGGACCTGGTCAACGAACCCCCCGGGCACCTGACCCCGCAAGCCATCGCGGCCAAGGCCAAGCAGCAGTTCAAGAACCTCCCGGTCAAAGTCACCGTCTGGGACGAACAACGTCTTGCCAAGGAGTCGATGGGCGGCATCGTTGGGGTGGGCCAGGGGTCGGCGAACCCGCCCCGGCTGATCCACCTGGAGTACGCCCCCAAGGAAGCCACGCGTCACCTCGCCTTCGTCGGAAAGGGGATCACCTTCGACTCCGGCGGACTCTCCCTGAAGCCGGCCAAAGCGATGGAGACGATGAAGTGCGACATGGGTGGCGCCGCAGCAGTCCTCGCCGCCACTCGCACGATCGCAGAGGCCGGGCTACCGGTGCGGATCAGCGCCTACCTCGCCTGCGCGGAGAACATGCCCAGCGGAACCGCCCAACGGCCCGGCGACGTCATCACCATGCGGGGAGGCACCACTGTCGAGGTGCTGAACACCGACGCCGAAGGCCGCCTGGTGATGGCCGACGCGATCGCACTGGCCGCTGAGTCGAAACCTGATGCCATCGTCGACGTGGCCACCCTCACCGGGGCACAGATGGTCGCACTGGGCTCACACATCGCCGCCGTCATGGCCAACGAGGACGACCTCGCTCAGCAGATCCGCGACGCCGGGGCCAGCGTTGGCGAGCGCTTCTGGCCGATGCCGCTGCCGGACGCGCTGCGGGCGAGCCTGAAGTCCCGCGTCGCCGATCAGAAGAACATCGGCGAGCAGATGGGCGGCATGCTGGTGGCCGGGCTGTTCCTGCAGGCCTTCGTCCCCGAAGGGCAGGCGTGGGCGCACTTGGACATCGCAGGTCCTGCCTGGAACGACAGCGCCCCCCACGGCTTCACACCCTCGGGCGGCACCGGTTTCGCCGCGCGCACGCTGATCGGCCTGGCCCGGGGCTGATGCGTGTCGGGCAGGGAAACCTCCTGCCGACGCTGCCCGGGGACTTCATCGCTGGCGGCCGCGCCCTTTGGTTGAGGGCGACGTTGTTGGGCGGTTTCGCCGGCGAGAGTGCCCAACAACGTCGCCCTCACGGGGGCACTGCCGGTCCGGGGGAACGTCAAGACCGAGGCCGGGCACATCGCACGACTGATGGGGACGCCAATCCACGCGCGAAAGCGCCCTACGAGAGACTGGGTTTCGTGAAGGTTGCCACGCAACATCTGCTCACACCTCGCCGGTTGTTCGGATTTGGCTCTGCCGACGAGATGCGCAAGGATTTCGGGTAGCCCCCAGAGCGCATCTGCTGAGAGGATGCGTAAGGCGACGACAAAGAGGAGAAACGTGTCCGAGGACCTGTTCGACATCGTGATTCTGGGTGGCGGCAGCGGAGGTTATGCCTGCGCGCTGCGCGCCTCGCAACTGGGCAAGAAGGTCGCCCTCATCGAAGAGGACAAGCTCGGGGGCACATGTTTGCACCGCGGGTGCATCCCCACCAAAGCGCTACTGCACGCTGCAGAAGTTGCCGACTCGACGCGCGAGAGTTCGGCCTTCGGTGTGCAGGCAACATTGCAGGGCATCGACATGCCCGCGGTGAACAAGTACAAGGACTCCGTGGTCAGCCGCCTGTACAAGGGGCTGCAAGGTTTGGTGAAGAGCCGCAAGATCACCTATGTGACCGGCACCGGGAAACTCGTCGGCCCGGATTCGGTGGAAGTGGGCGGCGAGGTCTACAAAGGCCGGGCCGTCGTGCTGGCCACCGGGTCCTACGCACGCTCGCTGCCGGGTTTGGACATCGGTGGGCGGATCATCACCAGTGAGGAAGCGCTGGAGATGGACTACGTGCCAGACAGCGCCATCGTCCTGGGCGGCGGGGTCATCGGCGTCGAGTTCGCCAGCGTGTGGAAATCCTTCGGCACCGATGTGACCATCGTCGAGGCCCTCCCCCACCTGGTGCCCGCAGAGGACGAGGCCTGCTCCAAAGCCCTGGAGCGCGCCTTCCGCAAGCGCAAGATCACCTTCCACACCGGCGTGCGTTTCTCTTCGGCGGCCCAGGACGACAAGAGCGTGACCGTCACTCTGGAGGACGGCAAGACCATTACCGCTGACGTGTTGCTGGTGGCGGTGGGTCGTGGCCCGCGGACCACTGGCGTGGGATACGAGGAAAACGGCGTCACCCTCGACCGCGGCTTCGTGCCGGTCGACGCCAATCTGCAGACCAACGTGCCCGGCGTCTATGCGGTCGGCGACATCGTGCCGGGCCTGCAGCTGGCCCACCGCGGCTTCGGGCAGGGCATCTACCTCGCCGAGCACCTCGCCGGACTGAACCCGGCCCCCATCGACGAAGCGGGTATTCCCCGGGTGACGTACTGCGAGCCGGAGGTGGCCTCGGTCGGCTACACCGAACCTGAAGCGAAGGCCAAGTTCGGCGACATCGAGACCTACGAGTACAACCTCGGGGGCAACGGCAAGAGCCAGATCCTCGCGACCGCCGGGTTCATCAAACTGGTCCGCCAGAAGGACGGTCCGGTCGTTGGGGTCCACATGGTGGGCAGCCGCGTCGGAGAGCTCATAGGTGAGGGTCAGTTGATCTACAACTGGGAGGCGTACCCGGAGGACGTGGCGGCCCTCGTCCATGCCCACCCGACGCAGAACGAAGCCATGGGCGAGGCGCACCTCGCCCTCGCTGGCAAACCCCTGCACGCACACGCCTGATTCCAAGGAGACAACTATGGCGACGTCGGTCACGATGCCCCAACTCGGTGAGAGCGTCACCGAGGGAACCGTCACGCGCTGGCTCAAGGAGGTCGGCGACGAAGTCACCGCCGATGAACCGCTGCTGGAGGTCAGCACCGACAAGGTGGACACCGAAATCCCAGCCCCGGCCAGTGGCGTGCTCACTGAGATCAAGGCCGGCGAGGACGACGTTGTGGAGGTCGGTGGTGAACTCGCCGTGATCGCCGACGCCGCGGAGGCCGGCTCAGCCTCCTCCCCGCAGGCTCCGGAATCTGAGCCTGCATCTGAGCCGGCGCCTGTGGCCGAACCTGCCCCTGCTCCGGATCCAGCACCCACCACTGTCACCTCCCCGACGTCCAGTCACGCAGCGGCGGGCAGTGTGAGCGTCGAGTTGCCCGCGCTGGGCGAAAGTGTGACGGAGGGAACCGTCACCCGATGGCTCAAGCAGGTCGGCGACGAGGTATCGGTCGACGAACCGTTGCTGGAGGTCAGCACCGACAAGGTTGACACCGAGATCCCGTCCCCGGTCGCCGGAGTGCTCTCGGAGATCCGGGTCAACGAGGACGAGACCGTCGAGGTGGGGTCGGTGCTCGCTGTGATCGGCTCGCCCGGGTCGCAGCCGGCCACCGCACCAGAGCCCGAAGCGGCACCCGCGCAATCGGCTCCAGCACCGGCGCCCGAAGCTCCCCCACCAGCGCCGGCACCCCCGGCTGCATCTGCGCCTGCCGCGCCTGCCGCGGCCGCCGCGCCTGCTTCGGAGGCATCGTCAGATGGCGCCTACGTCACCCCGATCGTGCGCAAACTGGCCAACGAGAAGGGAGTGGATCTGTCAACCGTCAAGGGCACCGGCGTCGGCGGCCGGATCCGCAAGCAGGACGTACTCGCTGCCGCCAGCGCCAAAGCGACCCCCGCCTGCTGCCCGGCGGCTCCCAGTGCACCAGCCGCGAAAGCGCCCGCCGCCCCGCAACCCAACTTGCATCTGAGGGGCCGGACCGAGCCGATGAGCCGGCTGCGAAAGGTCATCGCCACCCGCATGGTCGAGTCGCTGGCGGTCTCCGCGCAGTTGACCACCGTCATTGAGGTCGATGTGACGCGCATCGCCCTGCTGCGCAATCGTGTGAAGGACGACTTCTTGACCCGTGAGGGTGTGAAGTTGTCGTATATGCCGTTCTTCGCGAAGGCTACCTGTGAGGCGCTCAAACAGTTCCCGAACGTGAACGCCTCCATGGATATCGACGCCGGCACCGTGACCTATCACGACGGCGAACACCTCGGGGTTGCTGTGGACACCGAACGGGGTCTGCTGGTGCCGGTCATTCGCAACGCGGGTGACCTCAACATCGCGGGCCTGGCGCGCAAAATTGCGGATCTCGCCGATCGCACGCGGACCAACAAGGTGAGTCCCGATGAACTGTCCGGTGGCACGTTCACACTGACCAACACCGGTAGTCGGGGCGCTCTGTTCGACACCCCCATCATCAACCAGCCACAGGTCGGGATCCTTGGCACCGGTGCCGTGGTGAAGCGAGCGGTGGTCGTCACCGACGACGTAGGCAACGACTCGATCGCGGTGCGGCACATGGTGTTCCTGGCACTGACCTACGATCACCGACTCGTTGACGGCGCCGAGGCTGCCCGTTTCCTGTCGACCATCAAGGATCGACTGGAGTCCGGCGAGTTCGACGCTGACCTGTAGGCGCCTGGTTGCGCGCAGTCCCAGGTCCGTCAGACTGGGCACATGCGGATAGGAATCACAGGTGCGTCGGGCCTGATCGGATCGGCGCTGGCCGAACACCTGATACAACGGGGCGATCAGGTTGTGCGGTTCGTGCGCCGGGAGGCGGCGTCGGACAGCGAAGTGACCTGGCAGCCCGGCCAACCGCTGGACCCGTCCTCACTGGATGGACTCGATGCGGTCGTACATCTGGCTGGTGCCGGGGTGGGCGACAAGCGGTGGAGCGACGAGTACAAGCGGATCATCCGTTCGAGCCGGGTGGACGGCACCAACACCATCGCCACCGCAATGGCGCAGGCCGTGGAGTCCGGCGGCCCACGCACCCTGGTGTGCGGTTCTGCAATCGGCTTCTACGGCGACACCGGTGCCCGGCCGACCGACGAGAGCGGGCCGCAAGGGGCGGGTTTCCTGGCCGGTGTTGTGCGCGACTGGGAGGCCGCGGCCTCACCGGCGATCGACGCCGGGGTGCGAGTGGCCTTCGCCCGAACGGGACTGGTGGTGTCATCCGAGGGCGGCGCGTGGCAGAAGCTGTTCCCGATCTTCAAGGCCGGGATCGGCGGCAAACTGGGATCCGGTGACCAGTACTGGTCCGCGATCTCGCTGACCGACGAGGTGCGCGCCTTGTGTTGGCTGATCGACAACGAGATCAGCGGCCCGGTGAATCTGGTCGGACCGGATCCGCTGACCAACGTCGAGGTCACCAAGGTCATGGGCGACGTGCTCAAGCGGCCCACGATAGTTCCCGTGCCGGGATTCGCCCTCAAGATCGTGCTCGGAGAGTTCGCCGAGGACACCCTGGCCAGCCAGCGCATCGAACCGGCGGTCTTGTCGAAATCGGGCTTCACATGGCAACACCCGGATATCCGATCGATGATCGAGGCGGCCCGCTGAGGCAGCGCCGGTCTCCATGCCTCCGAATAGAGGTTGGAGTCAGGTACATCCGTTGGAGATAGGTACAGAGGTTGGACTTGCGCGGCCCGATTGACTCCAACGGATGTGCGGTTGTCCAACGTGTGTACCCAACTCCAACGGCTGTGCACGCCCGAACCCACACCGGCGGATATCAACTGGCCAGCGTCTCACAACGCAGCAACGCCGCAGACAGGTTCGCTAGCTGCAACAGATCCGACTGCTGCCGCCACGCAATCCGTAGATCGGACTCGCCGCGCGTCGAGGGGTGCCCCCGGAACGGGTCGTGCAGATCCCACCGGCTTCCCACATCGATGAGCACCACCCTGCCCACCTCGTCGAATCCCACAGCGGAGGTCAGGTCCCCGACCCACAACCCTGCCTCGTGGATCGCGCGGATCGCCTCGTGAATGCCACCGCACCTCGGTAGGCACGGCCCTGGCTGCCCATGATGCAAACCGATGCTGGCTGGCCCCACGGAAACAGCCAGCAGCGGGCGAAGGTGACTGTGCCGCACCGAAAGCAGGGATTGCAGCAGACGCTGGAGGCGGACATCGTGCTCGATCGTGGTCAGCATTGATCCAGACTGCCGTGCTTTCGGAACCCGCGAGAGGTTTTCCACATCCGGCGGCGGGCATGGATCCGTGCGGCAGGCCTACCCTTGATACGTGTCGTCATCGCTGAACCAACTGCAGGTGCGCCACTTGGGCAGAGTCCCCTTCCTGGAAGCCTGGGAAATGCAGCGCGAGATCCACGCTGCGGTGGCCGGTGGGGACATGCCCGACACGCTGCTGCTTCTGGAACACGATCCGGTGTACACCGCTGGGCGCAGAACCCAGCCTGAGGACCGGCCCCTGGATGGCACCCCCGTCATCGACGTCGACCGCGGCGGGCGGATCACCTGGCACGGACCCGGCCAACTGGTCGGGTATCCGATCGTGCATCTGCCCGAGCCCATGGATGTCGTGGGCTATGTGAGACGACTCGAGGAACTCTTGATCATCACCTCGGACAGATTCGGGGTCACCGGGCAGCGGGTTTCCGGTCGTAGCGGAGTCTGGGTTGCGCACACGCCCGCGCGAAAGATCGCCGCGATCGGCGTGCGCGTCGCCAAAGGTGTCACGATGCACGGCTTCGCTCTCAATGTGGACTGCGACCTGTCGGCATACGACCGCATCGTGCCGTGCGGCATCCGCGACGCGGAGGTCACGTCCCTGCACCACGAAACCGGCAAGGACGTTTCGGTGGACGAGGTGGCTGCACAAGTCAGCGCGCTGGCCGGGATCCTGCAAGCCCGGGAGGCGCCGGCGTGAGGATCTTCGGGATCCTGCTGGCAGCGTTGGTCTGGATCTCATGCTGGCTGATCGCGCCCGCCTCGTGGTGGCTCAACGAGACCATTCTGGATGAGCAGGCCTTCGCTGCTTCCATGCAGGAAGTCCTGCAGATCGAGGATGTGGACACCCAGATCACCAACCGGGCCACGGCACAAGTCATGGCCGATGCGCGGGCGTTCGTTGACCGCACTGTGCCGCTGTTCGCGGCACAGGCCGACGCCCTGCTCGACCGGGCCGAACCGACGGTCCAAGGCCTGGTCAACCAGGCCGTCAACTCCCAGCCCGGCGAGCGCGTGATGCTGGGTCTGGCCGCAGAGGTCCACAACACGTTCCTCGCCTGGCTCGACGAGGACACCTTGGGCAGGCCTGGCCTGCAGGCCGATCTTTCGCAGGGCCGGGCGGTTCTGGACGTCGACGAATTGCTGGCCGGTCAGAGTGTCAACGTCGGACCGCTGGTGATCCCGCTGGACGCCTTGGACCTGCCCGGCCTGCAGGTCCCGGTGCCGTTGCCGCCGGACTGGATGCGACTGCCGGTCAACCTGCTGCGGTCGGCCTTCGTCCCCGCTGTGGTCGGCATCGTCGTGGCAGGCGCAGCACTGCTTGCCTTCGATCGCGGCCGGACCCGCGCACTGGCCGTCGCCGCGGGCGTCACCGCCACCATGTGCGCAATCGCAGTCGCGGTGCTCCAGTCATCGTGGACCCTCAGCGGCGCGGACTCCGCGCAGTGGACGATCACCCGTGCGATCGGGGAGTTGATGGTCCGGCCCTGGATCACCGCTTACCTGTACGTCATCGGCGCAATGCTGTTGATCACCATCGGTGGTCTTGTGTGGGACCGTCACCGTCTGGTCGCCGCCCAGCATCGCGCGTAGGCTTGCGACATGGCGACTCCCACGGCTGACGGCCGCAAACTGCTGCGTCTGGAGGTGCGCAACGCCCAGACCCCGATCGAGCGCAAACCGCCGTGGATCAAGACCCGTGCGGTCATGGGCCCGGAGTACCACGAACTGCGCAAGACAGTTGCGGACGGCGGCTTGCACACCGTGTGCCAGGAAGCCGGATGCCCCAACATCTACGAATGCTGGGAGGACAGGGAGGCGACATTCCTCATCGGCGGGGATCAATGCACCCGGCGCTGCGACTTCTGCCAGATCGACACCGGGCGTCCGCAGCCACTGGACACCAGCGAACCTGTGAAGGTTGCGCAGACCGTCGCCCAGATGGGACTGCGCTACGCGACCGTCACCGGGGTCGCCCGCGACGACCTGCCCGACCAAGGTGCCTGGCTGTACGCGCAGACCGTTCGGGAGATCCACGCGGCGGTCGCCGGATGCGGGGTCGAGGTGCTGATCCCCGACTTCAACGGCGAACCGGCGCTGCTGGCGCAGGTCTTCGATGCTGCACCCGAGGTCCTCGCCCACAACGTCGAGACGGTACCGCGCCTGATGAAGCGCATCCGCCCGGCCTTCCGGTACGAACGATCCCTGGACGTGCTGACGCAGGCTCGTGCTGTCGGACTGGTCACGAAGTCGAACCTGATCCTCGGAATGGGCGAGACGATCGACGAGGTGCGCTCGACCATGCAGGACCTTCATGAGGCCGGCTGCGACCTGCTGACCATCACCCAGTACCTGCGGCCCACCGTGCGCCACCATCCCGTGACCCGATGGGTAGAACCGGCCGAGTTCGACGATCTGGCCGAAGTCGCGCAGGAGATCGGTTTCCTGGGCGTGATGAGCGGGCCGCTGGTGCGCTCGAGCTACCGCGCGGGCAGGCTCTACCGGCAGGCCGTCGCCGCGCGCGTCGGGGCCACCCCGACGACCACGTAGGCTTGGCCCATGGCACGCAAGGACGGTAAACCCGGGCGTCTGGCACAGATCCGCCAGACCTACCAGATGACCAAGAGTTCGGATCCCCGGATCGGCTGGATCCTGCTCGGATGGTTCCTGCTCCCGCTGGCGATCGCGGTCGTGGTGAGCTTGCTGCTGAACAACTGGTGGCTGGTACCCCTGGGTTTCACCACTGGACTGCTGATCGCCGCCATCGTGCTGGGCCGCCGCGCCGAACGAGCCGCCTACGCGCAGATCGAGGGACAACCGGGGGCCGCGGCCGCAGTACTCAACACCTTGGGCAAGGGATGGTTCGTCGCCCCGGCCGTCGCGGTCACCAAGAACCAAGACATCGTGCACAGGGTGATTGGGCGACCGGGAGTGATCCTGGTCGGTGAGGGAACCGGTTCCCGGATCACCAACGCCCTGCGCAGCGAGCGGCAGCGGGAAGCGCGCTTCGTCCCTGACGTCGAGTTCCACGAGATCGTGATGGGCCGCGAAGAGGGGCAGGTCCCCATCGGCTCAATCGTGAAGACCGTCAAGAAGATGGAAAAGACCCTGACCCCCGGCCAGGTCACCGAGGTCCGCCGCCGGCTCGAGGCGCTGACGAATTCGCCGCTGCCGATGCCGAAGGGACCCATTCCCAAGTCCACCCGAGCGATGCGTCCACCCCGTAGGTAGCACGTCGGCGCAATATGGCCGAAGATCACCCTCAAGCGTTCTCGAGGTGCCCCATCCGAACCGCGACGGACCCGACGACCTTGTCGTGCAGTCCACGCTGATCCCGGTCGAAGACCAGCGGCGGCACCACCAAGCACAACAACAGCGTGCGCAGAGCGCTGCGCAACGGATCAAGCCGTCCGTGGACCAGACTGATCACCCGGATGCCCAGGATTCGCTGACCGAAACTCGACCCCATCAGGGCGGTCAGTAGTGAGACCTCCACGAAGAAGATCACCAGCGGCAGGAACGCGGGCGGCTGTCCGGAGCTGATGAGATTGGCAACCAGCAGACACGCGAGCCAGTCGATGGCCAGCGCCACGAACCGGCGCGTGAAGCCCGCGACAGAACCCGGTCGGACTCGGGCAGCCCGAGCCGCTGGCCCTTGTACCCGAAGTCGTAACCCTGGTCCTCAAGGCTGGCACGGGGACCTTCGAGCCAACCGGCCACATCCCGCCGGCTGAAGTCCCTGCTCTTGTCGCTCACGAGGTCACGGTAACCCGACTTGGGCCGGGCTGCGGCACGTGCTGCTCGGCCAGGGCCGCGCCAGACGAGCCGCTCTGCGCAGGATATCCCCCGGGTGAGCTGCCACCCAGGGCTTCTGGGCCCAAAACCGGCCACCCCACTCCCTGCCTGTTGCCCGACGGGAGACGCCCAGGATCGCCATCGTGACCCCTTTTCGCTGAAATAGTTGAGAACAATCTGCCAAACAACGTTTTCCGCAGCGTTCGTCGTATACGATCACGAAAATGGTCCCAGGCACCGGACATGGAGAGTCTCACATGGTTGCAGGCCAGTGGATCGCCGGTAAGGCGGCTAGCAGGTTCAGGGGACCCGCTTGACATTCTGAACCCCGCCACCGGCGAGGTCGTCGACACCGTCACCCTGGCCACCGCCGCCGATGTGGACACGGCAGTCGCCGCGGCCAAGGCCGCCTTCACCGCATGGTCCACGGCCACACCGGGCGAACGCAGCACCGTCCTGCACGATCTGGCCGCACGGATGTCGGCACGTGCTGAGCAGTACGTGCACACCGAGTCCGCCCAGGCCGGCAAGCCGATCCGGCTCGCCCGTGAGTTCGACGTGCCCGGCTCCATCGACAACGTCGAGTTCTTCGCCGGCGCCGCGCGCCACCTGCAGGGATCGGCCGCGGCCGAATGGGATGGCACGCACACCTCGACAGTGCGTCGCGAGGCAGTCGGTGTGGTGGGCTCGATCGCCCCGTGGAACTACCCGCTGCAGATGGCGATGTGGAAGATGCTGCCGGCCGTCGCAGCCGGGAACACCATCGTGCTCAAGCCCAGCGAACTCACTCCTCTGACCAGTCTGATGGTGGCCGAGGATGCCACCGCCGCGGGTATGCCCGACGGAGTGTTCAACGTGATCACCGGCACCGGCCCGGTCGCCGGCGAGGCGTTGATCGGGCATCCGGATGTGCGGATGATCTCCTTCACCGGGTCCACGCGGGTGGGCCATCGGGTCGCCGAAGTCGCCACCGCCGGACTCAAACGGCTGCACCTCGAACTCGGAGGCAAGGCCCCGTTCGTTGTGTTCGAGGACGCCGATCTTGAGGCTGCGATCCAGGGTGCGGTCGCGGCCAGCCTGATCAACACCGGCCAGGACTGCACAGCGGCCACTCGTGCCTACGTGCACCGCAGTCTGTTCGACCGATTCGTCGACGGCGTCGCCGCAGTGATGCGCGAGGTCGTCCTGGGCGACACCTCTGAGGAGGCCACCGACCTCGGCCCGTTGATCTGCCCCGCGCAGCAGGCAGAAGGTCGCCGGCCATGGTCGAGCGGGCGGTGGCCGACGGGGCCACGATCGCCTGCGGCGGTTCCATCCCCGAGGTCCCCTGGGGTCGTTCTACACCCCGACCCTGGTCACCGACGCCGCCCAGGATTCCGAGATCGTCCAGGAAGAGGTCTTCGGGCCCGTCCTGGTCGCCCTGCCCTTCGACGACGACGAGGAGGCCATCCGTTTGGCCAACGACACGCCGTACGGCTTGGCCGCGTCGGCGTGGACCACCGATGTGGTGCGCGCCCACCGTGCCAGCCGGGAGATCCAGGCCGGCTGTGTGTGGATCAACGACCACATCCCGATCGTGTCCGAGATGCCCCACGGCGGCTTCAAGCAGTCCGGCTTCGGCAAGGACATGAGCATGTACTCCTTCGAGGAGTACACCCAGATCAAGCACGTCAGCATGGACATCACCGGACAAAGCCACAAGGCGTGGCACCGCACAATTTTCGCCGATCAGCAGAAGTGAGCACTAAGGTAATGCCCAACCACTCCCGGAGAACAGTGACCGACAAGCACCCAGACCCCAAGTCGAGTTCCTTCGCCAGGCCATGTCCCGTCGTGGCTTCCTCGGAGCCGTGGGCGCGACCGGTGCGGCTGCAGCCCTCGCGGCATGCGGCACTGGCGGATCCACCTCCGGCGACACCGATGGCGGTGACAGCGGCGGAGGCGACAGCAAGACCATCACCTGGGCCAACTGGACCCTGTACCTGGACTACGACGAGAAGTCGCGCGACCTATCCGACTCTCAAGGAGTTCGAGAAGGAGACCGGCTACACGGTCGAATACCGCGAGGACATCGAGGACAACGTCTCGTTCAACGGCAAGGTCGCCCCGCAGTTGGCCAACGGCCAGAACATCGGCTACGACCTGGTCACACTGACCGACTGGCTGGCCGCCGAGTGGATCCGCAAAGGCTACGTCGGCCAGATCGACGAGGCCAACGTCCCCAACAAGAACAACATCCTGCCCGCCCT
Organism: Micrococcales bacterium; assembly: GCA_016719135.1. Classification (GTDB taxonomy): domain Bacteria; phylum Actinomycetota; class Actinomycetes; order S36-B12; family UBA10799; genus JADKAV01. The sequence goes on along the minus strand of JADKAV010000005.1, from coordinate 29,189 downwards.
GGAGGATGTCGGTTTCGATCCGGGCCGCAAATACTCTCTGACCTGGCAGTCGGGCTTCGGGGGCCTGGTCTGGAACAAGGAGCGCGTCCCCAACGGACTGCGTACTGTCGAGGACCTGTGGGCCCCGGAACTCAAGGGCAAGGTCGTCGTCCTCTCGGAGATGCGCGACACCGTGGCCATGATCATGATGAGCCAGGGTGTGCGCGTCGACGAGCCCTTCACCGACGAGCAGTTCAACGCCGCCCTGGCAGTTCTGGAGGAGCAGGTCGACTCCGGACAGGTCAAACAGGTCAAGGGCAACTCCTACAAGGAAGACCTGATCAACGAGCAGGCGTGGGCTGCGATGGGGTGGTCCGGAGACATCTTCCAGATCAACGCCGAGGAGGGCGACAAGTGGGAGTTCGCGCTGCCCGACACCGGCGGCACGCTGTGGTCGGACAACTTGGTGATCCCCGTGACGCGGGCAACAAGACCGGCGCCGAGGCGCTCATGAACTTCTACTACGACCCGAAGATCGCAGCGCAGGTGGCGGCCTACGTCAACTACGTGTGTCCGGTCCAGGGCGCGCAGGAGGAGATGCAGAAGATCGACCCGGCGCTGGCCAAGAGCGAGTGGATCTTCCCGACCGACGAGATCCTCAACAACTCCCAGGTCTTCCGGCCACTCACCCCGGAAGAACAGGTCGCCTACGCCGAGGCCTTCGGGCGAGTGATCCAGGGATGAAATGGCAAAACCGACATCACCAAGGCCGAGGGCGACCTGTATCTCGAGAACCTGACCAAAGCCTTCGGCGATTTCACCGCCGTGGACGACTTGACCCTGCAGGTCCCGCAAGGCTCGTTCTTCGCGCTGCTCGGCCCTTCCGGCTGCGGCAAGACCACGACCCTGCGCATGGTGTCGGGCCTGGAGGCACCGACCGCGGGCCGCATCCGCATCGGCGATTCCGACATCACCTACACCAAGCCGTACGCACGGCCGGTGAACACCGTCTTCCAGAACTACGCCCTGTTCCCGCACATGGACATCTACGAGAACGTGGCATTCGGATTGAAGCGGCGCGGGGTGAAGGACACCCAGAAGCAGGTCGACGACGCCCTGGAGCTCATCCAGTTGTCGTCGGTGGCCAAGCGCAAGCCGACCCAGTTGTCCGGTGGCCAGCAGCAGCGGGTCGCGCTGGCCCGCGCCATCGTCAACCGTCCGGCAGTGCTGCTGCTCGATGAGCCGCTGGGCGCCCTCGACCTCAAGTTGCGCCGCCAGATGCAGCTGGAGCTCAAGCGCATCCAGACCGAAGTCGGCCTGACGTTCATCCACGTCACCCACGACCAGGAGGAGGCCATGACCATGGCCGACACCGTCGCGGTCATGAACAACGGGATCATCGAGCAGATGGGCCCGCCCACCGAGTTGTACGAGTCCCCGAAGTACGGCGTTCGTGGCCAACTTCCTCGGCCAGTCGAACCTGTTCCCGGCCAAGGTCGTCGAGGTGGCTGGCGAGGACCTCATCCTCGAGGACCTCGACGGCCGGTTCCTGATGCCCATGAGCCGCGTCGCCAGGGCGTGAGCACCACCGCCGGCACCAGGGTGCTGGTCGGTGTTCGGCCCGAGAAGATCGCAATCACCCGATTCGCCGACGCCGGAGAAGCTCCCACGCACGGCAACTTCGTGGACGGCCACGTGCTGAGCATGAGTTTCCTGGGCGTGAGCACCCAGTACGAGGTCCGCACCAGGGGCGGGGACATGATCAATGTGTTCTCGCAGAACCTGGACGTGCACAATGTCCTCCCCCCGGGCACCGAGGTTCGACTGTCCTGGCTGCCCCACCACGGCTTCGTTCTCAGCGGTGGCGAGGACATCCACGCCGGTATGGATCAGGCCAGCTGATGTCGGTCGCAGCCGCCATCGGCGACACGATGAAGGATGCGTCCGGACAGGAACCGCCGAAGAAGGCGGGACGGTTCGTCCCGGACATGCTCATGGCCCCGGGCATGCTCTGGTTGGCCATCTTCTTCGTCGTCCCGATCGCGTCGTTGTTCCTGACCAGCCTGCAGACCCCGGTGCCGGGCGGTCAGGTCGGCGAGTTTGAACAGACCTTCAATTTCGCGAACTACGTCAACACCCTCACAGACGACACCTACTACGTTCCGCTGATCCGGTCCTTCGTCTACTCCGGCATAGCAACCCTGCTGGCCCTGGCCATCGGTTATCCCCTGGCCTACGCGATCGCGTTCAAGTCCGGCAAGAACCGCAACCTTCTGCTGGTCATGGTGATCGCGCCGTTCTTCGTGTCCTTCATCCTGCGCACGATCGCCTGGCGGCAGATTCTGGCCGACGAGGGTTTCGTGGTAGGCATATTGCGATCCATCGGTTTGGTCAGTGAGACCGGTGGGCTGTACCCCTCAGCGTTCGCAGTCATCATGGGTCTGACGTACAACTTCCTGCCGTTCATGACCCTGCCGATCTACGCCAGTCTTGAGCGGGTCGATCCACGCCTGATCGAAGCATCCGTAGATCTGTACGCACATCCGTTCACCGGTTTCCGCAAAGTGACGTTCCCGCTGTCGATGCCCGGGGTCGTCGCCGGGACACTATTGACGTTCATTCCCGCGGCCGGCGACTACGTCAACGCCGCACTGTTGGGCAGACCGTCGAACACCATGATCGGTAACCGCATCGAGTACACATTCTTGAGCGTCAACGACTACCCGACCGCCGCTGTGCTGTCGTTCATCCTCATGGCATGCATTCTGGCCATGGTGCTGGTGTACGTGCGCCGGGTGGGAACGGAGGACCTGGTATGAGTTCGGCCACCGCAACCAAACCGCCGCTCGGCTTCCGCATCCGATCATGGCTCGGCGACAACGCCCTGCGCTTCTACGCCGTGATCGCATTCATCTACCTGCTGCTGCCGGTCGCGTACACGTTCGCGTTCTCGTTCAACAACGCGGGCCGCACGAACCTGGTGTGGAACAGTTTCACGCTGGACAACTGGCTCAACCCCTGTGGCGCGCCGCAGGTCTGCCCATCGGTGGTGAACTCGATCACGGTCGCATTGATCGTGACGTTGGTCTCGACCTTCCTGGGGACACTGATCGCGTTCTCGTTGGTGCGCTACCGGTTCCGCGGCCGTTCGACGACCAACCTGCTGATCTTCCTTCCGATGGCCACTCCCGAGGTGGTCCTCGGCTCGTCGCTGCTGGCACTGTTCTTGAACCTGTTCGTGCCGCTGGGATTCAGCACGGTGGTGATCGCCCACATCATGTTCTGCATCAGCTTCGTGGTGGTGACGGTCAAGGCCCGTCTGGCGAGCCTGGACCCGCGTTTGGAGCAGGCTGCGATGGATCTGTACGCCAGTGAGCGCGAAGCCTTCCGGCGCATCACGTTGCCGCTGGTGGCACCGGGTATCGCCGCAGCAGGCTTGTTGGCCTTCTCGCTGAGTTTCGACGACTTCATCATCACGAACTTCAACTCCGGGCAGTTCACCACCTTCCCGAAGTTCGTGTACGTGTCGGCGACCCGCGGAATCCCGGCGCAGGCCAACGTCATCGCCTCGGCAATGTTCTTCATCGCGTTGGCGATTGTTCTGCTCGCGCAACTGTCGAGCCGCCGACGCAAGGCAGCCTGATGCCGTTCGCCCATACTGCGGGCGATCGGGCACGAGCCGCTCTGTCGCACACTCGCCACGAGCCGTTCTGGTTGGCACATGCCGATAGGCCGGACCCGCGGCCCTCTTTGGAGGGTGTCGCCCGCGCCGATCTGGTGATTGTGGGTGCTGGCTTGTCGGGACTGTGGACGGCTGTGCGGGCCAAACAGCGCCGCCCCGACCTCGATGTGATCCTGCTCGAGGGGGGCCGGATCGCGGGCAGCGCCTCCGGACGCAACGGGGGCTTTGTGGCCGCCTCGATCACCCACGGGCATCTCAACGGCATCGAACGCTGGCCCGACGAGTTCGGACAGCTCCACCGCATGGGCCTGGAGAACCTGCGCGGCATCGAGCAGACGATCGAGGAGTTCGGGATCGACTGCGACTACCGGCGCGCGGGCGAACTCGGCGTGGTCACCGAGACCTACCAGATCGAACACGCCACCGACCATGTCCAGCGGGCCCGGCCATACGGCGTCGAGCTGGAGTGGTGGGACCGCCGACCGACGCAGGCCGAGGTCCACTCCCCACCTACCTGGCGCCATCCACGACCCGGACGTCGGTATCGTCGATCCCGCCCGTCTCAGTTGGGGGCTGGCCCGGGTCGCCGAGGAGCTCGGCGTGCGTATCCACGAACACAGCGGCGTGGAGGCGCTGACCTCCACCGAGGTGGGCATGTCCCTGCGGACGTTCGGTGGCAGGGTCGAGGCGAGCATGGTGGCGCTGACCACCGCGGCCCACGCACCGCTGCTGAAACGACTGACGGCCTTCGTTGTGCCCGTCTTCGACCACGTGGTCATGACCGCCCCGCTTCCCGCGCAGACGCTGGCGAGGATCGGATGGTCGGGCCGCCAAGGCATCGGGGACTCCGGCAACCAGTTTCACTACTACCGGCTCACGCAGGACAACCGGATCCTGTTCGGCGGCTACGACGCGGTGTACGAGGCCGGTGAACGCCCGGGATCGCACCTCGAGCGTGACGACGAACTCACCGCCCGCTTGGTCCAGCACCTGCACGACACGTTCCCCGCAGTCGCCGACCTGCCCATCGATTTCGCCTGGGCCGGAGCCATCGACACCTGCTCGCGGTTCAGTGCCTTCTGGGGCTCGGCGTACAAAGGGCGCGTGGCCTACGTGGTCGGATTCACCGGGCTCGGAGTGGGAGCCTCACGGTTCGGCGCGGACGTGGTGTTGGACAAACTCTTCCACGAACGCACCGAACGCACCGCCTTGAAGATGGTGCGCAGCAAGCCCCTGCCGTTCCCGCCGGAGCCTGCGCGACAATTGGTCATCGACATGACCCGGCGTTCCCTGGCCAAGGCCGACGAGCAGCAGGGCCGGCGCGACGTGTGGTTGAAGACACTGGACCGCCTCGGATTGGGTTTCGACAGTTAGCACGACCGGTCATCACCGGCTTACACAGGAGAGATAGCAATGGCAACGTCCATCACCCACTGGATCGACGGACGCACCTGGGACGGACCCGCGCAGCGCCACGGGGACGTCTACGACCCGGCCACCGGGCAGATCACCAAGACCGTCGACTTCGCGTCCGTCGACGACGTCAACGCGGCGGTCGCGTCGGCGCGCGCCGCGTTTGAGACGTGGGGCCGCTCGACGCTGGCCAAGCGCATGGAGGTCCTGTTCACGTTCCGCGAGTTGCTCAACGCCAACAAGCAGGAACTTGCCGAGATCATCACCAGTGAGCACGGCAAGGTCGTATCGGACGCCCTCGGCGAGGTCAGCCGCGGGCAGGAGGTCGTCGAGTTCGCATGCGGCAACGCCCACTTGCTCAAAGGCGCCTACTCCGAGCAGGTCACCACCGGCGTGGACGTCTACAGTCTGCGTCAGCCGCTGGGCGTGGTCGGCATCATCAGCCCGTTCAACTTCCCCGCGATGGTGCCGATGTGGTTCTTCCCCATCGCGATCGCCGCGGGTAACACGGTGATTCTCAAACCCTCCGAGAAGGACCCCTCAGCGGCCATGTTCCTGGCTGACCTCTGGAAGCAGGCAGGACTGCCCGACGGAGTGTTCAACGTCGTGCACGGGGACAAGGTTGCGGTGGACACGCTGCTCACGCACCCAGACGTTGCGTCGATCTCGTTCGTCGGTTCGACCCCGATCGCGCAGTACGTGTACGAGACGGGGACCGCGCACGGCAAGCGGGTGCAGGCTCTCGGTGGTGCCAAGAACCACATGCTCGTGCTACCTGACGCCGACCTCGAACTCACCGCGGACTCGGCAGTCAACGCAGGCTTCGGTTCGGCCGGGGAGCGCTGCATGGCGATCTCGGTGATCGTGGCTGTGGAGCCGGTCGCTGACGACCTCATCAAGGCGATCGAAACCCGCATGGCGGGATTGCGGATCGGCGACGGCCGCCGGGGCTGCGACATGGGACCGCTGGTGACCGCCGTCCACCGGGACAAGGTCGCCGGCTATGTAGAGGCTGGCGTCTCCGAGGGCGCGACGCTCGTGGTGGACGGCCGTGAGGTCCAGCCCGACGGTGAGCCAGGTGGCTTCTGGCTCGGACCCACGCTGTTCGACAATGTCACCCCAGACATGAGCATTTACACCGATGAGATCTTCGGACCGGTGCTGTCGGTGGTGCGCGTCGAGTCCTACGAGGAGGCGATGGAACTCATCAACTCGCATCCGTACGGCAACGGCACGGCGATCTTCACCTGCGACGGTGGCGCGGCCCGCAAGTTCCAGTCCGAGGTGCAGGTCGGCATGATCGGCATCAACGTGCCGATCCCGGTGCCGATGGCGTACTACTCGTTCGGCGGCTGGAAGGCCTCGCTGTTCGGCGACACCCATGCGCACGGGGTCGAGGGTTTCCACTTCTTCACCCGCGGCAAGGTCGTGACGTCGCGCTGGCCGGACCCGGCGCACGGCGGCATCAACCTGGGCTTCCCGACCAACGCGTGAGCAAAGGTTGAATGGATTCGACCAAATAGTGGTCGAATCCATTCAACCTTCCGACCGTATGCGAGGCTGAATCCATGAGCCGAGATTTGAGCAGGCGTCAGTTCATGGCGGCCCTGGCCGCAACGGCCGGGCTCGCGGGCTGCGGCACACGCTCAGCGGGTCCCGCGCCATCGGTTTCGGTGAGCCAGGACCCCAACGACAAGAGCGTCGTGTGGGCGAACTGGACGCTGTATTTGGACTACAACCGCAAGCGGCAGGCCTACCCCACCCTCGAGAGGTTCGAGGAGCAGACCGGCTACACCGTCGAGTACCGCGAGGACATCGACGACAACGTGTCGTTCAACGGCAAGGTGGCACCACAACTGGCCCGCGGGATGGACATCGGCTACGACCTTGTGACCCCCTCGGACTCGCTGATCGCCCCCTGGATCAAGAAGGGATGGGCGGCGCCGCTGGACAAGGCGAACATCCCCAACTCGGTGAACCTACTGCCCGAACTGGAGGATGTGCCGTTCGACCCCGGTCGCGTGTATTCGCTGACCTACCAGTCCGGGTTCGGCGGCCTTGCGTGGAACAAGGAGCGGGTGCCCAACGGACTGCGCACCATGGCTGACCTCTGGGACCCGGCACTCAAGGGGAAGGTCGTGGTGCTCTCGGAGGTGCAGGACACAGTCGGTCTGGTGATGCTCGATCAGGGCGTCGACGTCACCGGCGACTTCACCGCCGACCAGTTCATGAACGCACTCGACGTCATCGAGGAACAGGTTCAGAACGGGCAGATCAAACAGATCAAGGGCAACTCCTACAAGGAAGACCTGATCAACGAGCAGGCCTGGGCCGCCATCGCATGGTCCGGCGACATCTTCCAGATCAACGCCGAACAGGGTGACAAGTGGGACTTCGCACTGCCGGAAAGCGGTGGCACGCTGTGGTCGGACAACTTCATCATCCCCTACACCGCCACCAACAAGTCCGGCGCTGAGGCGATCATCAACTACTACTACGACCCCGCCGTGGCAGCCGAAGTGGCGGCTTGGGTCAACTACGTGTGCCCGGTGAAGGGTGCCCGCGAGGAACTTGCCAAGACCGACCCGGAACTCGCGCAGAGCGAGTGGATCTTCCCGACGCCTGAGTTACTGGCACAGGCGCAGGTGTTCCGCGACTTCACCGCTGATGAGGAACGGGAGTACACCGCGGCCTTCGGTCGGGTCATCCAGAGCTAGTCCGAGGCCCACACACTCACGCCTGTCGCTCGATCCCCAGCTGACCGGGACACGCCGCGGTGCGGCACAAGAAGTATGACGAGGGGAATCTCCGTGCTCGGGTCCTGACCGTCCCCTGCGGTCCACTGGCTCCCCCATCGCAGTGGACTGGTGAGAAAAGGGCCTTCGGATTTCAGGGGGGAGTCGAACGTGGTCGCCCACTGCTGGGTGCGGTACTGCCCGAGTCGGTTGAACAGCGTCTGGTCCTTCCCGGTCGCCTGGATCGGGCCGATCCGTTCGGGATCGTCGACCAGCAGCTGACCGTGGGCCAGGATCGTGTCGTTGACGGCATGCCAGTCACAGCCCAACGTGGCCATTGGCTCGCAGACGCCCCTGCCACCAGAGCATCTACCGCCCACCGCCATCAAATGAGGGCCGCGGCGGAGGCGGTGAGGCCCTCGGCGGCCCCGATGTGATGGCCACGGCGTGCACTGTGGGGCTTATGTCCCTTTTCTTCCATCAGATGGGGGCCGCAGCGGAGCCGAGGGTGCGACCGGTGGCCCCCATGTGATGGCGAGGCTGGACCGAACCGCTGGTCAGCAGTCGTTTCCGCGGCCACCACCGACACCGCCCGCCGATATGTGCCGACCTGCGTGGTCAACCACCGCCCGGCCCGGTGTGTCCCACACACCCCCGGCCAGCAAACACCTCACCGACCAGACGACTCCCCCCTAGTCCGAAGCACCGAGAAAAGCCAGTCTCATCAGACCACCAGCGCCGCCACTGCCTCACCGAATACCTCGGTGTGCAGATCCACATCCGCGGCCGTGGTGGCCGGACACATCAGGGCCATGTTGTGGAACGGAGTGATCAGCACCCCCCGGTTGCTCAGGTAGAGGTGCAGATACTCCTCGATCTCGTCGTCGTGGGCAGCCGCGGATTCGCTACCTGTGCGCGGCGCCGGAGAACAGAACCGGTACTCCGCGCGCGCACCTAGCTGCTCAACCGACCACGGCACGTCGTACTTCTCCAGTACTCCTTCCACACCCTCGCGGAACCGGGTGGCAAGGGTGATCATGTGCTCGAAGTTCGTGTCCGTCAGGACCTCGCCGAGCGTCGCTCGCATCGCAGCAGTCGACAGCGCGTTGCCGGCCAGAGTCCCGCCCACTCCCCCGACATCCACCAAGTCAGCCTCCGGGTGGTTGCGCACTGCATCGGCAACAGCCTCGGTGATCCCGTACGCGCCACTCGGGAGGCCACCGCCGATGCTCTTGCCGATGACGAAGATGTCCGGTTCCAGTCCCCAGGCCTCGGTGCATCCGCCCGGGCCCGCGGAGATCGTGTGAGTCTCGTCGATCAGCAGCAGGGTTCCGTATCGCGTGCACAAATCGCGCACTCCCTCAAGAAAGCCCGGCTCGGGCAGCACGATGCCGATGTTCGTCAGGGCCGGCTCCATGATCACAACAGCAACGTCTTCATGGGCCAGGCCCGCTTCCACGCTGGCCAGGTCGTTGAACTCCGCAACGCGCGTGGTCTGCGAGACGGGCACCGCCGGCCCCACATTGCCGGCCCTCGGCGCAGTGCCCCCATCCGGGCCGGTGATGACGAAAGTCTCATCAACCGACCCGTGGTAGCAGTAGGAGAAGGCCATCACCTTGGGCCGACCGGTGACCATCCGGGCGATCCGCAGCGCCCAGCGGTTCGCATCGGTGGCAGTCAGGCTGAAAGACCAAAGCGAGAGCCCGAAGCGCCGGGTCAGCTCCGCGGCCACCCACTGCGCGTCCTGCGTGGGCATCATCGTGGTGATGCCACCCAGTTCGGCGATCCGCTCGGTCACCGCGGCGACCGTGGCCCTCGGGGAATGCCCTGCCATCGCCCCCGTGTCGCCGAGCGCGAAGTCGACGTACTCGTGGCCGTCGAGGTCGGTGATCCGGTTCCCGTGAGCGCCTGAGAGGTACAACGGATATCCGCCGGACCACTTGTTCATCCAGGTCATGGGGACCCGCCCGAACAGGTGGTCTGCTGCCTCGAAAGCCTGCCGCGAACGCGTCGTTCGCTGCCGGTGCAGCGTGCGTTGCGCATCCAGCAGCGATGCGAGCCGGCTTCTGTCGATCGACATGTGCTCTCCTAGCGTCGGTCCTGCAATGCGAAGTACCTGCCGACGAACGGCAGGTAGCTGGAAGTAATCGTTCGCAACGGGATCGGCTTGTGCGGCAGCTCGGCGAACGCGGGAGGGGCGGCCTGGCCGGTCACCACCTGTCCCAGACGATGTCCCAACCAGCCGTTGAGACTCACGCCCGTGCCGTTACAGCCCGTGGCGTACCAGGCGCCGTCGACGGTGCCTACGTGGGGCAAACGGTCCAACGTCATGGCGACATATCCGGTCCAGGCGTATTCGACACCGATGCCGCGCAGTTGGGGATGGATGCGCACCATGTTGTCGTAGAGGAACTCCCGGGCCGTCGGGATATCGACGGGATCCAGCCGGTTGCGCCCACCGAAGGCCATCCGGCCGTCCGGGGTGAGCCGCCAGTAGAACAGCAGGTTCTTGGTGTCGACCATCATCTGCTTTCCGATGATCGCTTGCTGCTCCTGGCTCAGTGGCTGTGTGGCGATGATGTACGAATTGATCGGGAGTACGCGACGGGCCAGCTCGGGCACTGCGGCGTCCATGTACGCGTTCGTGGCCACGATCACCTGACCGGCCCCTACGCTCCCACGCGTGGTGTCCACCCGGAAGCCGGCCCCATGCCTGTGCACGGCGACCGCTGCCGTGCGGTCGCGGATCTGCGCACCGGCGTTCTCGGCCCGCTTGGCCAGCCCATCGTGGTACTTGGCGGGGTGCAGCCCTCCGACCTTCTCGAAGAACACCGCGGAGTCGAACGCATCACTGCCGATCCGTTCACGCACCTGAGACCGGCTCAGGAAATGCACGCCTTGCAGTTGGCCGCTGAGTTCCTGAAGCTCGGCTGTGTGGTGCTTGGAATGTGCCAGGTACAACTGGCCGCTGCGTTCGTAGTCGCAGTCGATTTGCCGGGTGAGAGCCTCGGTGTGTTCGAAGGCCTGCTCCACCTCGGCGTACAACTGAGCGCCCAGCGGCCCGATCTTCTTCACCAGTGCCGCAGGGCTCGACTTGAGCTCGGGGATCACCATGCCGCCATTGCGGCTCGAGGCACCCCATCCCAGCGGTTCCTTGTCGAGTACGACCACCGATGCCCCGGCAGCTGCGACGGTCGCGGCCGCATTCAAACCGCAATACCCGGCCCCGATCACCACGACGTCCACGGAGTCCGGGACGTCCTCGACGGAGCGCCGTTCCCGCGGCACCTGCTCCTGCCACAGACACGCCTCCCGGTAGGCGGGGCTAAGAACGGCCGGCATGTCCAGACAATACTTCACCAGGCCTTCGTTCATGCTGTTTCCGCAGGACGCTTCCCCAACCGACGGAGCAAACCGTACCCTGGTCTGCATGGCCGATTCTGATTCCGTCGTTTCGCACGACATGACGAGCAACTCCGAAGCGTTCGACCTCGACCGCGCCCACGTCTTCCACTCGTGGAGCGCGCAGGGCGCCCTCAAACCCCTGGTGTTCCAGTCCGGCTCGGGCAGTCGTCTGTGGGACTTCGAAGGCAACTCGTTCCTCGACTTCTCCAGCCAACTGGTCAACCTCAACATCGGCCACCAGCACCCCGCCGTGGTGGCGGCCATCCAGGAGCAGGCCGCGATCCAGGCCACCCTGGCACCGCAGCACGCATCGCTGGTGCGCGGCCGCACCGCCAAGGCGATCAGTGAAGTCGCCCCACCTGGCCACAACAAGGTGTTCTTCACCAACGGCGGCGCCGATGCTGCGGAGAACGCGATCCGCATGGCCCGTCTGCACACCGGCAAACACAAGGTCCTGAGCTTCTACCGCAGCTATCACGGCAACACCGGCGCCGCCATCAACGCCACCGGCGACCCGCGTCGCTGGCCCAACGAGTTCGCCTACGGACACGTGCACTTCTTCGGGCCGTACCTGTACCGTTCGTCGTTCTGGTCGGCCGACGAGCAGCAGGAAACGGAACGCGCACTGGCCCACCTCGAGGAGGTCATCACATTCGAGGGCCCGAACACGGTCGCCGCGGTGCTCATCGAATCCGTGGTCGGAACCGCCGGCGTCCTGGTGCCGCCGCCGGGCTATCTCGATGGAGTTCGGGCGCTGTGCGACAAATACGGGATCGTGTACATCGCCGATGAGGTGATGGCGGGCTTCGGGCGCACCGGCGAATGGCTGGCCATCGACAACTGGGGCGTCAACCCCGACCTGATCATCTTCGCCAAGGGTTCGAACTCGGGCTACGTGCCGCTGGGCGGGGTGATCATCAGCGATGAGATCGCGGCGACCTTCGACGAGCGGGTCTTCCCCGGCGGGCTCACCTACAGCGGCCATCCCCTGGCCTGCGCCTCCTCATTGGCGACCATCGAGGTGATGCGCTCCGAAGGCATCGTGGAACATGCCAAGAAACTCGGCGAAACCGTGATCGGCCCCGCGTTGCGCGAGCTGGCCGAGAAGCACCCGGTGATCGGCGAGGTGCGCGGCCTCGGCGTCTTCTGGGCCCTGGATCTCGTGGTCGACCGCGCCACCCGCGAACCACTGGCCCCTTATGGCGGCACGAGTGAGGCGATGGGTGTGCTGACCAAGGCATGTGTTTCGCGCGGGCTGCTTCCTTTCGCCAACTTCAACCGGATGCACATCGTCCCGCCCTGCAACATCACCGAGGACGAGGTGCGCGAGGGCTTGTCGATAGTCGACGAGGCGCTCACCGAGGTGGACGGGTATTACACAGGCTGAAACGCACAGGCACGCAAACATCACAATCGGGTCGACCGACTCCGGCATCGTGTCCCGACGGCTACGCTCATTGGATGAACAAACCGTGGGCCAGCCGCCCTCTCGCCCTGGGTGGCGCCGTGCTCGGGATCCTCGCCGTCGCAACACCCGCCGTGCAGGCCGACCCGGTGAAGGTGAAACTGGTCAAGTCCGCGACTGTCTCTGTGGCCGGCTCACCTGACTCCACATTCCCTTTCAACAACGATCAGCCATCGGTGTCCCAGTTCGATTGCGGGAAGGGTTACGTACCGATCGCCGCCGGCTGGAAGGGCACCAACACCCCCACTTCGGGGCCGGGCTGGTTCGTGGGCACGAAGAAGGACACCACGAAGTACGGCTACCGGCTCAGCATCGCGCGCGGCCTGGCACCGGGGAGCATGCAGGCCCGCACTGTCTGCGCAAAGGGTCCGGTGAAGGCTGTCCGCAAGGAAACGGCACAGGGTTCAGTCGCGCGGTGTGGATCCAAGACGGCACTGGGCTACATGAACCTCGTGAGCGTCAAACAGAGCGCCGCGGTCTCCTCGACCCCCGCGGGCCGCACCGGATGGCGCCAGGAGGGGATGGCTTCGGAGTACTCGAACAGCGCCGCGGTCTGCGTGCACAAGAAGGCATTCAAGAAGGTCCGGTCCGTGACCAAGAGCACGTCGTTCACGCTGGGCAACCGCACCGCCACGATCGTCGCGAAGTGCCCCAAAGGTAGTCGCGCCCTGGCGTGGGGCTTCTCATCGCCGCTGATGCCGGCCAACGCGTGGTCGGGCAGCGGTTCGATCCAGTCGCCGTTTGTCGAATCAGCGGTCCCCGCGAAATCGAAGTGGACGCTGACGTTCTCGACTCCCGATCTGCAAGGGGCCAAAGAGCAGGCCCAGGTCTCTGCGACTGCTGTCTGCGGCCAGCCACGCAGTCGTTAAGAACCACCCAGCCCTACTCCTTCTTGGCCAAAGGCTCAGTGCGACGCCACCCCCCGCGCACCATCGTTGCGGCGAATGCGTGTTACAAACACGAAACAACAAGGTGACGGCCGGGAAACGCGCGAAACGTATGGTCGACTCAGACGCAAGCTCAAGTGGCAAGCGTACGAACAGGGTGGGGGGCCGCCCCGCCACCGAGACAGATGAGGGAGTCTGATGTTCAGTAGTCCTGACGAGGTTATCCGGTATATCCAAGAAGAGGATGTCAAATTCGTGGACGTCCGCTTCTGCGACTTGCCCGGCGTCATGCAGCACTTCAATGTCCCCGCCGAGTCCGTCGACGCGGATTTCTTCGCGAACGGCCAGATGTTCGACGGCTCGTCGATCCGCGGTTTCCAGGCCATCCACGAATCCGACATGAAACTCACGCCTGACCTGGGCAGCGCATACCTGGATCCGTTCCGGGCTGAGAAGACCCTGATCGTGAACATGTCGATCCGCGACCCGTTCACCGACGAGCTGTACAGTCGCGACCCGCGCAACATCGCCGCCAAGGCGGAGGCCTACCTGGCCACCACCGGCATCGCCGACACCGCCTTCTTCGCCCCCGAGGCGGAGTTCTACATCTTCGACGACGTCCGGTTCGAGACCAAGCAGAACGCCGGCTACTACTACATCGACTCCGTCGAGGGCAAGTGGAACTCCGGGCGGGAGAACGAGCCCGACGGCTCCCCGAACCGCGGGTACAAGACCCCCTACAAGGGCGGCTACTTCCCGGTGCCGCCGGTCGACCACTACGCGGATCTGCGCGATCAGATGACGCTCACCCTCGCCGAGGTCGGCTTGAGCGTCGAGCGCGCGCACCACGAGGTGGGCACCGCCGGCCAGGCGGAGATCAACTACCGCTTCGACACCCTGGCCAAGGCCGCTGACGACGTCATGAAGTTCAAGTACGTCATCAAGAACGTCGCCTGGGACGCCGGCAAGACCGTCACCTTCATGCCCAAGCCGCTCTTCGGCGACAACGGCTCGGGCATGCACGTGCACCAGTCGCTGTGGAAGGACGGCGAGCCGCTGTTCTACGACGAGCTCGGCTACGCGGGCCTGTCCGACATGGCGCGTTGGTACATCGGCGGGTTGCTCAGGCACGCACCGGCGGTGCTGGCGTTCACCAACCCGACGGTGAACTCCTACCACCGCCTGGTGCCCGGGTATGAGGCACCGGTCAACCTGGTGTACTCGCAGCGCAACCGCTCGGCCTGCATCCGGATCCCGATCACCGGCAACAACCCCAAGGCCAAGCGCATCGAGTTCCGCGTGCCGGACCCCTCCAGCAACCCGTACCTGGCCTTCTCGGCCATGCTCATGGCAGGCATCGACGGCATCAAGAACAAGATCGAGCCGCCCGAGCCGGTCGACAAGGACCTGTACGAGTTGCCGCCGGACGAGGCCGCCAACATCCCGCAAGTTCCCGGCACGTTGTCCGATGTGCTCGACGCACTCGAAGCCGACCACGACTTCCTCACCGAGGGTGGGGTGTTCACCGACGACCTGATCGAGACGTGGATCGACTACAAGCGGACCAACGAGGTGGACCCCATCCGCCTGCGTCCCCACCCGCACGAGTTTGAGATGTACTACGACATCTAGGGCAAGAAGAAGGACCTCCGACCTGCGTAGGGTCGGGGGTCCTTTCTTGTGCCCCGCACAAAGTGGGCACGGGATGCCTCGACTGCCCACTTTCGGTGGGTGCAAATACCCCAAAGCGCACTTTTCGGGCCCATTTTCCTCCCAAAGGTGGCGGTTTCCTGAACCAGCGGGCCTGCAGTGCCCACTTCGGGAGGGACGACCAGGGTCACCCCTGATTGACTTGGCGGGTGACGACTGCCGACATGGTCATTCAGGATGCCAGCATCTGGGGCAGTGCCGATACGACGATCGGTATCCGTGGGGATCGCATCGTGCCCGCCGAGGTGGGGCCCAGCACGCGGGTGATCAAGGCGTCAGGCGCGACCGTGGTGCCGGGTTTCCAGGATGCCCACGTGCATGCACCCTTCGCCGGGTTGAACATGCTGCGCGTGTGGCTCAACGATGCCGTGGACCGCGGCGAGTACCAGCAGATCATTGCCGAACACGTACGCAGCAACCCAGGAAGCGATTGGATCACCGGCGGTGGCTGGGCGATGTCAGCCTTCCCGGGCGGCAACCCGCACAAAGCGGACCTCGACGCGATCGCACCCGACCGCCCGGTCTTCTTGTTCAACCGCGACGTCCACGGCGCCTGGGTCAATTCTCGCGCACTGGAGATCGCCGGGATCACCGCGACCACCCCGGATCCTCCCGATGGCCGTATCGAGCGTGATCCGGCAACCGGGGAGCCCACCGGCATGCTGCACGAAGGAGCGGCCTATGCCATGTATGAGCGCGTGGTCCCGCCGCCGTCGCAGGCGCAGTGGCGCGCAGCCATCCTCGAGGGTCAGCGCCACCTGCATTCCCTCGGGGTCACCGCCTGGCAGGACGCATGGGTGACACCGGCGACACAGCAGGCCTACCGCAGCCTGGCCGAGTCCGGGGAACTCACCGCACGTGTGGTCGGCGCCCTGTGGTGGGACCGGCACCGTGGCCTCGAGCAGATCGATGAGCTGCTCGAACGATCCGCCGAGTCGGCGCAGGGCTTCCACCCGACCACCGTCAAGATCATGATTGACGGAGTTCTGGAGAACTACACGGGTGCTCTGCTCGAGCCGTACTGCGACGGGTGTGGAGGCCATACCTCCAACCACGGCATGACATTCGTGGATGCAGACCTGCTCGACGCCGCAGTCACCTCGCTCGACCGCCACGGCCTGCAGGTCCACATGCATGCGATCGGTGACCGCGCAGTGCGCATGGGACTGGACGCCGTGCAGGCAGCCAGGACGGCCAACGGCCTAGCCGACAACCGCCACCACATCGCTCATCTGCAGGTGGTCCACCCCGACGACATCGTGCGATTCGCCCGGTTGGGGGTCGTCGCCAACTGCCAGATGTACTGGGCCTCGAGCGATCCGCAGATGCAGGAATTGACCATCCCGTTCCTGGGAACCGAGAGGGCAGAACAGCAGTACCCCTTCGCTTCGCTTCAACGGTCGGGCGCGCGACTGGCCGCCGGCAGCGACTGGTCGGTCTCCACAGCCAACCCCTTGGCTCAGATCGAGGTCGGGGCCACACGGGTCGACCCCTCCGAACGCGGTGAGGCAGCGCCCTTCCTGCCTACCGAGGCGATCGAGGCCGGGAAGGGCATCGAGGCCTTCACCTCGGGTTCGGCGTACGTCAACCACGACGCCGACGGCGGGGTTCTGGCGCTGGGCAGGCGGGCGGACATGGTGCTGCTGGGCGCCGACATCACCCGCGGCCTGCTGAGATCCGGTCGCGGGCTGGCAGACGTGCCGATCAACATGACGATCGCAGCGGGTCGGGTGGTGCATTCAGGGCTGGGATGAGCCGTCCTGCACATTGACCGAGCGGTTGTGCATCAATAGCGACAGCAGGTCCTCCGGCGGCCCCACCACATACGCGTCGTCACCGGCCTGCAATGTGGTCTGACTGCGCGGGAGATGCTCGAGGCCGCCCTGTCTGGTCAAGGCGATCACCCGCGCCCGCATCGGCAGGTCGAGCATCGAAACCCCGGCGAGCCCTCCTTCGGCCCGCACCGTCAGGCGACCCGCGATGAATGTCTCCTGATCCACCGCGAAGGTCGCAATCACTTCCAGGCCCAGCGCGGCGGCCACGAACCACGGGGCCGAGACCGCGGAGACACTACGGACGTGGTGGAACTTGAGCCGTTGTTCGAGCATGGCAGCCAGCCGGCGGTCGAAAACCCGCATGACCACCGGCACATCGGGCCAGCGCTGGCCGAGGCTGTCGCGCACCGCCAAGCCCGTCTCAAGGTTGGCGTACTCGTCGGACGTCAAGACCGCCACCGCGGCGGCGGCCGGCATGTTTGCCGAGACCAGGGTCTGCGTCTGGGTCGCGTCTTGGGCGATGACCGGCACTGCCAGGGCCCGCGCCCTGCCGATATGGCGGTTGTTCGGATCGCGCTCCACCACGACGACTTGCTGGCCCATTGCGACCAGTCGCTCGACGACGGCCACTCCCAGCGAACCGAGCCCCACCACGACCACATGGTTGGTCATTCCTGTCACACGCAGCAAGCCGAAGGTCGCAGCCAACCGGCGGCTGACAAGGAATTCGGTGACCAGCGCGTACAGGATGGCCATCAGCGCAACGGTCATGATCATGACCAAGATCGCCACGATCCGCAGATACCCGGGCTGCGCGTCGAACGCGAAGTCGCCGTACCCGACGGTCGCCAACGTCTCTACCGAGAAATAGACCGCATCAAGCAGGTCCATCTTGTCGTTGGCGGTGTCCACGTACCCGAACATGAGGATCACCGCAAAAAGGGAGCCGAGGACGAACAGGCCGCCGACGGTCCACTTCAAGGCACTGTTCGCCCCGTAGGACAGGTTGCGCGCAAGGGCCTGCAGTGGCCGCCGCGCGGGTCGGCCCGGTCGGGCGGGAACCCCCAAGGGCTGCGCCGGCACCTCCTGGAAATCCATCAATTCGGATTCCAGGCCGACCAGAGCCACCCGGTCACCGACGCTCACCGAGGTCTCACGACTCGGGCAGACCGCAGTCGTCGCGTCTTGGTGGATAACCAGGATCGGCGCCAATTCCCCGAACAGGTCTTGCAGTCTGCCCGACGCCCGCACCTCGACCTCTCGCACGGCGTAGTCGTCCCCGGCGATCTGCATCCGGTGCAGTCGTTCGTCCAGCACCGATTCCACAAAGGTCGGCGCCGCCAGATCCGCCGGGTTCACAACCAGCCCGCGGGGAATCGCCGAGGTGATAGCCCGGCCCACCGCCGGATTCGACTGCCGGACGATGACGCGCGTCTGCGCAGCGAGTTCCTGCACCAGCAGTGCGGCCTCCAGACAGCGCAGATCGTCGTCCTCGACACACACGACGCACAAAGCACCAGCAAGACCCGCGGCCCACAGGCTCTCGGGATTGCGAGGGCTGGCATCGATACGGGGCACATCCAGTGTCTGCACCACGCGCAGATGCTGTTCCTGTGCGGCGGTTCCGATGATGACGACCCGAATGCCTGCCGATCGCAGCAGCTCCACCACCCTGACGCCGAGCCCCTGCACACCGCACACGATCACGTGGCCGATCCAGGTCCGGGGGTTCGACGTGTCCATAGCGATTCGCACGTTACCGATCACCGGGCCGGGATGTATCAGTGTCGACGCAGGCCGTTGAACCGGCTCAAGGCGGGGGCCAACAGGGTCGCGGGACAGCGTTGGCCGACGACACTGCATTGACGCGCGCCGGACAAACCAAGGCGTCGCCCGTACTCACCGCGCTTCGGCCAGTCGCACTTCGGGCACACCGAACCCCATCGGCTGAGCGGCGGCGCGAGTGTCGACTCGCACCGGACCCTCGCCGCGGCGTAGCGTCAGATCCGGTATTGACGAACAGGAGTCGGCATGCGGCAGCGAGTAGGAGAGATCCTGGTCGCATGGGGGGCGATCACGCAGGAGGACTTACGCCACTGCCTGGTGATGCAATCACAGGACCCGCCGCGACGGCGAAGGCGATTGGGTCGCATCCTGCTCGATGAGGAGCGCGTGACGGAGATCTCGCTGGCCGCCGCCCTGGCCCAGGCGCACGGCCTGCGTGCGGTGGATCTGTCGCAGGAGGAGATCGACACCGACGTCGCCCGCTCGATCCCCCAGGTGGTGGCCATGAAAGCCCTCGTGGTCCCCTTGTCGCGGTCGGACAACGTGTTGCGGGTAGCTGCCGCGGACCCGGTCGACGTGGTCGGGCTCGACGACGTCCGCTTGCATCTGCACCGCAAGCACCGTGGCGTCGAACTGGAAGTGGTGGTGGCCCCGGAAAGCCAGATCCGGCGGCGTTTGGCGGCCACCTGGAGCGAGGCGAACGCGGTCGACGCCCTGGAGGGTTTCGACGACTCCCGCAAGGCAGTACCGGTCGACTCGGAAACGGGAGCAGGAGACGCCGGCGCGGTGGCCGCGGTCCACCAGATCCTCGGCACCGCCATTCGGATGGGCGCCAGCGACATCCACATCGAGCCGATGGCCGACGAGGTGCGCGTGCGGATGCGGGTGGACGGAGGTCTGCGCAAGGTGATGACTCTGCCCCGTTCCGGTCAGGCACCGCTCACCTCACGCATCAAGATCATCGCCAACCTGGACATCGCCCAGAAGCGGGTGCCACAGGACGGCCGAGCGCGTATCCGCCTGGACGGTGTGGGACGCAACATCCGAGTGTCGACCCTGCCCACGTTGCACGGAGAGACTCTCGTGATCCGGCTGCTGGCAGATATCGGGGAACTGCCGGCCTTGACGGCGCTGGGCATTCCCGACGACATGCTGTCGCGCGTGCATCAGGCGCTGCGCAGCAATCAGGGTCTGGTGCTCATCACCGGCCCCACCGGCTCGGGCAAGACCACCACTCTGTACTCGGCCATCCACGAGGTCGTGACCGGCGACCGGAACCTCATCACACTGGAGGAGCCAGTCGAGATCGAACTACCCGGAGTCAGCCAGGTACAGATCGATGAGAAGTCCGGGATGACGTTCGCGGCCGGCCTGCGCTCGGTCCTGCGGCAGGACCCGGACATCATCATGGTCGGCGAGATCCGGGACAAGGTGACCGCCGAATTGGCGATCCGGGCGGCGTTGACCGGTCACCTGGTCCTGGCCACCGTGCACACCGTCGACGCACCTTCGGCGGTGATGCGACTGGTGGACATGGGTGTGCCTCGGTACCTGATCGCCTCGTCGCTGATCATGGTCATCGCACAACGTCTGGTGCGCAAGCCCTGTCCCTACTGCAAGGCGCCCGACCCCGCAGACGCCGAAACCCGCGAGCGCCTGCACCTCACCGAAGCTCAGGCGGCGAACATGGTCGTCGGCAGGGGATGCGAAAGATGCGAAGCGCACGGGTACCGCGGCCGGATGGGCGTCTTCGAGGTGCTGCCGGTGACAAAGGCGGTGCGCGCGGCGCTCACCTCCGGCGGGGACGAGGAAGTCCTGGCGAAAGCCGCCACCCCGGAGGGCTGGAAGCCGCTGCTCGAGGCCGGGATCGAGGCTGCCACCCGGCACCAGACAACAACCGCGGAGTTGCTGCGAGTTCTCCTGTCGGGCGCTTCCTGAGGCCGGTGCTCAGAGATCTGGCACCGGCACCGGACGCAACGAACCGACCCGGCTGCCGATGCCGAGTTGGCCCTGGTTGTTCGAACCCCAGCACTGCACTGAGGCGCCGCTGACCGCGCAACTGTGATATCCACCGGCTGCCACCGACCGGGTGGAGCTCAGCACGATCCGGGTGGGAGTGCCCCGGTCGATCTGCGTACCGTCACCGAGGCGGCCGCCCTGGTTGCGACCCCAGCACCGCACGTTCGAGCCGGTGACCGCGCAGGTGTGGTAGGCACCGGCCGACACCATGGACGCGGCGGGCATGCTCACCTCAGTGGGCATCAGCGCGTCACTGGAGCCACCATCGCCGAGTTGCCCGTGCTCGTTGCCGCCCCAGCACTGTACGGAATTGTCGTCCAGCAGGGCACAGGTGTGGAACACCCCGGCCGTCAGGGAGGCAACATCAGCCACCTGTGGCCGGACGGGAACCGAGGCATCGTCGGTGGAGTTGTTGCCCAGCTGGCCATGGTCGTTGGCGCCCCAACAGCGCACCGACCCGTTGTTCAGAACCGCGCAGGTGTGGGCGTAGCCCGCGGTGACGGATACCGCGTTCGAGATGCCAGGCACCACGATTGGGACATCGCTACGGGTAGGCGCTGCGACACCCAGCTGCCCACGGTCGTTGGCCCCCCAGCAACGGACCGAACCGTTGCTCAGCACCGCGCACGTGTGCCCCCCACCCGCGGCCAAATCCACCGCAGCGGGCAGTTCCACCGTCGCGGGGGCCGGCACATCCTTGGCCCCGGGTTGCCCCGCTTGCCCCTCGTCGTTGCGTCCCCAGCACACGACGCCAGCGGTGCGCTGACGCACACATGTGTGCTCACCGCCGGCGACCACCTGCACCGCTCCCGTCAGATCGACACCGGATGGAGCCTAAGCGTCGGTCGTCGTGCCGTTTCCGAGTTGGCCGTGAGTGTTGTCCCCCCAGCACTCGACTGCCTGGCCCTGGTCGGCCGCGGCCAGATCGGGGCTGACAGTGTCGCCTTTCACCAAAGCGCAGGTGTGCGCCAAACCAGCGGTGACCGCCACGGCTTCGGCGGTCGTGCGAGCGACCACACTCACCGGTCTGCTTGCGTTGCCCGAGAAGTCGACCATGAACACGCTGTAGCTGTAGGTGGTGTGGGGGCGCAGGCCAGTGTCAGTGATCGATGTGGCAAAGCCGGCCAGCGACAGTGCGCGGCCTTCATCCAGCGACGCGGGTGCAACCGAGCCGGCCTTTCGGCGCACGGCCACTGCCTGCAAGTCCGGTGCCGAACCGTTCACCCAGGTCAAGTCGATCGACGACGTGGTGCGGCCACTCACCTTCAGCTCGTCGGCCGGGCCGGGGGGAAAACTGTCGGTGCGAGGGTTCCAGGTGTATTGCAGCCGTAAGGTCAATTTGCTCTTGCGCACCTTCACCCGGACCGGCAGATCCGGAACCGAGGATGTGCCACCGTCCACGACGATCGGCGCGGCCCAGACCCGGTACTTGCCGGGCTTGAGATTGCGCAGCTTGCCCGCTGCCGGGAGCTTCTTGCGATAACGCTTCCCCGCAACGGTGATCTTCGCAGAGCCTCCCTGCGGAATCCCCTGCGCCACGACGCGCAAGGTGCCGCGCTTCTTGGCTTTCTTCTTCTTAGCCTTCTTCTTGGACTTCTGCTCCGGCTTCTTCTTCGTGGCAACCGATTGCGGCGTGATCGACGGCGCCGAGGCCGATGAAGTGGCATTCGACGGGGCACCGGCCAGCAGCGTCAAGCCCATGGCGACGGCCACCGTCACCGCACTTGCTCTGTTCACCGGATCACCTCACTTGGTCACGGTAATGGCTTGTCGGGCCTACTTGCCGCGCTTGGGGTCCCCGTCTGGCTTGTTCGTGCGGGTGGTGATGAAGTACCCGAGCCCGGCGCCGGCACCTGCGGCCACGGCCACGGTGGTAAGAGTCGCGCTGTCCAGCAGGCGACCCAGAGCCGCGATGATGATGGCGCACCCGACTGCCACAAGCACAGAGACGAGGATCGACCTACCCATCCATCGAGGGTAACCAACGGCGCAGCCGGCCTTCGACGCAGTGCGGTTCTGCGTACGGGGCGCAGCTACGCTCAGTGATCTTGCCGGCTGCGGAACCGCCGCAGACGCAGACTGTTGAGTACGACGAAGACCGACGAGAAGGCCATGGCCGCGCCGGCCACCATTGGCGTCAGCAGCCCTGCCATCGCCAACGGAATCGCCGCACTGTTGTAGGCGAACGCCCAGAAGAGGTTCTGTTTGATCGTGCGCAAGGTGCGCCGGCTCAAGCGGATCGCGTCCACGATGGCCACCGGATCTCCGCGCACGAGTGTGATGTCACTGGCCGCGATCGCCACGTCCGCGCCGGCACCCATCGCGATCCCGAGATCGGCCTGCGCCAAAGCAGCGGCGTCGTTGACCCCGTCGCCGACCATCGCCACCCGGGCGCCGCCGGCCTGAAGGTCCATGACCGCCGCTTGTTTGTCCAGCGGTTTCACATCGGAGATGACCTCCTCGATCCCGACCTGCTCAGCGACCTGCTCCGCAGCGTGACGGGTGTCCCCGGTCAGCAGCACTGTGCGCAGACCGATCTCGTGCAGCTGTTCCACCGCCCGGGCGCTGGTGGGCCGGATGGTGTCGCTGACCAGGATCTGCGCCCGTACCTCTGCGTCCCATGCCGCGAGAACAGCCGCGTCGGTGTTGGCCACTTCGAAGCCGAGCTCACGCAACCACCGGGGGGTGCCGGCGACCACGGGTACGCCGTCCACCGTGCCGGTTACCCCTCTGCCGGGGACGGCACGGAAGTCCTCGAGATGTCCCCGCTCGGGCAGAGCGTTGGCGATCGCTCGACCGATCGGGTGTTCGCTGGCGGACTCCAGCGTTCCGACGAGACGATCACAGCGCGGGTCGTCGGACACGACGGTGACCTCGATCGCTCCTTGGGTCAGGGTTCCGGTCTTGTCCAGCACGACGGTGTCGATTGCCCGGGTGCGCTCGAGGATCTCCGGGCCCGAGATTAGTACCCCCATCTGCGCACCTTTGCCGGTTCCCACCAGGATGGCGGTGGGCGTGGCCAGACCCAAAGCGCACGGGCAGGCGATGATCAGCACCGCGACCGCCGCTGTGAAGGCGTCAGTCCATCCGGCCCCTGAAAGAAGCCAGCCCGTTGCGGTCAGGACCGACAGGATCAGCACCACCGGCACGAACACCGACGACACCCGGTCGGCCAGTCGCTGCACCGGAGCCTTGCCGGTCTGGGCGCTCTCGACGGCTGCGGCGATCTGGGCGAGCTCGGTGTCCTTGCCGACCCGCTCGGCGCGGGCGATCAAGCGGCCGGTCTGATTGACCGCTGCCCCGATCACCCGGTCGCCCGGTCCCACTTCGACAGGCACCGACTCACCGGTGATCAGGGCGTTGTCGACCGAGGAGTCACCGGCGACGACGACCGCATCGGTCGCGATGCGCTCACCGGGCCTGACGACGAACTCGTCACCGACGACCAACTGCCCGATCGGGATGGACACCTCCTGGCCATCGCGCAGAACGGTGGCTTCTTTTGCACCGAGCTTCAGCAACGCGGTGACCGCCTCACCTGCGCGCTTCTTGGCCCGGGCCTCGGCGTAACGCCCGGCCAGCAGGAAGGTCGTGACGGTGACAGCAACCTCGAAGTAGATGTGCCCCCCGGTGAACAACGCGACGACCGACCAGGTGAACGCGGCGAGGACTCCCAGACTGACCAGGGTGTCCATGGTCGTGCTGCCATGCCGGGCAGCGTTGAACGCGGCTCGGTGGAACGGCCACGCCGACCACACCACCACGGGGGTGGAGAGCGCGGCGATGGTCCACATCAAGGCTGCCGAGTGCGGCATCGGCATCGCCATGGACAGCACGATGACGGGGATCGCCAGAACTGCGGCGACAATCAAACGTCGCAACAACGTCGGATCGTCGTGCTGATGCTCGGTCTCGGCTTGGTGCTCCACAGCGCCGTAGCCAGCCTTCTCCACGGCAGCCACACAGTCCTCGACGCTCACACCTCTCGGAAGATCCAGACGCACCGAATGGGTGGCGAAGTTGACGTTGGCCTCCACACCAGGAAGTGCGTTCAGTTTCTTCTCGATGCGCGCCGCACACGACGCACAGGTCATGCCTTCGAGGTCGAGATCCACGCTGGTGCTCACGCAGATTCCAACGCACTGATGGGGGGCGGCCATTCCCGCCGGACGTCGATCAGGCGTTGCGGACGAACAAGCCCAGCACTGCCGCCAACGAGAGGACCGAACGCGGCTCGTAGGCAGCGCGCCAGATGCCGCCGTGGTTGGCCGCGTCGGCGAATAGATCCATCGGGTTGTGCAGCGCCGCTGCCGGGTTCGACGCTGACTGTGGATCCCGCAGGTCGCGGACCAGCAGCGCGGCCATCAAGGTGTTGGCCGTGGACGGCGCGAATACCTCGATCCCGAACTGACCGGCGCCGGCGTAGGCTGCAGCGAGCGCCCGATTCTTCACCACCGACCGGGTCCGGGTCGCTGGCGCCACGTTGAGCGACACGAGCTGGCCCCCGTCACGGGCCACGATGGCCCGCCACCGCTGCAGACGTTTGGCCAGCGCGTAGTTCGGGCCCTGTTGAGGGACCAAGCAGTCGGCAATCCCCACCTCCCGGCCGCTGTCGTCGATCACCGTGTCCCGATAGGCCGGCTCGAACAGGTTCGCCAAGTGCAGGGGTGCTTGCAGAAGCCGACGGGTGCGTCGCTGCTGCCACTTCTGCCGGGCCATGGCCACAGCATCCTCGGGCACCGCAAACACATCCGTAGGTGTTGCCAAGTACGCCAGCGACACGTCCTCGCGCTCTTCGGACAACAACAACCCGATGGCGTCGATCGCCATCGACAGCCGCACGTGGGCGCCGCCGTCGGCATAGAGGTAGTTGCCGAGGGTGAACCCACCGTCGATCTCACGCAACCAGCTCAGCAGGGCGTCGGTCTGACTCAGGACATCCAGCCCGGCCAGTTGCGCGATCCGCGAGTCGGGCGCGCTGTCGAGGTAGGCGGACCCCCGCGGCACGGGGACCGCCAACCGTCCCGCCGAATCCTTGCCTGTGGCCATCACCCGCTCCCACGTTGCGGAATTGGGTAGATCGACGGCGTGGACGTTCGCACCCCAGTCCAGCAGTTGCCGCAGGGGGCCCATCTCGGACCCGGCGCCGATCACCACGATCTGCAGGTCCCTGGCATCGAGCCATTCGGGGTTGGCCATCACGGCCCGCACGGCATCGGCGAAGGTGGGTTCGGCGATCCCGCGTGCCACCCAGTCGTCGAGTTGCCGGTGCAGGTCTCCGCCTGCCAGTCGCTTGCCCTGATAGGGCACGGAGAAGTCGCTGCGCCGTTCGCCGCGACCAATCACCTCGAAGGTGTCCATCCCCTCGTGCTCGCTGGCGGCCAACCCGCCCAACAGCGGCTCGTCCTCCCCATCGCCGGCCCACACGAAACGTTCGTGCAGCGACCGAAGACCCTCGCGCGAGACGTCGACCGCGGCAGTCGGGTTGGCCGCGGCCACGGCCACCAGTTCGCGAATCGCCGGCAGATAGTCCGAACGCCAGTCCTTGATGGCTTCGACCCTGCGTGCGGCCGCGGGATCGACCGACCGCAGGGCGTCGGCTATGACCGCCCGGGCGGTGGCCGTTGTGCTACGTGATCCGTCTGCGCCCGTAGGAAAGTCGACTGTGTGCATGGTCGAACAATGTACCCCCAGACGCGCTGGACGGGCAGTGCTCTGCGCCAGGATCTGGTTTTTCGCCTCGGGCGTCGCTGCGGAGGGGAGACCGGGAGTCGTGAGGCCTGGCACGTGCGTCAGCCTCGACCCCGCACAGCCGTTGGAGATCCGCGCACCCACGTCCGTACCGTTGTCCAACGCCCGTACCCGACTCTCACGCCTGCGTCAGCTGACTCAGGCCACAGCCGATGAGGCGATCTGCGTTCACCCTCGATGGCGACAGGTCGCGGTCGACCTCCGGCTCCAGCCGGTTCAATCCAGGCCGTAGAAAAGTCTCTCCATCACGTTCCTGGCGCGCCGCGAGGTCCGGCGGTAGTCCTCGGACATCGCACCGCGGTCGTCCGGCGGGTAGTGAAGAAGGTATGC
Source organism: Micrococcales bacterium (assembly GCA_016719135.1). GTDB lineage: Bacteria > Actinomycetota > Actinomycetes > S36-B12 > UBA10799 > JADKAV01. The sequence continues at coordinate 2,253 of JADKAV010000005.1, read as the reverse complement.
CACACGCGCCAGCATGCGGGCGTCGGTCGGGACCGAGTCCCCCGCCCGCCCGGAACTGAGCATGACTGCGTCGCGGATTGAGGAGGCCAGTCGCCAGGCTTCCACCAATCGCTGACAGTCCTGCTCGCCGATCAAACCGATGGAAGCGGCGTGCTCCAACACCGAAACGGTCTGCGTCGTTCGCAGTTCAGGGATCTCGTGGCCGTGCTGCAATTGCAGGAGTTGAGCCACCCATTCGACGTCCGACAGTCCGCCGCGTCCCAGTTTCACGTGTAGTGCCGGGTCGGCGCCGCGTGGCATCCGTTCGGCTTCCATCCGCGCCTTCAGCCGCCGCATCTCCACGAGGTCCGCCTGCGGGACACCGCGCCGGGGGTAGCGGATCGGATCGATCACCTCGATGAACGCATCCTGCAGGGCCGGCGACCCCGCGACCGGCCGCGCACGCAGGAGCGCTTGCGCCTCCCAGGACGCCGACCACCGCCGGTAGTAGGCCTGGTAGGACGCCAGCGAACGAGCCACCGGGCCGTTGCGTCCCTCCGGGCGCAGGTCGGCGTCCATGTCGATCGGCGGGTCAGCGCTGGGCAGCGCGAGCAGGCGGCTCAATTCGTTGGCCACGCCGAGCGCCGCATCCGACGCCGCCTTGTCATCGATGCCCTCACGGCCCCGGTACACGAACATCACGTCCGCGTCCGATCCGTATCCGAGTTCCTCCCCGCCGTATCGGCCCATGCCGATGATGACGAACTCGACCAGGTCCTCGGCCGGCCTTTCGTGGACACGCACGACCTGCGTGGCGACAGCCAGAGCCGCCTGGATCGTCGCATCCGCGATGTGCGACAGCGCCTGGCCCACCTCGTCGATGGACAGAAGGCCCAGACAGTCGGCCGCCGAGATGCGGAAAAGTTCGCGCCGACGGGTGGCCCGGATGGCAGCGATGGCCGACTCCGGGTCGGCCTGTCGCAGACCGGCAGTGAGCGCCTCGGCGGCGATATCGGCGGCCGGTCGGGGCCGCAACTGTTCGTCGTCGGCCAGCATCTGCACCGCATCGGGGGCTCGCAGCAGCAGATCCGTGGCGAACGGTGACGTGGCCAGCAGATGAGCCATGTGTTCGGCGGTCTGCGACTCATCGCGCAGCAGCCGCAGATACCAGGGCGTCGAGCCCAGGGCCTCGGACACCCGCCGGAACCCCGCGAGCCCGGAGTCGGGATCCGGACAGTCCGCGAACCATCCGAGCATCACCGGCAGCAGCGTTCGCTGGATCGCCGCCCTGCGACTGACGCCGTTCGTGAGCGACTCCAGGTGCCGCAACGCGCCCTTCGGGTCGTGGTAGCCGAGCGCCCACAGTCGTTGTTCGGCCGCCTCGGGGGTGAGTCGGGCCTCACCCGAGTCGAGCCTGGCCACGGCGTGCAGCAAGGGACGGTAGAAGAGCTTCTCGTGCAGGCGTCTGACGTGGCGCACCTGTTTGCCGAAAGCGTTCTCGAGTTCCTGGGCGGGGTTGGTGCGGATGCCCATCGAGCGGGCGATGACACGCAGTTCAGCGTCCCGGTCCGGCAGCAGATGGGTGCGGCGCATCTGCCGCAGCTGGACGCGGTGCTCCAGGATGCGCAGGAACCGATAGGCCGACCCCATCCCGGACGCGTCCTCCCTGCCCACATAACCCCAGGTCGCCAACGCCTCCAGCGCCGTCAGGGTGGTCGGCGAGCGCAATGTGACGTCACTGCGGCCATGCACCAATTGCAGGATCTGGACGGCGAACTCCACATCGCGCAATCCGCCGCGGCCGAGCTTGATCTCCCGGGCCGCTTGCTTCTCCGGAATGTGCTCCTCCACCCGCCGGCGCATGGCCTGGACGTCGTCGACGAAGTTCTCTCGAGCAGCCGCAGACCAGACGAAATCCGACACCGCATCGACGTAGCGTGCGCCCAGTTTCAGGTCCCCGGCGGCGGGCCGGATCTTGAGCAGGGCCTGGAACTCCCAGGTCTTGGCCCACTTCGTGTAGTAGGCCACATAGGAATCGATGGTGCGGACCAATGCGCCTGCTTTGCCTTCGGGGCGCAGCGCTGCATCCACCTCCCAGATGGACCCCTCGGAGGTCGCGGCGTTCGCGATCTGCATCACCTTGCTGGCGATCTGCGCACCGATGCGCATCGCGGTGTCACGCGGGACTTCGGTCGAGCTGGGTTCGGCGATGAACACGACGTCCACGTCGGAGATGTAGTTCAGTTCCCGGGCTCCGCACTTGCCCATCGCGAT
>JADKAV010000004.1:0-182500 GCA_016719135.1 Micrococcales bacterium | reverse complement strand
CGCTAAGCCTAAATACTCCTTGGTGACCGATAGCGGACAAGTACCGTGAGGGAAAGGTGAAAAGAACCCCGGGAGGGGAGTGAAATAGAACCTGAAACCATGTGCTTACAATCCGTCGGAGCGATGACTTCGGTTGTTGTGACGGCGTGCCTTTTGAAGAATGAGCCTGCGAGTTAGCGGTGTGTGGCGAGGTTAACCCGTGAGGGGTAGCCGTAGCGAAAGCGAGTCTGAATAGGGCGATTCAGTCGCACACTCTAGACCCGAAGCGGAGTGATCTACCCATGGCCAGGGTGAAGCGACGGTAAGACGTCGTGGAGGCCCGAACCCACCAATGTTGAAAACCTGGGGGATGAGCTGTGGGTAGGGGTGAAAGGCCAATCAAACTCCGTGATAGCTGGTTCTCCCCGAAATGCATTTAGGTGCAGCGTCACGTGTTTCTTGCCGGAGGTAGAGCACTGGATGGTCTAGGGGGCCTACAAGCTTACCGAAATCAGCCAAACTCCGAATGCCGGCAAGTGAGAGCGTGGCAGTGAGACTGCGGGGGATAAGCTTCGTAGTCGAGAGGGAAACAGCCCAGACCACCAACTAAGGCCCCTAAGCGTGTGCTAAGTGGGAAAGGATGTGGAGTCGCACAGACAACCAGGAGGTTGGCTTAGAAGCAGCCACCCTTGAAAGAGTGCGTAATAGCTCACTGGTCAAGTGATTCCGCGCCGACAATGTAGCGGGGCTCAAGCACACCGCCGAAGTTGTGGCATTCACACATCCGCTAGGCCCTCGTGGTCCAGGCGTGTGGATGGGTAGGGGAGCGTCGTGTGGCGAGTGAAGCGGCGGGGTAACCCAGCCGTGGACGCCACACGAGTGAGAATGCAGGCATGAGTAGCGAAAGACGGGTGAGAAACCCGTCCGCCGAATGACCAAGGGTTCCAGGGCCAGGCTAATCCGCCCTGGGTAAGTCGGGACCTAAGGCGAGGCCGACAGGCGTAGTCGATGGACAACGGGTTGATATTCCCGTACCGGCCGTACCGCGACCCTGCCGAACCGGGTAATGCTAAGCGCCCGAATTCCCTGGGCCTTCGGGCAAGAGGGCCCGCGTAGTAGGCAAGCAATGGGGTGACGCAGGAAGGTAGCTCAACCCGGGCGATGGTTGTCCCGGGGTAAGGATGTAGGGCGAGACATAGGCAAATCCGTGTCTCATATGCCTGAGATCTGACGCCGAGCCGATTAAGGCGAAGTGGGTGATCCTATGCTGCCAAGAAAAGCCTCTAGCGAGTTGTACAGCCGCCCGTACCCCAAACCGACACAGGTGGTCAGGTAGAGAATACCAAGGCGATCGAGAGAACTGTGGTTAAGGAACTCGGCAAAATACCCCCGTAACTTCGGGAGAAGGGGGGCCGATTGATGTGACGGGACTTGCTCCCTGAGCGCCGGTTGGCCGCAGAGACCAGGCCCAAGCGACTGTTTACTAAAAACACAGGTCCATGCGAAGTCGCAAGACGATGTATATGGACTGACGCCTGCCCGGTGCTGGAACGTTAAGGGGACGGGTTAGCGACTTCGGTTGCGAAGCTCAGAACTTAAGCGCCAGTAAACGGCGGTGGTAACTATAACCATCCTAAGGTAGCGAAATTCCTTGTCGGGTAAGTTCCGACCTGCACGAATGGCGTAACGACTTGGGCGCTGTCTCAACCACGGACTCGGCGAAATTGCACTACGAGTAAAGATGCTCGTTACGCGCGGCAGGACGGAAAGACCCCGGGACCTTTACTATAGCTTGGTATTGGTGGTCGGTTCGATTTGTGTAGGATAGGTGGGAGACTGTGAAGCATGGACGCCAGTTCATGTGGAGTCAACGTTGAAATACCACTCTGATCGTATTGGCTGTCTAACCTAGGTCCGTGATCCGGATCAGGGACAGTGCCTGGTGGGTAGTTTAACTGGGGCGGTTGCCTCCTAAAATGTAACGGAGGCGCTCAAAGGTTCCCTCAGCCTGGTTGGCAATCAGGTATCGAGTGTAAGTGCACAAGGGAGCTTGACTGTGAGACTGACGGCTCGAGCAGGGACGAAAGTCGGAACTAGTGATCCGGCGCTGGCAAGTGGAAGCGGCGTCGCTCAACGGATAAAAGGTACCCCGGGGATAACAGGCTGATCTTCCCCAAGAGTCCATATCGACGGGATGGTTTGGCACCTCGATGTCGGCTCGTCGCATCCTGGGGCTGGAGTCGGTCCCAAGGGTTGGGCTGTTCGCCCATTAAAGCGGCACGCGAGCTGGGTTTAGAACGTCGTGAGACAGTTCGGTCCCTATCCGCCGCGCGCGTAGGAGTCTTGAGAAGGGCTGTCCCTAGTACGAGAGGACCGGGATGGACGAACCTCTGGTGTGCCAGTTGTTCCGCCAGGAGCACGGCTGGTTAGCTACGTTCGGAAGTGATAACCGCTGAAAGCATCTAAGCGGGAAGCCTGCTTCAAGATGAGGGCTCCCACAGGGTTAACCTGGTAAGGCCCCCAGCTAGACCACTGGGTTGATAGGCCGGAAGTGGAAGCACGGCGACGTGCGGAGCTGACCGGTACTAATAGGCCGAGGACTTGACCCTCACACATTTATTTCTGCTACGCGTTCACTATGCGGTTCCCGAGATACGGTCGGGAACGATTGATATCTCCATAGAGTTTCGGCGGCCATAGCGAAGGGGAAACGCCCGGTCCCATTCCGAACCCGGAAGCTAAGCCTCTCAGCGCCGATGGTACTGCCCTGGTGACGGGGTGGGAGAGTAGGACGCCGCCGGACATTCTTTCCGATGGTGGGCCAGGAGACTGGCCCACCATCGACGCGGTGGCCAGTCCGGCGGGAAACCGTATCGGGACTCAGACGACAGGCCTCGCAGTGGTAAACCTCGCCGCGACGGCGATGAGCGTGGTCGTGGCCAGTCCGGCGGCAAACCCCGCGGCAAACCCCGCGGCGATAGCCGCCCCAGCCGCGACCGAAACGGCACACCCCGTGGTGGCGGCAGGCCGGATCGGGCAGGCCGTGAGCAGAGCTCCTACCGGGGCCGGGACGACAGAGCCCGCAGCGACCGCTCTCCGCGCGGATTCGATGATCGTCCCGAGCGGGACACTTCCAACGATCTCGAGTGGCCGGAGGAGATCTTCGACCTCGAACTCGAGCCCGAGGTCCTCAAGGATCTCGAAGCATTCGGAGGGCGCACTGAGACCCTCGCCAAACACTTGCTCAGCGTGCAGGTGTTGGCGGAATCCGATCCGGAAGAGGCCTATCAGCATGCCGCGCGAGTTCGCGATCGGGTTTCCCGATCCGGACTGGCGCGCCACACGGCGTGTATCGCCGCGTACCGGACCGGGCGCTTCAAGGAGGCGATCAAGGAAGAGTCGGCGTATCGGCGCATCAACGGGAAATTCGACCTCGTTCCCATCGCCGCGGACAGTGAGCGTGGACTCGGCCGGCCGCAACGGGCGCTGGCCATGGTGGCCGAGTACGAGGGCGAGAAACTCGACAGCGATACCCGCACTGAGCTGTTGATCGTTGGCGGTGGAGCCCGCAGGGACCTCGGCGACGACGAGGCAGCCCGGGTCTTGTTCCAGAAGGCGGTGCGCGCGGCGCATTCCCCGATGGCGATGGCACGCTCACGCTACGCATTGGGTGAACTGCTGGCGTCGACCGGTGACGTCGAGCAGGCCAAGAAGTGGTTGCAGTCGGCTGTCGATGTGGACGAAGACTCGGCGTGGACCGATGCGGCGGAGGTTCTGGATGGCCTGGCATGACCAGGTACGACTGCCTGTTCGTCGACCTCGACGGTGTCGTCTATAGGGGTCCCCACGCCGTTGTCCATGCCGTCGATGCGCTCAACGCATTCGATGGTCGGGTCGTCTATGTGACCAACAACGCCAGCCGTACCCCGCAGGTGGTCGCCGAGCAACTGTCCAGCTACGGGTTGGAGGTCCTGCCCGAGGATGTCGTCACTTCGGCACAGGCGGCCGCGGCCCACCTGGCGGGCCTGGTGCCGCCAGGTTCACGAGTTCTGGTCACCGGCGGCGATGGGCTCGTGCAGGCCGTGAGGGCACACGGTTTACAGGTGGTCACAGCCGCAGACGAGGCTGAGGCTGTAGTACAGGGTTACTCTCCGAGTTTGGCATGGAAAGATCTGGCGGAGGCTTCCTACGCGCTGGCGCGTGACATTCCTTGGGTCGGCTCCAACACCGACATGTCAGTGCCGACCGCTCGTGGGATCGCCCCGGGCAACGGGACGCTCGTGGCAGCGGTCGCTGCGGCGACCGGCAGGCGGCCGATCGTCACCGGCAAACCCCACGAGCCGATCATGGAACTCGCCCGCTCGCGCGCGGGTGCCGCGCGCCCGCTGGTGATCGGTGATCGGCTCGACACCGATATCGCGGCGGCACGTGCGGCTGCGATGGATTCACTGCTGGTGTTGACCGGGGTGAACTCATGGCGAGACCTGTTGACCTTGTCGCCGGCGGAGTTGCCGACCTTTGTGGCACCGGACCTTCGGTTCTTGCACGGTCATCGCGACGCTCTGACTGACGCGTTGGAAGTTCTGCTCGCCGCCCTATGCGAGGGGCGTGACCCGAGCCAGGCGGTGCAACGCCTAGAGCAGATTCCGCAGGCGCAGTAGGTCCCGCAGGCTGGCGTCGAGGTGAAGGCGGCCGGTTGCCCAGGCGTGCGAGAAGTGCAGGCGCTTGTCGGTGAGTTCGATGAGGTCGTCGCTGTTCATCGTCAGGCGAATGTGTGGTTTGGGTCCGGTGGCCTGTTCGATGTCGATGAGTTGGCCGTCGTGAAGCCGGGCCCGAAAGGTCACGTCGAGGTCGAGAAGAGCCAGTTCGATCGTGCGGTCCGGGATGTTCGCGCGCCGCGTCTCGTGCGGGTACGACTCGAGTCGCTCAGCCAACTCCGCGAGCGCAGCCTCACACTGCTCCACGGATGCCATCTGCACACTCCCTCGAGTACTTGTCACGAATGCGACCGTACCTGCCGCCTCATGTCCCTGCTGGGATTGACGTGGCCCCTGAAGTAGCGTGGTCGCAGAGGACCTCACGGAAGGGCGACGCGTGATCCAGACACTACGAAGTTACATGCAACTGGCCACTGGTCTCATCGAATCGACCAGCGAACGTGCCAAGGAGTCAGCGTCAGCGCTGATAAACCAGGGTGTCGAGGCAGGCAGCAAGGGCCCGGAAGTGGTCTCCGCGCAGGTACAGGAGATCGCCGACGACTTGATCGAGCAGGGCCGGACCAATCGGGAGCTGATGGTTGGTCTCATCCGCACCGAGGTGGAACGTGCCGTCGGGCGGATGGGGTTCGTGCGCGAGGAGGAACTCGCCGCAGTGCGCCATCACGTGGAGCGATTGGAACGGGAGCTCAATCAGCGAGGCGATCAGGCCTCGGCGGCAGCCAACCTCGCGGTCTCGACGGCCGCAGCAGCAGTTCCTGCCGCGACCAGAAAGCTGCCGGCCAGGCTGCTGCACTGGCCACTGACACCGCAGTGAGGGCCTCGAAAGTCGCCGCGGGCGCGGCGCGGTCGGCGGCTTCCCAGACGTCACCCAGAGCAACCGCTTCGGGTACTGATCAGGCATCAGCCCCTGCTCAGTCAACGGGGAGGACGGCCCCCGTCAAGAGGGCCACCGCGAAGAAAGCTCCCGCCAAGAAGGCGCCGGCGAGAAGGGCCCCGGTCAAGAAGCCCGCAGCGAAGAAGGCCCCAGCCAGGAAGACTTCCGCGACAAAGGCGAAGGACAACTCATGACTCTGGACAACCTGACCCAGATGGTTGAAGCGGCCTCGACCCGCAGTGACGATCGGTACGAGTCGCTCGTGCAGATCCATGACGCCTTGCGCGCTGCGCTCGACGAGACTGACGGTGACCCGTCGGCGGCTGGACGCTGAACTGGTGCGCCGCGGGCTGGCCAGGTCGCGGCAGCAGGCGTCCGAACTCATCGCCGCGGGTCACGTCAACGTGAACCACATGTTGGCGACCAAAGCCTCCACCCAGGTCGAGGACACTGCGTCGGTCATCGTGCGCTCCGTGGGCAAGGAGTACGTTTCCCGCGGTGCGCACAAACTCGTGGATCCCCTCGAACGCTTCGGCCTTGACGTCAGTGGCCGTCACGCACTCGACGCGGGGGCTTCGACCGGGGGTTTCACGCAGGTCCTGCTGGAAGCCGGAGCGGCCCACGTCGTGGCAGTCGACGTGGGATATGGCCAACTCGCTTGGCCCTTGCAGCAGGACTCCCGCGTCACGGTGCTCGACCGGACGAATGTGCGCCACCTGCGTGCGGAGGATCTGCCGTATGCGCCCGATCTTGTGGTGGCTGATCTGAGTTTCATCTCGTTGACCAAGGTTCTGGGACCACTGGCCTCGGTTGCCGACGCGGCCGCCGACTTCGTCCTGCTCGTGAAGCCGCAGTTCGAGGTCGGGAAGGGTCACGTCGGCAAGGGTGGGGTGGTCCGGGATCCGGACTTGCACGCCTGGTCCGTGCGGACCGTCGCGGCAGCTGCCGCAGATCTGGGTTTGGGTGTGGCCGGCCTATGCCGCAGCCCGTTGCCCGGACCAAGTGGCAACATCGAATTCGTGCTGTGGCTGCGCCAGGGCGCACCAGAGCTTTCTGAAGATGATCTGCAGGAGGCACTGGATGAACGTTGAACGCGTCCTGTTGGTGGTGCACCCGTCCAGGCCGATGGCCCTGGAAATGGCGGCTGCGTGCGCGCGGGGACTGACAGAACGTGGCATCGCGGTGACCACCCTGCATGAGGCCCCGCAGGGTCTGGACGTCTCTCGCGCGCATGAGACGGCACCGATCGACCTGGTCGTGGTGTTCGGCGGGGATGGCAGCATCCTGCGCGGGTCGGACATCGCCCACGCCCACGACGTGCCGTTGCTCGGGGTCAATCTCGGGCACGTGGGGTTCCTGGCCGAACTCGATGAAGAGGAAGCCGAGGAGGTCGTCCACCACATCGCCTCGGGTGACTTCATCATCCAGGAAAGGATGACCCTCGACGTGAACGTCATCCGACGCGGCGAGATCGTGGCCTCGTCATGGGCGCTCAACGAGGCGAGTATCGAGAAGGCGGCCCGCGAGCGGATGATCCAGGTGATCGCGGAGGTCGATGGCCACCCTTTGAGCGCGTGGGGGTGTGACGGGGTGTTGTTCGCAACGCCGACCGGCTCAACCGGATACGCGTGGTCGGCCGGCGGCCCGGTGGTGTGGCCCACCGTTGATGCGATGCTGCTCGTACCCATATCGGCACATGCATTGTTCGCCCGGCCGATGGTGGTGTCGGGGACCACTGGTCTGGCGCTGGAGGTCCTTCCGGATTCTCCGCCTGCGGTGCTGTGGTGTGACGGCCAACGGTTGATCCCCCTGGAGTCCGGTGATCGGGTCGAGGTCGTGCGCGGCAGTCGTCCGGTGCGACTGGCCCGGCTGCGCGATTCCTTGTTCGTCGACCGACTGGTCAAGAAGTTCCAGTTGCCGGTCCAGGGTTGGAGCGGACGGGGCAAGGAGTCGCCGTGATCAGCGAGTTGCGCATCGAGAACCTGGGCGTGATCACTTCCGCGTGTGTGCGGCCGGGCCCTGGTTTCACAGCGCTGACCGGTGAGACCGGCGCAGGTAAGACGATGGTCCTCACCGCACTGGAGATGCTGCTCGGCGGGCGGGTGGACGCCGGCATCGCCGAGGGGGCCAGCATCGAAGGCGTCTGGGAGGTCCCGACCGACAACCCAGCCATCGACTTGGTGCAGGATGCCGGCGGGGCGACCGACGACGGTGAGATCCTGCTGGCCCGCACCGCCAACAACGGTCGATTGCGGGCCTTCGCCGGCGGCCGCATGGTTCCCGCCTCACTGCTGGCTGACATCGGGCAACGACTGGTCACCGTGCATGGGCAGTCCACCCAACAGCGATTGCGCAACCCCAGTGCCCAACGCGCTGCTCTGGATCGGTTCGGAGGTCCGAAACATCAGGAGTTGGTGACGGCCTGCCGGGAAGCCTACGCAGCCTGGCGTGAAGTCGCTGCTGCCTTGGAGAGCGCCCGGCAGGGTTTGCAGCAGAACCAACAGCGGATGTTGTTCCTGCAATCGGCGCTCGAGGAGATCGAGAAGCTCGATCCACAACCGGGGGAGTCGATGGCGCTGCAGACCGAGCAGCGGCGACTGGGCAACCTGGCCGACATCAGCACCGCCACCGCTGCGGCCCGCAGCGCCATCCTGGGTGATGAGGACACCTCTGCGACCGGTGCCGCCGACATGCTGCACGCCGCAGCCCGGGAACTGCATTCGGTGACCGACGACGACGAAGAGCTTGCGACGCTGCACGGACGGCTGCTGGCTGCAGCCGAAGAGGTCTCCGATGTCGGACGCGACCTTGCCGCTTTCGCCGACGGCCTGCACGACGAGCCGGGCCGCCTTGAATGGCTCAACCAGCGGCTGCACGACCTTGGACTCCTGCATTCCCGCTATGGCGCCACTGACGACGAGGTGCTCGGGTGGGCGCAGCAGGCGGCGGCCGAACTCAGCGAACTTGAGCAGGGCAGCGATCTCGATGCCCTCACCGCCCGGGAGGTGATGGCACGGAAGGCACGTGACGACGCCGCCAGGTCCCTGACCGCAGCGCGCCGACGACTGGCCCACTCGCTGGCCGAGCTTGCCAGCGAGGAGTTGCGCCAACTGGCGATGCCGAACGCCTCGCTGTCGGTGGAGGTGCGCCCGGCCGAACTGGGCCCGGACGGTGCCGACGATGTGGCCTACCTTCTGGCCGCCCATCCCGGTGCTACCCCCGCGCCCATCGCCAAGGCCGCCTCGGGTGGTGAGCTCAGCCGCATCATGCTCGCGCTCGAGGTCGTGCTCGCCGACACCGATGCGGTTGGCACGTTCGTGTTCGACGAGGTCGACGCCGGTGTGGGAGGTGCGGCCGCCACGGCCATCGGCCGGCGGTTGCATCAGCTGGCCCAACACGCGCAAGTCATCGTGGTCACGCATATGCCGCAGGTGGCGGCTTTCGCCGGGACCCATCTGCGAGTGCTCAAGCAGCAGGATCAGAACGTCACTACTTCGGATGTCCGCAGCCTCGACGACGACGAGCGGGTGGTGGAGATCGCCCGCATGCTGGCCGGACATGAGGACTCCCGTCATGCCCAGGAGCATGCGCGTGAACTGCTCGCGATCCGGTAGCAGCGCACCTCCCATCCAGCACCTCACGCAGGTTGCGGGACCGAACTGCGAGTGTCGTCACCACGATCGCCGCGCAGGCGGTATTCTGGACCCCCGTGGATAGCCCAGGGTCTGCCGTACACATTTTCGTCACTGGAGGCGTTGCCTCCTCGCTCGGCAAGGGGCTTACCGCATCCTCGTTGGGACAGTTGCTCACCGCCCGTGGTCTGCGGGTCACGATGCAGAAACTTGATCCGTACCTCAACGTCGATCCCGGCACGATGAACCCGTTCCAGCACGGCGAGGTGTTCGTCACCGACGACGGCGCCGAGACCGACCTGGACATCGGGCACTACGAGCGCTTCCTGGACCGCAATCTGGCCAGCATCGCCAACGTCACCACCGGACAGGTCTACTCCACGGTGATCGCCAAGGAACGACGCGGCGAGTACCTCGGCGACACCGTCCAGGTGATCCCACACATCACCAACGAGATCAAAGCCCGGATTCGGGCGATGGCCACGCCGGACGTCGATGTCGTCATCACGGAGATCGGCGGGACGGTGGGCGACATCGAGTCGCTGCCGTTCCTGGAAGCCGCGCGTCAGGTGCGCCACGACATGGGCCGCGACCGGTCGTTCTTCCTGCATGTCTCTTTGCTTCCCTACCTCGGGCCGTCTGGCGAATTGAAGACCAAACCGACCCAGCACTCCGTGGCCGCTCTGCGCAACATCGGCATCCAGCCCGACGCCATCGTGCTGCGCGCGGACCGGCCGGTACCGGACAACATCAAGCGCAAGGTCTCGCTGATGTGCGACGTCGATCAAGAGGCCGTGGTGGCCGCGGTCGACGCTCCGAGCATCTACGACATCCCCCGGGTGCTGCACGGTGAGGGACTGGATGCGTATGTGGTGCGGCGGATGGGGCTGGCATTCCGGGATGTGGACTGGACCTCGTGGGGCAATCTGCTGGACCGTGTTCACAAGCCCGCGCACTCCGTGGAGATTGCGCTGGTCGGCAAGTACGTCGACCTGCCCGACGCCTACCTGTCGGTGACCGAAGCCTTGCGAGCCGGAGGGTTCGGCGAGAACAGCGCGGTCAAGATCCGGTGGGTGGCCTCCGACGACTGCGCGACCGAGGAGGGTGCCAAAGAGGCCCTGGGTGATGTCGACGCGGTGTGCGTGCCGGGGGGATTCGGTGTGCGCGGCATTGAGGGCAAACTCGGTGCGATCCGGTTCGCCCGCGAGAACAAGGTTCCGACGCTCGGGCTGTGCCTGGGCCTGCAGTGCATGGTCATCGAGTTCGCGCGTGATGTCGCGGACATGGCCGACGCGAACTCGCAGGAGTTCGACGCCGAGACCACCCACCCGGTGGTGTCGACCATGGCCGACCAGACCGACGTGGTCAACGGCGAACGAGACATGGGCGGGACCATGCGGCTGGGCTTGTACCCCGCGCGGCTGACTCCCGGCAGCGTCGTGGCCAACACCTACGGTGAACTTGCCGTCGACGAGCGCCATCGTCATCGCTACGAGGTGAACAACGCCTACCGTGAGCCGCTGTCGGAAGCGGGTCTGGTCTTCAGCGGGACGTCCCCAGATGGACGCCTGGTGGAGTTCGTGGAACTGCCCGAGGACGTGCATCCCTACTTCGTGGCCACCCAGGCGCACCCGGAGTTCCGTTCCCGCCCGACCCGGCCGCACCCGCTGTTCTCCGGCTTGGTGGCAGCGGCCATCCGCCGGCAGTCCGATGGATGAGATCTGGCGTGGACCGGTCGAGGACTCCTATGAATCCCATGAGGTCGTCGGCTCTCACGTGCAGTTCTCCGGCGCCGTGTGGGACGTGCGTTCCGACGACGTCCTGATCGGCGCCCACGCCGTCACCCGCGACCTGGTCGTGCACCCCGGCGCGGTCGGCGTGATCGCGCTGGACGAGCAGGACCGGGTGCTCTTGATCCGCCAGTACCGGCACCCCGTGGGCGGGTACCTCTTCGAACCTCCCGCGGGCCTGCTGGACACGCACAAGGAGACAGCGTGGGACTGTGCGCGCCGGGAGTTGGCCGAGGAGGCCGGACTGCGCGCTGACACCTGGCATGTGCTGATCGACTTTCTGAATTCCCCGGGCGGAACCAGCGAGACCTTCCGGTGTTTCCTGGCCCGTGGGGTCGAACACCTGCCTGAAGGTCGCGAGCACACCGGGGAGGCCGAGGAAGCACACCTGCCGCAGGCGTGGGTACCGCTGGACGAGGCGGTCGGCCTGGTGCTGTCAGGCCGGATCCAGAACCCGACGGCCACCAACGGAATCCTTGCTGCCGCGACCGCACGCAGCCGTGGATGGTCGGATCTTCGACCTGCCGACGCGCCCTGGCCTGTGAGACAGTGGGTCGAATCGCTGGGGAACGTGCGTACGCCCCCGGCCTGACTCGGGTTGCGAAGGGTGCTCATGCGGATCGGTGTCCCCTCAGAAGTCAAACAACAGGAGTACCGCGTCGCGATCACTCCGGCAGGTGTCCAGGAGTTGGTCCGGCACGGTCATTCGGTGGTCGTTCAGGCTGGTGCCGGTCGTGGTTCGTCCATCACGGACGAAGAATTCGAAGCAGCCGGGGCACACATCCAGCCCGACGCCTCACACGTGTGGGAATCGGCCGATCTAGTGGTCAAGGTCAAAGAGCCACTGCCCAGCGAGTACGGCTTCCTGCGTGAGGACCTGCTGCTGTTCACCTACTTGCATCTGGCCGCTTCGCGCGACTGCGCGCAGGCGCTGCTGGACAGCAGAACCACCTCGATCGCTTACGAAACCGTGGAGCTGCCCGACCGCACACTTCCGCTGCTCGCCCCGATGTCCGAGGTCGCCGGCCGGCTCGCGCCACAGGTCGGTGCACAGGCTCTGCTGAAGGCCAACGGTGGCCGCGGGGTCCTGCTCGGTGGCACACCAGGTGTGCACGCCGGCAACGTTGTCGTGATCGGCGCCGGGGTCGCTGGACAGAACGCGGCCGCCATCGCATTGGGAATGCAGGCCGAGGTATTGCTGCTGGATCTGGATGTGGCGCGCCTGCGTGCGGCCGATGCGATCTATCAAGGCCACCTGCAGACGGTCGCGTCGAGCACCTATGAAATCGAGCGCTGCGTGCTCGAGGCCGATCTCGTCATCGGTGCGGTGCTCATCCACGGGGCGAAAGCGCCACGTCTGATCAGCAACGAACTCGTTTCGCGGATGAAGCGGGGGTCCGTGCTGGTGGACATCTCGATCGACCAAGGGGGTTGTTTCGAAGACTCCCGGCCGACCACCCACGCCGCTCCGACCTACGAGGTGCACGGGAGTCTGTTCTACTGCGTGGCGAACATGCCCGGAGCCGTACCCCACACATCCACGTGGGCGTTGACGAACGTCACGCTGCCGTACCTGCTGAAACTGGCCGACCACGGCTGGCGCGAGGCATGCCGGCGCGACCACAGTCTGGCGCTGGGACTGAATACCCACGCCGGCCAGATCACCTACAAGGCCGTCGCCGATGCGTTCGGGATGGACAGCGTGTCGCTGGACTCCGTCCTGGCGTAAGGATGGCCGTCCCCGCAGATTCCGGCGTCGAGGCCTACCTGCAGCACGTGATCGTCGAAAAGGGTCTGTCGCCCAACACGATTGCCGCCTACCGGCGCGACCTGGGCCGGTTCCAGCGATGGCTGGGCGAGGTTGGGATCAAGGACCTGGCCGACGTCACGGCTGCGAACTTGGGACAGTTCGTGGCATGGGCCTCGCGTGAAGAGCACCTGAGTGCGACCTCGGTCCGGCGCGTGGTGAGCAGTGTCCGGGGTCTGTTCAAATACCTCGGGGCCGAAGGGATGCTGCTGGTCGACCCCACCGAGGATCTGTCCTCGCCCTCGGTTCCGCTGCGACTGCCCAAAGCGCTCTCGGTGACTGACACCGTGGCCATGGTCGAGTCCTGTGACCCCAACACGGTCGTGGGTCTGCGCGATCGTGCCCTGCTGGAGTTCCTGTACGGCTGCGGGGCGCGGATCAGCGAGGCGGTGACACTGACCCCCGATGCGGTGGATCTGGACGCCCGGTCGGTGTTGCTTCGCGGCAAGGGCGGCAAACAGCGCCGGGTGCCGCTGGGCTCGTATGCGTGCGAGGCCGTCGAGGCCTACCTCGTGCGTTCGCGTCCGGCTCTGGCCCAGGCGCGCAAGTCCGGCAAGGCGGCCGCGGAGGTCTTCCTCAACGCCCGCGGCGGGGCGTTGTCCCGGCAGAGTGCGTGGGGGATCGTCTCGGCGGCCGCGACTCGGGCAGGCATCGCCGACGTGTCGCCGCACACTCTGCGGCACTCCTTCGCCACCCACCTGCTCGAGGGTGGTGCCGACGTGCGGGTGGTGCAGGAGTTGCTGGGTCACGCATCGGTGACCACCACCCAGATCTACACACAGGTGAGCATCGACCGGCTACGCGAGGTGTATGCCGAATCACATCCACGGGCGCTGTCGTGAGCGCGTCATCACGACTCGAGTGGCCCGTTGGTTGCCAAATAGCCCTTAGATAACGGGCCATCCCGCAACTAACGGGTCATTTCGGGTCCTTTGGCCGGGTCTGGGACGATCCGAACCTCCCCGCGTGTGGCTGCCCGGACATCGCCGCCTCAACGGTTACCGTGGCCAGGTGACAGCAGCGGCGGTGCACGATGAGCAGCCCATGGGCTTCGCCGTGCACCTCGACGAGTTCTCCGGGCCGTTCGACGCGCTGCTGGCGCTGATCTCCAAGCACAAACTCGAAGTCACCGAGCTCTCCTTGAGCCAGGTGACCGACGAGTTCCTGCAGTACATCCGGCAGAAGGGCCCGGACTGGGACCTGGAGGAGACCAGCCACTTCCTGGTGGTGGCTGCGACCCTGCTCGACTTGAAGGTCGTCAAGCTGCTGCCCGGTGCCGAACTCGAGGACACCGAAGATCTGGCCCTGCTGGAGGCCCGGGATCTTCTGTTCGCGAGATTGATGCAGTACCGGGCGTACAAGGACGTGTCGGCCACGTTCTCGCAGATGATGAATGACGCGCCTTTGATGGTTCCGCGGACCGTCGGCGTCGACCCGGACCTGCAGGGGTTGCTTCCCGACGTCGTGCTGGGCCTGGGCCCCGATGCCTTCGCGGCGCTGGCCGCACTGGCCCTCACCCCGAAACCCCCGGCGGAGGTGGACACCGACCACATTCACTCCCCGCAGGTCAGCGTCGCCGAGCAGAAGGAGATCCTCGCGGCCTTGTTGCAGGAACAGGGGCACGCCACGTTCCGGGACCTGATCGAGGATGCCGATTCGCGCATGGTCGTGGTGGGACGGTTCCTGGCACTTCTCGAGTTGTACCGTGACGGGACCGTGCGCTTCGAGCAGGAGAAGGCATTGGCGCAGTTGACGATCGTCTGGGAGGACAGCAGTGACCGATCGGGTGATTGATCTGACCGACCGGCTCGGTCCGCGATCTGCTGAGCCGAGCGAGCTCACCGAGCCGACCGCGGAACTCGGGGCGCCTTCGCTGTCGGCCGCGATCGAAGCGCTGCTGCTGATCGCCGATGAACCGATGTCCGCCGAGGACCTGGGCGTGGCGCTGCAGCGTCCTGTCGATGAGATCACCGAGACGGTCGAGGCGCTTCAGAGCGGCTACGCCACCGCTGGGCGGGGTTTCACCATTCGGCGGGAGTCCGGCGGCTGGCGCTTCGTGACCTCCGCCGATTGCTCGGAACTGGTCAGCCGCTACATCAAGGACGGACAGTCGGCCCGGCTGTCGCAGGCGGCCCTTGAGACGCTGGCCGTGGTCGCCTACCGGCAGCCCGTGTCTCGCACACGGGTCAGCGCCATCCGGGCGGTCAACGTCGACGGCGTGATGAAGACGCTGGTGACCCGGGGTTTGGTCACCGAAGTCGGCCACGATGCCGAAAGTGGCGCGGTCCTCTATGCGACGACCGAGTACTTCCTGCAGCGACTGGGTATCTCGTCCCTGGACGAATTGCCGCCCGTGGCCGACTACCTTCCTGATCTGTCGGATCTCGATTCCCCCGAACTCACCGGCGAATTCTGACGTGGACGGCGAGCGACTGCAGAAGGTCCTTGCCGCGGCAGGGGTCGGTAGTCGCCGCGTGTGCGACGAGCTGATCTCACAGGGCCGGGTCACCGTTGACGGGACGGTGGCGATCCCCGGAACCCGCGTCGATGCGCAGAGGGCGGTGATTCACGTCGACGGCACCCGCATTCCGACCCGCAGTGAGCATGTGGTCCTGGCGCTGCACAAACCGCGGGGTGTGGCATCGGCGATGAGCGATCCACGCGGCAGGCCTTGTGTGGGGGACTACGTGGCCGACCGCGCCGAACGGGTCTTCCACGTCGGTCGCCTGGACGTCGACACCGAGGGACTGTTGCTGCTGACCAACGACGGCGAACTGGCCAATCGCATCTCCCACCCGTCGCACGGGGTCGCCAAGACCTACGTCGCCACGGTGGAGGGTCGCGTCGATGCCGGTCTGCGGGCCCGCTTGCGCCGTCCGGTCGAGTTGGACGACGGCCCGGTGACCGTGGACCACACACGCATCGTGGACTCCGCCGACGACCGCAGCGTGGTGGAAGTGACGTTGCACGAGGGCCGCAACCGGATCGTGCGCAGACTGTTCGACGCCCTTGGCCATCCTGTGACGCGTCTGGTGCGCACGCAGGTCGGACCGGTCAGGCTGGGGGCTCTGAAACCCGGACACGTGCGCGAGGTGTCGGGGGGCGATCTCCAACGTCTGTACACCGAGGCGGGCTTGTAGTCTTCGTATGTGGCAGTGCGAGCGGTGCGCGGAGCGACCCAGGTCTCCGCAGACGAACGCGGACCCATCATGGAGGCCGTGGGGGAACTGATCAAGGAGATGCTGGCGGTCAACCAGGTCGCCCCGGCCGAGGTCATCAGCGTGATCTTGACGTCGACACCGGATCTGATCTCCTGCCATCCGGCCACGGCGGCCCGACTGGCCGGGCTCGACGACGTACCGTTGCTGTCCGCCACTGAGGTGGCCGTGCCGGACGCGATGCCGCGAGTGGTCCGGATCATGGCTCATGTGGAATCCGACATCCCTCGCGGGCAGGTCGAGCATGTGTACCTGCGCGGGACTGAGAGCCTGCGCCAAGACACCGCCAATGACTGACATCCTGATCAGGGGTGCTGGTCTGCTGGGGACCTCCTTGGGCCTGGCACTGTCCCAGACCGGAGCCCGCACGTTCCTGGAGGACCGTGATCCAGGTGCCGTGGCGACGGCTGTGGGCATGGGTGCGGGTACCGACGCCGACTGCCCCGCGCCCGAGGTCGTCTTCGTGGCGGTGCCGCCGGACCAGATCGCACGTGAGGTCGCTGCTGCCCTGACCCGTTTCCCGCAGGCGACCGTGAGCGATGTGGGCAGCGTCAAATCCGAGCCGATCGCCGCACTCGCTGCCGTGGCAGCGGACCTCAGCCGTTACGTCGGTGGGCATCCGATGGCCGGGCGCGAGATCTCCGGTGCAGCCGCAGGCCGGGGAGACCTGTTCGAAGACCGGCCGTGGATCCTCACCCCGGTCGCGGACACCGATCCGCAACGGCTCGCGCAGGTCAGCGGCTTGGCGCAGAGCACGCACGCGGTCGTACGCCTGATGGACCCCGACGAGCACGACCGGGCGGTGGCTCTGTGCTCACACGCACCGCAAGTGGTCGCGTCGCTGCTGGCCGCGCAGTTGCTCGGTGCGTCGCCGGCAGACGTCAGTGTGGCCGGGCCCGGCGTGCGGGACACTACCCGCATCGCGGCCAGCGACCCGGATCTATGGGCGCAGATCCTGCTCGCCAACGCCGAGCACGTGGACGCGCATATGAGCCGTTTCGCCGACGATGTCATCGCCTTTCGCAAGGCGCTCGTGGGCGGAGATGCATCGGGCGTTCGGGCCCTGCTGGCACGCGGAGTCGAGGGTCGGGGCATGCTGCCCGGCAAACACGGTGGTGAAGCAGCGGACTTCGTGACCGTGTCCGTCGTCATCGAAGATGCTCCCGGGCAACTGGCGGCATTGTTCCAGCGCGCAGGTGAGGCCGACGTCAACCTCGAGGATGTGCGCATCGAGCACACCCTTGGAAGACTGCGGGCCATCGCTCACCTGAAGGTGCGGCCGGACTCCGACCAGCGACTGCGTGAGTCACTGGTGACCGGCGGGTGGCACTTGCGCGGGTAGCCCCGGCGGCCCTCACAGGTCCTGGCAGTCCACGGTCTTGCCGCGTGAGGGACTGTCGATCGCACTGATCGTGCAACCGGTCCGCTTCTCGACATCCACGATGGTCACCGTGACAGCGCCCAGGGCCTCGCCGGAATTCGAAGTCCACCCCTGGTCCGACACTTCCTGTTTGAACGACGCGCTGTCGATGAGAGTGGCCAGTTGTTCAGCCACGTCCGTGGAACTCGAGCAGTCGAGGCTTTCGTACTGCGAGACCGCGAAGGCCTGTAGTTTCTTGTTGCTGGAGGTCCCGGTGTTCTCCGTGAAATCGCAGCCCTGCGTGGTATCCGCCGGGGCGGCTTCCGACGCAGTTGGCGAGGCCTCAGGCGTCTCGGTGGTTGTGGAGCCACCTCCGCCGCAAGCCGTCAGTGCGAGCAGTACTGCTGCTCCGAGGGCAGTTGCAGTCCTGGAAATCTTCATTGCCATGCCTTCCTCGTGTCGTGTTCCGCCAGGGACAAGAGCGGCGCAACAGATGTCGTCGCGCGATGTTCATTGGCGGTTCGAGGAGCCCGGTGCGGGCAGGAAGACACGGACTCAAGGGGTGACGCAGGGGGTGGCAGGGATTGCCGACAAGAAATTGTCCTGACATCTCACACCCCCACCGCGGAGACCTGTCAACTGCCATTGTAGCCCTCTAGCGCTGTGTCGACTCTGCGGCGTCGTGGGCGCCCTCACCGTGCAGGCCCGGTCCGCTGGGTCAGGTTGCAGCACCGCCCCGGGTAGTCTCTTGCCCATGCCTCCCAACGTCATCGCCATCGACGGCCCGTCCGGCTCGGGTAAGTCCAGCGTGTCCAAGGGGGTCGCACAGATACTCGGGTACGACTACCTGGACACCGGCGCGATGTACCGGGCGGTGACCTGGTGGGCATTGGATCAGGGCCTGGCTGAGGTCGACGTACCTGCTCGCCTGGAACAGTGCGTGATCGTCAGTCGCACGGACCCGACCGACCCGCAGATCAGCGTCAACGGCGTGGATGTTTCGGAGGCGATCCGCACTCCGGAGGTGACCGCTGCCGTGAGCCGCTACAGCGCCGTTCCCGAGGTTCGCGCGGCGCTGGTGGCCCAGCAACGGCAGGTGGCCGAGCACACCTCGCAGGGACTGGTCGCCGAAGGTCGGGACCTGGGAACCGTCGTGTTCCCCGACGCCCTGCTCAAGGTGTACCTGACCGCGGACGTGGAAGCCCGGGCACGACGGCGGGCGGCTGAGAACGCCGAACGTGGCCACGACGCAGACGTCAGCACAACCCACCAGTCGCTGGCCGAACGTGACCGCGCCGACAGTCAGCGCGCCGTGTCCCCCCTGCAGATCGCCGATGACGCGGTCGAGGTCGACGCGACTTACATGACGCTGGCCGAAGTCATCGACCACGTCGCGGCCCTGGTGAAGGAGCGCTTGTGACTGAGCAGATGCCCGGCGACGAGGTTTACTCCGACGACCTGGCCGACGAAACAGATCTTGAGGCGCTGGCGCAAGCAGCTGCTGCGCTGGCCGAGCAGGAATACGCCGACGAGGACGTCCTCGAACCGGGGGAGCCGCCGCTGCCGGTCGTGGCGGTCATCGGTCGCCCGAACGTGGGCAAGTCGACGCTCGTGAACCGTATCCTCGGCCGGCGGGAAGCGGTGGTGCAGGACGTGCCCGGCGTGACCCGTGACCGCGTGCGCTACACCGCGGAATGGTCGGGCCGGGAGTTCCAGCTGATCGACACCGGCGGCTGGGAAGTCGATGCCACCGGCATGCGCGCGGACATCGCGGCGCAGGCGGAGCGGGCCGTAGACGAGGCCGACGTCGTGGTGTTCGTCGTTGACGCGAAAGTGGGCACAACCGACAGCGACGAGCAGGTGGTGCCGATTCTGCGAAAGTCCGGCAAGCCGGTCCTGCTGGTGGCCAACAAAGTCGATGACGTCGGCACCGAGTCGGATGCGGCATCGTTGTGGTCGCTCGGGCTGGGGGAGCCGTATCCAGTCTCGGCGCTGCACGGGCGCGGTAGCGGCGACCTTCTGGACGAAATCCTCGCAAGGCTTCCCGAGGTGGGCTCGGCGGAGGTCGTCACCGGCCCGCGCCGGGTGGCCATCGTCGGCCGGCCGAACGTGGGCAAGTCGTCGCTGTTGAACAAGCTCGCCGGCAGCCAGCGCGCTGTGGTGGACAGCGTCGCCGGTACCACAGTGGACCCGGTTGACGAGGTCGTCACCATCGCCGGCCAGACGTGGTTGTTCGTCGACACCGCAGGGATCCGCCGCCGGGTCAAGGAAGCCAGCGGCCACGAATACTACGCATCACTGCGCACGCAGCGGGCGATCGAGCGGGCAGAAGTGGCGCTGGTGGTGATCGACGCCAGCGAGCCGGTCTCGGAACAGGACGTCCGCATCATCCAGATGGTCATCGAGGCCGGCCGGGCGCTGGTCATCGCGTTCTCCAAGTGGGATCTCATGGATGATGAGCGCCGCCGGGAACTCACCCGGGAGATCGACCTGGACCTGGTCGGCGTGCCCTGGGCCTCGACGATCAACATCTCCGGCAAGACCGGCCGCGGTGTCGAGCGAATCGGCAAGCACCTGCAAACGGCCCTCGACTCGTGGCAGACGCGTATCGGAACCGGCCGGCTGAACAAGTTCCTCGGCGAGCTGGTCGCCGCCCACCCACATCCCCTGCGCGGCGGGCGGCAGGCCAGGATCCTGTTCGGCACCCAGGCCTCGACCATGCCGCCCACGTTCGCCCTGTTCACGACCGGCTTCCTGGAGATCGGCTACCGGCGCTTCATCGAACGGCGCCTGCGGGAAGACTTCGGTTTCGTCGGTACCCCGATCCGGATCACGCTGAAGATCAGGGAGAAGCGCAAGCGTCGGTGACGGGCTTGGTCGCCCGGGCGCGGGAACGCGGGCGACTCCCGGTGTTTCAGATTCCTTGGAAGCCTTGCTAGGAGCCTGAGCTGCTCGGGGGTACCAGGAGCTCCCGCCCGTCGCATGGGTATTCTTTGGGGGCACGCATTCGCGTGCGGCGGGCTGTGGCGCAGCTTGGTAGCGCACTTGACTGGGGGTCAAGGGGTCGCAGGTTCAAATCCTGTCAGCCCGACCAAAGCAAAGACCCGTGATGCTTCCCGGGTCTTTGCTTTGGTTCTGGTTTGCACCGCAGGATTTGGGAGACGCAGCGCCGGAGGCGGTGCGTTGGTTCCTGTCAGCCCGACGCCACAGCTTCACACGGTGGCAGCCGTGCGAGACCAATCATGCGCATTTGTCGCAGGGCAGGCGTCTGCAATCGTCTGACTATGGGTCGGTATCAGGACACCGGTGGCGATACCTGAACCTCGGGTGGACTGGCCAGAGTGCGTGTGTAGGACTGGCTGCAGTTACATCGACCGGGGTTATTCGTCTTGTTTGTAGCGGTGGGCGGTGGTGCGGTGGGTTCGGCCCAGGGGGCTGGTCCAGATGAGGTCGTGGGTGGGGGTGTTGGGGTCGCGTCGGGTTTTCCAGGCGGTGAAGGTTTTGGTGCGGTGGTGGCGTCGGCACAGCCCGGCGAGGTTGTCCGGGCAGGTGGCGCCGGTGGGGTGGGCGATGATGTGGTCGCAGTCGAAGTATTCGGCGCGGGCGTGGCAGCCGGGGAATCGGCAGGTGAGGTCGCGGGCTTTGACGGCGTGGCGGATGTGGTCGGGGATGCGGTATTTGATGGTTGCCATGGCGGCGAGTTGGCCGGTGACCGGGTCGGTGACCAGCCGCCGCCAGCGGGCGTCGGGGGAGGTGCACAGGTCGCGGGCGATCTGCGAGCCGATCGGTCCGAGGCGTTTGGATTCCGGGGTCCAGTCGTTGTCCCCGATCAGCGCATCGGCGCTGATCACCACATCCACGGTGACGTCCACGCGGGTGTGCAGGTCCAGGAACCCGACCAGGGCGTCGGCTTGGCGTTGGGTGGCGGTGCGGGCGTCGCCTTGCTGGTAGGGGTCGGCGCAGTCGCCGGCGGCGGCGAGTTTGGTCAGGGCTTCCATGAAGATTTCGGCGTGTTCGGCCGATAGGTAGGCGCTGATGTCGGCCATGCCGTGCCCGGCCGGTGTTATCCAGACTCCGCGCCGGTCGACGGCTTGACGGCGCAGGGTGTCGTCGGGGTCCTGGCAGGTCAGGGCCAGTAGTTTCTTGCGTAGTTGGTGGCCGGTGTGGGTGTGCGCGTAGCCGACCGCGATCAGTTCGAGTTCTTCGCGGCGGGGGTCGGGGATCGCGGCGAGCAGGTCGTGGATCATGACGGCTTTGGCCTGGTCGATGCGCCCGTCGTACAGCGCGGCCCACAGTAGTTCCCGGTCACACAGCCCGACGGCGGTGTCCATCCGGTGGTCGGCGCTGCGCGGGGAAATCGCGAGCATGGTGGCCAGTTCCTCGGCGGCGCCGTTGAGCGGGTAGCCCATGGCCTGGATCCGGGAGTTCAGTTCCGCGGTCAGTACTGCGGTGTGCGCGTGGTGGCGGCGCAGGGCCATTTCGGCGTCGTGGATGGCGTCGCAGAGGTCCTGGTCGTCGAGCCGGCGTGCGTCGGCCAGCGCGGCGCTGACTGACGGGAACGGGTCGATGACGGAGGCTTCCATACCTGTATTCGAACACATGTTCGAGACATTGTCAAGCCCTTGCACCTACTAATTTCGGGAATCTGGGACTCGAGATCGAGGCGCTCGGGCAATTCACCTCACATCAAGGACCTTAGCGATGTTGCTGACCTCTATCCGCAGAACGAGAGGTGCGAAAGGCTGATGGAAGGGCTGGCTGCCGGCTGGCGTGCCATCCCGACCCTTGCCAGCTCGTTGACCGCCGCGCTCACTCCGATGCTGCGTTCTCCGCGTAGGCGTTCGACCTCCGCAGCAACATCGTCGTTCAGTGCAACGGTCGTGCGCATGCGGTCACATCGCCATCGATGCGAAATGGCCCCCGATCATCTGTTCGGGGGCCGCGATGCCTAGTGCCGATCAGCCCTGCACCAACTTCCCTGGGGTCATGTCCACCGTCAGAGGCTTGCTGACTGTCAGAACCTCATTGTTGCGCGCGAACTGGGCTTGCTCGTACCGGCCGTCAACCAACTCGAGAATCGTGATCGATGGCTCGGCCGGGTCGGCGAGCCAGTAGTGGGCGACCCCCCACTCCTGGTAGATGCTGCGCTTGCGCCCCTCATCCAGCCACGCGGTGGACGGTGACCGGACCTCCACGACCAGCAGTGGGGTCATCTGCAGATCTCGCTCGGTGAACGCAACGCGCGGGGCAACGACGATGTCGGGCTCCACGACGTGGGCTCCGATCGCGACGTCGTACGGCGCCATGACCACTTTCAGGTCGGTGCCTTCGGTCGCAGCGTGCAGAGCCCTGGCAAGCGCGAAGGCGAAGTCCTGATGGGCCATTCCGGGGGCGGGCGTCATCACGAACGACCCGTCGATGAGTTCGTGGCGCAGGCCGTCGTCGGGCAGGGCGTCGAGATCTGCCCGGCTGAGCATCCTGCCGGCCATGAGAGCCATCGTGCCTCCTTCCTGTTCACCAGTCCAGTCTCGGCCCCGTGACTGTTCGCCGTCAGGTTGTCCACAGGGTGAAGAGGCTCCGGCGGCGTACCGTGGGCAACGGGTGATGCACATGACCGAACAGCAGCCGTACGAAGTACTCGAGCGGTATCCCGATTTCGAACTGCGACGGTACCCCGAACACCTTGTGGCGGAAGTGGACGTCGGTGGACCGTTCGGCGTGGCAGGCAACCTCGCCTTCCCCAAACTCGCCCGCTACATCGGAGGGCACAACCGGGCCTCGCGCAAGGTCGCCATGACCGCGCCCGTCGTCCAGGAGCATGACCCCAGAAGCGGCGTGTTCGTCGTCGGTTTCGTGATGCCCTCCGGCCTCGCAGTGGATGATGTTCCGGAGCCGGCAGACTCGTCCGTGCGCACCCGCCGGGTGCCTGCGCAGACCGCCGCCGCGTTGACGTTCTCAGGGCGCTGGTCACGAAGAGCCTACGATGCGCGAAACCAAGGAACTGCTCGACCTGTTGGCTAAGGCGGAACTGACTGTCGAGGGCCGACCTCGCTACGCCCGCTTCGACCCGCCGTGGACACCATGGTTCCTGCGGAGGAACGAAGTGGTCATCCCGGTAAGGGATCGTGACGAGTCCTGACCGATGCGGTCAACACAGCGGGGGTCGCACATCGATCCAGTCAGGCGACCGCCTCGGACCCCCGTCACCGGTCAGCAGGCGCCTGCCACCGCAGTTCGTGTTCGATCCCGGGCAGTTCGCCGGTGATTGCGCTGCTGGCGCGAACCACGGCGAGGATCTCGTCCTCGACGGCTCGCGGCGGACGGTTGAGCCCCGCATGCTTTCCCCCTGCGAGCAGTGCGAGTGCGCAGGCGTTGTGAAGCGCGAACGTGGCGTCCAGGTAGCGCAACCGGGTCGGCTCGGCCAGGGCGAAGTTCACAGGCGCTTTGTCGTTGAGGACGCGGTCGGGTGGCATGTGCGGGCCGAACTCATCGTCTGCGCCTAGGTTCGCCAGGACCGCATCGGAGCGGATCAGCGTGTCTGCCCAAGGGTCCAGTGCCCCGCGCACACCGGTCGCGGAAACTACGCACCATGCACTGGCCAGAAGTGCCTGTACCGCCACATCGTCGGCGGGGATCAGCGTGCAGCCGGCTGGGGGCTGCGCGTGCGGGTCGGAGTCGATCACTGTCACGTCAGCGCCGACACCGCGGGCCTTCATTGCTGCCCCGCGGCCCACCTTCCCGCTGCCGAAGACCACCAACGAGCGCCCCGAGAGATTCCAGTGGCCGAAATGCGCCAAGCCTCGAATGAACCCGTCGCCGGTTCCCAGGGTGGTCTCGATGAGTTTGACGCGGCTGTCGTCGGCGAGGAAGACAGGTTGGCGGCAGGATTCGTAGACGCGTTCTCCCGACTTGGTCAGTTCGACGTAGCCGGTACGGCTCGGAGTCTCAGCCAGCGCGCCGGCACAATCCAGGACCACGTCGTACTCGGTCGAACTGTCACCGGTGACGACCGGGACCCCCACCTGACCCAACAGGCCCACCGTCTCGCGGTCGTGCGGCAGCAGTGGTGACAAGCAGACAGTGAGTTCGGCACCCCCGGCCAGCAGTGGCACGTATTTCGCCAGGGTGTTGTCGAAAACCGGGCTCGCGTCGAGGAGTCGCATGCCGGCGAATGGCTTCGCCGTGCGCCACATCTGGGTCTGCTCGATCAGCGCAGGATGGTCCGGGGCGTCGTAGGTCCGGTCGAGGATGCTGCGCAGGGAATCGGCGCGGTCATCGGGCACACGGCGATCGTAGGCGATCAACGCGAGCTGGTGTGGGAGTCACGATCCTGCACCGACCGGACGGGGTAGCCTGGAAAAGGGACTTGCTGCCCCCACTCGCTCGGGTGGAAGGAGTCGGCGATGACGATCGAATATCCGTACGGGACGACGGAGCGGATCCTCACGATCATTCCGAATGTGACCTTGCAGGCCGGTTTCATGGGTTTCAAGAGCCGTCAGCACTCACTGGTGATCACCAATAACCGCATTCTGTTCGCCCGCATCACTGGTGCCCGGATGAAGGAGTTATCCGAACGGGGCAAGCAGGAGGCCAAGAGCGAGGGTAAGGGGCGCATGGCCCAGTTGCTGGCCAATCCACACATCTACGAGAAGTTGGTGGAGCTCTACCAGCAGTTGGGGCCGGAGGGGGTGCTGGCAGACCATCCCGCGAACTTCGCGGTCGACCGGGCAGCCGTGACCAAAGTGAAACTCAAGACGACCGCCGGGCCCGATGGCGGCGTCGGATCCGACGTCCTGATCCTGAAGGCCAACGGCAAGACCTACAAGGTCGCACTCGGTGGCTCCAAGAGTGCGGCGCGGAAAGCGCTGGAGTCCGCCGGACTGATGTAGTGGTTGCCGGGCGCGGGGATGAACGGCCTCGACGAACAACAGGCCGCTACCCAAGGGTCAGCAAGACCGCATCATGATGCACTTGTGTGATGTTATGATGCAGATGTGCGGACTACCGTGACGATCAACGACGGTCTACTGGCTCAGGCCAAGGAAGTGGCCGCCCGCTCCCACAGGACCCTGAGCTCGGTGGTGGAGGATGCGCTCCGAGAGGCCTTGGCGCGTCAGGCGGAAACTAGCGGTCGGGTCCATGTCGCGATCCCGGTGGGCGGAAACGCTCAGGATGAGCCCCTCGTGGACATTTTGAACAGGGAAGCCCTCGCCGAAGTCCTGGGAGACAACGGGCTGGCGGAATCTGACGCGTGATCCTCGTCGACGTCAACGTGATCGTGTACGCCGCTCGCCGCGAGTTCCGGGAGCATGAGGCAGCACTGGTCTGGTTGCAGCAGGCTCTCGGTGGTGACGAACCCGTAGCCGTTCTGGACCGTGTCCTTGCCGCAGCGACGCGTCTGTTGACCAATCACCGCGTCTTGCGCGAGCCATTCGGGCCTGATGAGGCGCTGGCCGTCTGCGAAGCCGTGCGTTCGGCGCCGTCAGCCATCGTGCCCGCCCCATCCACGCGCCGGTGGTCGGTGTTCACCCGCCTCGTGCACGACCTCGCATTAAGGGCAAACGACATCCCCGACGCTTTGCTCGCCGCGACTGCGATCGACCTCGGCGCCCGTCTCGCGACCTTCGATCAAGGCTTCAGGCGGTTCCCCGGACTGACAGTCATCGTGCCCTGGAGGTGGACTACGCGGACGCCGTGACCTCGGATCCCTCATCGGCCCGCGCCACCACTGCCGCCACCGCAGCAACCGCGGCCAGCACCAAGATCGAAACTACGCCGAACTCCAATTGACCCAAAACCGCCAGTAGCGCGGTCCCCACAGCCGCGGCTGCAACCCCGGCCCAAAGACCCCTGTCCGTGCGGCTTGCTGACAGATGCGCGCCGAGGTACGCCGCGCCGATCAGGCTGGCGGCGATGATGATCCGTTCTGCCCCGGGATCCGCGAGCGCCAACAGCGCTGCGATGACGGTCGCCGCGAGCACCCACTTCGCGGCCCTTCCCTTGTCAGCCAGGGAACCGACGCCAGCCAGAGGAATCGTGACCAAAGCCGCGAACACCATGCTGAGGACCGTCAGGACAACGGCGATGAGCGCCGGCACGATGTCGAGGTTCGACGGGACGACGAAGAACTGCATCGACGGGGCGAGCACGGAACCTCCGAGGAACATGAGCTGTCCCAACCCAATCAGCACCACGACGCCGAGGGCGGCCACCAGGATCACCGTGACAGAGCGACGCTGTCCGGCGAACGGCCGACTGAGTGCGCCAAGTCCGGGGTCCGCCCAAGCGATGACGAACAGGGCGCACGCAAGGCCCACGATCACCATCACCGACGGTCCGTCGACCGGCACGATCGGTGACACGACCTCCCCGAATCCGCCCAAGAAAAATCCCAGTGCAAGACTCACAACGATCGGGAACAACAGCAGCCAGATCGCCGTGGAGCCGAGGCGACCGGCCGCAGCCAGGCCCTGCAGTGCGGCAACGAGTCCGGTGACGACAGCCAGAACGACCACCAGCGTCCGAGGATCGACGCGGGTCAGCAAAGAGATGGTCTGGGCGGCTGAGATCAGCAGCAGTGCGGCCAGCGCGATGCCCACGGCAGCAGACACCATCCGCTGACCGGCGGTCAAGGCAACGTCTCGGCGTGCACTGAGCGAAGCCGCCACGAACGTGAGGACCACGACCACGAGCAGCACCAGCAGCCACAGCAGCCACAGCAGTGTCATCCCGCCTCGAGCAAAGAAGGGAACGGCGAGCACCGCGTACAGCAACAGGGCGGCCGCTGCAGCACGGCGTCGTGCCCCGTCCCGAGGGTCGTTCGCGGAACGGTACGCGGCCACTGCGACGAGCAGCAGGCCGAACGTGATTCCCAGCACGGCCGGGAGCAGGACTTCGTTGTTCATCGGTTCACTCCCGTCGCCTGAGCTGTCGTCCCGAGTAACTGGTTGTCGCAGTTCGACGGGGCCTTCTGGCCCTCCCATCGGGCTTGCATCCAGTCGGTCACCTTCGGATCGCTGACACGCGCCTGGAAGTTCAGGGAGCCGTGGTCGTCGAACGGGTAGCGCACGTACCAAACGGTGCTACCCAGAGCGCATTGGCTCATGACCTGTGCATGCGTGAACTGCGGAAGGATCGTCACGTCCTCCAGACCCTGCACGACCACGATCGGCATCTCCAGTTGCTCCGTGCCGGGCATCGCCTCGCTCAAAGCGCTGACGAGTCCGGTGGCCAGTGGCGTGTTCAGCAGTTGGCTCAGCGGCACATCTGACACCTGGTCGGCCAGGTCGGTGCCACACGTGGTCGCAAGCAGTTTCGTCTTCTCCTGGCCCGCGGGGCTCAGGATGTCGTCGAGGTCGACGAGGTCGGGGTAGTTCTCGGCGAACGATTGCGCGATCAGCAGGACGAACATGTTCTGCGACGTACTGGTCGGGTTGCTGGCAACCGCGTCGAGGACGCCTTGGATGGGCGGCGTGAAGCCGGGCGCAAGAATCACGCCACCGTCGATCTCCAGGTCGGGCGCATAGCTGGGTGCCAGTTGCAGGGCGGACATGGCCGCTTCACCGCCCTGGGACTTTCCATAGATGCCCAACTCGGAGGCGTTGATCGCGATGTTGCCGGTCGTGGCTGACGCCGGTAGCACCGCGCGCATCGAATCGAGGATCCCGCGCGCTTCCAGGGGGCCCACCAAGTAGGACGATGGCCCCGGCGCACCCATCCCGGAGTAGTCGCTGGCCACGACCGCCCACCCCTGTCGGACCAGAGGTTCGATGTGTGGCACCCACGCGCTGTAGCCGGGAGTCTGAGGTGTCAGTGGCGTGTGGCTGATGCCGCACATCTGGCCGATGCCTGTGGTCCCGTGCGCGAAGCCGACGAGGGGGAAGCCACCTTCAGGGGAGGTTGTGTCAGGCGCCGCGAACAGTGCGGTCACCGGGATCGCGTTGCCCTGCAGGTCGGTGGACTGGTACATGATGCGGTACATCTGCACACCCGGTGGGGCGTCGGGGATCCGCTGCGCCTTGACCAACGTTCCGGGCTCCCCGGGCTGCCACGATTGCACTTTGTAGAAGTCGATCAGCTCGGGGGTGATCGGGGTGTCGATTGAGTCGGCCGTGGCTTCGTCGACCACGTATGCAGGAGCGTCAACCAACGATGTCGCAGGTGCGGTCACGAACAACGCCGCACCGCCGAGGACTGCCGCTGCGAGGGTTCCGATGAATGCTGCAGTGCGAGTTGCCATCTCGATCCTTCTGCCGGAGTGCCTGTGACGCTAGCAGTCCTGCGACCCCAAGTGCCCTCTGCCGGATGACGGTGCTGACCAGACCGGCCTAGCCCTCGCGCAGGAACTCCACTGCGTCGGGATCCACGGACTCGCCGAATTGACGGGCCGCCCGATGGCCCGCGAAGACCGCCTGCGCGATCAGGCCGGGGGCGTCGGCGTCCCCGATGAGGTGCAGGCTGTCGAGTGCGCCGGCGGCGAGGGCTCCGACCAGTTCCTCGTGGAGGTCCGTGCGCGGCAGTCTGTCAGTGACCAGAACCACCGATCGGCGCGGTAGTTCGCTGGTCCGGCCGCCGATGACCGCCTCGGCCACCACATGGTCGGCCCCGATGGACCGCAGCGTTGTCCGGGTGTGGATCTGGACGCCGAGGCTGCGCAGGCGGTGCTCGATGCGCTCCTGCTCGAGGGTGTACTGGGTCCAGTGCGACACGAGCGGGGCGGGGGTGAGCAACTCGACCTCGTGACCACGCGCGGCAAGCAGTTCGGCGAGCAGACCACCCATCACATAGTGGTCGTCGTCGTAGATCACGACGCGTCCTGGGGGAATGCGCCACTGACCGCTTTCAAGGTCGTCGAGGACGTCGTCGGGGGTGAACACGTCTGAGTGTTCGTGCCCGGCGACCGCAAAGCCGTTCGACCGTCCGCGGCCGTCGCGCCGCCAGGTGGCTCCCGTGGCGACGACGACCTGACGCGCACCCGAGTCCAGCACGTCCTGTGCGGTCATCGGTGAGGCTGGAAAGACCTCGACGCCCGGCAGCTCTGCGATCTCGCCACGACGCCACTCCACGACCCGTCGCCACGGGCCCAACCCGGGCAGGAGCGCCTCGCGGGTCACGCGCCCACCCACCTCGGGGCGTGCGTCGAGCAGTTGTACACGGTGACCGCGTTGGCCCAGGGCACGTGCTGCCTCGAGGCCCGCCGGACCGGCTCCGATAACCATCACATCCGCTGGTTTCGATGCCGGCGCGATCCTTTCCGGGTGCCATCCACGGCGCCATTCCTCGCCCATCGTCGGGTTCTGGGTGCACCGGATGGGGAGGCCCCTGGGGTCGGTGGCTACGCAGATGTTGCAGCCGATGCACTCGCGGATGGCGCCCAGCCTGCCCTGGCGGATCTTGTCCGGGAGGAAGGGATCGGCGATGGATGGCCTGGCGGCTCCGATCAGATCGAGCACCCCCCGGCGCACCGCGGACACCATGGCGTCCGGGCTCGTGTAGCGGCCGACACCGACCACGGGTTTGGAGGTCAGCGACTTCACGAACGCGATGTATTGCTCCTGGTGACCTTCCGGGGTGAAGCGGGATGTGGCGGAGTCATTGCTCCAGTCCGAGATGTTCACGTCCCACAGGTCGGGCAATTCGGCCAGCATGGCGACGATCTCCGCGCCCTCCCCGTCGTGGGTGATGCCGTCGGGGCCGAGCAACTCGTCCACCGCCAGCCTCACGGCAACGGCGCAGTCATCGCCCACGGCATCCAGGGTGTCCTCGATGATCTCCCGCAGGAAGCGCACCCGGTTGACCAGGCTGCCCCCGTACTCGTCGGTGCGGTCGTTGTGCCGTCGTGACAGTAGTTGCATCGGCAGCGTCAGACCGTGTGCGGCGTAGCAGTAGACGATGTCGAACCCGGCGTCCCGCGCCCGCAGAGCCGCCTTGCGGTGCCAGCGGCGCACGTCGGCGAAATCGCGACGGGTCATCGCGCGGGTCTGGGCCGGCTCGAACCCGGTCCCGCCGAGCACTCCCTGGCTGCTCGGACCGATCGGAGTGAGGTGGGAGAACTGATTTGCCGCGTCGAGTCCCGCGTGCGTCAACTCGATGCCGGCGAGCGCGCCATGAGCGTGCACGGCCTGCGTCATCAGACGGTGGCCTTCGACGTCCCGGTCGTCCCAGATCCGTCCCTCGATGCATGGCGCGATGTCGCCGCTCGGGTGGATCTCCACCTCCTCGGTGCAGACAACCCCCCATCCACCCTCGGCTTTGACCCCCCGCATGGCGGCGTGAGATCTCGGCCGGAGGTAGCCCAACCCGTTGCAGTGGGGGACCTGGTAGAAGCGGTTCGGGGCGATCTTGGGTCCGATACGAACGGGCTCGAAGAGAACGTCGTAGTCGTTCATCAGCAGCACCCTGTCTCAGGCCGCTGGTGTCGTGCGCCCTTTCGGAAGATGAAAGCATCGTGGCGCGAAACCGTTGCCATGGCGGGAATCCCTTCGCTGACGACTGAACTGTGCCACGCCCCGAAACCTGGTGCCACATCGAGCGGGGTGGTCCGGAATCCGACCACTGTAGACTGGAATGTCAACCCGATTGGGAGGGCACAAATGGATCTGTTGACTCGTACTGAGCTCGAATCGCTCGCGCACACGGGATCAGAGGGCCAGCACGTATCGCTTTTCATGCCGACGCACCGGTTCGGTAGTGGCGTCGAGGCAGACAAGCTCCGCTGGAACAACCTCGTCAATGGGGTCGAAGGAGTTCTCGCGCAACGAATGAGGCGGCCGGATGTCCACGCGCTACTCGCACCGGCACGCGATCTGCAGGACGACGCCATGGCTTGGCAATACATGAGTGATGGACTGGCTATGTTCCTGCGCCCCGATGGGCACCGTACGTTCCGGGTCCCGGCCCCGATGGTGGAGTTGGCCACGGTCGGCAGCAGAACGGTGATGGGGCCCATGCTGCGTCTGTTCGCCGGCGACGAGCGTTTCCTGGTTCTGGCGCTCAGTCAACGTGAGATCCGCCTCATGGAGGGCAGCCGGAACGTTGTTGAACAGGTTCAGCTCACTGATGTTCCCACCAGCCTGAAGGATGCCGTTGACCCCCAGGAGCCGCGGTCGAACACCATGGCTCGCCCTGCGGCCAACGCAGGAAGGGGCGGACCGGCCGTGTTCTACGGACACGGAGCCGGTGATAGGCATCTCAAGAAGGACGAGCTATTGCGCTTCCTGCGCCAGGTCTCCAACGGTCTGCGCGACGTGCTGGCAGGGGAGACCGCCCCCATGGTGCTTTTCGGGCTTGACCCCTTGATCGTGACGTACCGAGAAGTCAACGCCTACGAGCATCTCCTCGACGCGGCAGTCGTGCATGACGCGGACCAGATGTCGATCGAGCAGCTCCATGAGATGGCCTGGCCACTGGTCGAGCAGCGGCTGCGCAAGGACCGCGCTCAGGTGATCGACCGTTACCACAGTCTGAGCAACACCGGTCGAGTGTCCAGCGACTTGGAGGAGGTGTTCCAGGCCGCGACTGAGGGGCGAGTTGAGACGTTGTTCATCAAGGCGGACCCCTGGTGCTGGGAAGAGGTCGCCGGCAATGATTCCGCGATCGTGGAACTCGGGGACGATCCGCGCTATGCCGCGTGTGAGCAGGTGGACATGGCCGCTGTGGCGACGCTGAAAGCCAGTGGTCGGGTCTATGCGACCTCGCAGTCGGTGGTTCCCGACAGCCAGGTGGCAGCCATCTTCCGCTACTGACGGCGCGATTCCCGCAGTGTGGCCCGATTCAGCGCTGGAGCGCGCCTTCGGCGGCCCCTGGGCTGGTAGGCGCAGTTCGGATCCTCGGCCAGCGGGTCACCGGTGACAGCGTAAGCGTGCGACCTCGACCCTCCGCAGATATTGCGGAACTCGCAGCGTCCGCATTTGCCGCCGAACGCATCGGGGTCACGCAGTTGGCGCATCAGCGGAGCGTTTCGGTAGATGTCGAGGAAGGACTGTTCGCGCACCGACCCCACCGGCACCGGCAGGAACCCGCTCGGGTAGACCGTGCCCACGTGGTCGATGAAGGCGAAACCCTTGCCGGAGTTCACGTCGATCGGAGGCCGTGAACTGCGTCGCCGTGGCTCCTGCCCGGTCAGCACGCGCGCCGTGTCGGCGCGCAACTGTTGGCGCAACTCACCGACCGGTAACGCTTGATCTACCGCGGCCGGATTCTGAAAGTCCTCGGTCGGTCCGGACCCCGCGCGTTCACGCTGCATCGCGAGTCGCCGGTAGTGCGGCCCCTCGGTGGTCTTGATGGCGACCAACTCGGAGACCTCGTGCAGCCAGTGCATGACTTCTTCGGTCTGGCCCGCTGTCAGCGGGTTCAACAGGGAGCCTCGTCCGGTCGGTATTAGGAAGAAGACGCTCCACAGGGAGGCCCCTGAGTCCAGCACCTGTTTGAGGATGCGCGGCAACTCATACACGTTGTCGGCGGTGACGGTCGTGTTGATCTGGAGCCTGAGTCCTAGTTCCCGCACCAACGCCATCGCCTTCTCGGTGGCGTCGAACACGCCCGAGGTCTGCCGGAAGGCGTCGTGGGTGGTGGCGCTTGCGCCGTCCAACGAGATCGAGACCGCTTTCGCGCCGGCCTCGCTCATCGCGGTGAGCGTGGGGCGGGTGAACCGAGGTGTCACCGACGGGGACAGCGCCATGCTGAGTCCGGCTGCGGTTCCGTGCGCTACCAGGTCGGCGAGATCCGGGCGCTCGAACGGGTCGCCGCCGGTCAGCACGATCAACGGCCGAGGAGCGCCAAGCGATGCGATCTCGTCGAGCAGTCCCCGGCCCTGATCGGTGGTCAGTTCCAGTGGGTCACGCAGCGGGATCGCGTCGGCGCGGCAATGCACGCAGGCCAGTTGGCATGCCCTGGTGACTTCCCAGATCACGATGAACGGTCGCTGACGTGGGTCATGGCGCAGGTGACGTACCGGCTTGCGATGTGTGGCAGTGGTCACGGTCTCTCCTCAGGACGCGATCTCCCAGCCCACGCTACGCCCCAGCCACGCACCGGCTGACGTGCGGTGGGCCGAGGCTGTTCCGATTCGAGGGCGAACTACCAGGCGTAGTCGAGGAACTTGCCGTCGAAGGTCACGACCACCCGGTCACCCCCGGCGGCCTCTCGCCTCGAGACGTCGATGTTGAAATTGATCGCGCTCATGATTCCGTCACCGAACTCCTCGTGGATCAATTCCTTGATCGCCGGACCGTAGACGGCGATCGCCTCGAGGAACCGATAGATGGTCGGGTCGTCGGCCAGGTCCCCGAGTCCAGTGCGGACGGGTTGCCGCTGCAACGCGAGTACCGTCCGCTCGTCAAGGCTCAGCATCTCGCCCACCTGTTCGGCCAGCTCTTGCGGCACCGGGTGCATTCCCAGCAGCGCCGAGACCGTCCATTCCTTCGGGCGGTCGATGCCTTCGGCGATCTCGCGCCAGGTCATTCCTGTGCGCTGCTTCGCCTCTCGGACAGCTTCCGCCGCTTGTTCCTTCAC
This sequence comes from Micrococcales bacterium, assembly GCA_016719135.1. Taxonomy (GTDB): domain Bacteria; phylum Actinomycetota; class Actinomycetes; order S36-B12; family UBA10799; genus JADKAV01. Next base: position 148,607 of record JADKAV010000004.1, on the reverse strand, counting down.
CGCATTGGCACCCATATCCGTCTCCTCCTGGCCGTCGATTCTCTTCGAGGCTATCCCGCGGGGGCCGAGGGTTCTGGTGGCCCGCGGAGACGGATCACACCGTCAGGACCACGCGGCCCACGGCGGCGCCTGAGACCAAGAAGTCCAAGGCCTCGACCGCCTCTTCGAGCGAGAAGATGTGGGGGTCGACCACCGGGTGGATGCGATCTTCGGCCAGCAGACCCACGATCGTCTCCCAGTTCTGGGCGCGGGAGGGTCCGCTGCGGATGCCCGGGATCTGCTTGACGAACGGGGACATCGCCATCAGCGGCAGCATGCGGCCCAGGCTGCCGAGCACGCGATGCCCCGAACTGCCGTACTGGTCGTGGCCGATGATCACGAAAGTGCCGTCCGGTTCGAGTGCTTCGCGGATCTCGGAGAACCGCGCTTGGGACACGATGTCGAACACGATGTCGTAGCGAACGCCCAGTCTGGTGAAGTCCTGCTTGGTGTAGTCGATGACGTGGTCGGCTCCGAGCTCGCGCAGCAGATCGAGTTTCGCCGAGGTATCGACGGCGGTGACCGTGGCGCCGAGGGCTTTGGCGAACTGCACCGCCCACACGCCCACCCCGCCACCGGCTCCGTTGACGAGCACGCGCTGACCCTTGCGCACCTGGCCCTGATCCCGCAGATTCGTCAAAGCGATCAGCGCGGCGGTAGGAACCGATGCCGCCTCTCGGTCGGTCATGCCGTCCGGGATCGGCTCTAGGTATGCCTCGTTCACGGCAGCGAACTCGGCGAATGCGCCCGCGTTGCGCCACTGGTTGGTCGTTGTGATCTCGCCGAAGACCCGGTCGCCGGGGGCGAAACGCGTCGCGCCGGGGCCGACCCGCACGACTTCCCCGGCCAGATCCGTGCCCGGTACCGGTTGCTTCGGGGTTGGCAGTCCGGAGCCCATGAGTCGCAGGACGTACGGAATCCCGGTGATGGCGTGCCACACGTCGGCGTGCACCGACGTTGCCCGCACCCGAACGAGGACCTCGCCTGGCCCGGCGACCGGGGTTGCGATCTGGGTGGCCCGCAGTACTTGAGCGTAAGGGCCGTATTCATCCTGGACGATTGCGCGCATGTGGCCTCCTCGGTAGTGCTTGGCCACGACCTTATGTCCGTTCGCGGCAGACGCTCGCGGGACTTTGGACACATGGGGTCACGCACTGACCGGATTCGAGCAAAGTCCCCGCGGCCGGAGATGGGCGCTGCGGCGCAGGGTCGACGGCTCGGCGTTGGTCCGTGCCCAGCCCCAGATCGCGTCGCGCGCCTCGCTCGATCAAGAATTGCCCGACAGGCAAAGTTGCCCAATGAGCAAAAATATGCAACTCTTGCACGGTGACCGAAGTAGGCCTGCGAGAGACCAAACGACGCGCCACTGCTCGTGCGCTGGCACAGGCCGCGTTCGATCTGGCCCAAGAACATGGTGTCGACGGATTCACTATCGACGAGATCGCAGCCCGGGCCGGGTACTCCAGGCGGACGTTCGCCAACTACTACGCGGGCAAGGAAGAGGCCATCGTCGCAGTCGCCATTGAACGAGTCCGTCACGGCTTGGACACGGCACCCGACGAGGATCTGCCCCTGCTCGACTGGTTGCAGGCCGTGGCCCGGCAGCAGTTGAACGATGGCCTGCTGATGGTGCTGGGGGACTTGCAGGTTCTCGCCGAGCAGCACCCACCGCTGCGCCCGCATCTGCTCGAGGTCCAAAGATGCATCCGCGAGACCGCGCGCGAGGCAGTCCTATCCCGCATCGACGGTGACCAGATACATGCCCACCTGCTCGTCGGTGCTGCATATGGCGCCCTGACCTGCGTGCTTGACGGACAGATCCCGGTCCGTCTTCCGGCCAAGGCTGACGGCAATGGCAGCGAGATGACGATCACGGATTTTGTCGACCTCACGTTCACCTATCTACGTCAAGGCTTCTGACCCTCGCCCACCGCGATCAACCCCGAAAGGGCGTCATCTCATGGCCACCTTCCTGCACCGGCTCGGCGCTGTCGCCTACCGCCGCCCCTGGGCTTTCGTCCTCGCCTGGTTCGTGGTGCTCGCCAGCATCATCGGCCTGGCAGCCACAAGTGGTGGGCACATCTCCACGAGCATGACCATCGAGGGGACGTCCAGTCAGCGGGTCCTGGACCAGCTGCGCAAGGAACTGCCAGTGGCCAGCGGCGGCCAGGGCACCCTCGTGTTCACCGTCCCGGAGGGAGAGCGGCTCGACTCCGCCGCACGCGCGAGCTCCATCGCTGAGGCCGCCACCGAGATCGCCGCGTTGCCGGTGGTGGTGGACCGTTCCAGCTTTGCCGCCGGCGCAGCGCAGGCTGCCGATCCGTCCAGCCCCCCGCGTGACGAGTCCGGCGGCACCCCCGAATCGCCTCCTGCCACCCGGCCGCTCATCGCCAACGGCTCGCCGGTTCCGGGCGTGCTCATCTCCCCGGACGGCACCGTCGCGATGCTGCAGATGCAGTTCACCACCCAGGTCGACGCCCTGCCCAGCGGGACAACCGACGATGTTGTCCAGATCGCAGAGACGGCGGTCGCCGACACCGGGGTGACGGTCCTTCCCAGCAACTCCCTGGAATCGATGCATCCGCCGATCGGTGGGCACGAGGCGATCGGGCTGGTCATCGCACTGCTCGTGCTGCTCATCACCCTCGGCTCGCTGTGGGCTGCCGGTCTGCCCATCCTGACCGCCTTGATCGGCGTCGGGATCGGTGTCGGCGGTGCCTTCGCCCTCTCCTCGACAATCACGTTGACGACCGCGACCCCAGCCCTGGCCCTGATGGTCGGACTTGCGGTGGGGATCGACTACGCCTTGTTCATCGTCCACCGGCAGCGACGATTGGTCCTCACTGAAGGGCTCAGCACCGCTGACGCCACCGCGCGAGCAGTGGCCACGGCGGGTAGCGCGGTCGTCTTCGCCGGGTCGACCGTCGTCATCGCGCTGGTCGGGATGACCGTCATCGGCATCGGGTTCCTCACCACCATGGCGCTGGTGGCGGCCACGACCGTCACCCTGGCCGTGCTCATCGCCCTCACACTGCTGCCTGCCCTGCTCGGGATCGTCGGCGAACGGATCTGGTCATCCAAGGCACGCGCCCGCGGCACGCGCCCGGGCGGGAAACGTCTCACGAACCGCTGGGTGGAACTGCTCGTCCGACGCCCCTGGGTCGCGGTGGCCGGCGTGATCGTCATCCTTGGGCTGGCCGCCATCCCCGCCTCGGACATGGATCTCGGCATGTCGTCCGGAGGGTCCGATGCTCGCGGGAGCACCTCGCGGCAGAGCTACGACGCGATTACCCGCGGATTCGGCGAGGGCTTCAACGCCCCACTGCTCGTCGTGGCCAACGCTGACGGCGGCGCCACTCTCGACCAAGTGGACCTCGGTGGGATCGCAGCCGGACTGAACGCACTGGACAACGTAGCCGCGGCGAGTCTGATGGGAGCCAACCCCGACCAGACCCTGGCCATGTTCACCGTCATCCCAGCCGAAGGTCCGCACGACGAGAGCACGGCCGAGCTGGTCGAAACGCTCCGGGACCCCGCCAACCCCCTGACCACGCAGACGCAAGCGACGTTCGGGGTCACGGGACTGACTGCGGTCAACATCGACATCACTGACCGTCTCGCAGCGGCGGTGCCGGAGTACCTCACGATCATCGTCGGACTGTCGTTGCTCCTGCTTCTGTTCGTCTTCCGCTCGGTCGTGATCCCGCTCACGGCCACCGCCGGCTTCTTGCTCAGCATCGCGGCGACCTTCGGCGTGGCGACCGCGGTGTTCCAGTGGGGGTGGTTCATCGGGCTGGTCGGCCTCGATACCGGTGGTCCGCTGCTCAGCTTCCTGCCGATCATGGTGACCGGCATCCTGTACGGGCTGGCTATGGACTACCAGGTCTTCCTCGTCAGTTCCATGCGTGAGGTCCATGCGCAGGACATGGCTCCGCGGCGGGCCATCGTGGCCGGCTTCGAGCACGCTAGCCACGTCGTCGCGGCCGCCGCGATCATCATGGTGTCGGTATTCGCCAGCTTCGCGCTCAGTGACGACCCGACCATCAAGCAGTTCGGCTTCGCTCTGGCCGTCGGGGTGCTCATCGACGCGTTCCTCGTCCGCATGACGCTGGTTCCCGCTGTGATGAGCCTGCTCGGACGCGGTGCGTGGTGGCTCCCGGACTGGCTTGACCGACTGCTGCCCAGGTTGGATCTCGAAGGAGAAGGGCACGCCGAAGATCAACCCAAGACGCACGTCCCGGTCGTTTGACCCACCGCCCGGGAAGCTGGTCTGAAAGATGCGGCCGGACGACGTCGCGCGTGTGAGATGGCTCGCTAGTTGCCAAATGACCCGTAAGTTTCGGGCTATCGGGCAACTAGCGTGCTGTTCCACAAATCGTGGTTCTGGCAGCCCCGCCAAATCATGGTCTCCGAGGTGAGTCCTGTCTCGAGGCGAACTACGGGGACGGTTGCATCACCCGCACATCGACTCCGACTTTGCGAGCTTCGAGCAGTTTCGCATCGGCGCTGATCAGCGGGGCTGCGAGCGCCTGCGCGAGCACTACGTAGGCCGCGTCGTAGGCGGTGTAGTGCGCGCGCAGGTCGAGTACCGCCCGCATCATCGTCGAAATCGGATAGCGTTCGATCCGGATGGCGCGGAAGCCTTCGGTCACGTCGTCGAGTTGATCGTCAGGCGCTGAGCGTGAGAGCGCGCTCGCCGGCCAGCGATTCGGCGTTTGCACAAAGATGGCCGCAATTGACCGGTGCTCGGGGACTTTGGACGTATCCGGTCTCGCACTGACTAGATTCGACCAAAGTCCCTCCGGCACTACGCGGGTGGTCGCGTTGAAGGGGCTCTCTGTCTTTGCGCGCCTCTTCGGATGGATCCACGTCGCCGGGAGCCAGGACTCGGGCGGCGGAATCGCGATGGCGACTGCGTAATCGCCAGTCCCTCATTTCCGGAGATAGGCGCGCAGGTCACTCCTGGGGAGTACCAGCCCCGCTCTCGCGGAATCACCCAACGCGGGTGACGTGGCCTTACGCAACTGGTGTTTGGCTGGTGGGTGCAAGCCGGACGATCACGCTAGCCCAGTAAGAAGCGTTGCGCGCTCGGCAGTGCCTACCAGAGGGAGACAGACAATGACAGAGGCAAACCTGATCCTGTTCGTCGCCACCTACGGCGATGACAGTGGGGCCGCAGCGGAGGACTTCAGGGCTCTCGAGGGAATCGGGGACACCGCGGTGCTCGCTGCCGTGGTCCTGCAACGAGACGCGGACGGCAAGGTTGACGTGAAGGAACACGGTGGCGGGCTGGTAGCGGCCGGCACGGGCCTGGGCGCCGTCGGCGGACTAGTGGCTGGCCTGTTCGCGCCCCCGCTGCTGCTGGCCACGGCGGTCGGCGCAGGAATCGGCGCGGGCGTCGGTAAGTTGGTCAAGCGCCATGAGGAGAAGCAGATCGGCGTCGATGCCGAGCAGTGGCTGCCCAACGGAGCGTCCGCAATCGTCGCCGTTGTCGACGATCTTTATCTTGACCGGGTCGATAGAGCAGTCAACAAGGCTGTCAAGAAGACGAACAAGGCCATCGACAAGGGCGACTATGACGCCGTTGTGAAGGCGATCAACGAAGGCGGAGAAAAGATCGTGGAGGCCGTCGACTCCTGATCGCGGGTAGTCCTTCGGCAATCTATCGTACTGGGCACGGCGGAGCTCGATGTCGCGCCGGACGCCAAGGCGACAGCCATCGTGGTGCGTGTCGTGTCTCCGCTACTGACCTTTTGCTGATCGCGGTCTGTGCCTGCTCATGATCGAGTTGGTGCCACGAGAGGGCTTCCGGGGCGAGGGTCTCGGAGGTGATGACAGTGAGCACCACGATGCCTAACGTCGCCGATCGGGTCCGACGACGTGCCTTCCCACTGCAGGACTTGCGCTGGGCTTGGGCCGTGTGTGCCATGCCCGCAGAATTGGTCCGACGACCGTGGGGCCTGAAACCACCAGCACAGCACCGCGCTGCAGGGGAACCTTTCCCGAAATGTCGAAGGTCAGGTAGGGGGCCGCTGATCCGACTGCTCAGGTGATCAGTGCTCCGACGGAGACGAGGAGCAGGACAGCGGCTCGGCCTTCGCCCCGAACACCACGATGGTGTCCAGCGCGATCGTCACTTCGGTGGTGTCCATGGTTCCCTCCTTCGGTGAGTACCCCTTGCCGAGGTAAGGGCACAGAAGTCGCAGGGTGCTGCAAGTGGTCGCCGCAGGGAGATCGCAGCAAAGACGGTCCGTTCTCAGGTAGCCCAGATGCGCGATGACACCTGATTCCTCAAGGTCGTAGTTGTTCAGACCGATCTTCCCGGTGAGGAGGCGGGGCGATGACACATCGGTTCCGGGGATTCATCACGCCATTGATGACGACCGTGCAAGACGCCGGGTCGGATCGAGACGCCCGTTGCGACTCCACAGACGAAGGTGCGCAGCAAGCGCCCGTCCTGCGGCGCATGGCCCGACTGCGGATGGACAGGGCGGTGGGGCTGGTGGTCCTTCTGCTCGCGGTCGCCGCAGCGGGGATGCTGTGGATGTCCTTGTCGCTGACGGACCCCGCTCGACGGACCCCGCCGCAACGCGGACTCCTCTTCGAGACCTGGCGGATTCTCTACGACACGCAGGCCCCCAGTGCCCGGGTGATCCTGATGGCGGTGGCTGTAGCGCTGCTTTTCGCGGCGGCCGTCGCAACCATGGAGCGTACGATCGCGAATCGCTACCGTCGCTCCGAAAACCCCGGCGTCACACCTTTGGCTCCGAAGATCGTCATGCAGCGGACCCGGGGAGTATTCCATGGCCCGGTCACGGTCACGGTGCTCATTCCGGCACACAACGAACAGGACAAGATCGGGGCCACGCTGCGGTCGTTGCAGGAGCACGATGATCCTCCGGATCGGATCATTGTCGTGGCTGACAACTGCACCGACTCGACGGAGCAGGTGGCACGCGCTGCCGGAGTCGAAGTGGTCCCCACGGTGGGCAATACCAAGAAGAAGGCTGGTGCCCTGAACCAGGTGCTTGTTCGTTTACTGCCTCAACTGGACGAGAACGACACCGTGATGATCATGGATGCCGATACGGTTCTCGACCGTGGCTATCTGGCTGCAGCCCGCCAGCGGATGACCGATGACCGCGCCTTGATGGCGGTCGGCGGACTGTTCTATGGCGAGGATGGTGCGGGCATCATGGGGCAGTTCCAGCGCAACGAGTACACCCGGTACAGCCGAGAGATCGCGCGCCGCCGGGGGCGGGTTTTCGTCCTCACCGGGACGGCGTCCATGTTCCGCTCCCGAGCGCTGAAGACGGTGGCTGAGAGTCGCGGCACCCTGCTGCCCGGCCACTACGCAGACGTGTATGACACGGAGGCGCTCACTGAGGACAACGAGTTGACGATCGCTTTGAAGTCTCTTGGTGCCTTGATGATTTCGCCGGACAGGTGCCGGGTCGTGACGGAAGTGATGCCCACCTGGCGGGCACTGTGGCATCAGCGTCTGCGGTGGCAGCGTGGTGCGTTGGAGAACCTGGGGGCGTACGGTGTGACGCCCCAGACCGCCCGTTACTGGGCTCAGCAACTGGGCATCGGTTACGGCGTGGTGGCGCTCACCGCCTATCTGGCCCTTCTGTTCTTCATGATCTTCTCCTTGGATCAGTGGGTTTGGTTCCCGTTCTGGATCGGCATCGGCACCCTGTTCGCCGTCGAGCGGGTCGTAGCTGTGTGGCGATCGACCTGGCAGGCCCGACTATTGGCGGCGTTGCTCTTCCCGGAGTTGGTCTACGCGATGTTTCTGAATGTGGTGTACGTGAAGGGCGTCTTCGACATCATGACCGCCAAGAGTGCGCAGTGGGGTCATGTCGTCCGTAACGAGAACGGTGGGGTCGCGGTGAAGGCGGATGCTGATGCTTTGCGGGCTTGAGGGTGCTCACATGACCGTCCTGGAAGCGGGGATGTTGTTCTCCGAAAACACGCCCGGTTCCCTCTGGTTCTCAGTACTCGCGGCATTCGTGGCGGTGAACACGGTCATGTACGTGGCACTTGCGGTAGCGAAGATCCTGCCGAAGGTCCACCCTCGAGACTGGCTTCCCAGGACATATGTGCGCGCACAGACTCGCAGCATCTATCCGGACAGGGATGAAGCAGTCGATGCCTCGCGTGGCCGACCAGGAGCGTGGACTTAGGTCAGTTGTTTCACTGTGCCTTGCCCGGACGACGTAGGACCGTCCGCCGCCTCCGGATGAGGCAGGGCATGGCTGAGCGAAACCACGCGCAGGGCTTACAAATGTCGCACCGGTCTGTCAGTGTTCATGGTGTTCGTACCTCACAGTTGGGGGTCGCCATGGCTGAACCATCGGTCCCGGGAGTGCTCGAACTACGCGTCCACGGCGTGTCCGGAACCCCGCCGCACCAGATGCTGGGCGTCGACGCCTCGGACGCCGGTCAGGTGGCGGGCGACCACCTGACCGGTTTCTACCGATGCCGCAAGGGCTCCCCGTACGGCCTAAAGGTGCCAACCTTCACAGCAGTCGAGGCCTATTCGTGGGGTGCGTTGACGTCCGGGGCCGCAGGATTCCTCGGATGGGTGCGGCGCGCGGCGTGGCTGACCTTGCTGCCGTTCGCCTTGGGAAATCTCTCCTACTGGGCCAGACCGGAACTCGACGTGGACGCCGGGACGCGCAAGGCGACAGCCATCGTCGTGCGCGTCGCGTCTCTGCTGCTGACCCTGTTGCTGATCGCTGGTCTCTGTTTGGTTGGCATCGACTTGGTGGCATGGCAGTGCTTCCGGGGCGGGTCGATGGTGTGCCCCTCGCTGCCGTCAGTCCTGCAGTTCCTGGACCGACCTCCGTGGGACACCACAACCCGGCGGGTGCTGGTCGGATCCCTGCTGCCGCTGCTCGCCCTGGCTGGACTGTGGTTCCTATCCCGGCAGTCCATGAGTCGCTACGAGGACGTGTTACCTCAACCGGTGGCCCGGTCGCAGAAGTTCAGGGTTCTGAGCCGCAGGCGGATGTGGAACGGCAGCGACCGCACCCGTCGCCTGCAACGGCTGCATCTCGCGGGCGGGGTGGCGGTCGTCGTGGGATCCGGCGCGTTCCCCGTGGCCGAGTTCGGCGGAACCTCCCACCAGTTGGGTCTGGCGGTGACTGGCATTTCGGCAGTGCTCATCGGGCTGTTGGGGATCGTCGCCGTGGGGATGAGTTACGAGGATGGCATCGACTTCCCCGGCAGGGTTGAGCAAGCCGGCTGGGCAAGGCGAACGGCCTGCCGCATCTCCCAATTCGTGGGCTGGGTCGTGCTGGCACTACTCGCGGCCTACGGCTATCTGCTCTTCACGTCGGGTCCGCTGGAGAGCGCAGCGCAGGCCGGGCCGCTACGGGGTCACAACCTCGTGGTCGGCGGATTGCTGTTCCTGCTGGTGGCATGCGTGGCGTGGCTCGTCTTCGCTTCGGACAGACCGTGGCTCGCCTTGCTCCTCCCGTCGGCACTGCTCGGAATCGCGCTCGGTGCGTTCTTGGAATGGTGGCCGCTGGTGACCGTGCTGGCGCTCGCTGTGCTGGGGCTCGGCCTCTGGATCCAGCACAGTCGCTCCGATCCGCAGGCAGGCAAGCCGCGGGCCTGGCACGGCGCAGGGGCGGCCATTCTGCTCGGCTCTGCGGTCTGGATCGCCGCGGTCTTCACCACGTCGACAACGGTGCTTGCCGCTGACTGGCTGAACGGAGGTGGCCAGTCGGTGGCGGACCTGCAGGCCGGATTCCGCGACGAAGCTTCGCCTGGGGCGCGCGCCGCGCAGTTGCAGTTGGGGCAGCCGGTTCTCAATGCTGGCGGTCAGGTCGCCATCGAACGTGCCGCGGTCAGTGTCGACGCAGACGGCGTGGTCACCGTTTGGTCTGGGACCGTGGCAGTGGAGTCCCTGGCGACCACCCGCGCGTTCGAGGGGGTCAGGCATCAGGTGCCCGCGCTCGACCTGACCGGCGGTAGGGTTGTCGTGGTGGAGCCGCCGGTCACCCTCGTCGACAGTTGCGTCACGGCCTCCGATGAGGCGCCGGGCTGTGCGGACGCGGCTACGACCGGCGAATACGTCGCCTCGGGTACGGTCACGCCGAAAGGCGCCATCCAAATCCGGGCCACGGAGCCTGCCGGGGTGCACGTCGCGGTGGCCAACACCCCGCAGGAGCCATTGATCGTTCCCCAGGTCCTGGTCTGGTTCGCCCTGTCGATGCCCTTGTGGCTGCTCGCGATCGTCGTGTCGGCGGGGGTGTGTTTCTGGTACTTCCGGCGCCATGCCCGGACGGCCATCGTTGAACAAACCATGTTCGATGCGGTGATAGGCGTCCTTCGACGGGACAGCACGCAGGCCCGGCTCACCGCCGGCTTCACCCACCGCGCGGAGCGACTACTGGGACTGTTCGGCGTCATCACGTCGGTTGCGGCGGTGGCGGTGCTGATCGGCGCTTCCACCGGGTCGCCGCCATGGCAGGACCACGAGCGCCTGCGGACCCTGGCAGTCATAGGTCTCTGGACGGCCCTTGGTGTGTCTGCCGGACTGATCGCCGTGGCCGCCCGACTGCGCAAGTCCGAGGGTGCCCGCAGGGCAGTCGGCGTGCTCTGGGACCTCAGCACATTCTGGCCGCGCGTGGCTCACCCGCTCGGTCCGCCCTGTTACGCGGAGCGAGTCGTGCCGGAAATCACCTCGAGGATCGGCTGGGCGCGCAGCCTGGGTGCGAACGTCATCGTGTCGGGGCACAGTCAGGGTTCGCTCATCGCGGTGGCTGCCGCGGCGCAGTTGGCCGACGATGAGATCGAGCGACTGCGCCTGGTGACCTATGGCTCTCAGTTGCGCACCTGGTACGGACGGATCTTCCCCGGTGTCCTGGGGCCCGAGGTGATCGGTAGCCACCCGCTGACCGACCGGGCCGACTTCGGCAGCGCCGCCCCTGACGCACCCGACACCGGCGGCCCTGACGACCCACTGGAGCCCCCAGTGCCCGATGGAAGCCTCGCGTCCCGGTTGGGGGTTTCAGCGGCCTCCCCCCGCTGGATCAACTTGTTCCGGCGCACGGATCCGATCGGATTCCGGGTCTTCTCGGACCAGCAGAGCCGCGTCGATCGGTACGTCAGCGAATACTCGCCAGGCGGTGCCGGCGACCCATGTCCGATCCTGCAGACCCATAGTCGCTACCAATTCGCGGACGAGTACCGGGCGGTCGTTGAGGGATGGTACTGGGAACCCGGATATCCGCAGTACGCGGTCGGCGAGGTCTGCCAAGTCGATTTCCTCGTGCCGGACTAAGGGTTCTGAAGATCATCGGCGAGCAGTGCTTGTGGGTGGCAAGAAGGCCCGTTGGCTGATCAAGAATGCTTGCGCAGCGCGTGTGCGTAGGGCTGCCTTCCCGGGTCGGGTCACCGTCGATCATGGGACTGGCGGGCTGGCATGGCGATGACGAACAGGCGCCCATGCCTGCGACGAACACACGGGCCATGTGATCGCGAAGTTTCCGACACCGATACTGACGGGGACGGTACTGCCGACTGTGTGGATGGTTGCTCGGCCGATCCCGGCAAGTCGGAGCCGGGGGTGTGTGGGTGTGGGGTGGCTGACACCGACACTGACGGGGACGGTACTGCCGACTGTGTGGATCGTTGTGATGACAACCCGGCTCTGGTGGAGTCCACTCGCTGTGGGTGCGAGATCGAGACCGATGAGGACGGCGACGGCGTGCCGGGCTGTATCGACGCCTGCCCGGCTGACCCCGACAAGTCCGAGAGCGAGGGGGTCTGCGGGTGCGGGGTGGCCGATACCGACACCGACGACGACGGCCGGTATGACTGTGTGGATCAGTGCCCGCTTGACCCCGGCAAGTCGGAGCCGGGCGTGTGTGGGTGTGGGGTGGCTGACACCGATACTGACGGGGACGGTACTGCCGACTGTACGGATGGTTGCCCGGCCGATCCCGGCAAGTCGGAGCCGGGCGTGTGCGGGTGTGGGGTGGCCGACACCGATACTGACGGCGACGGTACTGCCGACTGTATAGACCCAGTCATCATTCTGACCAAGTCCGCCGATCCGGTGAGCGTCCCTGAGACGGGCGGGCCTGTGACCTTCACCTTCAAGGTGGACAACACCGGTCCCGTGGCCGTGGAGCTCGACGGTCTTTCGGACACGGTGTTCGGGAACCTGAAGGATCAGGGTAGTTGTGGCACTGGCGGCACCATCGAGACCGACGGCTCGTACTCCTGCACCGTGACCCGGACCTTGGCCGCCGATGACCTGGCGACCCACACCAACAAGGCCTCCGCCGTCGTCTCCAGCGCCGAGGGGGTGCAGGGCAATGCCACGGATACGGCCGCGGTGGCGTTCACCGATGTCGCCCCGACGGTCACCCTCGCGAAGACCGTCACTGGCCCTTCATCGCAGCTCGAGTCGGAGGCGACATTCGGCTACGAACTTGCCATCACCAACACCTCAGCGGAGACAGTGACAATTCAGAAGCTCACCGACGACCATACCCTGTCCCGCGGATGCGAGAACCTGATCAATACCGAGATCGCGGCGGGGAAGACGGCGACGTGTGCCTACACGGTGCAGCAGTCCAAACCAGGTGAGATCGCGAACACCGCGACTGTCACCGTGGTGGACAACGACGGGTCGACGGCGACGGCGAACGCCTCGGCGAGTGTCACGGTTCGGCCGCTGCCGACGTTGCGGCTGGCCGTCGCGCCCACCTCCGATGACGGGGGAGACGCGACCATGGACGACTGGACCCTGTCCGCCATGGCGGTGCAACCTGCCGGCGACGCGTTCAATTTCGCCACACCCGGGGGGTCCGGGGTGTTCCACAAGGTCCACCCTGGCATCACCTACACCCTGGGCAGCGCCGGGCCGGACGGGTACACGTCCGGGTCATGGACCTGTGATGGCGGCACTGTCGCAGGTGCCAGCGTGGCTGTGATGGAAGGGCACAACGTCACGTGCACCCTGGCCACCGACGACATCGCCACGCCCCCCTGGACGTTCCCGGAGAAAGCAACGCTGAAGGTCAAGGCGCTCAAGAAAGCGAAGAAGATCCGCTCAGCCGGGCGCACGAAGTTGGTGCGCAAGATCAGTGTCGGCGAGGGGCAGACGGCCTCGGTTACGGTGAAGATCCTGCCGAAGAAGGCCCGCAAGACCGTCACGGTCAAGAAGACAAAGCAGCGCGTCGTTGTGCGCACCGGCAATGCGCCGCGGAAGACCCGGATCCGGGTGCGGATCACCTCCGGCGGCAGCGGCTACTCCACAACGACCTGGGTGCGGACCTGGCGGGTGCGGTAGGAGATGAGCCGCGGTGGTGAGGACGCCGATGAAGCCAGCGATGGTCTAGTCCTTCTTTGGTGATCGTCTGCAGTCGTGCCGTTTGTCGCCGGGTCGTGGAACTATGGCGTGTCCTGCTGTGTCACGCTGTCCTACACATCAACTGGGGGTTTCATGCGCTACCTGATTCGCATCGTCGCCGTGCTCGCGCTGGCGGTTGGAACACTGGTTTCGCCGGCCGCCGCGGCGCCGCCCCAGTACATAGGACTGGATCAGCTGCGCTCAGTTCTGGCGTCCAGCCCCGGTGGCATCGAGGGCTACTTCCTGACCGTGCCCGGAGGCCCGAGTCTGGGCCAGCAGGACCCGGTCCAAGTAAAGATGACGGTGAAAGCGGTCGCAGATGGTCAGGGCCCGGACGGGGCGTTGATCTTCTTCGAGGCCGACATGACAGACCCGGTGATGAAGGACATCGGCGGCATCGCGGCCGGTATGAGCGGATCGCCATTGTTCATCGATGTCGGCGGCGACAAGATGATCGGTGCCCTGAGCTACGGCGACATCTTCACCCTGAATGGTCTGGGGCTGGCGACCCCCATCGAATACATGCTGAACACGCAGGTCGAGTGGCCCGCAGTCAATTCCATGCTGCGTCTGGATGCGCCGGTGCAAACCGCCGCAGGTGTGGTGTCGAAGCTTCGGATCGCCTCCAGTGACAAGCCGTCGGCGGCCTCAAACACCGTCAGCATGAGTCCCTTGGTCGCTATGCGAGTCAGCGGGCTCCCCGCGCAGTCAGCGGCCTACAAGAGGTTCGAGACCGTGGCTGAGTCAAGGGGGCTTCCCCTGCTCGCAGCCACCTCGAGCGACTGCACCGTGTTGGGCTTCTCGGCGCCCTACACGCAAGGCGGCTCGCTGGGCACCTACTTCGGTCTCGGCGCGATCAATTTCGGTGGCTACGGGACCGTCACTTACGTCGACGGGACGACTGCGATGGGATACGGGCACCCTCTGATGCAGCTGGGCCAGACCGACCTGTTCGCGACCAACGTGTGGATGGATGGCATCTGGGGCAGCAGTTACCAGCCGTACAAACTCGGCTGCCCGGGTCAGATCAACGGCGCATTGACACAGGATCGATCCGCCGCCGTGGGTGTGAACACTGTTGCAACCTCTGTGGCCACCCCCGTGACTGCCGAGGCCACCGTCACGACCAACAAGACGCGTACCGGCACGGCGCAGACATCGGTTGCAGCGGGCACCTTCGCCACCGAGTTCGCCGGTCCACTGGTCGCGGCGGCCGCGTCTGAGCCGATCTACCGTTTGGCCAATCAGGCCTATATGGCTGGAACATCGCGTACGGTCACGACCTTCAAAATCACCGATGGGGCGAACAGCACGACCATCACACGCTCGAATCTGTGGAGTAGCTCGGATGTCCTGGGCGACAGTTCGCAGGACCCGTACCTGATAACTGCGATGTTGTACTCGGTGCCCGGAATCACCCCCAAGATCACCAGCGTCGACATGAAGTCGGAGGTTGACCAGAGCGTCAATACCGCGAGGATCGTGTCCGCTACGGGAGGTCCGGTGGACGTGGGTAAGACCACGCTGATGGTGTCGCTCAAGCCGACAGGTAAGCCGGCGATCAAAGTGCCGGTGCCGATCGATATCCCGGCAAAGGTCGCGCTGGACGGGGGCCTCACAGTGACCGGCGGCTACGATTCCGGTTCGATCGAAGATACCCCCAGTCTCGATGGCCCGGAGTCTTTCGAGGACGTGGTGACGATGATCGACGCGCTGCCGACGAACAACGAGATCGTCGTGCAGGCCAGCGACGCGGACGGCAATCCGGTACAGGTGGGCTCAGCGGCCACGGACTACGTGGTCAGCGGTGCAGCGTTCCCCGGCACGGTCTCCGGCATGTTCGGCTCCGATATGTCGGAGGTGTCCTTGGGAAGCCCGGTGAATCTGATGGCGGCGCTGTCAGGAGTTCCCGACGGACAACAGGTGACGTTCGAGGCGCAGACTGCGGGGACCGGACCGTGGAGCAGGGTCGGCACTTCACCCATCACCACCGACAGCGATGGGATGTCCGCGGCGACGATCGAGACGACACCAACGGCCAACACCGTCTACCGCGCGTCGTGGCCGGGTAACGACACGACGCTGGCGTGGTCGGCCACGACCGCGGTCACGGTCATCCCGCCGGTGAGCATGGACGGTCAGCGCAAGGGCAGGGGCTGGTCGCTGACCCTGAGCAGCGATCCGCAAGCCGCCGGCGCGCAGGCCGTGGTGCAGAAGAAGACCAAGGGGACCTGGACCGATGTGCGTTCCGCGGTTCTCGGGGCGGACGGTACCGCGACGGTGCGTTGGTCACCAGCGCCAGAGAAGGTCAAGGTCCGCGCGGTGCTTGCAGCCTCATCGCGATTCGCGGCCTCGCGCAGCGATGCGATATCGCTGTCGACCACGCAGGTTCTCATCGACACCAACCGCCGCCCTCGGGATGCTGGAAACGTGGTCGTTGGCTTGCGCAACAGCAAAGCCAAAGCGATCACGGGGGTGACCTACCGGATTCAGCGCCAGCAGAAGACGGGATGGGAATCGGTCGCGAATGGCCGTCTTCGGCGCAACACCAGGGTGTGGCTGTCGAACGGCGAATACCGGGTGGTGGTACCCAAGCAGAAGCAGATACCCGTGGTTACGCGCGAGCGGTTCACCATGGATAGTGCGAAGGTTCTCATCACGAGGGCGACAGGTAGTAGGGGCCGGGCACGCGTCGAGGCCTTGCCGCCGATCCCATTGCGGTTCACGGTTCAGTCCCAGCAGGCCGGACAGTGGCGCGACGTCGGAGGTTGGCGTCGGATGTCCGCGACCAAGTCGCGATGGGCAGGGTCGCTGCGGCCGGGACGGTATCGCGTGGCGTTCCCTGATCAGTCGGGGTTCGCCGGTGCCAGCAGTTCGGCGTTCCGGGTGCGCTGAGTCTGTCCGCTGAGTGGACCGAACGCGGCCGAACAGGTGCCTAGCGACGTTCGCGGGCGGTCTAGTTCGTCTCACCGCTCTTGAACCGAGCCATTGACTGCGTCAGTGTGATCGCGTGTCCGCTCGCCAGCAGTCGGCGATCAGCGCTGACAAGTGTGCATTCGTATTCTCGGGCGGCTATTGCGAAGGCGGCGTCGTAGAAGGTGAGTGCGTCATGGGTTGCGAGGTCCGCGGTTTGTCCGAAGGCCGCGTCGGACAACGTCAATGGGGGACCGCACAGAGCTCGGGTCGTCTCCAGCACAGCCCGGACTTGGTGCGCCCTCAAGTTGAGCGCACGCACGAGCACGTTGCCGAGTTCGTACATGCCCAGATCGAGCACATGGGCGTGGAGCAGTCCCGCTCTATGTGCCTGCAGATGCCACTCCGCATGCTCGATCTCATCCTCCCCGTCGCGATGGAACCACTTCAGCAACACAGAGGTGTCGAGCAGCAGTTCGCGCATCAGTGGCTGATCCGCTGATCGGCTATGACGTCTTCGGCTGACCAGCTACCCGTGTCTGCCAGGGCCTTGCGGGCGGCAGTGAGCAACTGATCCACCCGGGCGGCATCGGGGGCGGTGATTTCCCGTCGTGTTGCATGTGCGATGAGCGCACTGCGGCTCATGTGCCGAGCTTCGGCCTCGGCATCGAGCTGCGCAAGGAGTTCGTCGGGGATGGAAATCATCACTTTCGCCATCGCCCAAGTATATAACGTGGGTATTGCTAGTGGTATTGCTAGATTTCACGCAGCACGCGCGCCGGGTTGCCAGCCGCGACGACGTTCGCCGGGATGTCCCGGGTCACGACCGAACCGGCGCCGATCACGGAGTTATCGCCGATGGTGACGCCGGGGCATACGATCACGCCGCCACCGAGCCACACGTTGTCCCCGATGGAGATCGGGCGGGCGGACTCGAGTTTGTCCCGGCGCGCTTGCGGCTCTACAGGATGTGACGGGGTGAGCAGTTGCACGTTCGGCCCGATCTGACAGTCCTCGCCGATGGTGATCGGTGCCACGTCCAGGGCGATCAGGTTGAAGTTGATGAACGTCCGCGCTCCGACGTGGAGGTTCTCGCCGTAGTCGACGTGCACCGGTGGCTTGATCACTGCGTCTTCGCCAAGACTGCCCAGTGCGGTCCGAAGTGTCTCGACTGCCGAAGGATCACCGCTCACGAATCTCTTGCAGTATTCGTCGAGGAGCGCGACCACCCGCTGCGCGATTCGTGCACTTTCGGGGTCGTCGGCGATGTAGAGGTCACCGGCGAGCATTCGTTCGCGGTTGGTCCGTTCGTCACCTTGGAAGTAGTCGGTCATCGCACGATCGTAGAGCGGATGTCATGGCGAGCCAGATGTAGACCGCTCAGCGGAACGACAGCGTCATGCCTGTATGGGCGGCCGCCTCGAGGGGGGTGACGCCGTCCAAGTCCGACATCAATTCGGGACTTGCTCCGTTGTCCAACAGGTACTGAGCCACGTCCTTGTGCCCGCCCAGGATGGACGCGACCAATGCCGTCGACATGAACTCCGGGTGTGCGTAGTCCACATCGACGCCCATCTGCACGTGGAACCTGACCAGGTCGAGGTCGCCTGTCCTGGCCGCCAGGTACATCTCTTTCCAGTTACCACCAGACACGATCGGGCCTTCCTTGTTGGTGCTTTGCCTAGCATTCTCCGGAGCGATGCTGTCGATGTCCTAGCGACCCGGCGTCAGCAGCCCCACCTCGTAGGCGAAGACCACCGCGTGTACCCGATCACGCAATTGCAGTTTCATGAGGATGCGTTTGACGTGGGTCTTCACGGTGCTCTCGCCCAGAT
The DNA here is from genome assembly GCA_016719135.1 of Micrococcales bacterium. Taxonomy (GTDB): domain Bacteria; phylum Actinomycetota; class Actinomycetes; order S36-B12; family UBA10799; genus JADKAV01. The sequence continues at coordinate 130,445 of JADKAV010000004.1, read as the reverse complement.
GCAGTTGCGCTGCGATCTCCCGATTTGCCAGGCCCTGACCGATCAGGACGAGCACTTCGCGCTCGCGGTCGGTCAGCCGGGACAGGTCGCGGTTGGTCACATCGGTGGGCGACGTGGTTCGCGCGAACTCCTGCATTAGGCGACGTGTCACAGATGGCGACAACAAGGCGTCACCCGCGGCAACGGTGCGGATGCCCGCCAGGAGATCCTCTGGCCGGGTGCGTTTCAGCAGGAAGCCGCTGGCTCCGGCGCGCACCGCTTCGTAGACGTAATCGTCGATTTCGAAGGTGGTGAGGATGATGACTCGGGGTGCTTCGTTCTCGCTGTCCGGATGTGCCGAGGTGATGCGGCGAGTGGCTTCGAGCCCGTCGGTACCTGGCATCCGGATGTCCATCAGCACGATGTCCGGGCTCAGCTCGTGCGCCAGCCCGATCCCGTCCTCGCCGTTGTCAGCTTCGCCAACAACGCGCAGGTCGTCCTGCGTCTCGATCATCATGCGAAGACCGGTGCGTACCAGGGTGTCGTCGTCGACGATGAGGACGCTGATCATTGTTGGCTCGCGGATGTTCGGGTGGCTCGCTGGTTGGCCGAGGTCTCGTGACCCAGTGGCAGGCTGGCCCGCACCCTGAAGCCCCCGCCATCGTTCGGTCCCGCACTCAGATGCCCGCCCAGGACCTTGGCGCGCTCGGTCATTCCCACGATCCCGCGACCACCACCTGACGTGGGCTTCGGTGCGTGCTCGCAACCGTCGTCCACCACGCTCACTTCCAGTTGCGTCGCAGTACACGAGAGGAACACATCGACATGGGCCGTGCGTGCATGTTTCAAGGCGTTGGTAAGAGCCTCCTGCACGATGCGGTAGGCCGCAGCACCCACATGACGGCCGACGGGTTGATTGCATGTGTCGTGCAGAGTGATGTCGGCGCCTAGGCCCTGCAGTTCCGCGACCATGGCCGGGATCTCGGCGATTCCCTTCGTCGGATTGCGATCTGCTTTGTCGTCATCGTGGAGCAGACCCAGCATCTGGTCGAGGTCCGTCAGTGCGCTGCGGCCCAGCTCTTCGATCTCGCGCAACGCCTCGAAGGCCTTATTGGGCTGATTGGACAGCCGGGCGGCTCCGGCCTGCAGAACCATGACGTTGACCGCGTGCCCCACTGCGTCATGCAGTTCGCGAGCGATACGGGATCGTTCGTCCGCGATCGCGGTGGCTGCGATGCGGGCTTGTTGTGCTTCGAGGTCGTCGACGGTCTGCGTGAGTACTTCGGCGCGAGCCTGGTTGCGGCGGATGGTGACTCCGATCAGCCATCCCAGCCCGAACAGCAGGAACCACACGACGATCACCAAGGGATCCGGATCGCCGGGGCCGTAGAACGTCGCTGTCGACAGCGCCAAGGCGGCACCTCCGACGATCGAACCGGACACCCGGATCGGTCGGGTGACGGCCACCGAATAGGCGAAGAAGGGGATGGCCAGCGGGGCATTGCTGTCGCCCTGGGTGGCGCTCGCTGCCAGGTACAAGGCGGTCGCGGACACCAGTGCGGTCACTGGGACAACGCGGCGCACCAACAGCAGCGCGTTGGGGGCCAGCGCCAACAGCCAGCCCGCTCCTTCGATGGCGCCGTACTGATCGATGTAGGCGGCGCTTTGCAGCGAAACCACCGTGATCCAGGTGAACAGCGCTGCCAGGACGGCATCGGCGGCGAACCACCAGAGCCGCTGGGATGGGTCACCTCGGGTCCAGCCGACCATTTCCTCACAGTACCGCCGCGACAGCGACCTGCCGTCCTCCCGCGGGGGGAGGTCGCGTCCACCCCGGGGAGGACTCGAAGTCGAGCGACCAGGGGGATGACTGTCTGCTGCGACGGGGGGATCGTGGAGGTAGAGAGATGAGGAGTTGGGTCATGAGTATCAAGGAGAGGATTGACAGGGTTTCTGAGAACGGGTCCGCGCGCATGGTCCAGGTCGATCGCCGCGTCGCAGTCTCAGCCGGCGTCCTGCTGGCGGCAGTGTGGGGTGTAACGGCCGGCCTGTGGACACCGCGCGGCCCGCTGACCACCTCCACCGCGGTGTGGTCCATCGTCATCAGCCTGGTTGTTGGCGGTCTCGCGGGGCTGCTTCTCAACAGCCGGTGGGCCATGCTGGTGGTCCCGGCGGTCTTCGCCGTCGTCTTCGAGATCACCCGGATGGGCGTGGACGGTCCGATGGTCGATGGTTTGCACGCAAGCTTCTACGGCGCGATCGCGTTCATCACCGGCCGCGGTTTCCAGGCGCTGTTGACGCTGGTCCCCATGGCCCTCGGGGCGGCCTTGGGTGCAGGTTGGGCACGGACGCGGACTGGACAGGTACGTAGCCGGTGGTCGCTGGTGCTCGGACGCGGCGGCGCCGTGCTGGTGACGGTGGCACTGTTGGCGCTGACGGCTGCCCTCCTGCGTCCGGCCTCAACCGCCCCTATCTTGGCGGCGAACGGCGAACCCCTGCCGGGATCGGTGGCCGAGCTGACCACCGTCAACACGGGTGGCCACGACCTGGGACTGATGATCCGCGGAACCAGCACCGACAACCCCGTCCTGCTCTTCCTGGCCGGCGGGCCGGGTGGTTCGGAGTTGGGTGCGATGCGCCGCCACCTACCCGCGTTGGAGGAGTCCTTCACCGTCGCGACGTGGGACCAGCGGGGGGCGGGGACCTCTTACGACGAACTCGATCCCACGGCGACCGTCAGTCTGGAGGGCTACGTCTCTGACACGATCGCGGTGACCGACTACCTGCGTGACCGTTTCTCACAGGACAAGATCTACCTGGCCGGGCAGTCATGGGGGACGACGCTGGGCGTGATGGCCGTGCAGCAGCGGCCTGATCTGTACCGGGCCTTCGTCGGGACCGGCCAGATGGTGAGCCAGTTGGCCAGCGACCGCATCTTCTACGAGGACACGCTCGCGTGGGCCGAAACGACGGGCAACCAGGGTCTGGTGGACCAGCTTCAGGCTGCCGGACCGCCGCCCTACGAGGCGATGTTCCCCTACGAGACCGCGCTGTCGCACGAGCAGGCCGTGTATCCCTACGATCACACCGGCAACTCCGAGGGCTCGGGGCAGATGTCGGAGAACCTGTTGATCAGCGAGTACACATTGATCGATCAGGTACACGTCCTCGGGGCGTTCATGGACACCTTCGCCGCGCTGTACCCGCAGTTGCAGGATGTGGACTTCCGGAAGACAGCCACCGAGTTCGAGGTGCCGATGTTCTTCGTTCAGGGAGCGCATGAGGCCGGCGGTCGAGCGCAACCGTTCGCCGATTGGTACCCGATGATCCAGGCGCCAGTCAAGGACATGGTCGTGTTCGACTCCTCCGGACATCGTCCCCTGTGGGAGCAGCCCGACGAGTTCGTCGACTACATGGTCGGCACCGTGCTGGCGCAGACGAGTTCGTAACGGCACGGCGCGGCGAGGCCGCGGCCTACCTGATGGTGGCTGCGGCCCCTTCGCCGCCGGAATCAGAGTTTTCCGTGGTGCGCCGTCGACCGCGGGATCAGGGGTCATCGAGACTGGTGTGGAACACGTGACCGCGCGGACTGGTCCAGCGGAGTACCGCACCGTCCAGCATCTGCACGGACCACGGAGTGTGGGTCTTCAGCCGGTGGTGATACCGGCACAAGGCGGCCAGGTTCGTATGTTCCGTGGGGCCCGACGGATGGGGAATGACGTGGTCGAGGTCGCACATGACCGCGGGGCGCCGGCATCCCGGGAATCGGCAGTGCCGATCTCGTGCACGCACCCAGCGAGCCAACGTGGGCGCCGGCCGGTATCCGGTGGACGGTTTGGGTGGACGGGTCAGGTCGATCAGGTCAGTGCCCTTGCAGAGCTCAGCGCTGTGGCTCCGGCTGATGGCACCATGCCCTGACAGTTCTGGTCCGGATCCCGTGAGGATGACCTGCACCGGCACCGGTTCGCCGACGGTGAGTCCGGTCAGCAGCGCGACAAATACATCAGCACGGGCCGGATCGACGGCGCCGTCGATGTTGGAGGCGCCGGCAGTCAGTGCGTTCCAGCAAGCCTGAGCCTCCTCAGCACTCAGATAGGCACCGATCGTGGCCATACCGTCGGGTTCAGGCTGTATCCATACCCGCCGCGCCCGCAGCGCCTTCTTCCGGCGTCGTCGCACCGCTTCCGGGTCGGTGGCGGCCACCTGTCGAGCCAACCATGCCCGCAACTGGGCTCGAGTGTGGCTGCCGGCGTATTCGATTGCCGACTCAGCCAGCGTGGTGCGGTCGCTCAGCTCCAGCTCAGAGGTCCCTCGTGTGATCTCCTCGGCTTTGGCCAAATCCAGGCGGCCGTCGCGCAGGGCGGTCAGCAGTTCAGGAAGGTCGGTGCAGATTGTCGCGGCCAGGTCCACGCGCCGCGACGCGGCTCCTGCAGACCAGTGCAGCGCACACCCGATCTCTGCGGCCGCCGGTTCGACCAGCACGCCGGTGTTGTCGAAGAACTCTGGTGACTGTTCGTCGACTTCGTGGATGGCTTCCAGTTGCCGGGCATGTGCCCAGGCGATCACCGCCTCACAGGCCGCACTCACGCGCAGCGGGTCAGCACCAGGCAGCAGCATCGTGTCCATCGCCGCCACCACCGAATCATTCATGCCCTCACCGTACGAGGGGGGTACGACATTTTCGGTGGTGCAGAAACGGGCTGTGGAAACCGCTGCGTCGACGCGGCGGGCATACTGTCGGACGCTTGCAGATGTCGGTCGGACAGTTGGCACATTCACTGACAGAGACAGGCAAGCCGTCCGTCAAGGGATGGGCATCAGTGACCCATGACCACCTTGAGGACCACGATCCCGAGCATCACGAGGACGGGTCACGCGATGTAGACCAGGGCCGTCCGGCCCGTGACCGCTTCACGTACCCACTCTTGGTGCTCGCCTGCTGACCCACTCATGGGTCCAGCGTGCCCTAGCCCCGACCGGCGGGACTTTGGACGTGGCACGTCAGTCAGAGACCAGATCTGACCAAAGTCGCCGAGAAACGACGGTCCACCAGACACGACAACGGCGCCGGACCCTCGGGTCCAGCGCCGCCGTCGGACAACTACCTGAACGTCACCTCGGTGGCGTCGGTCGTGATGCGGGTGCCCTTGGTTCCGGCCATGATCTCCGGCAGGTCCTCGAGCGCGCCGATGACGGCCGCGGATCCCGGGTTAAGCCGGGCGAAGTCGGCGGCGGCCTCCACCTTCGGACCCATCGAGCCGGCCGGGAAGTCGTACGCCTCGATCGCATCCGGTGACGCTTGCGCGATGGCCTTCTGGTCCGGTGTTCCCCAATCGAGGTACACGGCGTCCGCGTCCGTCGCGATCACGAGGAGATCGGCTTCTAGGTCTTGAGCAAGAACCGCGGAAGAACGGTCCTTGTCGATGACGGCCTCGACGCCCACGAGGTGACGGGGGTTGAAGTCCCACGGGCCTTCGAGTTCCTGCTCCTCCGGCAGATACATGGTAGGGATGCCGCCGCCGCCGGTGCAGACCACCACGGTTCCGGAGTCGAGCAGAGTCTTGATCGCGCGAATCTGGAAGATCCGCTTGGGGACCGGAGAGGGAACCACTCTGCGCCACGCGTCGCCGTCCTGCTTGACCGTCCAGCCCTTGTCCGCTGCCAGACGTTTGGCATCCTCCTCGCTGTAGACCGGTCCCACGAACTTCGTCGGGTCGGCCATCGCGGGATCGTCAGCATCCACCTCGGTCATGGTGAGGATGGTGGCGATCGGCTTCTCGAAGGGCAAGTAGTTACCGAGCTCCTGCTCGATGAAGTAGCCGATCATGCCTTCGGTCTGTGCTCCGAGGACATCGAAGGGATAGATCGACGCCTCGTCGTAGCTCGACGCCTGCAGGCTCAGAAGGCCGACCTGAGGGCCATTTCCGTGGGAGACCACCAGTTCGTGCTCCATCGCCACTGGGCTCAGAGCTCGGCAGGCGACTCTGACGTTCTCGCGCTGGTTCTCGACGGTCATGGGTTCTCCGCGCTTCTGCAGCGCATTGCCTCCGAGGGCGACCACTACCCGCATATTGACCTCCTTGTATTGGGTGTGGCTCGAGCCTGACACGTCGGCCGGAGTAATGCATCACCGGAAGGTCACCTCTGCAGGAATTTCATGCCAGGGTGGCCGAGTCGGCTGCTTACGCCTGGGTGACCGGAGCCGGGAGATCGAATCGGAGGTCCGGGGCGGGCACAGGGTCTCCCTGGACCATCCGCAGCGGCACCACCCCGGCCCACACGGGATCGTCGAGATCATCTGGCTCGTCCTCCGGTGGACTGTCGCTGATCTTCACCGACCATTCCCGCAGTGGCAGCGCCAGTACCAGGGTGGCCGCGAGTTCTTTGCGCGTCGGCTCGCGCAGCGCTTCCCAGCGGCCCGGCAGCAGGTGGTCGGTGAGTACGCGCAGTGCTTCAAGGTCGTCATCGACGGGCTGCGCCACGCCCAGGATCATGGCGCTGCGGTAGTGCATGGAGGAGTTGAAAGCGCTGCGCGCCAAGACCATGCCATCCAGCAGGGTGACGGTGGCGCATACGGGTGATCCTTGGGCCATCTGGCGCATCAGGCGACTGCCTGTCGAGCCGTGCACGAGCAGACGGTCGCCGTCGCGCGCGCACGCGACGGGTAGAACAAAGGGCTGGCCCTCGTCGACGATCCCGATGTGAGCCACGACGGCCTGATCGAGGATCGCGTGAAGAACGGCTTCGTCCGTGCTCGCCTTCTCCGGCAGTCGACGGACTCGGGTACGTGAGGTCATGCCCGGACCCTACATGCGCGGCGCTGTGTTACGCCTGACGGTTAAGTGTCACAATGGGCCAGGAGCTGTTTGACCGGGAGGAACGACATGGCACGCAAGGAACCACGCACACCCCATTGGCGCGAAGCGAATGCCCGCACGGGCTCCTACCGTGCCGCGTTCTCGCTGGATCCCACACGGTTCAAGCACCCGAGCGCGGGCTGGGTCAAGATGTTCAAGGACGAGTTCGGCATGACCGACGCGGACTTCGTGCGCCCAGTGAGTCAGGGCGACGAGCCGGTCCACCTCGAGGCGCCGGCCGCCATCGCACCGGAACACCGCGCCGCCATCGAGGCGATCGTCGGCGCACAGAACGTTTCCGACGACGACTTCAGCCGCGTCAAGTACGGCCACGGCAAGACCCTCGACGAGAATCTGGCTCTGCGGGACGGCAAGGTGACAGCTGTCCCGGACCTGGTGGTGCACCCGCGCGACAAGCAGGACGTCGCCGCACTCGTCGGCTACTGCGCCGAGCACAAGATTCCGGTGGTTCCGTACGGCGCGGGTTCGGGTGTCGTGATGGGTACCCGCGCAGACAGGGGCGGCGTGACGTTGGTCATGGCCACGCACATGAACAAGCTGCTGGCCATCAATGAGCGCAACATGACGGTGGTGGTGCAACCCGGACTCATCGGCTCGGACTTCGAAGCGCTGCTCAACGACGCCCCGAGGTTGTACGGCACGAACCGTGCGTTCACCTGCGGGTACTTCCCGCAGTCGTTCGAACTGGCCTCGGTCGGTGGGTGGATCGCTGCACTGGGGACCGGGCAGGCCTCCACCTACTACGGCGACGCGTACGACCTGGTCATCAGCCAGGAGTACGTCACGCCGGTGGGGACCATCCGGACCAAGGACTTCCCGGCTTCAGCGACCGGTCCGAAGGTCAACGACATCCTCAAGGGCAATGAGGGCACGTTCGGGGTGCTGGTCGAGGCGACCCTGAAGATCTTCCGCTACCAGCCTGAGAACACGCAGCGCTTCGCGTTCATGTTGCCCAACTGGGACGCGGCCGTGGAGTTCAGCAGGGAGGTCGTCCAGGGCGAGTTCGGCATGCCCGCGATTCTGCGCATCTCCGACCCCGAGGAGACCGAGCGCGGCCTGGCGCTCAAGGGGTTCGATGCGGGCCTGGCCAACACATTCCTCACCAAGCGTGGCTTCAAGCCGTGGCAGCGCTGTCTGTGTGTGGGCACCGCAGAGGGGGAGAAGGGCTTCGCCAAACATGTCGCGTCACAGGTCAAGCGGATCGCCAAAGACCACGGTGGAATGTCGTTGACGGGGTACGCGGAGAAGCAGTGGGAGCACGGACGGTACTCCGATTCTTTCCTGCGCGAAGACATCCTCGACTTCGGGATGATCATCGACACCCTGGAGACATCGGTCACCTGGGACAACCTCGCAGAGGTATACACGACCGTGCGGGAATTCGTGAAGAGCCGGCCGGGCACGGTGTGCATGACGCACGCGTCGCACTTCTATCCGCAGGGGACGAACCTCTACTTCATCCTCGTGCTGCGGCCCACCGACTCTGACGAATACTTCGCGTTCCGCGACGCCATCATCGACAAGATCGTCGAATCGGGTGGCTCGACCAGCCATCACCATGGAGTGGGAAATCTCTTCGCGCCCTGGCTCGAGACGTATTTGGGCCGCACCGAGATGGACGTCCTGCGGGCATTGAAGGCGCACTTCGACCCCGACGGGATCATGAACCCCGGTAACACGCTCGGCCTCGGGAGCCGGCCATGAGCGCGGATCTGATCGTGGCCATCGACGCGGGCACCCAGTCGATGCGCGCGGCCCTGGTCGACTTCAATGGAGAGATCCACCACCTGGTGAAGACGCCGATCGAGCCGTACTTCGCCGAGCAGCCAGGCTACGCCGAGCAGCGTCCGGAGTACTACTGGGAGATGTTGTGTCTCACCACGCGGCAACTGCTCGAGGAATCCGGGATTTCCGCGGAACGGATCCTCGCGGCGACGGTCACGACTCAGCGGGTGACGATGATCAACGTCGACCGTGATGGGAAGCCACTGCGGCCGGCGATCGTCTGGCTGGACCAGCGCAAGGCCGACATCCACAAAGTGCTGCCGGGGTTCACCATGCCGGTGCTCAAGGCGGCGCGGGTCTATCCGCTGGTCGAGTACGCCACGCAGTACTGCCGGTCGAACTGGATCCAGCAGAACCAGCCTGACATCTGGGAGCGCACGCACAAATTCCTGTTCCTGTCCGGCTACCTGACGCATCGGCTGACCGGGCAGTACGTGGACTCCGCCGGTAACGCCATCGGTACCGTCCCGTTCGACGTGAAGTCCTCGGACTGGGCGGGCAGGTTCGACCTCAAGTGGCGCATGTTTCCGATGGAGCGGGAGAAGTTGCCGGACTTGGTACGCCCGACACAGTCGTTGGGCCGGATCACCGCGCAGGCCGCCGAGGAGACGGGACTGCCCGGCGGGTTGCCGTTCATCGCGGCGTCCAATGACAAGGCGTGCGACATCATCGGTTCGGGCTGTCTGACCCCGGAGGTGGCGTGCATCAGTTTCGGCACCACTGCCACAATCAACACGCAGATCCAGAAGTACGTGGAGCTGCGGCCGATGCTGCCGCCCTACTCGTCGGCGGTGCCGGGGGAGTTCTACACCGAGGTGGCCGTAGTGCGTGGCTTGTGGATGGTCTCCTGGTTCAAGGAGGAGTTCGGGCTGCAAGAACGGCTGATGGCCGCTGACTCCGGGCAGGCGCCCGAGGAGCTGCTCGAAGAGCTCGTGCGCGACGTGCCGCCGGGCTCACAGGGCCTGGTCTGTCAGCCCTACTGGACCCCCGGGCCGGACCTGGAGCCATACGCGAAGGGCGCTGTGTTCGGCTTCGGTGATGTCCACACTCGCGCCCACCTGTACCGGGCGATCCTGGAGGGCATCGTCTTCGCGCTCAAAGAGGGCGCCCGCCTGACCGAGAAGAAGAACGGGGTCCCGATCACCGAACTGCGGGCCACCGGCGGCGGCTCGCGCAGCGACTCGATCATGCAGATGACCGCGGACATCTTCGACTTGCCGGTGTACCGGCCCCACACGCCGGAGACGTCTGTGGTCGGGGCAGCCATGGATGCCGCGGTGGGGATGGGCATTTACGCCGACATCGAGGAGGCGGCCCAGCACATGACCCGGCCGGCCGAAGTGTTCGAGCCGATCCCCGAGAACCGGCAGTTGTACAGCCAGCTGTACGAGAGCGTGTACTCCAAGACCTACGAACAGTTGCGGCCCTTGTACAAGGAGATTCAGCGGATCACGGGGTATCCGAAGTTGTAGGTGTCGCGGTGGCTGATCGCGACGGCGAGTGGGTCCCGCAGTTGCTCTGCGATGGACATGCGTCTGGCGTTGGGCAGGAAGTGCAGGTGGCTGGGCCCGCATGCCGCAGACGTGGTTATCTGGTCGCATGAGAATCGCCGCACCGATTTCAGCGGCTGCGCTATGCGCTGGCCTACTTGCCGCGCCACCGGCGCAGGCCGCGCCCGTACCCGACAACGGTTCCGCGGTCGCAACGCTTCCTGCATGTGCGCAGGCCACGCCCTTCGGGGAGGCGCTGGTCCCAGGGTGCAGCTACGTCGCATTGCCCAAGGCGGGCGGCGGCACCTACTACGCCTACATCACCTCAACCGGCGCGGTCCGGATGACCGGCTCACTGGCCGGGGGCGGACTGCGGTTCCCCGTGTCCGGGCAGTCGTGGCCCGGCATCATTGCGCCTGGCGGTCTTGTCACGGTTGATGTCAGGCGGGCCGAGGTCACCGGCGCCCTTGCAGCAGGCGGTGCGATGGAATTGACAGTGCCGTACAACGTGACGCTCAGCGTCGGCGTCCTGGGTTCCTGCACCGTCACGGGAACAGCCAATGCGTCGTCGGCGGCGACCGATTCGATCGGGGGTGCGACGGGGCGGGCGTATGATTCCGGCTCGCAAGGCTTCGCTGTGGCCGGCACGTCGACGCCGTCGCTGCAAGGCTCATTGTGTGACTTGGCTGACGAGTATCTGGATCTGAGTCGCGGGGTCGGGTGGTATCTGGACGGGTCGTTGGAGGTCACACCTGACGTGGTGCCGGTCGTCAAGCAGACCGCCTCCGTGAAGCCGCCCGCCCGCATCAAGCGCAAGGGTCGGACCGTGCTTCTCAAGCGGCCGGTGGTGACCAACGCGAAGCAGCGCGCGAAGGTCTCCGTCAGATGGGGCACCAAACTCTCCGCGAAGGGATCCAAACGGAAGTTCGCCCGGGTCACGACAAAGCGCGGCAAGGTGGTGATCCGCACAACGGGCCGGGCCACCAGACTGTTCGTACGTATGACGCTACGGGCACCCGCAACATCGGGATACGAGTCCTACAAGTTCGCGCAGCTGTGGGTGGTCCGCTAGCGAGGTAACCGCAGGCACACCGGGGTTATTCGTCTTGTTTGTAGCGGTGGGCGGTGGTGCGGTGGGTTCGGCCCAGGGGCTGGTCCAGATGAGGTCGTGGGTGGGGTGTTGGGGTCGCGTCGGGTTTTCCAGGCGGTGAAGGTTTTGGTGCGGTGGTGGCGTCGGCACAGCCCGGCGAGGTTGTCCGGGCAGGTGGCGCCGGTGGGGTGGGCGATGATGTGGTCGCAGTCGAAGTATTCGGCGCGGGCGTGGCAGCCGGGAACCGGCAGGTGAGGTCGCGGGCTTTGACGGCGTGGCGGATGTGGTCGGGGATGCGGTATTTGATGGTTGCCATGGCGGCGAGTTGGCCGGTGACCGGGTCGGTGACCAGCCGCCGCCAGCGGGCGTCGGGGCTGGTGCACAGGTCGCGGGCGATCTGCGAGCCGATCGGTCCCAGGCGTTTGGATTCCGGGGTCCAGTCGTTGTCCCCGATCAGCGCATCGGCGCTGATCACCACATCCACAGTGACGTCCACGGTGGTGTGTAGGTCCAGGAACCCGACCAGGGCGTCGGCTTGGCGTTGGGTGGCGGTGCGGGCGTCGCCTTGCTGGTAGGGGTCGGCGCAGTCGTCGGCGGCGGCGAGTTTCGTCAGGGGCTTCCGTGAAGATTTCGGCGTGTTCGGCCGATAGGTAGGCGCTGATGTCGGCCATGCCGTGCCCGGCCGGTTGTATCCAGACTCCGCGCCGGTCGACGGCTTGACGGCGCAGGGTGTCGTCGGGGTCTTGGCAGGTCAGGGCCAGTAGTTTCTTGCGCAGTTGGTGGCCGGTGTGGGACTGCGCGTAGCCGACCGCGATGAGTTCGAGTTCTTCGCGGCGGGGGTCGGGGATCGCGGCGAGCAGGTCGTGGATCGCACGGCTTTGGCCTGGTCGATGCGCCCGTCGTACAGCGCGGCCCACAGTAGTTCCCGGTCACACAGTCCCACGGCGGTGTCCATGCGGTGGTCGGCGCTGCGCGGGGAGATCGCGAGCATGGTGGCCAGTTCCTCGGCGGCGCCGTTGAGCGAGTAGCCCATGGCCTGGATCCGGGAGTTCAGTTCCGCGGTCAGTACTGCGGTGTGCGCCTGGTGGCGGCGCAGGGCCATTTCGGCGTCGTGGATGGCGTCGCAGAGGTCCTGGTCGTCGAGCCGGCGTGCGTCGGCCAGCGCGGCGCTGACTGACGGGAACGGGTCGATGACGGATGTCTCCATACCTGTATTCGAACACATGTTCGAGACATTGTCAAGCCCTTCCACCCGCCGATTTCAAGCGGTTTTGCTGGCCCGTTGCCTACGGCAAGTACCTCGACAACGCCTTCAGCAGCCCAGGGCGGTCCCCGAACGGCAAAGCGATCAAGGTGTCCACTCCAGCATCGGCGTAGGCGGCCAGTCGGTTCTCCAGCGTGGCTGGCGTTGCCGCGATCGCGGCCAGATCGATGACCTCCGGCGTCAGCGCCATTGCCGCGCCCATCCGGTCACCGGCAAGAAATGCTTCCTGACATGCCACGGCGACATCGCCGAAGCCGTAGCGGGCGGCTAGTTGGATGTAGAAGTTCTTGTCCTTGGCGCCCATCGCACCGAAGTAGAACGTGAGTATTGGTCGCAGAAGATTCCGGGCTTCCTCGACGGTTTCGGCCAAGGCGACCGGCACGGTGGGAGCGATCTTCACGTCGCCGCGTAACCGACCAGCCGCCGCGATGCCATCAAGCAGGGGTTGGTTCAATTCCTGCGCGTGTTCGGGGCTGTAGAAGGCGGGCAGCCAGCCGTCAGCCATCTGACCGGCCTGGCGAACGGTCTTCTCGCCGATCACGCCCAAGTACACGGGGATCCGGTCCTGGACGGGGCGACCGATCATCTTCAGTGGTTTTCCGAGTCCGAGCCCGGCGTCTTCAACCGGCAGGTGGAAGTGCTTGCCGTGATACTCGACCTTCTCCCGTGCGAGTGCCATGCGGACGATATCGATGTACTCCCGGGTCCGGCCCAGCGGTGAGACGAACGGCACCCCGTACCAACCCTCAGAGACCTGCGGTCCGGACAGCCCCAGCCCCAGCATCGCCCGGCCGTTGGACAGCTGGTCGATCGTCGAGATGGCTGATGCAGCCGTGGTCGGCTGTCGCGCAGGGATCTGCATGATCGCCGCGCCAAGCCGGATGTTCTGCGTTGTGACAGCCAAGGCCGACAGCACGGCCGTCGCGTCCTGCCCCCAGGTTTCGGCGACCCATGCGCTGTGAAAACCGAGTTCGTCGGCTTCGCGCGCCACCTGGAGCTGCTCGTCGAGCGCGATCCAGGGTGCGTATGCGAGGTAGACGCCGAGATCCATGCGATTTCTCCAAGCCGATCGGTAGGGGTATGTCGAGTTTGGCACAGACGCGCTCACCCGTAGTGGGACGCGAACCCAGACCAGGGGGATTCTGTGGATCGCGGGTATCGCTGCCAAATTCAACGTGCGTACGTTCCGGCGGGGAGCAAGGCCGCCACCGATGGGTTCTTGGGGTTCCCCGACATAACGGCAACTCGATCGGCCGGATGACGGTGACCTGAGATCGTCATTGCGCGGATTCCGCATTCCGCGCCGATGGTCAGGTCAGCGCCATGACCCCGGCGGTGAGCACCGGCGCCAGAATCAGGGCCGGCAGCATGTCGCCGACCGGTACCGCCTTGATGTTGAGCAGCCGTAGCCCGACCCCCAGCAGCAGCACTCCGCCGGTGGCCGTGACACTCGCGACCAAAGCATCGGACATGACGGATCCCAGCAGAACTGCCAGCACCGTGAGCAGTCCCTGCCAGACCCCGACCGACAGGGCAGAAGCCGCCACCCCCCAGCCCAGAGACGCGGCGAAGGCGATCGAGGCGAATCCGTCGAGCGTCGCTTTGAGCGTCAGTTCGTCGATGCCTTGCCCGAGTCCGTCGCTGAGGGCGCCAAGCACCGCCAGCGGTCCGATGCAGAAGACCAGCGAAGAGTCGACGAAACCCTCCACGAAACGTGCGCGCTCCCGGGAAGGTTCCCCCGCCGCAAGTCTGCGCTGCAGCCAACCGCCCAACGCTTCCAGTCGTCGCTCGATCTGCAGCAGTGACCCGGTGATGCCGCCGAAGAGCAGTGCCCCGATCACGATGAGCAGTGGGATCCCGCGACCGACCGCGTCCACGAACGCTTGATCCTGCAGGGCGACGACGTTCAGGCCACCGATGACCAGTGTGACCAGGCCCAACGCGTCGGTGACAGTGACACGGGTTCGTTCAGGCAGTCGGTGGCCGAGCAGTACTCCGATGCTCGCACCCACAAGGATCGCGACGACATTGATGACCGTGCCCAGACCGTACACAGGTTCCCCTCCCGTGCCAGCCTAATGTCGCATTCGCACGGACACCCATCGCCGGGCGTGGTTACGGTGGGCGAGATCACGACGTGGTTGCAGTCATCAGTCGACGTGGAAGAGTCCGGTCACGATGACCAGCAGACCATTCGCCATCGGGGTCGCATTGCTCTTGTCGGTGGCGGTCGCCGACGGCGTACAAGCCGCTGAAACACCTGGCGACTCCGCGGCTTCGCTGTCCATCAAGGCCGTCAACGTGAAGGTGGTCAATTCCTCAGCATGCTCGCTCGAGGCGGTCATCGGAATCTCCAACCGTTACCTCACGAGAACCCTCCAGCCGGGGGAGTCCGTGGAGTATGCAGGCTCCGGCTTGCCGGTCCTGACCAATGCCACGAACGCAAAGATCAGCTCGGGTAAGGACTGCAGACAACAGATGTTTGCCGACGGTGGCTTCGTCAATCCGCAGATCGGAGAACCGTTCTGTCTGTGTGCGTTGGACTCAACGACCTGGCAGGAGAGCTTCAGTGTGAACCAAGCCCGGGCGCTGGCGGATGGCGCTGTGGGCCTGCGCGTGCAGCGCAACGGCGACACGAGCAATTTCAAGAACTTCACCATGACGGTGACCGGCAATGCCGAGATGACCCTCACGCAGCGGGCGGCTCCGGCGACAGCGTGGGTCTACCGCACCGCCAGTCGGCGCCACCTGCGTGTGCGGGTGATGCCCAAGCCAGAACGCGGGCAGGCCTGGCGGTTCCGGGTCCAGAAGCGCCAGTCGGGGACCTGGAAGAACCTCCCCGGCACGTACCGTGCGAAAGGGCGCAAGGCCGTCCGGACGCAGGCGCTGGGCAAAGGAACCTACCGCGTGCGGGTCCTGGCAGGCAATGGGATTGCCGGGAGCACGTCCCGCGCCCGCCGACTGATCAACTAGCGGCAAGCTCCGACAGGTCCTGGCCGGGATCGGCCAAGGCCTCGAGGTCCACCTGCCGGCCGGACTGCACCAGCGCCTTGATGTCGTCGGTGACGTCCCAGATGTTCACGTTCATGCCGGCGAGCACGCGCGCGTCCTTGGTCCAGAACGCGATGTACTCCCCACTGGCGGGGTCCCCGCGGAAAACCACTGTGTCGTAGTCGCCTGGCTCAACGTGTCCGGTGTATTCCATTCCCAGGTCGTACTGATCGGTGAAGAAGTACGGCGACCGGTCGAATGCGACATCCTCCCCGAGGATCGACCCGGCGGCGACCGCGGGCTGGTTCAGTGCGTTGGCCCAGTGTTCGACGCGCACGTGCCGGCCCAGCCGGGGGTGGAAGGCACAGGCGACGTCGCCGGCGGCGAAGATGTCGGGATCCGATGACCGCAGGTGCTGGTCGACGATGATGCCGTCACCGACGTCGAGCCCGGCTGCTTCGGCCAGACCGACATTCGGTGTGATGCCGACACCGACGACGACCGTGCCCGCCGGAATCGTGGTTCCGTCGGCGAGGGCGACGCCGGTCACTGAGCCGTCCTCGCCGACGATCTGCGTGATCTGGACGCCGAACCGCATGTCCACGCCGTGGCGCGTATGGAGGTCCGCGAACAATTGCGCCACCTCAGGACCCAGGACGCGCAGCAGCGGCAACTCGCCCATCTCCAGGACAGTCACGCCCAGACCGGCGCTGCGGGCGGCCGCTGCGGTCTCCAAGCCGATCCACCCGGCGCCGATGATCGCCACCGGCGCACCACCCTGGAACGCGGCCCGAAGGCGGTCGCTGTCACCGATCCGGCGTAAGTAGTGGACCCCGTCGAGGTCGGTCCCGGGGATGTCGAGGTGCCTCGGCGACGAGCCGGTCGTGAGGAGGAGTTGGTCGTAGTGCAGCCTCTCGCCGCCCTCGAGCACGACCTCGTGGTTGGGTCGATCGATGGCCGTGACCGCGCAGCTGAGACGCAGGTCCACCTTGTTGTCGGCGTACCACTGCTGGTCATGGACGAACAATCCGTCGAGATCGGCGGACCCTTGCAGATACGCCTTGGACAGAGGGGGCCGCTCGTAGGGGAGTTCGGCTTCGTCGCCGATCAGGGTGATGGCGCCGGAATGACCCTTCTCGCGTAACGCTTCGGCGGCTTTGGCGCCGGCCAGGCTCGCCCCCACGATCACGACGTTGGAATGTTCGCTCATGACCCGATCGTTCCACGGGTCACTGCCCCGCGCCATCGGCCGGATCGGCAGTGCCGACTATCTTGGGTTGCGCGGGTCGGGGTGCACCGAGCCGGGACCGAGCGGAGTCGAGGACACAAGCATGAGCGATCTGATCAGTTACGAACTCGAGGACGGCGTGGCCACTTTGACGCTGTCCAACGGCAAGGTCAATGCGGTCTCACCGGAGGTCATCACCGCGTTCCATCAGGCACTCGACCAGGCCGAGGCCGACCAAGCCGTGGTCATCATCACCGGCCAGCCGGGCATCCTGTCCGGCGGATACGACCTCAAGGTGATGCAGTCCGGTGTCGAGAACGCCATCGACCTCGTCGCTGCCGGCTCGGGCCTGGCCCGCAGGATGTTGTCCCATCCCTTCCCGATCATCGTGGCCTGCTCGGGGCACGCCGTCGCTAAGGGCGCGTTCATCCTGCTGTCCGCCGACTACCGGGTCGGTGTGGAGGGTCCGTTCCGGATCGGCCTCAACGAGGTGCAGATCGGGATGACCATGCACCACGTGGGTATCGAGTTGGCCCGCAACCGCCTGCGCAAGTCCTACTTCAACCGGTCGGTCATCAACGCCGAGATGTTCGATCCGGCCGAAGCCGTCGCCGCCGGGTTCCTCGACGCGGTCGTCGCCCCCGATGATCTGATGGGCGCGGCCCGGGCGAAAGCCGACGAGCTCAAGAAGATCAACATGACGGCTCACGCGAACACCAAACTCAAGGCCCGCAAGGAATTCCTGGAGACTCTCGACGCCTCGATCGAACTCGACAGACAACCGATGTGGTAGCCGATTTCCCTGTGTTGTCCGGCGCGTGATCAGGCGGCTGGCGGCGCGCCGGGGTCGACGCCACCGGAGAAGTCCTCGACCGTCAGCGTCCGCAATTGCTCCACCGTGGCCTGTTCCAGATCGCGAAGCCGCCACGCGTGCTGGCGCACAGCGGCCTCGAAAAGGTTGCGGACGGTGCGCGCGTTGGCGAAGTCGGGCTCGGCGGTCTGCGCTTCGAGCAGCGACTGCACCTCGGATTCGGACCCGGCCGCCAGTGTGTAGTCGCCGGACTGGCACATCCGCTGGAGGATCTGCAGCATCTGCGGTCCGGAGTAGTCCGTGAACGCGATGGTCGTCGGAAACCGGGATTCGAGCCCGGGGTTGCTCTGGATGAATTCCCTCATGTTGGCCGGATAGCCGGCCACGATGACCACCAGCGAATCGCGGTTGTCCTCCATGCCTTTGACCAGGGTGTCCACAGCTTCGACCCCGAAGTCGTTGCGGATGATGCCGTACGCCTCGTCGATGAACAGCACGCCCCCGAGGGCCTTCGTGATCTGCTCCTGGGTCTTGATGGCGGTCTGCCCGACATAGCCGGCGACCAGTCCCGACGCGTCGGTCTCGACCAGATGACCATCGGCAACCAGACCGAGCGCGCCGTAAATCCTGCCCACGATCCGGGCCACGGTCGTCTTACCCGTGCCCGGGTTTCCGACGAAGACCAGATGCCTGCTGACGGTGGGGTTCTTCAGGCCCGCGGCTTCGCGCATCTGCGCGATGCGGATGAGTTGGACCTGCTGGTTGATCTCGCGCTTGGCATCTTCCAGACCGACGAGCCGCTCGAGGTCGTCGAGGGCTTCACCTACGATCCGGGCATCTGCGGTACGCGACGCTTGGGGCTGCGCGGGCGCCTCGACCGGCAGGGGTTCCAACTGCGCGTTGCTGACGGGGGTGGCGCGGGTGACGGTGGCTGCGATCGCGGATGCGGCACGGGCGGATCCGATGTCCCCCGAGGCGAACTGAAGGCATGCAAGACGCGTGACCTGAACCATGAACAGTGCATACGCCTCGACCTGCTTGTCCAGATCCGCGGCCGCGAGGGTACGCAACGTGGGCGGGGGTGAGTTGCGGAAAACGACCCCCTTCGATGCGAGGGCGGAGACCTGCTCCACCGTCCAGCCGAGATAGGTGGCGAACGCGGCGAGGTTCGCGGCCTGGTTCATCCCGAGCGAACAGATGGCGGCTGACACCTGGAACGCCTCCCGAGCCACCGCATCCGCATCGTCGAACATCGGCGTGGTCGTTGCCACGTACGCCTTGAGGTCCTGGTTCGCCACCTGGAAGATGCTAGTGCTCACGGCCTTGCGGCCCCGACTCGAGACCCCAAGGATGCGGGACCACGGCGTCAGCGGCGGCCAGCAGTGCGAGGGCATCGACCTGGGGCGGCGGACGGCGCAACGCTTCGAGTTCGTCGGTGTCCAGGACGACCGGGGGCGGGGGCTGCTCGGACCCGACGCCGGCAGCGGGTTCCTGCCCGGTCCAGACCGCGCGCACGTCCGGGTCGCGGTCCAGCAGGAACGCGGCGACGTATGCCAGAGCCGCGGCGTGTTTGCACCAGTCGTAGTCGCAGCCGTAGGGACAGGTGCAGTCGGCTGCCACCCGGTCGGACCCGGAGATGACAGTGCGATCGAGACGGACTTCATACGGTGTCCTCTCCGAGCCCTGGATCTGCGCGGTGAACGCGTGCGGATCGGTGTGGACCTCCACGACCTGCCCGGCGCGTGCGTAGGTCCGCCCGCGGGCCAGGATCTTGTCACTGGTCTCCATCGCGGCTGCCTCGACGACCTCCATCGCCACGGGATCGGTCACCTTGCCGGGCTTGGCCACGACAACGCCGCCCTGGACCGCCCGCCGCGGCTGTGCCTCGTAGTAGTCGACCCACCGGCCCCGCGGACTCATTCCAAAACCCGATCGCGCACAAGTTCGACCAGGGCCGTCAGATCCTCGTCGGACATCTCGGTGATGGCCGCCTCGGTCGAACGGACCACCGATGCGGCCAGTTGCCGCTTGCTGGTCAGCGCCTCGTCGATGCGGTCCTCCAACGTTCCTGGACAGACCAGCACGTGCACGGAGACCTTTTGGTGCTGACCGATCCGCCACACCCGGTCGGACGCTTGATCCTCGACCGCCGGGTTCCACCATCGGTCCAGGTGGATGACGTGGTTGGCGCGGACCAGCGTGAGTCCGGTGCCACCGGCCTTCAATGAGGCGATCAGGATCGGTGGCCCGTCGGCCTGACTGAACCGCGCAACGGTGTCGGAACGGGCCTTGCGGCTGTCCGACCCTGTCAAGGTCGCGACTTCCACGCCGAGCGTGTGCCGCAGATGGTCAGCGAGGTCGGGCACGAACGAAGCGAACTGCGTGAACACCACCACGGCTTGGTTCTCGTCGATGATCTGGGAGCACAAGTCAACAAGTCGACTGACCTTGCCGGATCGATCGCCCAGTCCGCGTCGCGATTCGGTGAGGAGGGCGGGGTGCACACAGATCTGCTTGAGTCGGGCGATCCCGCCGAGCACCGCGGCCTTGCGGCCCATGAGCGATGGGTCGTTCTTCGTCTTCTTGTCACCTTTGGCCGCGTCGCGCAGTTCTTGCAGCGCGCCCATCATGTCTGCGACCACCGCCTCGTAGGCACCGACCTGCTCGCGGGTCAAGGTGCAGTCCGCGCGGATGACCTGCCGGTCGGGAAGATCGGGCAGGATCCCCGGGTCGGTCTTGACCCGGCGCAGCAGGAACGGGCCGACCACCGCGCGCAGCCGTGACAGATCTTCGCGCTCGCCGCCTGCCAACTTGGTGGTGAAGGCCTTGCGACGGGGAAGCAAACCAGGCTGTGCGAATGCCAGCAAGGACCAGAGGTCGCCCAGGTGGTTCTCCACCGGTGTGCCCGTGACGACCAGTCGTTGCTCCGCGGTCAGGCTGCGGGCCGCCCGCGCCGCCCGGGTGTCCGGGTTCTTGATCGCCTGCGCTTCGTCCAGCACGACACGGTGCCACGAGATCTGCGCCAGAGATTCGTCGCGGGCGAGCAGCCCATAGGTGGTGACGACGATGTCGGCGTCCGCTGTTGCCTTGAAGACGTCGCCTCGGGAGCCGCCGTGGAAACTGTGCACGCGCAGGCCGGGGGTGAACTGCTCAGCCTGCCGGGCCCAGGTGTCCACAAGCGTGACCGGGCAGACGACAAGGGTCGGTCCGCGGTGGTCGGCGGCGATCCACGTCAGCACCTGCAAGGTCTTGCCCAGCCCCATGTCGTCGGCCAGGATGCCGCCGATCCGGTTGTCGGCCAGCCAGGTCAGCCAGTCGAGACCGGCACGCTGGTAGGGCCGCAAAGTGGCGTGCACGGAAGCTGGGACAGCGGTCGTGCGCGCGGGCCGCAATCCCTGGGCGATCACCTGGTCGGCGTCGAGGTCCACCCCCTCGAACGCTTCATCGGCCAGCAGATCCTCGGGCTTCACCGGCCGGTTGAGACGACGTGCAAGGGATGCCAACCGTTGGACATCGCCGGGGCCGATCCGTAGCCAGCGTCCCCGCACGGAGACCAGTTCGGACTTCGACGCCGCCAGCGTCGCGAAGTCTGCGCCGGTCAGTGGCACCCCGTCGACCAGGACCTCAGCATCGAGTCCGAGACCATCGACCTTCATCACTGCTGTGCCCGAACCGCTCTGCGAGAAACGCCGGCGCACGGGAGCCGCGCGCAGCAGTCCGCCGGGCGCAATCACGTCGAAACCGGCCGCCTGCAATCTGGGCGCCACCCGGTCGAGGAACTCCAGCACGTCGGGGTCCGTCAACTCCGCCACCGGGCCGGCGTGCAGAGCCTGCGCCACGTCGGACAGCGACGTGCCCCATGCCCGCTGCAGCATGAGCTTTTCGGTGATGGCCCACTGGTTCCAGGCCGTGGTTGTCGCGTGGAAGAGCGCTGGGTCCGCGGTTTGCCACGGCAGGCGGGTGGTCGGTTCGTCAAGGCGCACGGCCAGGGGTGCCAGCGTCCAGGAGTTGGGGAATGCCGGTTGTGAGGCCGCATCGGGTGGGCTGAGGACGAGGACTGTTCTGGCGTTCGCGCCGGATCGGGCGATGACATGGTCGGCCCACAGATGTACGGCTTTTCGATTCGTGCTCATGCCTGCGAAGAGATCCGGACTCGGCGGTGTTGCGGCCAGTCGCGCGTTCACGACGTCATCGACGAGATTTCGCAGCCTCGATTCCGGTTCGTCGTCCAGAACCACGACTGCGGCCAGACATGCACTGACTGCCTTCTGCAAGGCGTCAGTCTCTTGGGGTCCAGGCGCCGGTCGCCATCGCCAGCCCCCTTCGGCGGGTACGGGTACGCATCGCAGCTCAGCGGCGCGGATGGCAGCCGAAACCAGCCGTGCGAGTGCGAGTGTGCGGGCGGTGGGTGCACCCTGCAGGTGGTCGGCCAGCCAACGGCCGAGCGTGGCATCCACCGGCAGAGACCAGACCTGCGCCGGAGCCATTCCGCCGGCTACTGGCAGGGAGCGCATGAGCCCACCGCCGGGACCAGGCACCGTTGTCCAGAGTCCGTCCCGGTCGAGGATCACGTCGGCGGCCCCGGAGAACGTGTTGCGGGAATCAGCCGGTGGGACTGTCTTCGCTGCCGGTGCCACCAGCCCAGGCTAACCGGGGGTCAACCAGGGTTCGGCTCGACCCGCGCTGTCGGAGGGCGGGTCAAGCATGAGACCGAATCTGACGATGGTGTGGCATGTGCGAAATCCGGCGACCGCTGGATATGGGCATTGCCCTGACCCAGCCTGCACCTCCGCTTGAGCCTGCCTTGAAACGCAGTTGGCAGTTTGGATCCAAATATCTGCCGGTTTCCAGCGTCAACTCGCGGGGAGGACAGCTCGGATGAGCATCGGACAAGACGGGGTTCATGTCCAGGATCAGGCCGATTCGAAGCCGGCATCCCCGCATCGACAATGGGGTGCGGAACGTCCACGGCCTCCACTGCCCGCCGTGGAAACACCAGCGTCTGTCACGGCCACTTGGTTGGGTGGCGTGGCGATTGCGGCAACGATCCTGGCTTGGCTGACCTACATCGTCCGCACTGTCATCACGGGGTTCGCGAACAGTGCGGTCACGCCCATGCCGCCTCTGCGGCAAACTCTGTTCTACGTCTTGTTGATGTCACTGCTGACGTTCTCGGCGCTGATGTATTTGATCGCTCGACAGGGTGCCATGTACCGCTCGCGCAATCATCAACGTGTGCCGCGCGCGGACATCGACAAGCACTTCGATGGCTCTGATTCGAGTCTGACCGTGATCGTTCCGTCGTACGCCGAGGATCCCGAAGTCGTCCGCGCCACGCTGCTGTCCGCGGCGCTTCAGGAGTTCCCGAGCATCCGCATAGTGTTGCTGATCGACGATCCACCTGCCCCCACCGATCCGGCGGCGATCGCCAGTCTGCAGGGGTGCCGGGCACTGCCGGAGCAGATCACCGCATTCCTGCGCGAACCTCGGGAGCGATTCACTCTGAGCGGTCTTGCCCTTGAGCGGCGTGGAAACGCCGGGAGTGCGGCTGTGCTCGCGCTGGCCGAGGAGTACCTCTGGGCCGCCGACTGGCTGCGGGTCCAGGCCGAGGCCTACCCGCGGCACACAACGGCCGACGACTTCGTAGCCCAGGAGGTGTTCATCGGCCTGGCCAATGACTTCGACAGTGTGGCCCAGGCTCTTCGCGTGGCAGTGGAGCAGTGCGCCACCATCAAAGCCAGTCGACTTGTTGAACTACGCAAGCGACTCGCCTGGACCTTCGACGCGGAACTGGTGTCGTTCGAACGCAAGGCGTTCATCTCCTTGTCCCACGAGGCGAACAAGGCCATGAACCTCAACGCCTACATCGGCCTCATGGGGCGCAACTTCGCCATCGACCACACACCCAAGGGCGCGATCCTCACCGAGTTCGACGGTGACCCTGATCTTCGCGTGCCGGACAGCGACTATGTGCTGACGCTGGATGCCGACAGCGTGCTTCTGCGCGACTACTGCCTGCGGTTGGTCTACTACCTTGAAGAGCCCGGCAACGAGCGCGTCGCGGTCGTGCAGACGCCGTATTCAGCGTTCCGGGGAGCGCACACGAGGCTCGAACGAATGGCTGGTGCGACCACTGATATCCAACACCTGGTGCATCAGGGCCTGACCTACTTCAACGCGACCTTCTGGGTGGGGGCCAATGCCGTGATTCGTAAGCAGGCTCTCAACGACATCGTTGAGATCGACTACGAACACGGCCGGGAGATCCGCCGCTACATCCAGGACCGCACTGTCATCGAAGACACCGAGTCGAGTATTGATCTGGTGGACAAGGCCTGGACCCTTCACAACTACGACGAACGGCTCAGCTACAGCGCGACGCCGCCAGACTTCGGCTCTTTGGTGATTCAGCGTGGACGCTGGGCCAATGGAGGTCTGCTGATCCTGCCCAAGTTCTGGTCGTACATCCGCCACCGTCGCAAGGAAGGCGAGCGCGTCCTCGCCGCAGAGGTCGGTCTGAGATTCAACTACATGGCCTCCATCGCCTGGGCAAGCGTCGGACTGGTCGCACTGTTGATCCTGCCGTTCGACAACCATCTTTTGAGTCCCGTGATCTTCTTGGCCGCTCTGCCGTACTTCCTGGCGCTGGCCTCGGACTTCCACCGCCTGGGCTACAAGCGGACCGATGTCTTCCGCATGTACGGGTTCAATCTGATCCTGCTGCCGGTGAACCTCGCTGGGGTCTACAAGTCCCTGCAACAGGCCGCCTCCAAGGCCAAGATTCCGTTCGCCCGCACCCCGAAGGTCAACGACCGCACAGCCGCGCCGGCCACGTACATCGTTGCGGCCTATGCGATCGCCGCCTTCTCCTTCTATACGTTCAGTCGTCAGTGGGTCCTCGGGAACACCACGAATGCGGTGTTCGCCTTCTTCAATGCGGTGCTGACGACGTACGCGATTGTTGCGTACATCGGTATCCGCAACTCGGTGGCCGACGTCGTGCTCGGAGCGCTGCAGTGGGTGCAGGTGCCCACCCGCGAGGCGCGGGCCGAGAAGGCAGCGCGCGCCGACGGACAGGATGTCGATTGGGAGGCAGTGCTGTACTTCGGGCCGGGGGACAAGCGGCGCAGTCACACCGTTGCCCAGTGGCACGGCGCCCAGACGAGGTTCGAAGGCGACGAGCGGCGCGGCCCGGATCCTGGTCCAGCAGCCGATCGGCCAGAGCCGTCGATACCGGCTCAGAGCGATCACAAGAACGATGTGAGGCAACGCGCATGAGCGCCGCACGCGTCAAGCAAACGCGAGTCTCTCTTCTTCGCGTCGGGATACTCCTGGTCGCCATCCTGGTGATGGCTGCCGGGGTCCGCTGGATCATGGCCCCTGGACTGGCGGTGGCTCCCACTCCGGAAGCCTCGGTCTTCGCCGGATATGTGGACGTCACGGCCACGCCGACTTATCAGTTCGAAGCGCCAGCAGATTCGCCGCAGAGCAATGTGATCCTCGCCTTCATCGTTGCGGGCAAGGAGAATCCGTGCGAGCCGACGTGGGGTACCTACTACTCGATGGACGCTGCCGCCACGCAGCTCGACCTGGATCGCCGGATCGCCCAGTTGCGCAGCATCGGGGGAGATGTCTCGGTCTCGTTCGGTGGGCAGATCAACGACGAGCTGGCGGTGGTGTGTCGCAACGTTGATGCCTTGACCGATGCCTACGCATCTGTGGTGGACAGGTACACGTTGAGCAGTATCGACCTGGACATCGAAGGCCCGGCGTTGGCGGACATCGCCGCCCTGGAGCGCCGGGCACAGGCAATCGCCGCTTTGCAGGCCGAAGCGGTTGCAGGGGGTCGTGAACTGCAGGTCTGGCTGACGCTGCCAGTGGCTACCCAAGGGCTCACCGCTGAAGGGGTGGCAGCGGTCGAAGCGACACTTGCCGGCGGGGTGGACATTGCCGGTGTCAACGGCATGACGATGAACTTCGGGGGCTCCAAGAGCGCGGGTCAGAGTATGGCCGGTGCCGTCGAAGACGCCGCCAGCGCTTTGCATCGTCAGGTCGTGGCGGCCTACGCCGGGCGGGGTATCGGACTGGACGGTGAGCAAGCGTGGCGCAAGGTGGGAATCACTCCCATGATCGGTCAGAACGACCTGCCGGGGGAGGTGTTCACCCTTGATGACGCGGCGGCGGTCAACACGTTCGCCCTGGACAACGGCGTGGGGCTGCTTTCGATGTGGTCGTTGAACCGGGACGCCACGTGCACCTCGCCGTTGCCCAAGACGGTGCCGGTCGTACAGACCTCTTGCAGCGGCATCGACCAGGACGGGCGAAGCTTCGCCGACGTTCTGGCCAACGGGGCGGACGTCGCGGTGGCTGAGCCGTCGGCGTCGGGGGCGGCGCAGTCGCAGGTGGATCCGGTTGTCGTTGATGATCCGGATACCAGCCCGTTCCCGATCTGGGATCCGGTGGGAACCTATCCGGCGGGTACCCGCGTGGTGTGGAAGCGCGAGGTCTATCGGACGAAGTACTGGACCAGCGGGATCAGCCCCGACACCCCCCAGTCCACGGAAGAATCGCCATGGACGCTGGTGGGTCCGGTCCTTCCAGGTGACAAGCCGGCACCCTTGCCCACGCTGCCGGCCAACACGTATCCGACGTGGAAGGCGAAGTCGGTCTACAACAAGGGTCAGCGGGTGCAGGTGGGACGGGTCCCGTACGAGGCGAAGTGGTGGACGCAGGGTCAGCCTCCGGGCGAGCCCGTCGCTGGTGGATCGCCTTGGGTGTTGGTGTCGCCCGGGTGAGGGTGCCCGGCAGCACCCGCGCGTCCGTCAAGACGTGGCCGCTGGGAACGACTGGCGTCGGCTCTGCTGCCACCGCATCACCAGCCAAACCGCCAGGAGCACCTCGCCGATGAAGGTGATCGCGCTGACCTCGATGGCGGGGTCTGAGAACAACGTGGCCACGATCGAGTCCAGCCCGTACCCGGCACCTGCGATGATCACCAATACGCCCAGCCATGAAGGCAGCCAGGTGCAGCGCACCGTCAGCCAGCCGACGACCACCAAGGATGCGCCGAACAGGAGTAGCCCGGCGTGCCACGTTTTCTCGAACGCACCAGCATCACCGCTGGCGAGAGCGGCGATCGCGACCATGAAGACTCCTGCGTAGGCAAGCCGGAGCCAGCCCGCGAGTCGCGCAAGGGGCGCATCCACCGGCTCGAAAGTCAACGTCAGCGCCCACGCCACCAAGACGTCGAGCAGGACAACCACGTACATGCTCAGAAGGCCGAGGGTGAACAGCGCGCCAGCGGATTCGATGTTCGCGGCCGTGGCCACCGGATCGCCATCGACCATGACGCCCTCGATCGCGACGAAGTTGCCGAAGGCTGCCAGAACGGCCATCGCGAGCAGGGCCATGCCTGCGATCCCGGCAGCCGTCCGGACGCGCGCTTCACCCTCGACGCGGGC
The DNA here is from genome assembly GCA_016719135.1 of Micrococcales bacterium. GTDB lineage: Bacteria > Actinomycetota > Actinomycetes > S36-B12 > UBA10799 > JADKAV01. Next base: position 103,468 of record JADKAV010000004.1, on the reverse strand, counting down.
AATCGTCGTGCTCATGCTTGCGCCTCTTGCCCTTCGTGTGCCTGCATTTCAGCGGTCTCAGACACCCGGACGACGACCTTGCCCATCGCGTGTCCATCGGCCAAGTGGCCCAGTGCATCGGAGACGGCTTCCAGAGGAAATGTTCGCCCGACTGCTGGGACGACGTCGCCCGAGCGCACCAGGCCCACCAGCGCTTCGAGATCCTCTCGCTTCTCGGTGGCGATCATCATCACCAGTCGTTGGTTCACGAAGGGCGACAGCATGGCCGCGCGGATCTGTCGGCCCACGCCGATGACAGAGCCCCTTTCTTCGCTGCCGACCAGCACGACGGTGCCGCCCGGTTGAGTCAATGAGCGCAGGCGGGCTATAGGCGAGTGGCCGCCGCAGTCGATGATGAGGTCGAACGTGCCATCAATGTGGTCTTTCCGATAGTCCAAAACGTGCTGTGCACCCAGGGATGAGACCAGTTCAGCCTTGCTCGCACTGCACACTCCGGTGACCTCCGCGCCGGCCGCGCGCGCGATCTGGACGGCGAAGGTGCCGACCCCGCCAGAGGCGCCCAGGATCAGAACTCGCTGTCCAGGTCGGACCTTGCCATGGGTGTGCAAGGCCTGCCATGCCGTCAAGCCAGATGTGGCGAGGGCAGCTGCCTGTTCCATGTCCAGGTTCGTCGGTTTTGCCACAAGTTTGCGCTCGCGGGCGACCGCATACTCAGCGAAGGCGCCGGATCCGATGCCCAGCACCTCGTCGCCGACGGCGAAGTCCGTGACCTGCGAGCCAATCTGTTCCACGGTGCCGGCCAGATCGCGCCCAGGTGTCTTCTTGCGGGGCTTGAAGAGCCCGGTCACCAGACGCGTCATGTAGGGCAGACCGGTCATCAGGTGCCAGGTGCCGCGGTCGACTCCCGCTGCGGCGACCTTCACCAAGACCTCGTGCTCGCCGACCGTGGGGATCGGGCACCGGACCACTTCAGTGTCGAGTCCGTAGCTCTGCTGTTGTGCGGCTTGCATGGTCGTGTTGTTCATCGAGTTCCTAACGTACTTAGTACAGTGATACTTTGTACGGTAAAGGCGATGCGCGGGATTGGCAAGAGCGTTGGGAAAAGAAAACGTGTCTGAGCAAGGTCCACTGACCCGTGAACGGATTCTGCGCACGGCCATGGAACTGGCCGACGAGCAGGGCCTGGCAGCGCTGACGATGCGGGCCCTGGCGCGGCGCCTGGACCGCAAACCCATGGCGGTCTATCACCACGTGCGGGGCAAGGAGGAGATCCTCGACGGCCTGGTGGACATGGTCTTCGCCCAGATCCAGGACCCCCGCCCCGGAAGGGAATGGCGAGAGGAGATGTCAGCGCGGTGTCATTCCGCACGGTCTGTTCTGGGCAAGCACCCGTGGGTCATCGCTCTGATGGAAAGCCGGACCAACCCAGGGCCAGCAACGATCAAGCACCACGACGCAGTCATAGGAACGCTTCGACAAGGGGGGTTCTCGGTGGCACTGACCGCCCACGCCTACGCGCTGATCGACAGTTATCTTTACGGATTCGCGGTGCAAGAGGCCGGCTTGCCGGGCGAAGCCGACGCTGTGGATGAGCTAGCTGAAGAACTCATGGCTGCCCTGCCCGTGGAGCAGTATCCGCACTTCGTCGAACTCACCGTCGAGCATGTTCTGCAACCAGGCTACGACTTCGCCGACGAATTCGACTTTGGGCTCTCACTGATCCTGGACGGGCTGGATGCCAGGCTCGGCACTTTGGGTCCAGGCACTCCGCGGAAACGGTAGGGCTGAGGTTCGTGTCCGCTCTGCACCAGCCAGGCTTCGCCAGTCGCGTCCGAGGCCAGGATCGACGAAACCGCAGCAACTACGTCCTCGACCGCCATGAGCGGCCAGTTCACGGCTTCGAGGCCTGCCCGGAACCGGCCGAGGATGGCGGTGTCGGTGTAACCCGGGCACAAGGCGTTCACGGAGATGCCGTCTGCGTGCAGATCTGGTGCCACCGAGCGCACGAGGTTCACCACTGCAGCCTTATTGGCCGCGTACACGGGATCCTCGGGTACCGGCGCCAGACCTGCCAGACTGGCCACCGCGACGATCCGTCCGCCGCCACACCGTCGTAGTGCCGGCACACCGGCGACCAGTCCGAAAACCACGCCGTCCAGGTTCACGCCCATTGCGCGGCGATACCCGGCTTCATCGAAGTCGTCGAGCGTGAAACCGCTGTTGACACCGGCGTTCAGCATCAGCACGTCGAGTCCGCCGTAGGTCTTCTCGGCCAGCGAAACGGCAGCATGGTTGTCTGCCAGGACACCGACGTCGCAGCGCAGCGCTGTTCCACCGATCTCCTCGGCGAGGACGTGCGCGGACGTCTCATCGACGTCGGCTACCACGACCTGCGCGCCGGCCGCCGCAAACATCCGGGCGGTCCCCGCGCCGATGCCGGAGGCGCCACCGGTCACCAGCGCGACCTGACCGGTCAAGTCCATAGGCATGTTCGAGCTCCTGTCAGCAGACCGCCAACGTACCAACGGGTGTGGCACGTTCGTGTGACCCTGGACCCATGTCCTACATCCGTCCGGCAGTCGAGATGCCGCTGTTCGTGGACAGCGACGGTCGCGTGATCCCGTACGGTGACCGGTGGGGGTGCCAGAGCCCACCATCGGCCGGTTACAGCCGGATCAGTCACCCGGAACGGTTCGCGCCGGTGCTGACGGTGGCGCGTCACCTGATCGACCACCTGGCGCGCGAGTACGCGGTGGACGTCACACGCGAAGGTTCACGCACAAGGCTGGAGCCAACCGGCCCATCGATGACTTTCGAACTCGACGATGTGCATCACCTGGTCCGAGTCACTGCCGGCCCGGTCGCCGAGTCCACCTTCCCGATCTGTGGTTGTGATGCGTGCGACGAGAGTCTTGACTTCGTGTGTGACGAGTTGGAGAGGCTCGTCTTCGCGGTGGTCCAAGGGCGGTTCTCGCAGCGGGTGCAGGGCCGTTGGCTGGTCACCTCATCGCCTGGCGGACACTCTCGCAGCAGGTTGGACCGCCGCGAGCGAAAACGTGTCAGAGGCGCATTGCAACACCTCGACTGGCAGCCTTGGCCCAAGCGGGTCTGAGTCACGCCGCAGAGAGCTACCGTGAACATCATGCGTTTCGGTGTGGTGATCCTGCCCGACGCGGGCTGGCCCGAACTTCGCGCGCGATGGGTCGAAGCCCAGGCCCGCGGCTTCCACGTCGCGTGGACGTACGACCATCTGTCGTGGCGATCGTTGCGCGACTCACCATGGCTGGGCAGCATTCCGATGCTGGCAGCAGCAGCCGCCTCTACGACCACGTTGCGCCTGGGCACACTGGTCACGAGTCCGAACTTCCGGCATCCGGTGGTGCTCGCCAAGGACGCCATGACGCTCGACCAGATCAGTGCCGGACGGTTCGAGCTGGGCATCGGGGCAGGTGGAGTGGGCTTCGACAGTGAGGTGCTGGGTCAGCCCGTCCTGACTCCGGCGGAACGTTCCGAAAGGTTCGCCGAGTTCGTCGAAACCCTCGACGAGCTACTGCGCAATCCCGCCACGTCGCATGAGGGCGCCTACTACACGGCCCACGAATCCCGGACGTTTCCCGGATGTGTACAGCAGCCCCGTGTTCCCTTCACCATCGCCGCCGCCGGGCCGAAGGCGATGTGCCTGGCTGCACGATACGGACAGACGTGGGTCACCTACGGCCCGCTCAAACCGCACACCGACGCTGCCGATTGGTTCGACCAGGTCCGCCGGCAGGTGCAACGAATCGACGTGATCTGTGAGCAGATGGACCGGGATCCGAGATCGCTGCGGCGCATGGCTCTGGTGGGTCTCGAGCTGCATTGGGCGCAGTCGAGTGTCGATGCTTGGGACGAATTCCAGGGCAGCGTCGAGGAGATGGGCTTCACCGACATCGCGATCCATTGGCCGCGACCATCCGATCCGGAGTTGCCTGGTCCGCCGCCGGCTGTGTTCGATGAGGTCAGCCGTCGCCTGAGGGGCTGAGCCGGCTAACGGTATGGGACTGCCGTGTGCCGAAAGGCCGGAATGTCCGAATGATGGGAGACTGAAGCATGGCCAACGACACCGCAGTTTCCGTCACCACTGCTCAGCGCCTGCGGGTATGGAACATCGTCGCCGGGTTCGCCCACCTCGTGCAGTTTCTGCTCATCGTGGTGCTGTCCACCGACTTCAGCCTGCCCGTTACCGCGTCGTATCTGGCTGGCCCGCCCGGCACCCCGATCGGTGATCCGGTCGTACTGTTCGACCTTCCGCTGGCTTGGGGAGTAGCTCTCTTCTTCTTCCTGTCAGCCCTGTTCCACTTCATCGTCGCCAGTCCGTGGTTCTTCGACCGCTACGCCCGCGGGCTCGGTGAGCGGCACAACTACTTCCGCTGGGTCGAGTACTCACTGAGTTCCTCGGTGATGATCGTGCTGATCGCCCAGATCGTCGGCATCTCGGACTTCGCGGCGTTGCTGGGGCTGTTCGGGGTCAACGCGTCGATGATTCTGTTCGGCTGGCTGCAGGAGAAGTACGAGAACCCCGGCGGCGGAATGCTCCCGTTCGTGTTCGGGTGCCTGGCCGGAATCATCCCGTGGATCGTCGTCGCGGTGATGGTGATCTCGCCGGGATCAACCGGTGACGGTGAGACGCCAGGGTTCGTGTACGGGATCATCGTGTCGCTGTTCGTGCTGTTCAACTCGTTCGCCCTGGTGCAGTACCTGCAGTACAAGCCGGTGGGCAAGTGGTCGGACTACCTGCGTGGGGAGCGGGCCTACATCATCTTGAGCCTGGTGGCGAAATCGCTGCTCGCATGGCAGATCTTCGCCAACACGCTGATCCCGCAGTAGCCGGTGCTGCTGGCCAGATATGACCTGATGGGGTACAGTAGGTGAACAGAAGGTGAACGACGGTTGGCTTTATGTCGACCAGATGTCACGAGGAGGTTCACATGAAGCACATTCGTTCATACGCCGCCGCATTCCTATTCCTGGATTGTGTGCCGCGCATCTACTGGGCAGAGGTCGTCGACGACAGGGCCAAGCGGGCCTGAGCGTCACGAGACGTCACAGGTTCCGGGGTCAGACGAGCAGCACGCACGTCTGACCCCGGAACTGTTTTTTGGGCGCCCGGGTGCTGCCTGCTCCAACGCTTTGGAGACAATGCTCGAATGAAGCACGAAGAAACGACCCACATGACCAGCGGCGGTGCCGAGCTCTACCGACAGACATGGCGCCCCGACGACGCGCCGCGAGCGGTACTGGTCCTCATTCACGGACTCGGTGAGCACTCCGGCCGCTACGGCCACCTCGCGCAGCGATTCACGGACGCGGGTTTCGCGGTCTTCGCGATGGACCTGCGCGGTCATGGAAAGTCCAGCGGTGGCCGCGGCGACTTGCGCATCAACGATGCGGTTTCCGATGTCGCGGACCTGGTCGCCGACGCTTCATCGGAATACCCGGGCCTTCCTGTCTTCCTGTACGGGCACTCGCTGGGCGGGCTCATCTCGATGACCTACGCGGTGCAGCGCCAACCCGACATCACTGGTCTGGTGGCCTCCGCGCCGGCGTTGGACAGCGAGCTGCGTGAGCAGAAGGTGAAGTTCGCCATGGCCAACCTGCTCGGCGGTCTGCTGCCCAGCATCGCCATCCCAACCGGCCTCGATGCAGACGGCGTGAGCCGTGACCCCGAGGTTGTCGCCGCCTACAACGCCGACCCTCTGGTGCACGACAAGGGTTCCTTCGCACTGGCCAAGCAGACGTTCTCAGCGATGGACGCCATGATGGTCCAGACCGGATTCCCGGTCCCGCTGCTGATCATCCACGGCACGGCCGACCGCCTCACGGTGCCCAGCGCGAGCAAGGTGTTCACCGATCAGGTGACCGGCGAGGTCACCCTCATCGAGTACGAAGGTATGTACCACGAGCCGCACAACGAACCCGAGCAGGCCGAGGTCTTCGCCGACGTTCTGGAGTGGCTGGAGCCGCGCATCTCCTGACGAGGGGGATCCCGCGACTACTTCGCAGGTTCGTCGCGGCCGGAGAATTCTTCCATCGAGTGATACACCCCGGCGTGGTCGAGGTAGAAGTCGCGCACGCTGACCGGCAGGATTCCGGTGAGGATCTTGTTCAGGCGTGAGGTCCACGGGATGATCAGGAACGGCCCGCCCTTGAGCATCTCCTTCCAGGTGCCGTCGACGACCTCCTCCTGCTCCAGCATGGGCGTCAGGAAGATGCCTTTGGCGCCGTCGAACATCCCGGTGTTGATGTACGTGGGGCAGACGGTGGTGATCTTGATGTGTGTGTGCTCGGCCTGCTCCAATTCCAGGCGCACCGAATCCGACCAGCCCACGGCTGCCCACTTCGAAGCTGCGTAGACCGCCATGCGCGGGTTCGCGACGAGCCCTGCCGACGATGCGATGTTGACGATGCGGCAGTCGGTGTCCAGCTCGATCATGCCCGGTAGGAACTCGCGGGTGATGAACATGGGCGCGAGGGCGTTGATCGCCATCGTCTGCTGGATCGCGCTGACGTCCTCGGTCTCCCAGAAGTACTGATTTCCTCGCACAATGCCAGCGTTGTTGAGCAGGATCTCGACGGTCCCCAGGTCTTCGCGGACCATTTGGGCGGCGTTGGCGATCGCGTCGGCCGAGGAGACGTCGACGATGTACGGGTGGACTGTGCCGCCTGCGGCCGCGAGTTCGTCAGCGGTCTCCTGCAGCACCTGCTCGTTGATGTCCCACAACACCACCGCCGCGGCACCCTGCTCGACGGCCTTACGCGCGAACAGTTTGCCCAAACCCATCGCGGCGCCGGTCACCAGTACGGTCTTGTCCTTGACGTTCTTCACAGTTGGCCTCCGATGATGTGGGGTGTCCTTACCCAGTCTGCCTGCTCCACAGGCGCGACGTGGGTCCTGTGGGTCGACTGCTTGGAAATACGCGCAGCACAGTTCTCGATTCCCGGCCCCGCCAGCAGGGCGGGCTGCGGTGTCGAGCGGTCAGCGTGAACGGCCGGAGGAATGCGAGGATGAGCACATGGCCGTGGAGATCGAACGCAAATTTCTTGTCGTGGGGGATCAATGGAAGCAAGACGTCGAGCAGTCCACGCACGTCGTCCAGGGGTATCTGGCCAACGCCGAGCGCTCGACCGTGCGTGTGCGGATCAAGGGCGATGAGGCCTTCCTCACCATTAAGGGCCGGACAGAGGGCATCTCCCGCAGCGAGTACGAATACCGGATCCCGGTCGAGGACGCTCAAGCCATGCTTGCCGAGTTGGCCCAAGGACCGATGATCGACAAGGTGCGGCATCTCGTGCCGGCGGCCGGGCATGTGTGGGAACTCGATGTCTTCGCCGGGGACAACGAAGGCCTGGTGATGGCCGAGGTTGAACTGTCCTCTGCCGACGAGACCGTCGATCTGCCGGCCTGGGCAGGTGCGGAGGTTTCTGACGATGACCGCTACTACAACGTGAACCTCGCGGCCCGTCCATATCGAACCTGGGGGCTCTCATCCGGCTGACTCGCCGGCGCCGATCGAAGGATTCCCGTCCCTGAGATTCAGGCGTATTCTGTCCGAGTGAATTTGATCAATGGTGCTGTCGTCGTCGGTCTTTTGATGTCGATCGGGACTGTTCCGGCAACTGCCATCGCGCCCACGGAGCTGCCGCCCCGTTCCATCAAGCATCAGAATTCTCAGTACTGGTCGTGGGCGGGCCCGCGCAACTGGGTATCGGCCGACGGTGCCTACGGGATCCAGATCACCTCGGGCAACGGGCTGCTCAACCTTGACTACGGATTCAGCTCGATCGTGTGTGCCAGCGGAAACACGCTTGAGGAATCCGTGGCGAACTACTTCGGCCAGCAACGCGCCCAACTGCGCCGCTCACTGCGTGACAATTGGCGCCAGGTGAGGCTGCGCGCATCGAACATCCGTCAGTTGTCGGCCAGCGACTACGGCCCGTCGTACTTCAGACAGTCCTACCGGGTCAGTGGACGGGCGCAAGGAAGGAACTGGGCAGGAGAGATTCAGCAGGACTACTCTCTGGCGTCGGGACCCACGTATTGCTTCTCGCGCAACGAGGCCCGCACCGCCCCGGCTGCGGGCTTCCGCACTTCGATCAGGCAGTTGCGTTCGGTACAAGGGTCTTTGGCGTACTTCGGCCCGGGGGTGCCTTCAGGCGGTGGCGTCACCGATCCTGACGCCTGAGGTCCACGTTGCTGGTCCTACATCAGCACCGCGTAGGACACGGCGATCACACTCACGAGACTGACCGCGACCAACGGGATCCCGAACTTCACGAAGGACTTCATGCTGTAGCGCCCGGGCTGCATCACCATCAGGTTGGACTGGTGACTGAAGGGGTTGATGAACGTGAAGGAGATGCATGTGCCGATCAGCGCCAGGATCATCACCGGGTTGGCACCGAGATCCAGGGCCAGGGTCAGGCCGACGGGGGTCAGGATCGACGCGGCCGCTGCGTTGGTGGTGATGTTCGTCAGCAGAGCAGTCGAGACGGCCAGCGTGATCACCACGGCAATCAGGCTGCCCGCTGAGATGGCGGTGATGGCATCCGAGATCTTGTCCGCGATGCCGCTTTCCACCACGATGGCGCCCAGACCCACCGAACCGGCGAGGATGAACAGCACGTTCCAGTCCAGGGCCCGGGCCGCGGCGCGGGGGCTCAGCACCCCGGTCACCACCATGAGAACCGCTCCTGTCAGTGCCGCGATCTCAACGGCGGCCAAGCCGAAGGTGGCGGCGACGATCACGCCCGCGAGAATGCTCAGGGCGATGTAGGTCCGGCCCACCTGGGGGGCCTTGCCTGCGGCGTCTTGCCATAGGCCGATGTCGGAGTGCTCGTACATCGATTTGGGATTGTCGCTGGTGAGGTAGATCGTGTCGCCCGCGTTCACGCGTGCTTCGTGCAGCTGATCCTCTGTCTGGGCCGCCACGACGTCCACCTTGCCGTGAGATTCCAGATCGTTGATCGTGCCCGGTTCACCGGGAGCCACCGACGCTGCATACAGACGCTGCTCGGCCAGCCCGAACCGGGGGCTGCCCCACAGGGCGGTGACACCCTTCTCCGTGGCTTGGAAGACCATCGTGTCCCCGGCGGCGATCGGCTCCTCCGGTTCGAGCATCGCCATCTCGCGGCGAATCCCCAGCAGCCTGAACTCCTGGGTGGTAGCCACGCCCAGGTCACCGGCGCGGCGGCCGACGCCATTGGCCTTGGCCGAGACCGGGATTTCCACCCGCCAGGTCATCTCCTTCTCCTCGGCGTCATCGGAGGCCTTGAAGGCGCGGGGAGAAGCGAACAGCAGCCAGGCCCAGCCGACGATGGCCACAGGCAGGGCGATGATGGCGAACGAGAACATGCCGACCTCGACGCCTGACCCACTGGCGATCCCAGCGATCAGCAGGTTCGAACTGGTCCCGACCAGGGTGGTTGACCCGGCCAGTGTCGTCACATGTGCGATGGGTAGCAGTACCTGACGTGCGGGTATCCCTCGCGTCTGCTGCAATTCCTTGACCGCAGGGATCAGCATCGCGACGATCGGCGTCGTGTTCATCATCGCCGACGCGGCGCCGACCGGCAGGATCAGTCGCCCCAGGGTTTGCGAGGCGGTGGTGACCGAGGACAGCAATCGCCAGGCGACACGTGTGACTACTCCGGTGTGGATGACGCCCTTCGCGATCACCAGCATCGCAGCAACGGTGATGACGCCGCCATTGCTGAGGCCCGCGAAGAGTTGCGAAGGTTCAGCGATTCCCAGGATCGCGGCGACTGAGATGGCGGCCGCGAGAGCGAGCACCGGCGGCACCTTGCCGGAGGCCATGGCCACGAGAGTGAGGATGACGATGGCCGCCGCCACGTAGATCATGAGAGCCCTTCGATGATGTTCAGCCGAGATTACATCAGATGATCACATTCGTTCGCGTTCTGGACATCCCATATTCATGTCGGGGCCTGGGCTCTACCCATCACTGCCCGGAGCGCACCTGTTCCAGTATGTCCAGGAAGACCTCGGGGGGTTGGGCGCCGGAGACGGCATATGCACGGTCGATGACGAAGAAGGGCACCCCGGTGGCCCCGAACGCCTGCGCCTGTTCGATGTCTGCCCTGACGGCATCGAGGTAGCGGTCCGAGGCCAGGACGTCGGTGACCTCTGAGGACTCAAGACCGGCCTCAACCGCCAGTGCGATCAACGACTGTTCGTCGAAGATCGATCGCTGCTCGGTGAAGTGGGCGGCGAACAGGCGCTCGGCCAGAACCATTTGGACACCACGATCGGCTGCGAGGTGGAGCAGGCGGTGGGCGTCGATCGTCTGCCCCGCCTGTGTGTCCTCGAGGTGGAAGTCCAGCCCGGCCCGGGCCGCTACCTCGGTCACCTGCCGGGTCATCGCCAGAGCCTGCTCGCGGCCTCCGCCGTACCTTTCGCCGAGGTAGTCGATCTGCGAGCGTGGTTCCTCGGGAGCGCCGGGATCGAGTTGGAACGAGCGGTAGACGACCTCCACGTCGCCGGGGAAATCCTCAAGTGCCTTGCTCAGATTAGCTTTACCGATGTAGCACCAGGGGCAGACCACATCCGACCAGATCTCGACCATCACAAACGGGATCAACGCTGTGGTCGGCCGCTTGATTCCCACCGCGCTCACGCTGGGTGACTGCACGGGTCCCAGTGGAGACGCCTGGCCGGAGCACGACAGGATGTCGTGCATGAGACCCTCCCAAACCGTCCTTCGCTCAGCGGTCATGGCCATGGCCATGGGCCTTTTGGCGGCGCCCATGGCATCGGCGGACATCGGGGACAACCGGCCGCCCGGCGCGGACGAGACAGTATGGCGCAACTACGTCGAGGGATATCAGGAGCAACCGGACTGGTCACCCAAGGGCACGATCATCGCCGACTCCGGTTTCCGGGCACACCCCAATGGCTTCAGCTTTTTCAACACCGGGGTACCCGACTCCTTCAACAATGCGATGTTCGGCTCCCCGCTCACCGGCCCACGGAATCTTGATGCGGACTCGATGCGCTCTCTGATGGGCAAACGGGTATGCGTGGAGCGCAAGGCCTCGGGGACGTGCACCCTGACCCTCGCGGCCCAGCAGTGGATGGCCAGTGCGAACGACTCGATGGCAGGCGGGCACTGCTTCGGTTTTGCCAGCACAGCGGCCGAGTTGTTCACCGGCATGCTGCAAGTACCGCGATTCCAGCCTGGCATCCAACAGACCTATGACCTCGCACTGCGCGCGCCGATCTCCCGGCAGATCGCACGCAACATGGCATCGCAGTACGCCATGAACGTGATGGACTACCGCACCAGCCCCAAGCGCGCGGTCGAGTTGCTCAAGCGCTCCCTGTCGCCAGGATCCACGCCCTACACCCTGTTCATTCTGTGGGGCGGCGGCGGCCACGCGGTCACCCCGTATGCCGTGTTCGACAAGGGTGAAGGTCTCTACGACATCGGGGTGTATGACAACAACTATCCCGATGCAGACCGAGCCATCCGGGTGAACACCAACACGAACACTTACAAGTACCTGGTCATGACCGATCCTTCAGGGGAGCCCGACATCGCCTCCGAAGTGATCGGCCTGGTACCCACCGAGGTGATCGCCGGCAAGCAGAGCTGTCCCTTCTGCTCAGGTGCGAACGAGACCACCGTTCAACTGACCCCGGTCAAGAGCCGTGTTCCGATCAAGACCCGTATCACCGACCTCGACGGTAAGAAGATTCCAAAGGTCGTGGTCAACAAGCCGACGAACCCGTGGCGGCCCGGTCGCAAATGGGAGTTCCCCACCTACACGGTGCCGCCGCGCCAGGAGTTCGTCGTGAGCATCGATGCCAGGCGCAGCAAGCGGTCGGTGCGTACGAATGTTCTCGCGGCTACCGGCCAATTCACCATCGGCACCCAGGGTGCGGTGATCCCGGCGCGGGCAGTGGGCGCAGTGGGGCTGGTGCCGAATAAGGGTCTGATCGTCTACGGAAGCCAGAAAGGCAGCGACCTCGGCTCATTGATCTTCGTGGACGCGCTCCCCACGATGCAGGTCGAGGTCCAGGCCACGACCGGGTCGACCGGAGATCCTTTCCTTCTGGGGCAGCTGAAGGAACGTGCCAAGAAGGTCCGCATTTTCACTCCTGATGGCCAGCAAGGAAGGGCCGAAGCATCGGCTGTGCTCGTCTACGCGAACAAGCGTGGGCGCTCGATGATGCTCGAGGCGCAGGCGTCCACCGGACTCCCGCGCAATGGGCGACTGGTGATGGACTACTCGAAGTGGTCACCCAAGAAGCCGCGCGGGATCCGGGCGTTCGTCACCGCGCGCGGCAACAAGACGCCCGTGCGACTGCAGATCGGCAAGAGTCCCGCCTGATCGATGGGTGACGGTCTTCAGTCGAGGAATGCCGAGATCTCGCCGAGCAACTCCCCGATGGGGAGCAGTTCGTCGTCGGTCGCCATCGACTCGGTGACGCCGATGCCGAGAACATCCACCGCGCTGTCGCAACGCAGTCGACGCAGCAGCGCTGTGAGGTCGTCGGGGTGTAATCCATCAGCTTCGCGAAACGGCGTATGTCCGAAGCGGGTCGGGTCGAGGCAGTCCAGGTCGATGTGGATGTACACCGGACCTGTCACCTGCACCTCGGACGGTGACCGGCAGGTGACGTCGTGCTGGTGAATGTAGTCGTGCTCCGCCTGATCCAGCGCGCGCACACCCACCAGGGTCACCTGCCCGGGCGTCAGGGGGCGTTCGATGAGATTCAACAGCTGCAGGGGGCCTTCGCCGAGCAGGGTGCGCAGAACCATGCCGTGGAATGTTGCGCTCGGTGAGGTGTCCGGGGTGTTGAGGTCGGCGTGGGCGTCGATCCACACGACGGACAGGTCTGCGTGGGACGCGTTGAACCACGCGATGGGCGCCAGCTCAGCCCCACAGTCACCAGCCAGATACAGCAGGCGCTCAGGGCGATGCCTCTGCAAGGTCTCCACAACATCGCGAGACTGCTCGACCAGTTCGGACAGTCCCAACACGCCATCGGTTTCGTGGAGACTGTGGAAGTCCGGTACCGCCACCAGGTGGTCAGGTTCACGGTCCAGAAACTGCGCAAGGCCGTGGGTTCCGGCCGAGACCGCAGCCGACGCTCCCCATCCCTGCCATTGCGGGTTCACCATAAGCACCGGACGAGGGTACAGCAGGCTCGGGCTTCTGGTACCGGCCTGCCGATCGGGGGAGTAGCGTGCATGCCGTGAGCACAGATTTCGCGACGAAGAGTTTTTGGCTCGGCAACGACGAGTACACCGCCGGACCGTCTCTGGAGGGTGACCTCGAGGTCGATGTGGCGATTGTCGGGGCGGGCTTCACGGGTTTGAGCACTGCGTTCCACCTGCATAAGGCCGATCCCTCCTTGCGCATCGCGATCCTCGAATCAGAGGTGGTGGGCTACGGCGCAAGCGGACGAAACGCGGGCTTCTCGATGACCAAGATCGGGATGATGCACTCCTTCACCGCGACCCGCTTCGGCAAGACCAAAGCCCGTGAAGCCCACCTGTACGCCGATCGTGCCGTCACACTGCTTAAGGACCTGATCGAGGAACTGGACCTCGATTGCGACTACGAGCACACCGGGTTCCTCTGGGTCGCTACTTCGGAGAAGTACTCCAAGCGACTGCTCAAGGAAATCGCTTTGGTGCACCGCCTTGGACTGACCGGCGTGAATCTGATCGAGCATGCCGACCTGATCGAGCGGGTCAACAGTCCGCTGTACAAAGGCCCGGCGTGGTGGGAGCCGAACACCGGGATTCTCAACCCGGCGAAACTCAGCCGTGAGTGGCGCCGCGTACTCGATGGAGCAGGCGTGCCCATCTACGAGAACACGCCGGTGCTCACGATGGACATGGCTGCCGGCCGTCAGCGTCTGCGGACCCCGCACGGGACCGTCACAGCGAACAAGGTCGTGCTTGCGACGAATGCCTGGACGCACGAATTTCCGCAGCTGGCGACCAAGCAGGTTCCGGTCTGGACCTACATCGTGCTGACCGAACCGCTGACCGACGAGCAATTGGACAGCATCGGCTGGCGCGGGCGCGAGGGCGTTGAGGACTTCCGCGATCTTGTGCACTACTACCGGTTGACTGCGGACAACCGGCTGCTGATGGGTGGGCGTGATGTGGGGCTGGGAGACGGCAAGGGGATGGGTTTCGATGACAGCCCGCAGACATGGGAACGCCTGCGCGACGACATCCGCGCGATCTTCCCGGGACTGCGCGATGTGCGCTTCTCGCATGCCTGGGGAGGCCCGGTGTCGGCGACTTTGGACATGTTCCCTGCCATCGGGTACGCCGGGAGTAAAGACGTCGTCTACTCGATGGGCTGTGTGGGGCACGGGGTCTCCACCACCCACCTGAACGGACAGACGATCCGGGACCTGGTGCTGGAGCGCGACACCGATCTGACTGATGTGTTCTTCGTCAACCGCAAGCTCATCCCGTTCCCACCGGGCGGGCTGGGACACGCGGTGGCCGGACAGATCGCCAACTTCCTGCGTTGGGAGGACCGCCGCCTCGATGTCCTTGGCTGAAGCGGACCGGGCGGCGCCCTTGCTGGCACAACCGGTCCGACGACTCGCCGGTTTCGTTGTCGACGTTGGCCTCTTCGTGGTCACGTTGGCGGTGGGCTGGATCGTGTGGTCGGTGTTCGAAGCGCGCGTCTCGAGGACACCCGGGATGCGGATCACCGGACAGCGGATCGTCGACGTGCGTACCGGGGAGGTGGTCGATGGTCGTCGAATGGCACGGCGTCAACTTCTCGGAATCCCGTTGGCGCTGCTCCTCGGTGCGGTGACGTGCGGCGTGGGCTGGCTGTTCTCCGGGTGGCTGGTCGTGTCGCCGAGTCGGCAAGCGCTGTGGGACCGCGTCGCCGGCACAACGGTAGTGGAGGTCCTGTGAACCGACCTCCCAAACTGCGCAGACGACTGTCGGTCACTGGGCGCCTCTGCCGAGGAGTCGGCTGGGTCACGCTGGTTCCGCTGATGGTGTTTGCCGTTGGGTTGCAGCTCGTCGGTGCACCGGCTGCCATGGTGGGCAATCTCGTCACCGGTGAGCGGGCCGATCAGCGCGCAGGAACGCCCAGCGCCCGGGAATGTGACGAGGTGCGCTCACCTCGACAGGAACCGACCAGCGGGCATGTGGACCCTGATGGCACTTTGCGGGTCTTCGCGATCCAGTACACGCTCGACTTCTCAGATGTCGTGGACTATGCGACCTGGCGAACCACCGTTCGTTGCCTGATAGAGGAGTTGGTCCAGCCCTATCGCAGACCGGGGCAGCCCACCATGGTGGTATTCCCCGAGGACATGGGATTGCCGACCATTGCGATGGGGACCCGCGGGTGGAGTGCCCGGCAGCAGGCTCGGTCTTTCGCGAGATCCGCGTCCGAGGCCGTACCGCTGGGACTGGCAGGCGCACTGGGTCAGCTGAACCTGGCGTACGCGCCACAGGTGGCGGCCTACCAGGCGAGATTGGGACCGATCGATCCTCGCAAGCAGGTCTTCGTGGCGGCAACCGACACATTTGTACGCGCAGTCAACATCACCTTCAGTGAGATCGCCCGCGACTACGGGGTCTACGTGGTGGTCAGCAACAACCAGGCTGCGTATCGGCAGACGAGCAACCCCGCGGAGGTCGCGGTGTTCGCCGATCCGCAGGCCCAGCCGACCGATACCGCGTACGTCGCAACCAGTCAGCGTGTCACGAACACGACGTTTCTGTGGGGTCCCGACGTGGTGAATCGGTCAGCGCCGGACGGCAACCAGAACCTGCTGTTCGCCAACGAGAAGGTGCCGTTGACGCCGCTGGAGAAGGACCTCATCGGCCTCGATGAGGGTCCTCGATCCGGTCCGGCGGCCGAGGCGAACGCAGGTGGCCCCGAGATCGCTGGCTTCAAAGTGGGCCTGGCGACCTCCTATCCTGCCTTCGCCTACGGATACCCGTTCGGAGAACGTCCCGCGGGCTTTGAGCCGTGCGCGGACACGGCCGTGTCGTTCGCGGCCTGCCAGGATGCCCAGGGCGTCACCGTGCAGATCCAGGCGGACGCGAATCCTGGACGCTGGGCGACCACGACTCTTGACGGGAACTGGCAACCTCTTGAGTGGATGAGTTCCGTGTGGCGCTCAGTGGCGGACCCGACCGTCGGTTTCGCCTATAACGTCACTCCGATGATGAACGGCAACCTGCTCGATCTGGTCTTTGACGGTCAAACCTCGATCACCGGCCGCGGATTCTCGGGTCGACCTCAAATGTTCGTCGGCAACGATCGGCTTGGAGCTGCGGACTCCGAGGACCTGGCCGTGTATGCCGGAGCAAAACAGGAATTTCTGGCGATGACGCCCTGGTCTGGCGGATCGGGCAACGACCGGGCACGGCTCGAGCGGGAGGCGACCGCGCTGGCCCCGAGAGGAGTGCGCGAGGGCGAATACACGCAGACTGCGGTGTTCGCCGACCTGGTACCGAAAACGCAGCGCTTGCCGTGATGCGAGTGGTTTGGTGTCGGCTGTCCGGTTTGAGATCCAATGGGCTGGATACCCTGTCGTGCGGAGGCTTCCCGATGGAGGTTGCAGGTATGGGTTGGCAGCGGTACGTGGCGCTCGGTGACTCGTTCACCGAGGGCATCGGAGATCCTGGGCCTGACGGCCGGGATCGAGGGTGGGCTGACCGGCTGGCGCACGCGCTGGCAGCCGATGACCCGCTGCTGCGCTATGCCAACCTCGCGATCCGCGGGCGTCGAGTGGCCCAAATCGTCCAAGAGCAGGTGCCAAAGGCGCGCGAGTTGACCCCGGACTTGGTCAGTTTCGCCGGGGGTATCAACGATGCCTTGCGTAGGCGGTGGGACATCGCGCAGCTGAGTGAACACCTGGAAGTGGGGATCGCGGCCCTAGCCGCCACGGGCGCCGACATCGTCATCGTCACTTATGGCCGACCCTCCAGCCGATCGCGGATGATGGGTCCGGTCGAGGGTCGCTTGGCTCAGTACCGTGAAGTGACCTATGAGGTGGCCGGAAGGTACGGATGCAAGGTGGTGGATTTCTGGGATCACGTGGTCTTCGACGATCCCCGGTTCTGGTCCGAGGACCGATTGCATCTGAACTCCGTCGGTCATCAGCGTGTGGCCATGGCAGTCCTTGAGTCATTGGGCCGGTACGCGGGGGACTGGACCCAGCCGTTGCCGCAGGTCCGGCCCCTGTCACCGGTCGCCAAGGTCGGGCGGGACGTCACCTGGGCCGGTAAACACCTGGCGCCCTGGATCGGTCGCAGGGTCACGCGACGCAAATCCGGCCATGGGGTGACCGCGAAGCGGCCAGATCTGCAGCCTGTTCAGTAGCGAACCCGCGGTCTGCACAGCGCGACACGTCGCGCAGCAGTCAGTAGTTCAGCGAGTAGACCGCTGCGGCCGCTGCTGCGCCCAGCAGAGGTCCGACGATGGGTACCCACGCGTAACCCCAGTCGATCTTCTCTTTGCCTCGCAGCGGGAGAAGTGCATACGCGATCCGAGGTCCCAGGTCGCGTGCAGGGTTGATCGCATAGCCGGTCGAACCACCGAGTCCGGCTCCGATCGCGATCACGGCGAAGGCGACACCCGCATAACCGAGACCGATGTTCCCGAGGTTGGGTGCCTGACCCTCGACGACCGGCTGCCAGGGGGCTTGCTGAATGATCCAGTAGACGAGCACGAACGTCGCCACGGCTTCACTCACGGTGTTCCAACCGAGCGACCGCACACCCGGTTTGGTGTAGAAGATACTGCCAGTGGTGTGCGGCTGGTCGTGGTCGTCGAACTGCTTCTTATACACCACATAGACGAGCAACCCGCCGACGATCGCGCCGGAGAACTCACCCAGGAGGTAGAACGGCACGGTTGACCAGGACGTCGCGCCGGTCAGGACAAGGCCGAGCGTCACCGCGGGGTTCAAGTGCGCGCCGGACTCCCATGCGACGCTCGCCCCGACGAAGACCGCCATACCCCACCCGAAGGCGGTGAGACTCCAGTTGCCCGATCCGAACCCGAGGCTTTTACGCAGGGAACCGAGCGCGCCGATCCCACATCCGATGAGTACCAGGATCGCGGTCCCGATGAATTCATTGACCGTGATTGTTCGCAGGTTTTCAAGTGTGGACATTCTGGGTGTATACACGCCCAAGATCCATTTTTGCGCGACAAAAGGATCAAGCCCTTGATTGCGTTACACCACGTGCTGATTTTCACTCGATTTCCCGCCCTTCAGGGCGGCTGCTCAGGGGGGTCCGCGGGTGTGGGTGATGACGGGGATGGTGTGGGTGTCCATGGTGATGGTGTACCGGCCGTGGTGCAGGTCGTTATGACATCTCGAACAGAGGTGCGAGGTTTGACAGGTCGGTTCTGCCGCCGTCTTTCCAGTGGATGATGTGGTGGGCGTGGCAGTGTCGGGGGGTCCGTCCGCAGCGGATGCAGCCGCGGTCGCGGGCGATCAACGCCGCCCATTGGGCCGCAGATGCCCGGCGTCGTTTTCGTCCGAGGGCGAGGGGGATGAAGGTGCCTGTGCGTTTGATCCCGAAGATCACCGTACACCGCCGCGCACGACAACAGGTCGAACTGATCCGGCACCGAGGGGGTGCCGTCGACCAGGGTCGCGTTGTCACTGGTGGGCAGGTTCTCCAAATCCACGAGGATGGACACCGCGGACACCCCGCCGGGGTGGGTGTTGGCCGCCGCCGCGCGGGACATGTCGGTCAGGGCGTCGGCGCGGCGTTGGGCCGGGGTGGTGGTGTCGTGGGTGTCCGGGGGGCGGGTGAACGCTGCCAGGGTTTCAGCCAGGATCGCCCCGTCGACCTCGTCGAGCATTCCGGTGATCGCCCACATCCCGTTCGCCCGGGCGGACAGGCGCAGGAGCGTTTGGCGCGTTGCTGATCAGGCTCAGGTCCAGGTGGGTGGGGTTGTCGGCCTCAGCGGCGACCTGCAGTACCCGGCGCACCTCCGAGGCGTCGGTCAACTTGGCCAGGCCGACGATCGCGGCTTGTTTGCTGGTGAAGTCATCGATCGCGGGGGCGTGGGCCAGGATCTGATACACATGCGCCTCGAAATGCTGCCGGCAGCCCAGGCATCCCTTCACGACCGGCGGGTCGTGCAGGGCGTTGGCGGTGTTCACCATCCCCGACCCGACCGCTACCGGGGATCCGGTGGCGATCGCCACCAGGGACCCGGTGGTGCCTGCGCCCAGGACCCGGGAATCCCCGGCAGTATCGGCGGCACCGGCCAGACCGGTCAGATACGCCTCGATGCGGTTCCGCAACCGTGCGGTGTGCCGCATCGCCGCGGCGCGTTCCTCCGCACACAGCAGGTCGGGGTCCGGCAGCGCATCAATCTGATCGTTGATCTGGTCGAACCCGGCCGGGGCGACCGTGGGCAGACTGGCCCGGATCCGGGCCCGGCGGTGCGCCGCCCGCGACACATCAAAGAAAGACGTAGACGGTGAAACGGCCATAGGACACCCCCGATCGACAAGACTTGAATGTCGTATCGGAAGGGCCGGTGCCCACCGCGACGTCGCTCCACGAGCTGACGCAAACCAACTACCAACTACCTGTTACGAACCATAAACCCAGGGTGTGACATCTTCCCCGGACTACCTGTTTCGAACCATAAACCCAGGGTCTGACATCTTCCCCGGACTACCTGTTTCGAACCGTAAACCCAGGGTGTGACATCTTCCCCGGACTACCTGTTTCGAACCGTAAACCCAGGGTCTGACATCTTCCCTGATCTACCTGTTCGAACCATAAACGGACCCTCTGACAAACTGCCGTGGATGCTCCGGACAGGGGCCGCCCTGAGTCCAATCAATGAATCACCCACAGGACAATCCACCAGGCCGCCGGCGCGGGCCTGCGAGAGCCTGCCCATTCTGGGGAACTTCAGCGTCCAACCGGGGTTGAATGGTCCCCATGTCGATGCAGCCGTTGAACGGACCTCCAGGCACTGCTCATTTGTACGCGCGAGTGATCGCAGGAGCGTCTCTGCCCGGATTTCTATGGGGAGGTGGCGACAGCATCCCCGAACGTGGACTCTCCTTGCCGCAGGTGCGGTTCTCAGCAGAGGAGATCGAGGCTTATCGGCGGGTGTGTGGGGGTTCGGGTCCGGATCTGCCTCCCGCAATGCTGCATGTAGCGGGTTTCCCGCTGGCGATGTACCTGATGACCAGCCGTGACTTTCCGATGGGGTCGCTGGGGATGGTCCATATCGCCAATCGGATCGAAGTGACCGGACAGTTGCCGGCCTTGGGTGAGTACGAGGTTCAGGCACATGCGGGCAATGCGCGCACACATCCGAAGGGTACCCAGTTCGATATGGTCACCAGCGCGAGTTTGGACGGTGAGCTCGTGTGGCACGAGACGAGTACCTACCTGAGTCGGGGTTCGGGACTACCATCCGCTGGAGCGACTGCCGAACGGACCTCGTGGCCCGATCCCACGCAGAATGCCGAGGTGGTCGGGCTGCAGATCCCGTCAGACATGGGCCGGCTGTACGCTGCGATCTCCGGTGACCGTAATCCCATTCATCTGCATCCGTTGGCGGCCAAGGCTTTCGGTTTCCGCACGACCATCGTCCACGGGATGTGGACCCTCGCGCGCTGCCTGGCCGAAGTGGAAGGCGAACTGCCCGGGGCTTACGTCGCCACCGCGGGATTCTTCAAGCCAGTTTTCCTCCCCGCGGCGAGCACGTTGCAGATCGATCGGGGGGACGGGAAATTGACAGTGTGGCTCACCACCGAAGATACCCGGCACGCCGTGGTCCACGTCCAGTTCCGTGACTGACGAGGTGTCTCACCTCGCGGCGTACAGTTGACGCATGCTGGCAGCGCTACCTCCGGTTCCACCCTGTGAACTGCCGCTCGGGGCGTTGCATCGCGTCGATCCGGCGAAGCATCAGCAGGTGATCATCGCGCGCGGCCGCGGTAAGCGCTCCAGCCGCGCCACAGTTTCCAGGTGGCAGTTCCGCGACGGGTGCTGGAACAAGGTGGAAGAGGTTCGCGCGCGCAACGGTGCTCGCGGCTGGCATCCGAAGCCGTGGGACTGGAGCTACTACTCGCCTATCGGGACCTTCGGCCTGACCGACGCGGGCGGGAGGCGTCACAAGCCGCGCGGCACCTCATTGCCGTATCACCATTCCCGTTCGGGGTTCCAGGGGCCGCCGGGGGGCGAATGGGTTTTCGACTACGTGGTCGCCATCAACTTCAATCGGGTGCCGGGTCGCTCACCGCTGGACATGAAGCGTCCGGATCCTTCCATCAAGGACGGGGGCATCTGGCTGCATGTGGCCGGCAGGGGCGCCACCCGCGGATGCATCTCGGTGAGCCGGCAGGAGATGCGCAAGACCCTCCGGTGGCTGGATCCGGCAGCGGACCCGGTCATCGTGATGGGACCCCGTGGGGTTTTGCGCAAGTAGTTGCCTGCACTGTCATGGCAGAGCATCGCAACGGCTCAGGTCATACCGCGCTGTGGCCGCAGACCTCTGTCACGCGGGGACCGGCTTGACCTCGCTGACCTCTTGCGAGTCGTCGTTCGCGACAGCCATCCCTGCGGTCAGCGAAGCGGCCACGTACAACGTCAGCGACTCGAGATACAGGACCAGCAGCATCGCGATGGGCGCGGCGAAGGCGCCGTACTGGGGTTTGCTCACCGACCAGGCGATGATGAAGGACAGCAGGTATTTGAGTATCTCGATGCCGACGGCCCCGACCGCGGTGCCCGCCAGGCGGGCGTCCCTGGGCGGTCTGATGCCACCCATGTGTCCCAGGATCAGCCATACCACCAGCGCATTTAGGCCGATGGACAAGACCGCGGTCAGCGCGAGCAGCAACCAGCCCCAGGCGCTTCCGTCGAGGCCGAGTGCCCGCTCGACAGGTCCGGCGAAATTGGAGATGACCACTGATGGCACGAACGACAGCGCGATCAGCGGGGCTAGCAGCAGCATCCACGCGAGCAGTCGTGCGCGGGCCTTCACGAAGTTGCGCGGATCCTTGGGAGCGCCGTAGATCAGGTGCATCGAGTTGCTCAACGCCACCATCGCACCGCTGCTCGAGTAGAGCAGGACCAACAGACCCAGCGCAGACGTCGTCTGGCCGACCTGTGCCAGCGTTTCAGGGGATACGCCCTGTTCGCCGATCAGGCCGGGGAAGGCGTTGCTGACGCTCTTGGTCACCGTGTCGGCAAGTTCCTCGCCCCCAATCAAAGCGGCGAGGCCGAAGGCGAAAACGAGGATGGCGAACACGGACAAGAACAAGTAGTACGTGGTGCCTGCAGCAAGCAGTGTGACTTTCGCGTGACTGAACCTCAGGAAGGTGCGGAATGCCACCGCGGCTACGGCACCTTTGTCATCCACCTTCTGCAGGGTCTCTGCGATCGCCTTCTGTGGCGGGTCGATCGGCTCGCCGGGAATCGGGGGCGGGCTCGCCGCCAGCGTCGACGGCATCGCGGTGTCGGTCATGCTGCCTCCGGGATCGTGGACCACGTTGAACGATAGTGCTCTACCCGTTTACTACGCGTCGATGCCACAGCGGGGTGTGCCGGGCAAGAGCGGGCCAGAAAGAGTCCACGCGAGGCAGGTCGGCCCACGATGCGTGCCTGTGCCCGCTGTTTACGGTTGACCGAATGCGGGCATGACCCTCACCGCGCAGGACATCGACGTACGGTGAGACATGCGCATGTCTGCTGTGGCCCTCGTCGGTGTGCTGACGCTGGCCGCGTGCAGCAGCCATACGTCCGGACACTCCGAGCAACCGACAACTGAACCGATGCACGCCGGCCAGACGCATGACTCCGCACCGGTCGAGCCGGTGCTGGCCGCCCGTAAAGGTGAGCGCATCCTCACGGTCGGCGTACCCGACGGATTCGTGCCTCAGGCGCCTGCCGGTGCGACCGATGAGTACCGGTGCTTCCTCGCCGACCCTGGGCTCACGACCGATGCGATGCTCACCGGCGCGGAGTTCATCCCGGGCAATCGCGCCATCGTGCATCACTCGATCCTGTACTCGGCCTACCCCGAACAGCTCGCTGCAGCAGAAGCCCTTGACGCCGCTGACCCCGAGCCCGGCTACGAGTGCTTCGGGGGAGCGCGACTGCCCGACCGGTCCGGCGACGCTCTGTCCGGCCTGGATCAATCCGACTGGATCACGGCCTGGGCACCCGGTGGTGAGCCCTCCACGACGCCTTCTGGCTACGGCACGCAGCTGCCGGCAGGTGGACGGATCATCATCCAGATGCACTACAACCTGCGCGCGGAACAAGGCTCGGACTCGACACAGGTCAGGCTGCGGCTCACGGACAAGAAACTCAAGGCGTTGAAGACCACGCTGCTACCCGCCCCGGTCGAATTGCCCTGTGCGCCTGGGGAGTCCGGACGATTGTGCAAACGCACCGACGCGGTGGACGACGTGGTGAGCCGGTTCGGGGCGGGCAGCGGTGCGACCATCGCGGGACTGCAGTTGTTGTGTGGTGGGGATCCGGATGCTCCCAAAGCCGGGGAGGTGCAGACGTGCGATCGTCGGGTCACGACGTCCAGCACCGTGTTCTCGGTGGCCGGTCACATGCATCTGCTGGGCCGCGAGATCTCGGTCATCCTGAACCCCGGTCAGGCAGACGAGCAGGTTCTGCTGGACATACCGAACTGGGATTTCGACAAACAAGGCGGCATCCCGTTGCGCCGTCCGGTCGACATCGGACCGGGCGACACCCTGCGGGTGCGGTGCCGGCACGATGCTTCATTGCGATCGCAACTGCCCGCGTTGCAGGACACACCGGCTCGGTACGTGGTCTGGGGTGAAGGCACAACCGACGAGATGTGCCTGGCCATTGTGATCAACGGCTGACCGGTAACACCGCAACCGATGCTCGTTCGGTATCGCTACACCTAGTATCGAGGAATGCGGACTAGCGCGTTCACCGACGATGCCCTCGGAACCCATGATGTTGTCTCGTTGCAGGCAGCGCTCGCCGCCGGCGATGTCAGCCCCGGTGAGTTGCGGCAGGCGGCCCTCGAGCGCGCCGAAGCGGTGAAGCGGCTGAACGCGGTCGTGACGTGGCTGGACGAACCCGCCCCCGACCGAGGCCCGTTCGCAGGGATTCCGTCGTTCATCAAGGACAACGAGGACATCGCCGGCTATCCGACGACCTTCGGCTCCCGCGCAACGCCTCGGACACCCGCCGCCGGGCCTTCGCGCTTCGTGCGGGACTGGCAGCAACTCGGGCTGGACACGATCGGCAAGTCCGCACTTCCGGAGTTCGGCCTGACAGCGACCACCGAACCGATCGCGCACGGTCCAACCCGCAATCCGTGGGATCTGGCGCACAGCACCGGCGGCTCGTCGGGCGGCTCGGCGGCGCTGGTCGCATCCGGGGTCGTTCCGCTGGCACACGCGAACGACGGCGGTGGGTCGATCCGCATCCCCGCCTCGTGCTGTGGACTGGTGGGTCTGAAACCCTCACGTGGGCGCCTGGCCAGCGCGGAGGCGATGGACATCATGCCGGTGAACATCGTCACCCAGGGCGTGCTCACTCGCACGGTTCGCGACACCGTGGCGTTCTACCGGGCAATGGCGAAGGTTCGGCCCGCGGCTGACCTTCCGCCGATCGGGCCGACCGCTGAGCCGTCGAAGCTGCGGATCGGCGTCATCACCGAAGGTCTCGCGGGGCTGTCGGTGCATCCCGAGGTTCGCGACTCGGTCGTCGTTGCCAGCAAATTGTGCGAATCACTCGGGCACGACGTCGAGAGCATCACCAATCCGTTCGGCGAGACGATCGCACATGACTTCCTGCGGTACTGGGGGATGCTCGCCTTCTCGTTGCGGCGCTTGGGCGGGCAGGTCTTCGGCTCCGACTACGCGCCCTCGCGCATGGAGCCGTTCAGCAAATACCTCAGCGACTACTTCACGTCGATCGCACCGCGGATGCCAGGCGCGATCCACCGACTGCGGCGCTTCAGCCTGGAACACGACCAGATCCTGGACACGTACGACATCCTCATCTCGCCCGTCCTCGCCAGCCCGCCAGTACCGATCGGCCACCTGGGGCCCGATCTGGCACCGCGCGAGCACCTCATCCGGCTTCTGCGCTACGCCTCCTTCACCGCAGTGCAGAACGTGTCGGGGGCACCCGCGATCTCGTTGCCGCTGGGCGTCTCCAGCGACGGACTGCCGATCGGCATCCAGTTCGCCTCCGGGTACGGACGCGAGCAAGTCCTGCTCGACCTCGCAGCCAGCATCGAGCAGGCGTCACCGTGGCTGCGCATTGACCAGACGCCGAGCACCGTCCAGGCGTAGATTTGAAGATGCCGAGCAGACAAGCAGGCCCGGCACGTCGAACCAGGGAGTGACCATGGCAACAGCGTCGATGAGCGTCCAGGATGCCCTGTGGCTGACCATGGACCGGCCGAACAACCTGATGGTGGTGGATGGGTCTCTGGTCCTGCGGGGAACCCCGGACATCGACGCCGTGCATGCCATTTATGAAGACGCCGTGAAACGCTTCCCAGTGCTCGGTCGGCGCGCGGTGAAGTCGGGTTTCGGATGGGCTTGGGAGGACGATCCCGACTTCGACCTCGCATCCCACCTCAAGGTCGTTGACTTCGGGGAGGGCAAGTCGCTGGTCGATCTGCAGTCGTTCATGGCCGAGCAGCGCTCACAGCCCCTGCCCAAGGACCGACCGCTGTGGGTCGGCTACCTGATTTCCCCCATCACCCTGGACGACGGCACGGTGGGGTCGGCGATGATGACCCGGTTCCACCACTCCATCGCCGACGGGGTGCGCCTCACGCAGGTGCTCCTCGGGCTGTGCGAGACCGACGAGGCCAGTGTCGGCGCGGTCGTCGCCCGCAAGGGCGTCCAGAGCGGCGAGGCGATCTCACCGCCCGAGGAGATCGGGCGCGTGGCGATGCACGCGGCAGGCGAGGTCGCCCAGGCGTTGGAGGCCGGCGTGGAGGACATGGCCGGTGAGACGGTGCAAGCGGTGCGCAATCCGTTGTCGGCCCTGATGCACCTGCCCGGCAAGGCGCTCGGTGTCGCCCGCTCGGGATTCCACCAAGTCGAGGAAGGGGTGTCCCTGGTCCGCCACCCCGATCGTCTGCTCGATGCTCTCGAGGTCCTGGGGGCCGAGCAGCATCGCAGTCTCAACGACCTGTCCTCGGTGACGAAAATCGCACTGGCCAGCACGGAGTCGACGGTGTGGACCGGCAAGCCCGGCACGCACAAGGCGCTGGCATGGTCACCGGGCATTCCCCTCGACGACATCAAGGCACTGGGACGCCGGGCGGGAGCGACGGTCAACGACGTTCTGCTGGCCGCGATCTCTGGAGGGCTGCAACGGTATCTGGCGGCGTTCGAGGAGGAGTTGGACGAGGTGACCTGGATGGTGCCGGTCAACCTGAAGCCGTTCGAGGACAACCTGCCACCTGACCTGGGCAACTACTTCGCCCTGGTGTTCCTGCCCATGCCGCTGGACGAACCCGACCCGCAGGCACGACTGGAACAGATGCACCACCGGATGCACCGGATCAAGCACTCCGACGAAGCGGTGCTCACGTTCGGCCTGCAGCGCATGGTCTCCATGTCACCGAGTCAGATCGCGTTCTTCCTCACCAACTTCTTCGCCAACAAGGCGGTGGGTGTGCTCACCAACGTGCCGGGCCCGACCTCGCTGATGCGTTTTGCCGACATCGAGGTGGAGCAGGTCGTGGGTTTCGCGCCGTGCTCCGGCAACCAGCCGATGACTGCGACGATCTTCAGCTACAACGGCAAGGTCACCATCGGTTTCGCCACCGATGCCGAACTGCTGCCGGACCCGGCGAACCTCGTCGAGCTGGTACTCGACGAGCTGAACCGCATGGACGCCGAGGTGGTGTGATCAGGTCACTGATCGTCCTCGGATCTCTCCAACAAACCCAGCGCGTCGAGTTCGAGCATCCCGGTGTCATCGCCGGTCATCGGGAATAGTGTCGCTTCGTCGGGCTTCTTCCGCAAAACCGTGTTGACGTAGTCGTCCACCGCCTCCGGCAAGCCGACATCCTGTCCCGCTGCCTCGGACATGTACCAGCGGTGTTCCAGCACTTCATGGAACACCTCCGCGTCCTGCAGTTTCGTGCGCAAGTGTGACGGCACCGCGGAGATCACCGGTTCGTAGACATCGGACAACCACCGGTGGGCCGCGATCACGTCCTCCCGGGGCGACTTCTCGCTGCGTCTGGTCCGGGCATCGGTAGCCAGGGTCGCGGTCGGCATCCCCTCGGCGCGGGCGGCGGCACAGTACTGGTCGAGGTCGTTGAGCAGTCGTCGTGCCTGGTTCTCGCCCACGTCCAGGCCCACGAGCCGTAGGAGGCGCCGGGAGTGATACCCCGCATCGACCACCTTCGGCTGTATCCGGACCACACCGTCGGGAGTCCGCCGCAGATCGAGTTCGGCCACGTCGAAGCCGAGGTTGTTGAGCCGGTCGACCCTGCGTGCAATCCGCCAGCGTTGCGCTCCGTCGACGTGTTCGGCCTCGGTGAGTTCCTCCCACAGTCGTTCGTAGCGTTTGGGGATCTCGTCGGCGATCGCAATCGGGTCGAACTCGGCGCCCAGTCTGCCGCCGGCGACCAGGTCCATGAGTCCGCCTGCGATGTTCAGATGTGCCAGTTCCAGGTCGTAGTTGCGCTGCCCGTCAGTGAGCCGCGGGTGCAGTTCACCGGTCTCGGCGTCCACCAGGTAGGCCGCGAAAGCTCCGGCGTCACGGCGGAACAGCACGTTGGACAGCGAGCAGTCGTACCAGGCGAAACCCACCAGGTGCAGCCGTGCCAGCAGGAGGACCAGAGCATCGAGCAGGCGATCGACCGTTTGCGGAGAAAGCACCCGGGTGTACACCGTCCGGTAGGGGATGGACCAGGTCAGATGCTCGGTGACCAGCATGCCCGGCAACGGTTCGCCCCGGGCGTCGCGCCGGCCGGTGACCACGCCCACCCCGTGAACCGCGGGAATGTCGAGCTCCTCGAGGTCGCGCAGCAGGCCGTACTCCCGCTGCGCAAGTTCCTCATTGATCTCCTTGAGAGCCATCACCGTCCCGCCGACGTCGACGAACCGGACGACGTGGCGAGAGATCCCACGAGGCAGCGGAATCAGCAGTTCCTGTGGCCAGTGCATCAGTGGCAGTTCCCACGGAAAGTCCAGCATGTCGCCGGGAATCCCGGCTTCGAGCCGGATCTGCAGTTCGTCGGACGGCATCTGGTCATTGTGCCTCAAGTCGCTGTACTCGTGGTGTGTCGAAGGTTCGACAACGACCATGACCACGCCGGTTGCCGGTGGGTGCCCGCATGCCAGACTGGGCTGATGATGCTTCCGGCGGCTGCCGCCAGCGCCGGCGAATCCAGTCTGTTCGTGCCCGTATGGTTGTGGGCGCTGACAGTGGGGATCGTCGTGGTGCTGATCACGTTCGAGTTCGTCCAGGCGACCCGCAATCCGCATGAGGTCAAGGTCCGGGAAGCGGCCGTCCAGTCGGTCATCTATGTGGGGATCGCGATCGCATTCGGTGTCTTCTTCGCCTGGTGGAGTGCTGACCAGACGCCTGCCCAGGGCGGTTCCTTCGGTCTGGAGTACTTCGCCGGATGGCTTATCGAGAAGAGCCTGTCGGTGGACAACCTCTTCGTCTTCGTCATCATCATGAGCACTTTTGCGGTGCCGAAGATCTACCAGCAGAAGGTGCTGATGGCAGGCATCGCTGGCGCACTGGTGCTGCGCACGATCTTCATCTTCATCGGAGCGGCGGCTCTTGAGGCGTTCTCGGTCACATATGTGGTCTTCGGTGTGTTCCTGATCTACACCGCCATCAGCCTCGCGCGTCATCGCGACGAGGAGCCGGAATTCAACGACGGCAAGGTGGTGCGAATCGCCAAGCGACTGCTGCCCTTCACCGATGAGTACGACGGCCCGCACCTGCACACCAAGATCAACGGCAAGTACTACGGCACGCCTTTGCTGATGGTGATGATCGCCATCTTCGCAACCGACATCATTTTCGCGCTCGACTCCATCCCTGCGGTCTATGGCGTGACGAACGAGCCCTTCATCGTGTTCGCCGCGAATGCGTTCGCGCTGCTGGGTCTGCGCGCGCTCTACTTCCTGGTCGCCGGTCTGCTCGACCGTCTGGTGTACCTGTCGATCGGACTGGCAGTCATCCTCGCCTTCATCGGTGTGAAGCTGATCCTCGTGTTCTTCGGCATCCACATCGACATCTGGCTGTCTCTGGGGTTCATCCTCGGCATTCTGGTCATCACTACGGTCGCGTCCCTGCTGAAGGTCCGCAAGGACCCGTCCGCCTCGGCCCACGCCGGGGCCATCCCCGGTTTCGAGAGCAAGAAGACCAAGGACGACAAAAAGTCAGACGAGTAGTGCGGCCCAAAGCCTCGGATGTGGTCCGGCGATGCCGCTCTAGAAGACTCGGATGAAGGCAGCGGTGGCCGCGCCGACCACGACCACCACCAGGAACGGCGCACGCAGCATCAAGGCGACCGCCGCCGCGGCCACGGCCGCGACCCGGGCATCGATCACCACGGCCATGCCGTCTGCCACGGTTACGACGGCGAGTAGGGCGGACAACAGCGCGATGGGGAACATCGCCACGAGCTGTGCCACCAACGGCTTGTCGAGCATCCTTTCGGGCACGACGAAGCCAAGCGCTTTGAGGGTGTAGGCGACTGCGCTGCCGATCAGAACGGCCGCCCAGATCACGAAGTCCTCCGCAGGAACAGGAACGGGACCAGGGCAGCGCACAGGACCGGCAGGCCGGGGGAGAGGACCGGCGTCAGCGCGATCCCCACCACGGCGGCGGTGACCGCCACCTGCAGCAGGCGTCGATCGGTGATCTGGGGCCAGAGCAGAGCCAGGAATGCCGCCGGCACCGCGGCGTCCAAACCCCAGCGGGTGGGATCGCCGATACTGTCTGCGCCCAGTGCCCCCACGAGACTGCCCAGGTTCCACAGCACGAACACACTGGCCCCTGTCGACCAGAAAGCAAGGGCCGGGCGCGGCGTCGGGCGATCGTAGTGGGCCAAAGCCATGGCCGTGGACTCGTCGATGGTCAGGTGCGCCGCCGGCAGCGACAGGGCCGGGGAGGGCTGCAGGATTTGTCGGATCCTGAGCCCGTAGAAGAGGTTGCGCAGACCGAGCAGGCCACTGCTCGCGATCGCAGCCGCCGCCGAACCGCCGCCTGCGAGTACGGAGACCATCGCGAACTGCGAAGCGCCGGTGAACATCAGGGCGCTCAGGGCCATGGTCTGCCAGACCGACAATCCCGACGTGATGGAAAGCGCTCCGAACGACACACCGTAGGCGCCTGTGGTGGCACCGATCGTGACCGCCTCGACCACGACACCACGACGAGTGTCGTCCGGTGATTGTGACGCAGTCATCGTGGGCCTCGCGTGATCGTCTGCACGGCTGCCCGGTACCGCCGACGATGTCGGACGAGCACGATGCTCGGACCTGCGGCGCGTTGGGACGGCACATGGCCGATGGTTCTGGGCACGATGCGCATCTTTCCAATAGCCCGGCTCGGCCCCTCCCGCGGGGAGTGCTGTTGGCACAGGGCCGGGCTCGGGGATCAAGCCTGCCTGCAGGCCAGAGCCGCCCGCGTGGGTACCGTGGTGAGCATGGTGGGAGTGCTCGCCGCGGTCACCGCGGCCGTGGTGGGCCTGTCGGCTGCGGTGGCGCCCGTGGCCAGCGTCGACGGCCCATCGGACTACAGCGCGGCACCTCGGCAGAGTGCGCTGGACGCCGACTACTACCTCGTCGACGCCTCTGGGAACTGGGCCGCCCCGCGCTGCATAGGGGACGGCAGCCGAGGACCGCGCGTGCAACCGGTGTTCGTGTACCGCAAGGGGACGAAGAACCGGTACGCCCACTTCCGCACGGTCCTGAACCGATCGACGGACTTGACCACCGGCATCTTCGAACGTTCCTCGGGCGCGCGTCGCACAGTCCGCTGGGTCCATGATCGGTCCTGCCGCCCGGTTTTCCTGCAGGTGGCGGTGCCCGCGTCGAAGACCTACAACTTGGTCAACCTGCGTCGGTACCTCACGAACAGGGACCCCCGGTTCCGGCGCACTGACCGCGTTTACAGCCTGTGGGTCGACGCCACCACGAGTCCCAACTGGTCGGGCCTGGGCGGGGACCGGTGGTCGGCGACGTGGAGTTCCTCGTGGGGCTTCGTCTGGGTCGACGCCCACGAACTGGTGCACGCGCTGGGGGCGATCAGCCCGAACGCGCCGCATTCCACGGGCAAAGGTCACTGCTACGACGCCTACGACATCATGTGCTATCGCGACGGTGGCCCCGCATGGCGCAAGACGATCAAGTGCCCTTCGCCCGACTCGCAATACCGGCTGGACTGCGGTGACGACGACTACTTCGCCCTGAAACCCCGGAAAGGATCCTGGCTGGCCCGCAATCCGTCCGCCAACGTCGCCAATTCCCGGTTCCTGGCCAAGGTCAAGCCCCGGCCGTTGCCGGTCCAGCCGGCCGCTCCGACCGGTGTGACGCGGGACTTCGACAGCGTCGACTGGCAGGCGGTGCCGGGCGTGCGATACGACGTGGGCGTTGTGGAAGGTGACACCAGCATCACGTGGGTGGTGCAGGACACCACTGCTGGCACGGTCGCGATGGCGCCGATCAGCGCCAGGTCGCGGGTTTTCGTGCGTGCAGTCAATGACGCCGGGTACTCAAAGCGGGTTCGCGCAGATTACGTCTGACATCCGGTGCGTGGCGGCACCTGCGGGAACCGGACGTGGATTACCGTGAAAACGTGAAAAGACTGGTTCTGGGCCTGCTGGGGGCACTACTTGGACTCATCGGCCTAGGTCTGCTGGGTGGGGGAGGCGTCCTGCTGAGCCTGTTCGGCACCGATGGGGAAGCCGACATCCCGATCGGGCAGGTCAGCGGCGACGCCGTGCGGGCAGTGGTGGTGACGGATTTCCAGATCAGCAGTTCGACGGCTCTGCCCGTGGATGAAACCTGGTTCGATCTGCGGCTCGAGGTCACCGGCGAGCAACCCCTGTTCATGGGGGTCGCCGACAAGCCCGATTCGCTGCAGTACTTGCAGGGCGTGCCGTATGAATTGGTGACCGGAATCGACAGTTCGTCGGACTCCATGGATTCGACCACGATCCCTGGCGACCGGGTCCCGCCGGATCCCGGTGCCGAAACCATTTGGACCGATCAGCAGACCGGGCGCCAAGCGTCGGTGGCCTGGCCGGTGTCGAACTCCGACAAGACCCTCGTGGTGATGAACCGGGATGCCAGCAAGGGGGTTGCTGCGGACATCTCCGTCATCGCGACCGTCACCTGGGTCGGGCCGCTGGCTGTCGGCATGCTGATCGCCGGAGTGGTCCTGGTCGGACTGGCGATCCTGTTGCTGGTCCTCGCCTTCCGCGCGGGCGGCACCGCACCACCGTCGAGCCAGCCTCCGATGGCAAGCGCCTACACCAGGTGAATCCTTGGCCGCAGGGTCCATCGGGGGGCAGTTCCATCGCACGCGCCGTGGCCGATCTCTGTCCCGCGACCGCTTAGGCTGGCAGACGTGGAGGTCCAAAACACCGAGGTGCAGTCCGATCGGGTCCTGACACTGCCCAACGTGCTCTCGGCACTGCGGTTGCTCGGGGTGCCGCTTTTCCTGTGGTTGATCCTCGTGCCGCAGGCCGATGGCTGGGCAGTGGCCCTGCTGATGGTTGCGGGCTTCACCGACTGGCTCGACGGCTACCTGGCGCGGAAATGGAACCAGATCACCCGCGTGGGGCAGTTACTGGATCCGGTGGCCGACCGCCTCTACATTCTGCCACCCTGATCAGGTTGCTCCTGCGCGGCATCGTGCCAGCGTGGCTGGTGGTGCTGCTGATCTCGCGCGACCTGATCCTCGCGGTCGTGCTCGCGGTCCTGAAGCGCCGCGGCGTCACGGGTCTGCCCGTTCATTTCCTGGGCAAGGCGGCGACGTTCTGTCTGCTGTATGCCTTCCCGCTGCTACTGCTGGGCGACGGCGCGGGATGGCTGGCTGACACCGCCAAGGTGTTCGGATGGGCCTTCGCGGTGTGGGGAACCGCTTTGTACTGGTGGGCGGCCGTGCTGTATGTCGGGCAGGCGCGACGGATCATGGCGGCTTCATCGTGAAGCAGCACCTGCCCGAAAACCTGCTGGACAGGATCATCGCCGAGGCGCAGGCCGATGACTATGCGCTGGTTGACAAGCCCGGGGGGTCGCGTTCGTTGCGTTCGATGTCGGTGACCGTCAGCGTGTTCGTGCTGATCGGCTTCCTCTTCGCCGCTGCGTCGTGGCAGCGTCAGACTGTTCAGCCCGAGGCACAGGACCGGCGTCAGGAGCTCATCGACCGCATCGACCGCGCCACGCAGAGCGCTGAGGCTGAGCAGGCGGCGGCCGTCGAACTGCGGGCGAGCGTCTCCCAATTGCAGCAACTGGCCACCAGCGGGCTGGGCGAGGGTTTCGCCGAGCAGTTACAGGCGGTCCAGATCGCCTCCGGCTTCGTGGGGTTGACCGGCCCGGGTGCGACGGTGACGATGCAGGACGCCGTGCCCCCGCTGCCGAAGGGGGTTCAACCCGACGAGGCCAGAGTGCTGGACATCGACGTTCAGATGGTCGTCAATGGCCTGTGGCAGTCCGGGGCCCAGGCCATAGCGATCAATGACATCCGATTGACCTCGGTCACCGCGATCCGTACCGCGGGCGAGGCGATCCTCGTGGACTACAGGCCGTTGGAACCGCCGTATGTCATCGCCGCCGTCGGCCCAGCCGACTTGGCGGACACCTTCGCCGGTTCGGACGCGCAAGCAGAGTTGGACCAACTGCGCCGCGACTACGGCATACAGTCGGAGGTGACCGGTGCCGATACCGTGACGGCGCCGGCGTCGACAGCGAACCTGCCGACACGAGCTGATGTGCTGAAGGGCGGACAACAATGATCGCACTGATCGGGTTGATCGTCGGGATCGTGCTCGGGGTGGTGTTATCGCCGGAAGTGCCGACCTGGATGGACGCCTACGTCCCGGTGGCCGTCATCGCGGCACTGGATGCGGTGTCCGGTGCCCTGCGTTCAATGCTGGACGGCAACTTCTCGGACAAAGTGTTCGTGGTCTCCTTCCTGGGCAACGTCGCGGTTGCCTGTGCGCTGGTGTGGCTCGGTGATCAACTCGGCGTCGGTGCCCAGATGTCCACAGGCGTCGTGGTTGTCCTTGCGATGCGGATCTTCGCCAATGCTGCCGCGATCCGCCGGATGGTGTTCAAGGCATGAAGTACCGGCAGTGGGGTGTGGTCATCGTGTGCATCCTGATCGGCATCGGCACCGTAGCCGTCGTGCGCGGTCAAGACAGCGAGGAGTTCCTCGCGACCGCCCGTGAACCGGACCTGATCCGGCTGCTCGATGACCTGCAGTCGCGCCAGACCCGTCTCGACGGTGAGATTCTCAGACTGCAGGCCGCCGAGCAGAACCTTCGGACGGGCACGACAGCCGAAGCCTTGCAACAGGCCCAGGAACGTGCCGACGATCTGCGGGTCCTGGCGGGTACGACCCCTGTCAGCGGCCCCGGGATCAGACTGCGTATCGAAGGTGAGGACGCCTTCTTCGCCTCTGATCTGCTCAACACCGTGCAGGAACTTCGTGATGCAGGAGCAGAGGCCATTGAGATCAACGGCATCCGCGTGGTCGTCGATACCTGGTTCGCAGATGCGCGGGACGCCATCTCGGTGAGTGGTACCCAGGTGACGCAGCCTTTCGAGATCCTGGCCATCGGCGGCCCGGCAACCATGGCCACCGCGATGCGCATCCCCGGCGGGATCGCAGACACCGTCTCGGCCCAGGATGGTTCAGTGGTGATCACTGAACTGGACGAGGTGGAGATTCTTAGTACCGTCAACCTTCCGGAGCCTGACCCGAACGTGACGGTGACCGACTAATCTGCGGGTATGACACCTGACGATCGGCGCTACACGCGCGAGCATGAGTGGATTCTCCCGATGGAGAACGGCAACCTGCGGATCGGCATCACGGACTTCGCCCAGGACGCCCTCGGCGACGTGGTGTTCGTGGCGCTGCCCGAGGTGGGGGCGTCCGTCCGCGAGGGCGACGCCTGTGGAGAGGTCGAGTCCACCAAGAGCGTGAGTGAGATCTACGCCCCCGTTGCGGGCACGATCGTCGCCCGCAACGACGCCGTCGAAACCGCGCCGGAGACCCTCAACACCGATCCGTACGAGGGTGGCTGGCTGTTCGTTCTGGAGCCGGAGGATCCTCAGTCCGCCGAATCCTTGCTTGCCGCTGAGGACTACGACGCGCTGGTGCGGGAGAACTGAGCAGTAACGCCAAAAAACACGACAAGTCTAAGGCTTAGCGTAAGGTGAAACTTCGCCCGGCTTCGCCGGTGTTACATCCGCAATCGTGAGGAGCCCCGTGAGCACTGAATGCCTGAAGTGCGGTCGTCCGCTCGACCCGGAGGATCGGTTCTGCGGCGTGTGCGGGACCCCGCGCCCACGCTTGCAGGACGACGACCCGACCGGCGTGGTCGTGGCACCCGAGGTGGACACCGGTCCGATTCCGGTCGTGGAAGGGTTGTCAGGGCTGACCCGCGGCATGAGCGTGATCGTCGTGCAGCGCGGCCCGGAGATCGGACAGCGCTTTGAATTGTCCGGTTCACGGCTGACGGTCGGTCGCTCGGCCGACAACGACGTGATGCTCGATGACGTGACGGTCAGCCGCCACCACGCGGAGTTCGTCGCGGACGGCGATCAGTGGACACTGATGGACAAAGGATCCCTGAACGGTAGTTATGTCAACCGCAAATCCATCGAACGTCACGTCCTGACGTCCGGCGACCTGATCCAGATCGGGAAGTTCCGCCTGCAGTTCCTGCATGCCGAAGAGGATCACCTGCCTGAATGAGCACGAACCTCATGGGCATCGGTCAGACGGTGTCCTCACTGCGCCACGACTTCCCCGACATCAGCGTGAGCAAAATCCGCTTCCTCGAGGCAGAAGGTCTTGTGGAGCCACTGCGGACTCCTTCGGGCTACCGCAAATACACCCCTGCCCACGTCGAGCGGATCCGCTACGTGCTGACGATGCAACGAGACCACTACTTGCCGTTGCGTGTGATCGCTGAACATCTCGACGCCCTCGATCGCGGGCTGACTCCGCCGGAACCCACCAGCGCCACTCCGCAGACGCCAGCAGTGCCGGTCGCCGCACCCGACCTTCAGACCCTCGACACCGGAGTGCGGCTACTGCCCGCCGAGCTGCAACGTGAGTCAGGTCTGACCTCCGATGAGTTCGACCAGGCGACCGAAGTGGGTTTGCTGGCACCCGGACCCGACTTCAGCCTCAACGACCTGGAGACCGCCCGCGGTCTGGTCGCCCTGCGCGACTGCGGCCTACCCATCCGTAACGCCCGACCCGTGGTGCTCGCTGTGACCCGGGAACTGGATCTCTACCGCACCGTATTGGGTCAACCCCGCCGTACCGAGTCCCAGGATGAGTACCAGGACCGTGCCCGGAGTCTGGCCGCCGCGCTCATCCGGGTGCACGTCGCGGTTTTGCGTGCCCAGCTGTAACGCCGGCAAACGTGGCCGAATGGATCCCCGGAATCCACGGCAGGTAATCCCACGAGGCGTACAGTGAACCTGTGCGCGCTGTCGATGTCGTCGGAGTCCGGGTGGAGATGCCCTCCAACCAGCCCATCGTGCTGTTGCGTGATGCCGAAACCGAGAAATTTCTGCCCATCTGGATCGGTGCCGTCGAGGCCACGGCGATTGCTTTCGCCCAGCAGGGGGTCCAGTCCGAGCGGCCTCTGACCCACGATCTGCTGCGCGACGTCATCGAGAGTATGGGCCGGACCCTGACCAGGGTCGACATCACCGAGTTGCGCGACGGGATCTTCTTCGCCGAGCTCGTCTTCGACAACGGCGTGGTGGTTTCGGCCAGACCATCCGACGCGATCGCCCTGGCTCTGCGCACTGCGGCCCCCCTGTTCGCCTCGGAGTCGGTGCTCGAGGAGGCCGGGATCGAGATGCCGGCCGAAGAGGAAGAGGCTGAGGCCGAAGTCGAGGCATTTCGGGAGTTCCTCGACCAGGTCACGCCGGAGGATTTCGAAGGCGGAAGCAACCAATGATTAACCCTCAGGTAAAGATTGAGGTATTGATCGGCATTCGGTTGGCGTGTCGGTCGCGCGGTAGCCGGTCGGGGGCCTAGGTTGTGGGGTACCGCTGGCATGGTTCGCAGCACAGTCGAGGAGTTGGCCCATGAATGAAGCAGTCGCGAATTCTCCTGCAACACCGACTGCAGAACAGCAGGAGCTGTTCGCCGACGAACTGCAACTGCCAGACGATGCCGGGTACCGGGCTCCGGTCGTGGCGAAGCTGGTGGGTATCACCTATCGGCAGCTCGATTATTGGGCACGCACAGGGTTGGTCGAGCCCAGCCTGCGTACTGCGAAGGGTTCGGGATCCCAGCGCCTGTACAACTTCCGCGACATCGTGACGTTGAAGATCGTCAAGCGACTGCTCGAAACTGGCGTGACCCTGCAACAGATCCGTACTGCACTTGACCACCTGCGTAACACCGGCGTCAGTGACCTCTCGCAGATCACGCTGATGAGCGACGGGGCCAGCGTGTACGAGTGCCGCAGCGCCGAGGATGTCATCGACCTCGTGCATGGCGGCCAGGGGGTCTTCGGGATCGCCGTCGGTGCCGTGTGGCGAGAGGTGGAATCCGATCTGGCGACGTTGCCCGCCGAGCGCGCAGACGGCAGCGTTACGGTGGTGGACGACGAACTGTCGCGCCGCCGCGCACGCAAGATTGGATGAGCCAACGTTCCCCGAACGCCACATCGGGCCAGACCCCGATGACCTCGACCGCATGGTGTCCGCGCTCGGGTATGCCGATGTCGATGCCCTGATCGATGCGGTGATCCCCGCCGACATCCGTACCGAGGCCCCGCTGCAACTGCCCGATCCCATCGACGAGGCCACCAGTCGCGACCTACTGCAGGCCATGGCGCAACGGAACAAACCCCGCCGCAGCATGCTTGGACTGGGCTATCACGGCACCCTCACCCCGGCGGTGATCACCCGCAACGTGTTGGAGAGCCCAGCCTGGTACACCGCGTACACGCCGTATCAGCCGGAAATCTCGCAAGGCCGGCTCGAAGGCCTGCTCACGTTCCAGACCCTGGTGTCGGACCTCTGCGGGCTGCCGGTGGCAAACGCGTCCCTGCTGGACGAGCCGACCGCGGCCGCGGAGGCGATGGCCCTGGCCCATCGGGTCGGTCGCGGCGACACCTTCGTGGTGGATCAGGATCTGCATCCGCAGACACTTGCCGTGCTGGCGACGCGAGCCGAACCGATCGGGATCACCTTGGACGTGCGTGATCTGCGTGATGGCCACATACCCGAGTGCTTCGGGGCCCTGATCGGCTACCCGACCGGGACCGGCGCAGTCCACGATCCCGCGCCGCTGGCCGCCGCCGTGCACGAGAGCGGTGGGCTGCTGTGCGTGACCGCGGACATCCTGGCGCTGGTGTCACTGCGGGCACCGGGTGAGATGGGCGCGGACATCGTGGTCGGATCTGCCCAGCGGTTCGGGGTACCGATGGGATTCGGCGGACCGCACGCGGCGTTCATGGCCGTTCGGCAAGGCCTGGAACGCCAGTTGCCCGGGCGGATGGTCGGGGTGAGTGTCGACGCCGACGGCCGGCGGGCGCTGCGCCTGGCACTGCAGACCCGCGAACAACACATCCGCCGTGACCGGGCGACCTCCAACATCTGTACCTCGCAGGTCCTGCTCGCGCTGGTCGCCGCGTTCTACGCCCAGTACCACGGTCCCCGCGGACTGCATGCCATCGCGCAACGGGTGCACGGCCACGCCGGCGTGCTGGCCGCATCCTTGAGCGCACACGGGTTGCAGGTGAGGCACCGGTCCTTCTTCGACACCGTGGTCGCCGAACACGACAACGCCGCGGCCGTGGTCGAGCGAGCAAGGCAACGCGGCATCGATCTGCGACTGCTGGACGGTGCGGTCGGCATCACCTGCGACGAGGTGACCACCGATGCCGACATCGACGCGGTGCTCGAGGCCTTCGACGCCCCGCGGGTGGATGCGGCCAGTTCGATTCCCGCACAGTTGCTGCGCAGCGGCCCGTTGTTGGACTACCCGCAGTTCCGCAGCTATCACAATGAGACCGCCATGATGCGGTACCTGCGGCAACTCTCGGACAAGGACCTTGCGCTGGACCGCACGATGATCCCGCTGGGCTCCTGCACGATGAAACTGAACGCCGCCGCCGAGATGGAGGCGATGACCTGGCCGCAGTTCGCCGGGTTGCACCCCTTCGCGCCGATCGATGAGTCCGAGGGGACCCGTCAGATGATCGCCGATGTGGAAGGGTGGCTGGCCGAGGTGACCGGCTACGACCGGGTCAGCGTGCAGCCCAACGCCGGCTCGCAAGGGGAGTTCGCGGGTCTGCTGGCCATCCGGGGCTACCACCGGTCGCGCGGTGATGACCAGCGCACCGTGTGCCTGGTCCCCAGCAGTGCGCACGGCACAAACGCCGCCAGTGCGGTCATGGCCGGACTGAAGGTCGTGGTCGTGAAGTGCACCGACGCCGGAGATGTCGACATCGAGGACGTGCGCGCGAAGATCGCCGAACATGGTCCACGACTGGCCGCGATCATGCTGACCTACCCCTCGACCCACGGGGTCTTTGAGAAGGGTCTGCGCGAGATCTGCGACATCGTGCACGACGCCGGCGGGCAGGTGTACGTCGACGGCGCGAACATGAACGCGTTGCTGGGGCTGGTGCGGCTGCCCGAAGTGGGCGCCGACGTCTCTCACCTCAACCTGCACAAGACGTTCTGCATCCCGCACGGCGGCGGCGGTCCAGGGGTGGGCCCGGTCGCGGTCCGGTCACACCTGTCGCCGTTCCTGCCGGGTCATCCGCTGGTCACCCAGGCAGGGCCCAAGGATCAGGGTCCGGTCTCCGGGGCGCCCTGGGGCAGTGCGGGAGTGCTCATGATCCCGTGGGTATACCTGCGACTGATGGGTGCTGAGGGTCTCACCCGGGCGACCAAGGTGGCGATCGTGTCGGCCAACTATGTCGCTTCCCGGCTGCAGGACCACTATCCGCTGCTCTACTCCGGGGACGGTCTGGTCGCCCATGAGTGCCTCTTGGATCTGCGCGAGATCACCCGCAGTACCGGCGTGACGGTCGACGACGTCGCCAAACGGCTCATCGACTACGGGTTCCACGCACCGACGATGTCCTTCCCCGTGGCCGGCACCCTGATGGTCGAACCCACCGAGAGCGAGGACCTGCGCGAACTCGACAGGTTCTGCGACGCGATGATCGCCATTCGTGCGGAGATCGACGAAGTGGGCTCGGGCGCGGTGGCGATCGGCGACAGCGTCCTGCGCAATGCCCCGCACACCGCACAGTGCCTGGTGGACGAGTGGGACCGGCCCTACCCGAGGCGGACTGCGGTGTTCCCCGCGGGCGCCGACACCAAGTACTGGCCGCCCACGCGTCGCATCGACAACGCCTTCGGCGACCGGAACCTGCACTGCACGTGCGCCCCGGTGAGCGACTACTCCTGAAGGCCCCCGCGGCATGGTGAACCCCGAAGCGGCCGATATCGGCGGGGCGGTGATCATCGCGGTGATTCTCGCCGGGATCTGCCGCAACCGCGGGTGGTCCTCGGCGATCCCGCTGATCCTTGCCGGGATCGCGGTGGGGTTGGCGCCGTTCGGCCCGCAGGGCCCCGCCGATCCGGAGTTCGTGCTGGTGGTGATCCTGGCTCCGCTGGTGTTCGGCGAGGCGCTGACGAGTTCGATCGTGGACCTGCGGCGAGTCAGGCGTCCGGTACTGGTCCTGGCGGTGGGACTGGTCGTGGTGGGTGCCTTGGCCGTCGGTGCGGTTGCGCAGTGGGTGGTACCGGGCATCTGGACGTCGATGGCGTTCGCGCTCGGGGCGATTCTCGGTCCTACCGACGCGGTCGCGGTGTCGGCCACCGCCCGCAAGGCGGGCCTGCCCAGGCGCTTGGTGAACATCCTGGAAGGTGAGAGCCTGGTCAACGACGGGACTGCCCTGACGTTGTTGCGCGTCTTCTCGTTGTCGGCGGCCGCCGGAAGCGTGACGGCTGCGCAGGGGACCCTGATCCTGGTCACCTCGGTCCTGGGCGGGCTGCTGGTCGGGGCTGCCGGGGGACTGCTGCTCATTTCCGTGGTGCGGCGGGCTCGCGACACCACCGTGGCCAACGGTCTGATCCTGGTGGCTCCGCTGCCGCTGTACGTGGGCGCTGAGGCACTGGAGGGCTCGGGCATTCTCGCGGTGGTGCTGGCCGCGTTGATCGTGGCACACGGGTCATCCAATGCCGTCGCGTACACCGGGCGTCTGCAGGCGACCGGGCTCTGGATGACGATCACGTTCATCCTGCAGTCGGCGGCCTTCTTCCTGGTGGGCCTGGAGATGCCCCGTGTGCTCGACGCCCTGCCGTCGGATCAGATTCCCACCTTGACCGTGGCGATTCCGGTGGTCTTCGTGACACTGGTGATGATCCGGTTCGCATTCGTTTTCCTGATGGCCCTTGTCAGCGGGCAGTTGTCGGAGAACCGGGGTTGGCTGGTGGCGGCATGGGCTGGAACCCGCGGCCCGATCTCGGCTCTGGCCGCGTTCACCGTGCCGGTTGCCACAGATGCCGGCGACC
The DNA here is from genome assembly GCA_016719135.1 of Micrococcales bacterium. Taxonomy (GTDB): domain Bacteria; phylum Actinomycetota; class Actinomycetes; order S36-B12; family UBA10799; genus JADKAV01. The sequence goes on along the minus strand of JADKAV010000004.1, from coordinate 61,662 downwards.
GGATTCCCTACCGGGAACTGGTGATCAGCATCACGTTCGGGGTGGTCATCATCTCCTTGCTGCTGGCACCGAGCATCGCCTGGCTGGCCCGGGCGGTACATCTGCCGAAGGACGATGACGTGGCCACTGAACGCCGGGTCCACTTGGCCCTGGCCCGTGCGGCGCTCAACCGGCTCGAGGAGATCGAACAGGAGTCCGAACGCAGGGACGCACCGCTACCGGCATCGGTGCTCGGTCCGCTTCGAGCACGGGCCCAGCAACGGCTGGAGCGCGCTTCGGCCAGTTCGAAACATGCAGCGGCTGCACGCCACCCGACGGGCGCACGAGAACTCGCGGCGGAGATGATGCGTTCCGAGCAGGAGGAGTTGCTGCGGCTGCGTGACAGCGAAGGCCTGCCCGACGAGATCGTCCGGCAGATGCAGCATGAGATCGACGTGAGGATCCGCGCGCTCGGCACATAGGCCCGCTGCGTGGCGCGCCGGGTCAGGTTCGGCCTTCGGACTCCTGCGCCTGTTCCAGCAAATCGAGTTGCCGCTCGGCGGCCTGTGTGTGCATCCACGTCGCGTGCAGCACAGGCAGGCCCAGCTCACGCAGGTGATCCACCACTTTGTCATCGTCGTCGACCACCGCCACGAGCTCATGCGCACGGGAAATCGTCTGAATGATCTCGGCTTTGTAGAACCGGGCTGGACGTCGGTCGTGATTCGGGCGCATGTGCAGTTCTCCGCGGGGCAGCCCGTTCTGCTCGAGCCAGTCTGCGGTGTCACGGCGGTAGCGGCGGGGCCGTCCGGTCACGTAGATGATGGTGGATCCCGCGGCCACGGCCTCGTCGGCTGCCTGACGACCAGAGGCCAGGACGGGATCGTCCACGGCTGCGGAGAAGAAGCCGCGCCAGTCCTTGGGCCTTTGGTCGAGGAAGTGCAGTCGATGCCGGACATCGGCAAGCACGCCATCGATGTCGAACACGGTCACGGGCACTGTTCGACCGTATCCGCTGCGCCGTCCATCCGGCACGATTGCCGCGCCTGGGGCCGGCGACCGGCACGCCTCGGGGTGACCCGGCCGACGTCTGCGGTCGGCACCCGCCACCTCGGTAGACTGCGAGAACCAGTGGCCAGGAAGGCAATCGAGTGTCTATTGATCTGATCGTGTCCGGTGAACCGCGCGCCGTCGAGTCCGGGACGACCGCTGGCCAGGTGCTCGGCGATGACCGCTCCGTGCTGGTTGCACGCGTGAACGGCGAACTGCGCGACCTGGATCACCGCGTCGCGCCGGGTGATGTGATCGAGCCGGTTCGTGCCGAGGACCCCGAGGGCTTGGCCGTTCTGCGGCATTCGACCGCGCACGTCTTGGCCCAAGCCGTCCAGGACTTGTTTCCGGAGGCGAAACTGGGCATCGGACCGCCGGTCAAGGACGGGTTCTACTACGACTTCCAGGTCGCCGAGCCGTTCCACCCCGAGGACCTGACCCGGATCGAGAAGCGGATGCTCGAGATCCTCAAGAGCGGGCAGCGCTTCCACCGCCGCGTCGTTACCGAAGGGGAGGCCCACAAGGAGCTCGCGACCGAGCCCTTCAAGATCGAACTGATCGGCAAGAAGGGTGGCAATTCCGACGAGATCATGGAGACCGGGGGATCCGAGCTCACCGTTTACGACAACATCGATCGCAAGGGTGCGGTGTGCTGGTCCGACTTGTGCCGGGGGCCGCACGTGCCCAGCACCAAGTACATCCCCTCGAACGCGGTCAAGCTCATGCGTACGGCCGCGGTGTACTGGCTGTCCGACGAGAACAACGAACAGTTGCAGCGCATTTACGGCACCGCCTGGCCGCACAAGGACGGTTTGAAGGCGTATCTGCACTTCTTGGAGGAGGCGGCACGGCGCGACCACCGCAAACTCGGCACGGAGCTTGACCTGTTCTCCTTCCCGGAGGAGATCGGGTCCGGCCTGGCGGTGTTCCATCCGAAGGGCGGCATCGTCCGGACGGTCATGGAGGACTACTCGCGGCAACGCCATCTTGCCGCCGGATACGAGTTCGTCAACACACCACACGTGACCAAGGCGGCACTGTTCGAGAAGTCCGGGCACCTCGACTGGTACGCCGAGGGCATGTATCCGCCGATGGACATGGACCACGCGCAGTACTACCTGAAGCCGATGAACTGCCCGATGCACAACCTCATCTATTCGGCTCGCGGCCGGTCCTACCGGGAACTGCCGCTGCGACTGTTCGAGTTCGGGACCGTCTACCGCTACGAGAAATCCGGCGTGGTTCAGGGATTGACGCGCGCCCGCGGGTTCACCCAGGACGATGCGCACATCTACTGCACCCGTGAACAGATGCCCGCCGAACTCGACAGTCTGCTGACATTCGTGCTGGATCTGCTCAAGGACTACGGGCTGACCGACTTCTACCTGGAGTTGTCGACGCGCGATCCCGAGAAGAGCATCGGTACCGAACAGGAATGGGACGAAGCCACCCAAATTCTGTTCGAGGCGGCAAAAGCCCAAGACCTCGAACTGGTCATGGACGAGGGCGGCGCGGCGTTCTACGGACCGAAGATCTCGGTACAGGCCAAGGACGCCATCGGACGGACCTGGCAGATGTCGACCATCCAGGTCGACTTCCAGCTGCCGCAACGGTTCGACCTCGAGTACCAGGGGCCGGATGGAACCCGGGAGCGCCCGATCATGATCCACCGGGCTCTGTTCGGTTCGATCGAGCGTTTCTTCGCGGTGCTGCTTGAGCACTATGCCGGCGCGTTCCCTGCCTGGCTGGCACCGGTGACGGTGGTGGGGATCCCCGTGGCCGATCAACACATCGGCCACCTTCAGGGAGTCGTGGATCTGCTGCGGTCCCAAGGGGTTCGCGCAGAAGTGGACACCAGCGCCGACCGGATGCCCAAGAAGATCCGCAATGCCCAGAAGCAGAAGGTCCCATTCATGCTGATCGCCGGAGATGATGACATCGCGAAGGAGGCGGTGAGCTTCCGGTATCGCAACGGCGAGCAACGCAACGGTATCCCGATCGCAGACGCGGTTGCCGAGATCGTCGCAGCTGTTGCCGAGAAGCGTCAGGTCTGATGGCCGGCGCCACTGCGTGGGACCGGCTGTGGACCCCGCATCGCATCGCGTACATCAAAGGGGAGAACCGACCCGCCCATCAGGATGCCGGTGACGATTGCCCCTTCTGCCGCGTCCCCGGCCTCGACGATCCGGAGGCGTTGATCGTCCACCGGGGTGAGGTGGCATACGTCGTGTTGAACCTCTACCCCTACAACCCTGGTCACATGCTGGTGTGTCCCTACCGGCACATCCCGGACTACACCCAGCTCGACGCCACCGAATTGATGGAGTTCTCAGCCTTCACCCAGGCGGCGATGACCGCGATGCGGGCGATCGCTGCGCCGCAAGGGTTCAACCTGGGAATGAACCAGGGTGCGATCGGAGGTGCCGGCATCGCCGGACATCTTCACCAGCATGTCGTTCCCCGGTGGGGCGGGGACACCAACTTCATCACGGTGGTCGGCGGCACCAAGACGATGCCGGCTCTTCTGGAGGAGACCCGGGAGCTGCTGGCAGCGGCCTGGCCCGGCTGAGGCCGTTTGATCGTTGGGCTGCGCATCCGGCTATTCCAGCGCGACGACCCACGAACCCAGCGCCGGCACCGGCTCGAGTCGCGCCGCAGCCACCGCGCCAGCAGGCAACTGGGACACCAGCGCGGGCTCGAGCAGGTCCGACAGAGCCGAGATCGTCACCGTTTGTGTGGCTGAACCGAGGATCGTCAGGCACGGGCCCAGAGCACAGCCTTGTGGACCCGCGGCTATCAACGGCTGGTCAACGTCGTCGCCCGGGAGCACTGTGCTGGCGGCCGGTACGGAGCGGGCCGGCAGGTGAGCAGCCAGCCAGTCGACGCCGGCCCCGCTGCGGGTATCGATCGTCACCGCCGCAGCGAGTTGACCCTCCCGGATAGCGTCGTGGGGACCGGCGCCGACCGCGTCGGCGGCGTCGAACAGCGTGTTCGTCTCGGCTTCCACGGCATCGCTGAAGTCGTCGCGGGGAGCCTCGTGCGTGCCGTCCGGGAAGTACTGCTCGCGGGTCCCCACATCCAGCACACCGATCACGCCCTCATCGTCGTCGAGCAGTGGCAGCGTGGTGGTGAGCACATCCTCTTCGAGGACGCGGGAGGCTATCGCCGCCGCCTCGTTCACATCGAGGGTGGCGGGGCCGAGATCGTGTACCAGCACGTAGCGGGCGCGTCCGGCTTCGGCGAGCAACTGCCAGATCTCAAGGTAGCGGCCGTCCATCCCCTGACCTGCGCTGAACAGGTGCATGCCGGCGTCGGCTGCAGCGCACACGGATTGGGCCGCTGGCAGCGGAAGGTCGGGCGGCAGGTGGACCGCCACCACGCCTGCTGCACGCAGCCGGCGGGTCAGCCAGCGTGCCGCACCGTCCTGCAGTCCGAAGACGAGAACCACCGGGGGCGCGCCGGAACCAGAAGAAGCCACGCCCCGACTAATAGCATGAGTTGGTGTCACGACGCCTCGGAGGGATTCCCGCATGCTGAATCAGACCAATGTGCGGGCGGGCCTCGCGAAGGTGGTCGAGCCGGTTGCGCGCGGCTTGCTGCGGATCGGGCTGTCCCCGGACGCGGTGACGGTGATCGGAACGGTCGGGGTCAGTGGGGCGGCGGCCTACTTCTTCCCTGATGGTGAGTTCGTGATCGGCATCCTGATCATGGTGCTGTTCGTGTTCTCGGACATGCTCGACGGCACGATGGCCCGCCTGCAGAAGCGGACTGGGGTCTGGGGTGCGTTCCTGGACTCGACGCTGGACCGGGTGGCCGACGGAGTCATCTTCGGGTCCGTGCTCATCTGGGCTGTGCGCGGGCAGTCGGCATGGGTGCAGGCCGCGGCATTCGTTTGCCTGGTCGGGGGGTTCGTGATCTCCTACGCCCGCGCTCGGGCCGAGAGTGTCGGACTCGACTGCAAGGTGGGCATCGCCGAGCGCACCGAACGCCTGTTGATCCTGCTGGTCCCGGCGTTCTTCTACGGGCTCGGGGTGCCCTATCTGCTCCCAGCGGCCCTTTTCGTCCTTGCGATACTGGTGCTGATCACCGTGTGGCAGAGATTCGCACACGTCTACCGTCAGGCCATGGCATGAACATTCAGGACGAAGTCACCTACTGGGCTTACGCGACCGGGTGGCGCATCGTCAGGGCTCTGCCCGAGAAGCAGGCCTACGGTCTGTTCGACCGATTCGCCGATCAGGCGTGGCGGCGGCGTGGCAAGGGTGTGGTCCAACTGGAGAAGAACCTGCGAAGAGTCCTCCCCGATGCCACAGATGCGCAGATCCGGGAGGTCTCTCATGAGGGCATGCGCTCCTACTTGCGGTACTGGTGTGATGCCTTCCGCTTGCCGTCGTGGAGTCCTGAGGAGATCACCCACCGGCACCGGGCGGTCAACGCCCACCACTTGGAGGACGCTCTGGCCGCCGGTCACGGTGCGGTGTTCGCCGTGCCACACGCGGGCAACTACGACCTGACCGGCGCCTGGGCCAGCATCCATTTCGCCCAGGTGATCAGCGTTGCCGAGCGGCTCAAGCCTGAGCGGCTGTACGAGGAGTTCCTGGACTTCCGCCGAACTCTGGGTATGAAGATCCTGCCCCACGCCGGCGCCGAGGGGGTGTTCGACCAGCTTGTGGACCTGGTCCGTGACAATGGCCTGCTCGCGCTTCTGGCCGACCGTGACCTCAGCCGCAACGGGGTGCAGGTGGAGTTCTTCGGCGAGCCGGCGAAAATGCCGATCGGTCCCGCGGCGATCTCGCTGCTCACCGGTGCGCCGATGCTGGCCACCGCCCTGTACTACCAAGGGCCGCGGGCCCACGTGCACGTATTCGCCCCCGTGGAGAAGCCTGCCGGTGATTGGACCTCGTCCAAGCGCTTCGATGAGGACTTCATCGAAGCCGCTCACATCCTCACACAGTCCATGGCCGATCAACTGGCCGAAGGAATCGCCACCCATCCGCAGCACTGGCACATGCTGCAACCGGTATTCCTCGCCGACCTCGATCCGCGGCGGCGACAGTGAAGGTAGGCATCGTCTGCCCCTATGACTGGACCTCGCCCGGCGGTGTCAAGGCCCACGTCCACGACCTTGCGGTCACTCTGCGCCGCTTCGGCCACGACGTCAGCGTGCTTGCGCCGGTTGACGACCCCGAGTACCCACTCGAGCCGTTCGTCGTCGACGGGGGCAAACCTGTCTCGGTGCCGTACAACGGCTCGGTCGCCAAGGTGAACTTCGGTCCGGTGTCGGCCGCCCGGGTTCGGCGCTGGATCAAGGAAGGCGACTTCGATGTGTTGCACGTGCACGAACCGGCCTCGCCGACCCTGAGTGTTCTTGCCTGCTGGGCCGCGCGGGGGCCGATGGTCGCCACCTGGCACAGTTCCCAGCAACGTTCGCGAGCACTGTCGGCGGCCTACTACCTGATGCAGACCGCGATGGAGAAGATCTCGGCCCGCATCGCGGTGAGCGAAGCGGCCCGCCAGACGCTGGTCAAGCACTTGGGCGGCGATGCCGTCCTCGTCCCCAACGGAGTCGTGTGTTCTGACTATGAGGGCGCCACACCGCTTCCCGGCTACCCGCGACAGGACCCGACGCTGTTCTTCATCGGTCGTATCGACGAGCCGCGCAAAGGTCTGCACGTGCTGCTGGCCGCCCTGCCCCGGATCGCCGCGGCGCATCCGGGCGTCGAGGTGTTGGTCGCTGGCCCCGGCGACCAGGAGCAGGCCACTGAGGACCTCGCGCCCGACTTGCGGGATCGAGTGCGTTTTCTTGGGCTGGTCACCGACGCCGACAAGATCAGCGCTTTCGCCAGCGCCGATGTGTACGTGGCCCCCAACACCGGCGGTGAGAGTTTCGGCATCGTGTTGCTGGAGTCCATGGCTGCCGGAACTCCCGTGGTCGCCAGCAACCTCGAAGCGTTCGCCAGCGTCCTCGACGGGGGGAGGACCGGCGAGTTGTTCGTCAGCGAGGATCCCGATTCACTGGCCGACACAGTGATCGACCTGCTGGCCGACTCCCAACGACGGGAGACTCTCGTTCCGATCGGTCACGAGCGGGCACGGCAGTTCGACTGGGAGGTTGTCGCCGGCGAGATCGAACAGGTCTATGAAAGCGTCACCGCGACGGGCGAGAAGGTCGAGAACGATATGCGCGGTCAGTTCGTCGGCCGCCTGGCCAGACCCAACCGGGAGGATGTGTAATGGACGCCTGGGTGGTCGTCCTGATTGTGGTGGTCGTCGTGCTGTTCGTGTTGTACCTGTCGCAGACTGCCGCTCGTCTGGACCGCCTGCACCATCGGGTGGACACCTCCCTGGCGACCTTGCAGGCCCAGTTCATGGACCGGGCCAACGAGGTCCTCTCCTTGGCCAGTTCTGGGCGCCTCGACCCCTCGACCAGCGTGCTGCTCGCGGATGCTGCCGACAATGCCCTGGCGCAGGCGCGGGCCAGCGAAGCGGGGTTCACCCTCGCCCGGTGCAGCGCCGAGAGCGCGCTCACCAGTGCGCTGGAGGCGACCTTCACCGATCCGCAGGTGGTGGATGAACTCATGGAACAGCCCGATGGCCAACGCATCGTCAACGACTTGACCGCCACCATCCAGAAGGCCGCTTGGTCGCGACGCTTCCACAACGATGCAGTACGGGCTACGGTCGCGGTCCGCCAGCAGCGACTTGTCAGACTGCTGCGCCTGGCCGGTTCGGCCACCCTTCCGCACACCGTCGAACTCGACGACGAAGTGCCACCCGCTCTGCGCACACGCTGACCTTCACAGGTCTGGGGAGCGCAGCCGTTGGCCTTGGGTACTTCCGTTGGGCATGAGTACATGGGTGAGAGTCGGAACAGTCGTCGATCTCCACCGGATGTACCGATCTCCACGGCGTCGAGGGCCCCTGCACGGTGCCCTGCAGGACCTGCGCCGAGCGGTCCGCCACGCCCGTCGATCGCGGGCTCACCGGTGGCATTAGGTGGGTGAGCGCAACCGGCCCTACCATTGGTCTAGACCTGAAAGGAATACTGATGACTGACCCCACCCATGTGACTGGTTCGGCCCGCGTCAAACGCGGTATGGCGGAGATGCTCAAGGGCGGCGTGATCATGGACGTGGTGACCGCCGAGCAGGCCAAGATTGCCGAGGACGCCGGCGCCGTAGCGGTCATGGCTTTGGAACGAGTCCCTGCCGATATCCGTGCCCAAGGCGGCGTTGCGCGCATGAGTGACCCGGACCTCATCGACGGCATCATCGACACCGTCTCCATCCCGGTCATGGCCAAGGCCCGCATCGGACACTTCGTCGAAGCGCAGATCCTGCAGTCGCTCGGGGTGGACTACATCGACGAGTCCGAAGTGCTCACGCCCGCGGACTACTCCCACCACATCGACAAGTGGCAGTTCACCGTCCCGTTCGTGTGCGGTGCCACGAACCTGGGAGAGGCGCTGCGTCGGATCACCGAGGGTGCGGCGATGATCCGCAGCAAGGGTGAGGCGGGCACGGGGGATGTGTCGAATGCGACCACTCACATGCGGACCATCCGCGACGAAATGAGACGGCTGGCGAACCTGCCGGAGGACGAGTTGTACCTCGCGGCCAAGGACCTGCAGGCACCGTACGACCTGGTCGCCGAAGTGGCGCGGACGGGCAGCCTGCCCGTGGTGATGTTCACCGCCGGCGGGATCGCCACCCCCGCGGACGCTGCGATGATGATGCAACTGGGGGCAGACGGAGTATTCGTCGGCAGCGGGATCTTCAAATCCGGGAATCCTGCCGAACGAGCCGCAGCGATCGTTGCGGCCACGACCCACTTCGAGGACCCGGACATCCTTGCGAAGGTGTCGCGCGGACTCGGTGAGGCGATGGTCGGCATCAACGTGGAGGAGATCCCCGAGCCGCACCGACTCGCTGAACGCGGCTGGTGACAGCGCGGATAGGGGTTCTCGCCCTGCAGGGTGACGTTCGCGAACACCTGCGGATGCTGGAGGACTGCGGGGTGCAGGCGACCAAGGTACGCACCCCAGCGGACCTGGCGGCGGTCTCGGGCCTGGTGATACCTGGCGGTGAGTCGACCACCATTGGCATGCTCATCCGGCGCAACGACCTGGAAGAGCCCCTCAGGGCGGCCTTGCGGGGCGGTTTGCCGGTCCTGGGCACCTGCGCGGGCATGATCCTGCTGGCCCGAGAGGTGCTCGACGGACGACCGGATCAAGTCAGCCTGGCAGCGATCGACATGACAGTGCGGCGCAACGCCTTCGGCCGGCAGGTCGACTCCTTCGAGACCGCGGTGCCCGTGTCCGCGCTGGCCGGACCGCCGGTGACCGCGGTGTTCATCCGGGCGCCGTGGGTCGAGCGGGTGGGGCCCGACGTCGAGGTTCTCGCCACGGTCGAGACGCAGGACGACCCGGATACAATCGTGGCCGTTCGGCAGGGCAAGGCGGTGGCGACCTCGTTCCACCCAGAGATGACCGACGACCGGCGGTTCCACACCCTGCTGGTCTCGATGGTTTTGGAGGATGTATGAGCGGCCATTCCAAGTGGGCGACGACCAAGCACAAGAAGGCGGTCATCGACGCCAAACGCGGCAAGCTGTTCGCGAAACTCATCAAGAACATCGAGGTGGCGTGCAGGACCGGTGGTGCCGATCCGGACGGAAACCCCACGCTGTACGACGCGATTCAGAAGGCCCGTAAGAACTCCGTGCCGATGGACAACATCGATCGTGCGGTCAAGCGCGGCTCCGGGGCGGAATCGGGCGGCTCCGACTGGGAAACGATCATGTACGAGGGTTATGGTCCCCAAGGGGTCGCCGTGCTCATCGAATGTCTCACCGACAATCGCAACCGGGCTGCCGGAGAGGTTCGGGTAGCGATGAGCCGCAATGGCGGATCGATGGCCGATCCCGGCTCGGTGTCCTACCTGTTCGCACGCAAGGGCGTCGTGCTCGTGCCTGCCGACGGACTCACCGAGGATGACATCCTGCTGGCCGTGCTGGATGCCGGGGCCGAGGAGGTCAACGACCTCGACGGCACGTTCGAGGTGATCTGCGAACCGACCGATCTCGTGGCTGTGCGGACTGCACTGCAGGATGCCGGCCTTGACTACGACTCCGCCGAGGCGTCTTTCATCCCTAGTGTGACGGTCCCGCTGGAAGCAGAGGGTGCGGCGAAGATCTTCCGCTTGCTGGAGGCCCTGGACGACAGCGACGACGTGCAGAACGTGTACGCCAACTTCGATGTCAGCGACGAGGTCATGGCTCAAGTGAACGGCTGAATCCGTCCGGTTCAAAGGCGTTTCGTCGTGTGACCAAGCGGCCATGCCGTCGCGCCGATAGCGTAGGGGCCACGCGCCCTGCAAGGAGGAACCCGTGGCGAACAGCCCTGATCAGCCGAGCCCCAAGCGCTCGGCGGCCAAGAAGAGCCCTACGACCAGCAGTGATGAGGGATCCGGCGCATCGCCCGCGGCGGCTCAGGCGGCGCCTCGAGCCACCAAGACCTCGAAGGCGACGACTGCGGACCGCGAACCGGCCGCACGCAAACCCGCCCCGAAGAAGGCAGCGCCAGCGAAGAAGCCCGCCGCGAAGAAGCCCGCGACCGCCAAGAAACCAGCGGCCAAGAAACCAGCGGCCAAGAAACCAGCGGCCAAGAAGAGCACACCCGCGAAGACGTCAGCGGCTAAGAGAACCACGACCGCCAAGAAGGCTCCGAAGCAACCAAGCCCCTTGCGTGGCAAGCAGGCCAGTGTGGACGCCAAACGGCTGTCAGGGTGGGATTTCGCGACGTGGCGGATGGCCACCGACGACCCGGTCATGCGCTCCACCATGATCGGCCTGCTGGTCCTGGAGAAGAGTCCGGACTGGGAGGTCCTCAAGGAACGCTACGAGCGGGCCACCCGCCTGGCGCCGATCCTGCGGTCCAGTGTCGTAGAGGGACCGATCGGAATTCAGACTCCGCGCATGGTCGTCGACCCGAACTTCGACCTGAACTTCCACATCCGCCGTTTCAGCATGCCCAAGGGGTCGACCTGGGCGGATGTGCTCGAAGATGCGCGCCGGCAGAGCATGACCGACTTCGACCGCGACCGCCCACTGTGGAAGATGACTCTGCTGGAGGGCTTGCCCGGTGGCCGCGCGGCGCTGATCTTGAAGTTGCATCACGCGATCGCCGATGGTCAGGGTGCGGTCCAACTCGGTCTTGCGCTGTTCGACTTCGCGCCCGAAGGAACCGATCTGGGTCCGATGCCGCCCGCACCGGAGGCCGCCGTGCTCGACACGACCGGGTTCCTCGAGGCGGTGCTGCGCAACAACGTGGGATGGGTCGCTCGGACAGCCGAAGACGCGATCAAGGGACTTGGTCCCCTGACGATGGAGGCCGTCAAGAATCCAGGCGATCTCATAGCGCGTGCCCGTCGGACGGCGGAATCCGTGTTCCGATTCACGAGAGTCCCGTTCGGTCCGCTGTCGCCGATCATGCAGCAGCGCAGCATCAACTACCACTTCGACACCATCGACATGGACTTTGGGGCGTACCGGGCCGCGGCCAAGCGGCGAGGCCGCAGCGTGAACGACCTCTTCCTCGCGGCGATCAGCGTCGGGATGCACCGCTACCACGAACGCATGGGGCGCCCGGTCGACGAGTTGCGCATGAACATGCCGATCTCGTTGCGGAGCTCCGGTGAAGATGCGTCGAACGCGGTCACGATCGCACGTTTCGAGATCCCGATCTCAAACGCCATCGACGACGTTCTGGAAACGGCTGCCCAGACTGTGCGCAGTTGGCGTGCGGAACCGGCCCTGAAACTGGCGGACAATCTGGCTGAGTTCTCTCGCTTCCTGCCTCCCGAGTTGCTTTCGGCGGCGGCACAGACCTCGGATCTGACCGCCTCCAACGTTCCGGGAGTGCCTGTGCCGGTGTGGTTGGCAGGTGCGCAGGTGGAGCGGATGTACCCGCTGGTGGCCACCATCGGGGCGGCGATCAACATCACCATGCTGACCTACAACGGTGTCGCGAGTGTTGGTGTCAGCACCGACGATGCCGCGGTGGACGACCGGGACGAATTGGTCCGCAGCCTGCGCCACGGTTTCCGCGAAGTGATCGGCTCCCCGGTCATCGCCGGCAATCCGCTGACGATCTCCCGCAAGGATTGACCCCGCGTGTCATCCACAGCCTTCCCCGCGTCGTCGTCGCAAAGCGGGTAGGCTGCCGTACAGTTGTACGAAGTGAGGGAGGCGACGAATGCGGGTACTCGCAGTGGATCCGGGTCTGACCCGCTGCGGCGTGGCCGTGGTCGAGTCTGGATCCGATGGCAAGGCGCACTCGTTGCTGGCCGGTGTCATCCGGACCGATCCACAGGACGAGCTCGCGATGCGCCTGCGCCAGGTGTACGACGCTGTCCATGAGCACCTGATGCAGATGAACGTCGACGTGCTGGTCGTCGAGCGGGTCTTCAGCCAGAACAACGTACGGACCGCGATGGGCACCGCGCAGGCCGCAGCGGTCTGCATGCTCGCCGCGACTCAGTTGAATCTGCCCGTGCACCAACACACTCCCACCGAGGTGAAAGCCGCCGTGACCGGATCCGGTCGTGCCGACAAGGCGCAGGTGGCGTTCATGGTGGGACGCATCCTCGGTCTCCGCGAATTGCCCAAGCCGGTCGACGCAACAGATGCTCTGGCGCTGGGCATCTGTCACGTGTGGCGGTCACGCACGGCGGTGGCGGTGGGTCGATGATCGCGCAGATCCGCGGCCAGGTCGTGTTTCGAAGCGCCGACGAGGTCGTCGTAGAGGTGGGCGGGGTGGGCATCAGCGTGGTGGTCACCCCGCGTATAGCGGCGGGCCTGGAGGTCGGACAGCAGTGCCTTCTCGTCACGCATCTGGTGGTCCGCGAGGACAGCCTGACCCTCTACGGCTTCGCCGATGTGGGGGAGCGGGAGATCTTCCGCACGGTGCAGACCGTATCGGGGGTCGGACCGCGGCTGGCGCTGACCATGCTCTCGACGCTGACCGCCGATCAGATCCGCAGTGCGATCGCCGACGAGGACGTGGCAGCGCTGATGACCGTCTCGGGGGTGGGACGCAAGGGCGCACAGCGGATCATCGTCGACCTCAAAGACCGCCTTGGCGTCTCGACGGCTGCTGCTGACACGGGTATCCCGTCCGAGGCATCGTGGCGGACACAAGTCAGCGCCGCACTGACAGGTCTCGGCTGGTCTGCCCCGGAGGCTCAGTCGGCGGTCGCCGCGGTGGCCCAGCAGCCGGATTCCGGTCAACTGAGCGTGCCAGAGGCTCTGCGGCGGGCCCTGCAGATTCTGGATCGTAGTCCGGCGGTTTCCCCGTGAACGATCCCATCGTCTCCACCGGTGCGGACGACTCCGAACGGCTCGTCGAGGGAGCGCTGCGGCCGACGACGCTACGTGACTTCATCGGTCAGGAACGCGTCAAGGACCAGTTGCGGCTGGTCCTGTCGGCCGCGAAACAACGTGAGCACGTCGCCGACCACGTCCTGCTCAGCGGCCCGCCCGGTCTGGGCAAGACCACCCTGGCCATGATCATCGCCGCCGAACTGGGCACAGCTCTTCGCCTGACCAGCGGACCGGCGATCACCCACGCGGGGGACTTGGCCTCGATCCTCACCGCCCTGCAGCCCGGCGAAGTGCTGTTCATCGATGAGATCCATCGGTTGTCCCGGCCGGCCGAGGAGATGCTCTACATGGCCATGGAGGACTTCCGGGTCGACGTCGTGGTCGGCAAGGGCCCGGGGGCGATGTCCATCCCTCTGGACCTGTCCCCGTTCACCTTGGTGGGCGCGACGACCAGGTCGGGGCTGCTGCCAGGCCCGTTGCGCGACCGGTTCGGCTTCACAGCGCACATGGATTTCTACGATCCCGCCGACCTTCAGCAGATCGTGCGTCGTGCGGCCAGTCTGATCGGGATCGAGGCCGACCCGGCCGCACTGGAGATCATCGCCGGCCGTTCACGCGGCACCCCCCGGATCGCCAACCGCTTGCTGCGACGGGTCCGTGATTACGCACAGATCCACGGTGACACGCGCGTGGATGTCGAGTCCACCGAGGCGGCGCTGGCCTTGTTCGAGGTAGACGCGATCGGCCTCGACCGACTCGACCGTGCGGTGCTGAAGGCCCTGATCGGCAACTTCGGGGGTGGTCCGGTGGGCTTGTCGACGCTGGCTGTGGCCGTCGGGGAGGAGTCGGAGACGGTGGAAACGGTGTGTGAGCCGTTCCTTCTGCGCTCGGGCTTCCTGGCCCGAACCCCGCGTGGTCGCATCGCGACCGCCAGGGCGTATGCGCACCTGGGCTTGGCACTTCCGGCTGGAGCCGATCAACTGACCCTGACCAATCCACAGGATGTCGCACCCGGCGGGTAGGATCGGGCAGTGGAACTCGTGGTGTTGGCGTTGCCGTTGGTGCTGCTGTTCGGTTTGTGGTTCACCATGATCCGTCCGCTGCGACTGCGGCAACGGGAGGCGCAGGCCGCCCAGATGGCGGTGCACGTGGGGGCCGAGGTGATGACGACGGCAGGTATCTACGGGACTGTCGTGTGGATGGAAGATCAGACGATCGGGTTGCAAATCAGCGACGGGGTCGTGGTGAAGTACGCACGCGCCGCGGTGGCGAGTGTGATGGACGGCGAGGGATAGATGGCTGCAGTAGCACGGCCGAAACCATGGCGACCGCTGTTGTCGCTGCTGGTTATTGTCATCGGCCTCGGGGTGTGGGCGTTGTGGCCCGGAACCTCCCACGTTCCGCGGCTGGGGCTCGACCTGCAAGGTGGCACCCAGGTCATCCTGGTCCCCAATCAGGCAGAAGGCTCCAGTGACATCACCGATGAGCAGTTGCAGCAGACGGTGGAGATCATCCGTCAGCGGGTCAACGGATTCGGCGTCGCCGAGGCGGATGTGGCCATCCAGGGTTCTGGTAATGACGCGGCCATCGTGGTGTCCGTACCAGGGGTGAACCAGCGTGAGATCGCCGAGCAACTGAGTCAGACCGCCCTGCTCGACTTCCGCCCGGTGTCGACCATCGTCGACCCGGCGATCATCGATCCCGCTGCGGCCCAGCAGCAGGACCCCACGAACAACACGAACAACACGAAGAAAAAGAAGAAGAACAACAACGGCGCCAGCGGCGAGAGCAGTTTCGCCGAAACCACCCCCAGTCCTGCCGCTGACTCCCCGAGCCCGGACACTAGCCCGGCTCAGGACTCAGCGCAGGACGCGAACACGCTGCTACCGCCGGTCGAGGGGGACAACGCGAACGACCCGGCCCTTGAGGACGCTCTGCTGAACCTCGATTGCACGGACCCCGCCAGTAGGCAGGGCGGCAAACCTGACAACCCCGATAAGTGGATCGTGACCTGCGATCGAGAGGGGACAGCGAAGTACTTGCTCGAACCGGCGTTCATCAAGGGCACATCCATCACCAACGCCAGCGCAGAGCTGGCCCAAGGCGGTGCCGGTGGTTGGGTCGTGAACCTGGAGTTCGACGGCGACGGCGCGCAGGCGCTCTCCGAGATCTCCAACCGCCTGGTGAGCCTGCCCTCGCCGCAGAACCAGTTCGGTATCGTGCTCGACGGACTGGTGGTCTCCTCGCCGTTCTTCCAGCAGCCGATCAACGACGGACGGGCGCAGATCAGCGGCCAGTTCACCGCCGACGAGGCCAAGAACCTGGCACAGGTCCTTAAATTCGGTGCCCTGCCGCTGACGCTGGACATCGCATCGGTCGAAACGGTGACACCGACTCTCGGCGCCGACTACCTGAAGGTCGGCTTGATCGCCGGCGCCCTCGGGCTCGGCTTGGTCGTGGTGTACCTGCTGTTCTACTACCGCGCACTGGGCATGGTGGCGGTGGTGTCGTTGATCCTCGCCGCGATCATCACCTACTTCGTCTTTGTCATCCTCGGGCGACAAGTCGGACTGGCACTGACACTGGCCGGCGTGGCCGGTGCGATCGTCGCCATCGGTATCACCGCAGACTCCTTCGTGGTCTACTTCGAACGCATCCGAGACGAGATCCGTGAGGGTCGCAGCCTTCGGGCAGCGTGCGACGCGGGCTGGGCGCGAGCACGCAGCACGATTCTGGCAGCGGACTTCGTGTCGTTCCTGGCCGCGGTCATTCTGTACTACCTGTCGGTCGGCGCAGTTCGTGGTTTCGCGTTCGTGCTGGGTCTCACCACGCTCATCGACGTGATGGTGGCGTTCATCTTCACCCGTCCGATGGTCAGCGTGCTCGCGCGCAGCACGTGGTTCACCAGCGGTCACCCGCTGACCGGTCTGGATCCGCGGCGCTTGGGCGTCACGTCCATGCCCGGCCAGACATCGTCGCGCACCAAGGACAAGGTGGAGGTCTGATGTCCAAATTCGGTGACCTCGGTGGCAAGCTCTACCGCGGTGAGGTGTCCTACAACATCGTCGGACAACGTAACCGGTGGTACACGGTTTCGGCGATACTGATCGTTCTGGCCCTGGCTGGAATTCTGCTACGGGGGCTGAACCTCGGTATCGAGTTCAAGGGTGGAGCAGAGTTCCTGGTCCCTAGCCAGTCGTGTTCGATCCAGGACGTCCGGACCGCAATCAGCGACACCGGGGTGGAGGTCGCGGCAGTCACCGAAGTCGGTGGTGCCAACATCAGGGCCCAGACGCCAGCGGTGTCCAACGAGCAGAATGCCGGCGTCGTGCAGGCATTGGCCGGTGCCTGCTCGGTCGATGCCGACCAGATCTCCAGCCGCAACGTGGGTCCCACGTGGGGTGGTGAGATCACCAGACAGGCCCTGATCGCGCTGATGGTCTTCCTGGCTGCCGTGGTCATCTTCTTGTCGATCTACTTCCAGTGGCAGATGGCGGTGGCCGCCTTGGTCGCTCTTGCCCACGACATCTTGATCACAGCGGGTATCTACGCCTTGGTCGGATTCGAGGTCACCCCGGCGACCGTGATCGGCTTGCTCACGATTCTCGGGTACTCGTTGTACGACACGGTGGTGGTCTTCGACAAGGTCAAGGAGAACACCAAGGGTGTCACCGGTCAGAGTCGGTACACCTACGGCGAGCTTGCCAACCTGGCCCTGAACCAGACGCTGATCAGGTCGATCAACACCTCGATCGTGGCTCTTCTGCCGGTCGGGGCGATCCTGTTCGTCGGAGCCGGTCTGCTCGGTGCCGCGACGCTCATGGACCTGGCGCTGGTTCTGTTCATCGGCATGGCGGTCGGCACGTACTCGTCGGTGTTCATAGCGACCCCGGTCCTGTGCCAGATCAAGGACCGGGAGCCGGCGATGAAGGCCCTGTCGGCTCGTGTCGCGAAACGCCGCGCCGCGCGTGGCGAGCAGAGCCCGGACGAATCAGCCACCGGGGCCCAGGAGTCCACGGTGAGTGCCGCCTCCGGATCGTTGGCACCCGCAACGGACCGACGTCACCGCCAGGGCCGCGAGTCCTCCTCCCCACGTGTCCAGCCGAAGCGAACGAGTCGGTCCAAACGGCGCAGCTGACTTCATTGGGCAATGATCGCGTCGGCCCGTAGACTCGAGGACACGAGTGAGGCGGTGACCTGATGGCCCGTGAGACGGCCCAGAGCTCGGGAACTGACGAATCGTCGGTGCCCGCGTCTGCGGTCAGTCGTGTCCAGGACATCCCACGACGCAGGCAGTTATTGTCGCGGCTGACCGGCAGTAGCCGGACCTCGATCCCCGAACTTGAGCCGTTGTTGCGGACTCTGCGGCAGTTCCATCCCAAGGCGAACCGGCAGGTTGTCGAGCGTGCGTACGTGATGGCGGCACATCTGCACTCCGGCCAGATGCGTCGCAGTGGGGAACCGTACATCACACATCCTCTGGCCGTGGCCACGATCCTCGCCGAGCTCGGCATGACCCCGACCACCCTGGCCGCGGCGCTTCTGCACGACACGGTGGAGGACACCGCCTATCCGCTGGCCCGGTTGCGGGAGGACTTCGGCGATGAGGTGGCACGTCTCGTCGATGGGGTCACCAAGCTCGACAAGGTCCAGTACGGCGACGCATCAGCGGCTGAGACGGTGCGCAAGATGGTCGTGGCGATGGCCCGCGATATCCGGGTGCTGGTCATCAAACTGGCCGACCGACTGCACAACATGCGCACCATCGGGTGGATGCCGGAGGACAAGCAGCAGAAGAAGTCGCGCGAGACGCTGGAGATTTACGCACCGCTGGCCCACAGGCTGGGCATGAACACCATCAAGTGGGAACTCGAAGACCTCGCCTTCGCGACGCTGTTCCCCAAGATGTACGACGAGATCGTCCGTCTGGTCGGACAGCGGGCGCCGTCGCGCGACGAGTACCTCGGGCAGGTTCTGGCCCTGATCGACGACGAGTTGAAGTCCAACCGGATCAAGGCGAAGGTCAACGGCCGACCGAAGCACTACTACAGCGTGTACCAGAAGATGATCGTGAGAGGACGCGACTTCGCTGACATCTACGATCTGCTGGGAGTCCGGATCCTGGTGGACTCGATTCAGGACTGCTACGGCGTTCTGGGCCTGCTGCACGCGAAGTGGAACCCGGTGCCGGGTCGTTTCAAGGACTACATCGCCAGTCCGCGGTACGGCGTGTACCGCTCGCTGCACACGACGGTGATCGGACCGGAGGGCAAACCCGTCGAGGTGCAGATCCGCACCCAGGAGATGCACCAGCAGGCCGAGTACGGTGTTGCGGCGCATTGGCGCTACAAGCAAGGACGCAGCGGACTCGACGATGGCCCCGACGAGTTCGCCTGGCTTCGCCAACTGCTCGAGTGGCAGCGGGAAACCGAGGATCCCGACGAATTCCTTGACAGCCTGCGCTACGAGCTCGGCTCGGGGGAGTTGTTCGTTTTCACCCCCAAGGGCGATGTCATCTCGCTGCCGGCCGGCGCAACGCCGGTGGACTTCGCCTACTCGGTGCACACCGAGGTCGGTCACCGGACGATCGGCGCCCGGGTGAACGGCAAACTCGTCCCGCTCGAGTCACGCCTGGACAACGGCGACACCGTCGAGATCTTCACCTCGAAGACCGAGGGGCAGGGGCCGTCGCGTGACTGGTTGAACTTCGTCGCTTCACCGAGGGCTCGCAGCAAGATCCGCGCGTGGTTCACGCGGGAGCGACGCGAGGAATCGGTGGAGCACGGCAAGGACATGCTGCTGCGGGAGTTGCGGCGCCGTTCGCTGCCCATGCAACGCCTGCTCAACACCCCTGATCTGCTGAGCATCGCCGCCTACTACCGGATGTCAGATGTCAGTGCCCTGTACGCCGCGATCGGTGAGAGCAAACTCGACGCCGGGGTCGTCGTGGACCGCCTCATCGCCGGACGCGGTGGAAGCGAAGCCGCAGCCGACGACACTGAAGAAGAGACGCCGCCACCTTCGATGCGTTCCCGGTCAGCGGGTGACCCAGGTGTCGCTGTGGCTGGCACAGACGACGTACTGGTGCGGCTATCGAAGTGCTGTACCCCGGTGCCCGGCGACGAGATCATCGGCTTTGTGACCCGGGGCAGCGGGGTAACGGTGCACCGCAAGGACTGCGTGAACTTCCCCGAGCTGGCCCAGCAGCCCGACAGACTGGTCGAGGTCACGTGGCGGCCGAGCGCCGAGTCGGTGTTCCTGGTCAACATCCAGGTGGAGGCTCTGGACCGCGCCCGGTTGCTGTCGGATGTGGCACGAGTGCTGTCCGACAACCACGTCAACATCTTGTCTGCGTCCTCGACCACCAACCGCGACCGAATCGCCATCTCGCGCTTCACGTTCGAGATGGCCGACCCGAAGCACCTCGGGGCAGTCATCAAAGGAGTCCGGACCGTCGAGGGAGTCTTCGACGCCAAGCGGGTGTAATTCTCCGGCAGCGTAGACCTATGCCTCGGCATGGCTGAGGACACTCATGACCCGTGATTCGCCTCCGCGTCGTGATCGTGACGAAGGCCGTCTCGGACACCTGGTTCTATCCGGTGTCTGGTGGGGGTCGGTCGGTGGTGGTGTAGGCGCCGGTGGGGGTTTGGGTGATGTGCAGTTTGCCGTGGTGGATGCGGCGGTGGTGGTAGTGGCAGACCAGCACCAAATTCGGTAGGTCGGTGGGCCCGCCGGCGGCCCAGGGCCGGATGTGGTGGGCGATGCAGCGATGCGCCGGGACGATACAGCCGGGGTGGATGCAGCCGTTACCGTCGCGCACGGCCAGCGCGGCACGCTGAGCTTTCGTGGCGTACCGTTGCGCGAATCCGACCGCCAGGGGCTGCCAGTGGACCTGATCGGTGGTGAGCCCCACGACCAGGGAGACCTTGGCGGTGCAGGTGTGTTCGGCGACCTCCACCCGCGACATGAGCAGCCCCGAGGGCCAGCGCACCCCGAGTCCTGTGTTGAGTTGGTCGGGGGTCACGGTGATCGTGACGTGCCCGGTGCCGGTGGGCCGGTCAGTGGTATCAGCGGCGCGCCCGGCGATCTCGGCCAGGGCGTCGGCGCGGCGCTGCCCCGGGCTGCGGGTGTCATCCGGGCCGGTGGGTGCGGCGTACACGTCGAACGCCGCGGCCAGTGCTTCACCGGTGGCGGCGTCCAACAGCCCGTTGAGGATCCAGGTGTTGTCCAGCCCCGGGGACAGATCCACCCGGCGGCGGGCCCGGTCGTGCTCGGCCAGGTCGTCGTGGACCTCCGGACGGTACTGCTGGATGATCACTTCCAGGATGGTGCGTAGATCCGCGGCGGTGTGCTGGGCTGCGATCCCGGCCACCGTGGCCTCGATACCGGCGTAGTCCTCACCCAACACCCGGCGGGCACCGCGGATGGCCCGCACATGTTCCAGACTGATCTGCCCGCGGCCCAACGCCGTAGCAGTCTCAGGTAGGTCGTCACGTAAGGCCCGGGCGGTGTGTACCCGCCACCCCGCGGCCGGCGAGGTGATCCCGGTGGTGGTGGCCAGCCAGTCCCCGGTAGTGCGGTGCCCGGCGATCTGCGCCCCACCCGCGGCGTCATAACCACCCAGCAGTCGCATCTCCGCGGCATCCACCTTGCGGGCAATCACATGCAACTGCTCGATCGCCCCAGCCAGCTCATCCAACGACTCACCAGACGGATCGGCGGCCACGATCGCATCCACCGTCGCGTGCAAAGAAGCGATCAGACCCGGCAACGACACCGCCGTGTTCGTACTGCTGATGGTGCTGGTCATGATCCCCCTCCCCCTCTACTTCGAACACTAGTACGATAGATGTGCCCGGGCAATAGTCCGAATGAACCTGTGCACAACCCGCCCCGACCCCTCACCACAAACGCTACGACCCGGGTACGACAGACACGACCCCGCGCAACAGCACCTGTGCACAACCCGAGCAACCCAGCGCCCGACTTGGGAGGGGAATCCGGCTGCAAGTCGCGGCCGGTCGTTGACGCTCCGAGGTTGGCGTCACTCGCGGGGGAGTCAGACCGGCGCGCTACAGCGTCGACAGGCTCTTTTCCGCTGACTGCAGCATCAATCGCTGCTGATTGAGGCTCTGCTGAGCGGCCTCGACCTTGGCTTGATCCCCAGATTTCTGCGCGGCAGCAAGCTCGGTCTCGAGCTTGCTGACAGACGCGCGGTACGCGTCCACAAGTCCCTGCGCCCGATCCCGAATCTCCGGGTTGCTCCGGCGCCATGCCGAGGTCTCTGCCGATCGGATGGCGTCATCGACGGCTCGAAGACGGGCGTCCAGTTTGGGCTTGTCCGCACGCGGAACGTGGCCGATCCCAGCGAACTCGCCCTGGATGTCGCGCAGGGCCTTGCGGGCAGATTTTGCGTCCTTGATGGGCAGCAGTGCCTCGGCCTTGACGACCAGTGCTTTCTTGGCCGTAAGGTTCTGCTTCTGTTCGTTGTCGCGGGCGTTGAAAGTCTGCTTGCGCGCGCTGAAGAACTTCTCCTGTGCTCCGCGGAAACGTTGCCAGAGGGCCTCATCGTCGCGCTTGCCCGCGAAACCGGCCTTCTTCCACTGCTCCATGAGGTCGCGAAATGCCGCCGCCGTGCTCTGCCAATCGGTGGAGTCTGCCAATGCCTCGGCCTGCTCGGCCAGCGCGTTCTTCGCGGCCACCGCTGCGGCGCGCTTACGGTCCTGCTCGTCGCGGTGCACCTTGCGCGCCTTGTCGAAGGACCGTCGCGCCGTCCGGAAACGCTCCCATAGTGCGTCTGTCGCCGGGCGCTGCTCCGCTGTGGGCTTGGGGAGTTTCTTCCACTCGTCGACCAGTGCCCGGTAGCGCTCACCGGTCTGCTTCCAAGCAGTCGACGCAGCCAGTTCCTCCGCCTCCACGACGATCTTCTCGCGGGCCTGCTGGCCGGCGATGGTCGCGGCCTTGCGCTCCTCGTCGAGAATCTGTCCGCGGATGTTCGCCAGCACCTCGAGTTGCCCGATCCGGGCCATGAGCAAGGAGATATCGCCGATGAACGCCGGTTCCTCCAGGGCATGACGGGCCCTGCCCGCCACGACGAGCGCCTCGCGCGGTGAGCATTTGTTGTCGGCCAAACGGATCGCGGTGAGTTCCAGCGAGTGGCTCAGGTCGTTGTATTTGGTCGCGTAGTAGTGCAGTGCCTCTTCGGCGCCCCCGGCTGCGAACTGGCCAACTGGCCGTTCGGTGCCGTCGGGCAGGCGCAGGAAGACCGTGCCGTCCTCGGCGACCCGGCCGAACGACTCGGCAGGAGCCGGCCCTGGCTTGGGTGTCTGGTCAGTCATTGTCCTAGTTTCCGATCGACGCGGTCTTGATCACGATGGGTTGTGCCGGTGGTCCATCGGTCGCATCCGATGATCCCGCCTCCACGCCCCCTGCTGCAACGTACTTAACCACGTCCAGGCCCTCGGAGACCTTCCCGACGATGGTGTAGCCGGCTGGCAAGGTGGTCTTCTTGTACACCAGGAAGACCTGGCTGCTGGCGGTGTCCGGGCCCCGATTGGCCATCGCGACGGTGCCCGCCGGGTAGTTGCCTTCGCCCTCATCAGGGAGGTTCTCGTCCGGAACAGTGAATCCGGTCTCGCCAGTCCCGTCGGCGCCGGGGGAGCCGCACTGCAGGACGAAGATCCCGGCAGTGGTCAGCCGGTGGCAGAAGTTGCCCGAGTAGTAGCCCTGGTCGGTGAGGAATGCCAGTGCGTTGACGTTCTTGGGTGCTGCTTGCGCGTCCAGCGCGACCGTGATCCGGCCGCAGTTGGTATTGAGTATCCAGTCGACGGTGCCGGAGAGGTTCTGGTCGGCCGGTTTGTCCCAGGTTCGGCCGTCGTTGCGGGGCGCTCCCGGCTCGGTGCACGTCACGCCGGCCGGAGTCGCGACCGGGCCCGGCGTGGCCTCCGCGGTCGGGGAGGCGGATTCGTCAGGGGTGGGTGAGCCCTCGGCTTCCGGGGTGGCTTCAGCTCCCGCTTGCTCGGTGCTGTCCGGCCACGCCGCCCACACAACGGCTCCGGTAACGACGGCGCCTGCGGCCAGAAGACCGATGAGCCGGTTCCGGCGAGCCCGCGCGGATGCCTCGGCGCGACGCTGGGCCTGTCGTTCGGCCTTGGCGCGTGCGAGTTCGCGTCGGCGCTTGTCGGTGGTCATCGGCTGTCCTCCCGTCGGTCCAGGCCGCCCGGCGCGAGCGCGGCAGGCGGCAACAGGAGTCTACGTGCCGCCGGAATCGGGACGGTTCGTGTGTCACGGATAGGCTGGTGTGTGTGTTGATCGCAGGATTTCCCGCTGGGCCGTGGGGCACCAACTGCTTCGTCGTGGCCACCGGGCCACGTTCGGAGTGCATCGTCATCGACCCCGGCAAAGACGCCATGCCCGGAGTGGACGAGGTGGTTCGTGAACATCACCTGCAACCGGTCGCGGTACTCGTCACCCACGGGCACCTCGATCACATGTGGTCGGTCACGCCCGTGTGCGAAGCCCGCGATGTGCCCGCGTACATCCATCCGGCGGACCGCCATCTACTGACCGATCCGATGGCGGGGATCTCCGGGGACACTCGCGTCATGTTCGAGCAGATGACCGGCGGGCGCCTGCAGTTCGCTGAACCCGACGACGTGCGATTGCTCGAGGACGAGCATTCGGTCGACCTGGCAGGCCTGACCTTCGGTGTTCGTCACGCCCCGGGGCACACACCCGGATCCACGGTGTTCCTGACCGATGCCCAAGGTGACATCCCGCCGGTCATGTATTCCGGTGACCTGCTGTTCGCCGGTTCGATCGGACGCACGGATCTACCGGGCGGGGACACCGCGCAGATGATGCGGTCGCTGTCGTCGGTCGTGTTGCCGCAACCCCCGGAGATGGTGGTGCTTCCCGGCCACGGTGAGCAGACGACGATCGGCCAGGAGTTGACCGGCAACCCGTTCTTGGAACAGGCCCGCTCGCTGAACCTGCAGCAGCCACCGGGGCGTGGCTTGTGAGCTTGCTGCAAGCACCTCGCGGTGTGCCGGAATACCTGCCCGGCGTCTCCGCGGACTTCCTGGCCGTGCGCAACACGCTGGGTCGCGCCGCGGAACTCGGTGGGTACGGCTACATCGAACTGCCGGTGTTCGAGGACACCGCGGTGTTCGTTCGCGGGGTCGGGGAGTCCACCGATGTCGTGAGCAAAGAGATGTACACGTTCACCGACCGGGGGGATCGCTCGTTGTCGCTGCGCCCGGAAGGAACGGCCGGAGTGATGCGTTCGGTGCTGGAGAATGGTCTGCACCGGGGCAGCCTGCCGGTCAAACTCTGGTACGCCGGTCCGTTCTTCCGCGCCGAACGCCCGCAACAGGGCCGTTACCGGCAACTGCAGCAGGTGGGGGTCGAGGCGATCGGAATCGATGATCCGCTCCTGGACGCCGAGGTCATCGCCATCGCCGACGAGGGGTATCGCAGGTTGGGACTGCGGGGGTATCAGCTCTATGTGTCCTCGATCGGCTGCCGGACGTGCCGGCCCGGCTACCGCGAGGCACTGCAAGAGTTCCTGGCCGGTCTGCCACTGGATGAGCCCACGGCCGAGCGCGCCCGGCTCAATCCTCTGCGTGTGCTCGACGACAAGCGCCCCGACGTCCAAAGCTTGCTCGAGGGCGCGCCCCTGCCGCCTGATCACCTGTGTGACGACTGCCGGGAGCACTTCTCGCGGGTGCAGCAGGCACTGACCGCGCTAGGAGTTCGGTTCACCCTGAACCCACGCCTGGTGCGCGGCCTGGACTACTACACCCGCACCACGTTCGAGTTCGACCATCCCGCGCTGGGTGCCCAGTCCGGTATCGGCGGTGGCGGCCGGTACGACGGGCTGATGGAGTCCCTCGGCGGACCGGACATGTCTGGCATCGGCTTCGGCCTGGGCACCGACCGCACACTGCTCGCCTGCCAGGCCGAGGGTCTGCACCCCGGGGATCTCAGTGCAGTCGACGTGTTCCTGGTGCCCCTCGGTGAGGCGGCCCGCGACGCTGCCTCCCGCCTGGCAGGTCGCCTGCGCGCCGATGGTGTCCGCGTGGACATGGCCTTCGGTGGCCGCGGAATGAAGGGGTCCATGAAAGCCGCCGACAAGTCCGGCGCCCGATGGGCCATCATCATCGGGGACAAGGAACTGGCCGAAGGCACGGTGCAGATCAAGCACCTGGAATCCGGCTCGCAACGAAGTGTTCCCGCCGACGAGGTCGTTGGCGCGATATTGACAGGAGAATGACGTGAAGAGAACCCATGCCGGAAGCCTGCGCGCATCCGACGCCGACCGGCAGGTGAGCCTGTCCGGGTGGGTCGGCCGTCGGCGCGACCACGGCGGGGTGGCGTTTCTGGATCTGCGCGACGCCTCCGGCATCGTCCAGGTGGTCCTGCACGACGAAGCCGCGCACGATCTCCGGTCCGAGTACTGCGTCACTGTCACGGGCACGGTTCGGGTGCGCCCGGCGGGAAACGAGAACCCGGAACTCCCCACCGGGGAGGTCGAGGTCGTCGCCGAGTCTGTCGAGGTCCTGTCGCCGGCAGCACCGCTGCCGTTCCCAATCGACGAGCACGTCGAGGTCGGCGAGGACACGCGGTTGCGCCACCGGTACCTCGACCTGCGCCGGCCCGGCCAGGCCAACGCGCTGCGCATGCGCTCGAAGGTCAACCAACTCGCCCGCGACGTGCTGCTCGAGCAGGACTTCGTGGAGGTGGAGACCCCGACCCTGACCCGGTCGACGCCCGAAGGAGCCCGGGACTTCCTGGTGCCGGTGCGGTTGCAGCCCGGACACTGGTACGCGTTGCCGCAGTCGCCGCAACTGTTCAAGCAGTTGCTCATGGTCGCGGGCATGGAGCGGTACTACCAGATCGCCCGTTGCTACCGCGACGAGGACTTCCGCGCCGACCGGCAGCCGGAGTTCACACAACTGGACATCGAGATGTCCTTCGTGGAGCAGCAGGATGTGATCGAGGTCGGGGAGGCCGTGATCCGATCGCTGTGGAAGGGGATCCTCGGCCATGAGATCGGGTCGATCCCGCACATGACCTACGACGAGGCGATGCGCCGCTACGGCTCGGACAAGCCGGACCTGCGCTTCGATCTGGAACTCACCGAGTTGACCGAGTACTTCGCGCAGACCCCCTTCCGGGTCTTCCAGGCGCCGTACGTGGGCGCCATCGTCATGCCCGGCGGCGGGAGTCAGGCCCGCCGGGCCTTCGACGCCTGGCAGGAGTGGGCCAAGCAGCGCGGCGCCAAGGGGCTGGCCTACGTCACGGTCGGCGAGGACGGATCGTTGGGCGGTCCGGTGGCCAAGAACATCTCCGAGGCCGAACGCGATGGCCTGGTTGCGGCGACGGGTGCGAACCCCGGTGACTGCATCTTCTTCGCCGCCGGCAAGCCCGGCGACGCCCGCGGGCTGCTGGCGGCGACCCGTGATGAGATCGCCCGGCGTCTGGGTCTGATCGACGAGACCCAGTGGTCGTTCGTATGGATCGTGGACGCCCCGATGTTCGAGGAGATCGACCTCGACGACGGGTCGGTCGCCTGGACGGCCGTGCACCACCCCTTCACGTCTCCCAACGCTGACTCGCTGGACACGTTCGACACCGACCCCGGTTCGGCTCTGGCCTGGGCCTACGACTTGGTCTGCAACGGCAACGAGATCGGCGGGGGATCCATCCGTATCCACTCACGCGACGTGCAGCAGCGCGCATTCTCGGTGCTGGGCATCGATGACCGTGAGGCGCAGGAGAAGTTCGGCTTCCTGCTCGAGGCGTTCAAGTACGGACCGCCACCGCACGGCGGGATCGCATTCGGCTGGGACCGCATCGTGATGCTGCTCGCCGGGGCGAACTCGCTGCGCGACGTGATCGCGTTCCCGAAGACCGGAGCCGGTCAGGACCCGTTGACGGGGGCGCCCACACCCATCACGCCGGCTCAGCGCGACGAGGCAGGGGTCGACTTCGTGCCCGAGGACGAACCCGAAACGGAATAGCCGGATGGACCTGTTCGACCAGAACGCACCGGCACAACCGCTGGCGGCCCGGGTCCGTCCGGCCGGAGTGGATGAGGTCATCGGGCAGGCGCACCTGTTGGGATCGGCGTCGCCCTTGCGGGCCTTGCTCAGTGATCCGGACGCGTCCACCAGTGTGATCCTCTGGGGCCCACCGGGGACCGGGAAGACGACACTGGCCAGACTCGCCGCGGAGGTGTCCGGGCGCCGGTTCGTCGCATTGGCGGCGGTCAGCGCCGGGGTGAAGGACGTCCGGGCGGCCATCGAGCAGGCACGCGAGATCGGGCGCACGCGCAGTGAGCGCACGATCCTGTTCATCGACGAGGTCCACCGGTTCTCCAAGACCCAGCAGGATGTCCTGCTGCCGGCGGTGGAGCACGGCTGGATCACGCTGATCGCAGCCACCACGGAGAACCCGAGCATGAGCCTGGTGAGTCCGCTGCTGTCGCGGTCGATGTTGCTCGTGCTCTCCGCGCTCACCGACGACGAAGTGCGAGCAGTGATTTCGCGTGCCTTGACCCATCCCGAGGGGTTGCCCGGCGTCACCATCGACGACGAGGCCACGGAACTGATCGTGCGGTTCGCCGGCGGCGATGCTCGCCGGGCGCTGACCGCTTTGGAAGCAGCTGCGGGACCGGGGCCGCAGATCACCGGCGAGGTCGTGCGCGCGATCATCCCGCAGGTGGCCAATCGCTACGACCGTGACGGTGACATGCATTACGACATCACCAGCGCGCTGATCAAGAGTGTGCGGGGAAGTGATGTCGATGCGGCCCTGCACTACTTGGCCCGGCTCGTCGACGGTGGTGAGGACCCGCGGTTCATCGCCCGCCGCCTGGTGATCCTGGCCAGCGAGGACATCGGGCTGGCCGACCCTTCGGCGCTTCCGCTGGCGATTGCCGGACTGCAGGCTGTGCAGCTCATCGGTTGGCCCGAGGCGCGGATCACGTTGGGCCATGTGGTGGTCCACTTGTCACTGAGTCCGAAGAGTAACGCTGCCTACGTGGCCATCAACGAGGCGTTGGAGGACGTGCGCTCGGGCCGGGTTTCGCCGGTGCCGGCGATGCTGCGTGATGCGAGCCTGAAGTCCTCGCGGGCCACGGGCGCCGGCCGTGGATATCGCTATCCGCATGACGAGGGCGGCTTCGTGCCGGTTCGTTATGTGGAACCCCCGATTGTGCAGCGCACGTACTACCGGCCCACCCAGAACGGGGCCGAAGCCCGGGCGGCCGCTGCCGTCGAGCGGCTGCGGGAGGCGGTGCGTGATGCAGACGGTTAGAGGCGCAATCCGAAGGCCCCTGCAGAAGGTTGAATGAGATCGACCACTTGGTGGTCGGTTTCATTCAAGCTTCGGGCTGATCGCCCGAACCCTGCTTACACTGTGCGGGTGAGTCGACTGTTCTGGATGGGTGTTGGCGCTGCCGGCGGCATCGTTGTCTACCGAAAAGGGACAAATGCCGTCAATGGGGTCCGCGAGCGAACCTTTCGGGAGAACCTGAGCAGGGTTGCCCAGGGCGCCTCCAGCGTTGCCGCCTCCGCGCGCTACCTCGCCAACGTCGTGTCCGATGAACCCGACGGCAACGTGGTGGACATCCGCAAGGTGGCCCGGTCCGATCGGCCCAAGGCGCCTGCTGCTCCGGACATCCGGCCAGCGACCCTGGGGACCCTGCACGACCGGCGAGCCCCCGGAACCGCCCGCGAGTAGCACGTCCGGATGGCAACTAGGCTGGCCCCCATGGAGTCAGCCGAAATCCGACGTCGATTTCTCGCGTTCTTCGAGGAGCGCGGTCACACCGTGGTGCCCAGCGCCTCATTGCTGCTCAACGACCCCACGCTGCTGTTCGTCAACGCGGGCATGGTGCCGTTCAAGCCGTATTTCCTCGGTGAGGCGGTCCCGCCGTATGAACGGGCGGCCAGTGTTCAGAAGGTCGTGCGCACCCTGGACATCGAAGAGGTCGGAAAGACGACCCGGCACGCATCGTTCTTCCAGATGTGCGGCAACTTCTCGTTCGGCGACTACTTCAAGGAACGTGCCATCCCGTTGGCCTGGGAGTTGCTGACCAAGCCTGTCAGCGACGGCGGCTACGGCTTCCCCGAGGACAGACTGTGGGTCACCGTCTACGAGGACGACGACGAGGCTGCCCAGTTGTGGGAACAGATCGTGCCCGCCGAACGGATCCAGCGGCGCGGCATGCTCGACAACTTCTGGTCGATG
The DNA here is from genome assembly GCA_016719135.1 of Micrococcales bacterium. Lineage (GTDB taxonomy): Bacteria > Actinomycetota > Actinomycetes > S36-B12 > UBA10799 > JADKAV01. The sequence continues at coordinate 31,995 of JADKAV010000004.1, read as the reverse complement.
GGTGTGCCCGGACCGTGCGGGCCATGTAGCGAGATCTACTACGATCGTGGGCCCGACTACGGCCGCGAAGGCGGCCCGGTGGTCGACGAGGAGCGCTACCTCGAGGTGTGGAATCTGGTGTTCATGCAGTTCGAACGGGGGGAGGGCCCGGGCAAGGAGGGTTTCCCCATCCTCGGCGAACTGCCGAACAAGAGCATCGACACCGGCCTGGGCCTCGAGCGGATGGCCGCGATCCTGCAGGGCGTCGACAACATCTACGAGATCGACACCACCCGGCACACCATCGACACCGCGGTGCGGATCACCGGGCGTCCCTACGGCCGCGACCACGCCGACGACGTCGCGCTGCGGGTCGTGGCCGATCACTCCCGGACCTGCGCGTTCCTGATCTCCGACGGAGTCCTGCCCGGCAACGAGGGGCGTGGCTACGTTCTGCGGCGTCTGCTGCGCCGGGTCGTGTTCAACATGCGCCTGCTCGGGGACCACGAGCCCACGATGGGCGAATTGATCGGCAGTGTCATCACCTCGATGTCACCGCAGTACCCGAGCCTGCAGTCCGATGCCGGTCGGATCACGACCATCGCCGTGTCCGAGGAGGAAGCCTTCCGGCAGACCTTGCGCAGCGGCACCACGGTCTTCGACAACGCAGTGGCAGCCACCAAGTCCCGGGGCACCACGACAATGTCGGGGACCGACGCCTTCGCCTTGCACGACACCTACGGTTTCCCCATCGACCTGACGCTCGAACTGGCCGCCGAACAGGGACTGCAGGTTGACCGCGACGGCTTCGCCGAACTCATGACCGAGCAGCGTCAACGCGCCAAGGCCGATGCTGTCGCCCGCAAGGCCGGCGTCACCCCGCTGACGGCCTACCGCGAAGTCATGGAGGCCGCCGGGCAGACCGAGTTCACCGGGTACGACCAGTGGGAGTCCGAGGGCCGGGTCAAGGGCCTGCTGCGCGACGGTCAGACCGTCACGTCGGCGGCCGCGGGACAGACCGTGGAAGTCGTCCTGGACCGCAGTCCCTTCTACGCCGAGGCGGGCGGGCAGCTCGGTGATCACGGCACCATCCGCCTGGATGACGGAACCCTGCTGCACGTGGACGACGTCCAGATGCCGGTACCCGGGCTGTGGGTGCATCGCGCCCGCGTGCTCGAGGGTGAGGCAGCGGTCGGCGCTCCGGCGGTGGGGATCGTCGACGTGGAGCGTCGCCGGGCGATCTCCCGGGCGCACACGGCCACGCACATGATCCACAAGACGTTCCGCGAGATGCTGGGCGACACCGCCACCCAGATGGGCTCGGAGAACGCACCGGGCCGATTGCGGTTCGACTTCCCGTACCCGAAAGCGGTCCCGGACTCTTTGCTGCGCGACGCCGAGGAACGCGTGAACACGCTGCTGCTGGAGGACATGACCGTCTCGGCGCGCTGGATGACCCAGCCTGAAGCCCTCGAGATGGGTGCCATGGCCCTTTTCGGGGAGAAGTACGGCGACCAAGTGCGAGTTGTCTCCGTCGGTGACTGGGCACATGAGTTGTGTGGCGGCACCCACGCTCACCGGTCGGGTCAGCTCGGGGTCGTTTCGTTCATCTCGGAGGGCTCGATCGGCTCTGGAGTGCGCCGGGTCGAGGCGCTCGTGGGATCTGACGCGTACTCGTACCTGGCCCGTGAACACCTGCTCGTCTCTGCGCTGAGCACCATGCTCAAGACCCCGCGCGAGGACCTCGTGGACCGGGTGGGCAGCACGGTGGAGAAGTTGAAGAACGCCGAACGCGAACTCGCCCGGCTCAAGCAGCAAGCCATGATGAGCAACATCGATGCGATCATCGGCGAGGGCCAGCAGATCGGGTCGTTCCGGGTCTGGACCCTGCGGGCCCCGGAGGGCACCGACGCCAAGCAACTGCGTGAGATCGCGTTGACCGGCATCCGCAAAGCACCCACGGACGTGCCCGCCGCAGTTCTGGCTTCCGCGGTGGTGGACGCCAGGGTGTCCTTGATCGCGACCGTCAATCAAGCCGCACAGGACCGGGGACTCTTCGCCAACGACCTGCTCAACAGTGCTCTGCCCAGCGTCGAGGGCCGTGGTGGTGGGAAGAAGGATGCCGCACAAGGGGGAGGGGCGAAGCCGGACGGGATCCCGTCGGCGTTCGCTTCCGCGGAGGCATTCGTGCGGGGATTGCCGGCCTAGTGCGCCCAGGAGTCCGGGTGTGCGTCGACGTCGGATCGGTGCGCATCGGAGTCGCCCGCAGCGATGCGTCGGGCACCCTCGCGGTTCCGGAACGGACCTTGAATGCCCGCGGTAAATGGCTGGACGAACTGGTCGCCATCGTGCGGGAGTACGAGGCTTTGGAGGTCTTGGTCGGCCTGCCCGTTTCGCTGGACGGCCGTGAGCATGCCGCCGCAGATCGGGTGCGGCAGGTGGCCGCCGACATCGCTGCGGCGGTTCCGGAAGTACCACTACGCCTGATCGATGAGAGGCTCACCACGACCACCGCCCAGATGCAGCTGCGTGAGGCCGGACTGTCCCAGCGCAAGGGTCGGTCGGTAGTTGATCAAGCGGCGGCTGTCATCATGTTGCAGAATACGCTGGACGCGGAACGTGCCACGGGTAGGATCCCGGGGACACTTACGAACGGACACTGATGAGCGAACTCGGCTTGCACATGGAGGTCGAACCTCCGCGTCGCCCGGACCCTGAGAAACGAGGCCGGGGACCGCTGATCGCGGCATTGGTGATCTTCACCCTCGTGCTGCTGGCAGTTGGAGCGTTCTTCTTCCGGGACCAGGTGCTCGGTGCGGCGGCCGAGGATTACACGGGGTCGGGCGGTAATGAGGTGATCGTGCAGGTGCAGGAGGGTCAGACTCTCTCGGACATCGGTGCCACTCTCAAAGAGGAGGGCGTGGTGGCCAGCGCCCAGTCCTTCATCACCGCCGCCAGCGCCAACGAGCAGTCACAGTCGATCGGTCCGGGCTATTACCGGCTCGCCGAACAGATGAGTGGCGACGCCGCTCTCAATGCCATGCTGGATCCGGCCAATCGCGTCGTATCGCGCGTGGTCATTCCGGAAGGACTGCGTGAGGACCAGGTGGTGAAGCGACTGACCGCTGCCACGGATATTTCGGCGAGCAGGTTCAACCGGGCCATCAAGAATGCCGACCCGTTGGGTCTGCCAAAATTCGCGAAGGGTAACGCTGAGGGGTTCCTGTTCCCCGCTACGTATGAGTTCCCACCGGGATTCAGCGCCCGCGACATCATCGGCGCGATGATCTCCCGGTTCAATGAGGCCGCGGACTCACTGAACTTCGTGAAAGCGTCGAAGAAGACGGGGTACTCGCCCTACGAGGTCATGGTGATCGCGAGTCTGGTGCAGGCCGAGGGGCATCCAGATGACTACGGGATGGTTTCGCGCGTCATCTACAACCGCTTGGCCGCCGGCATGCCCCTGCAACTGGATGCCACCGTGAACTACGTCCTGAAGAAGTCCGAGATCAACCTCTCACCCGACCAGATCGCGACTTCGTCGCCGTACAACACCTACGAGAACACGGGTCTGCCGCCCACGCCGATCAACCAGCCCGGTGAAGCGGCCATGCAAGCGGCGCTGACCCCGGACGAAGGGGACTGGTTGTACTTCGTCTCCGTGAATCCGGACACCGGCGAAACCAAGTTCACCGCCGACTACGACGAGTTCTTGAAATTCAAGGCCGAGTTCGAGAGATACGTGGCGGAGAACCCGTGATCCGACGGGCTGCGGTGATCGGGTCGCCGATCGCGCACAGCCTGTCGCCGGCGTTGCACAGCGCGGCATATGAGGCGCTGAAGCTGGATTGGACCTACGAACGCCACGAGGTGGCCGCCGCGGAGCTCCCCGCTTTCGTCGATGGACTCGATAAATCCTGGGTAGGTCTCTCGCTGACGATGCCGTTGAAAGAGGCAGTGCTGCAACTGGCGCAAGAGATCAGTTGGACTGCAGAGGTGACGAACTCGGCCAACACCCTGCTCTTGGCGCAGCGACAGGCCTTCAACACCGATGTTGACGGTGTTGTGACGGCCCTGCGGAGGGCCGGTTTCGCGCATCGGGAGGGATTCCCCGCCACCGTGGTAGGCGCCGGTGCCACCGCCCGGTCCGCGGTGGCCGCCGTCCAGCAGTTGGGTGCCGCTCGCGTGGACGTTCTCGCCCGGCGACCCGAACGGGCCGTCGACGTAAGCAGGGCCGCGGAGTCCATCGGGATCGAACTGCACGTTCACCGATGGGATGACCTGCGGTACCTACGGGCACCGTTGGTGGTTTCGACCGTGCCGGCGGGGGCGGCGGACACGCTGGTACCTTCCGTTGCGAGTGAGCCCGGCTGGCTTCTGGACGTTGTGTACTCTCCGTGGCCCACCGCGCTGGCCGGTGCATGGCAGGCCAGCGGGGGCAGGATCGTCTCGGGCCTCGAAATGCTGCTCGCGCAAGCCGAGCGGCAGGTTGAACTCATGACGGGTCTGCCCGCCCCGACAGCCGCCATGCGGGCGGCGCTGCCCACAACGCACGTGTAGGTGCGCCGATCGGCCATACTCGGTATGAGCCGAGGTGAAAGGATCCCGTTGATGGCTGATATTGAGGTTCCCCATCCAGGTGCCTCCGATATCGTCGGGCGCCTGCTCAGTGACGCGCTGAGCGAGCACCCTGATGTGCAGTGGCTAGGACTGGTTTCCGAGGACGGCTTCGCGATCGCGTCCGAGGGCGAGGTGTCGGTCGACGACGATGCGGTGGCGGCCGGGGCGGTCCGGATGATGATTCAGGTCCGCGCCATGTCCAAGGCGCTCGGTCAGTCCGGTGCCTCGCAGATGTTCCTGGAGGGCAGCGACAGCGGGATCTGTGTCATCGACAAGGACCCCTGGGTGCTGGTTGTCGTTGGAGCCCCGGGAGTGCCCATCGGGCTATTGCGCTACGAGGCCCGCGAGATCGCAGAGGCCTTTCCCATGGGTCAGCGTCCGGCACTGACCGCATCGCCGGAGTCCACCGAGGACGACGAACCTGAATCCGCGTCGCAGGCCGATTGGGCTGTGGTCAACACCGGGACATTCCTGGCCGACGAGTTCGTGGAGGAACAGTCCGCCGATCTGTCTGCCGCGGACGATTTCGTGACCGACCCGGACGGCACCCCCGAGATCCGCTGGGCCGACGAGCCGACTATTCCCGAGGCCGGTTTCGGTGATGACTTGCTCACAGCGGATCCGGCTGCCGCATTCGCTACACCGGACATCGCGGTCGAGGAGCAACCGGCGCCGAACGACTTCTCGGACTGGACCTCTCCGGGCATGGCTGACGTGTCCGGCGATTCCATGTTCGACCTGCCGCCGCCCGCGCCCGATGTTCCGGTGTCCTTCGAGATGCCTGAGCCGGTCGACGACGCAGTGGTCAGTGCCCTGGACGACTTGTCCGATCTGGCAGCACCGACGGGGGACCCGATCGACCTGCCGCCGCCCATGGGTCCCGCTTTCGAACTGCCGCCTCCCGAGTAGGCCGACATGCAACTGTCCGGTGCGCTCGAGGCCTTCCGGGTCCAGGACGTCCTGGGTCTGGTGGGCCGCAAGCCGGGGCAATGGAAGATCACCCTGGACGGGGGTCCCCGCGGTCACAGCGCGTTCATCGGGTTGCGCGACCGGCAGGTGGTGAGCATCTCCGCTGATTCCTCCCATCAGGACCTGGCGCGGCGACTCGTGATCGAAGGGGCTGTCGGAACCACCGGTCTGGCGCAGGCTCTGCGACATGCCAGTGAGAACAGGCTTGGGTTGGTGCGGTCTTTGGTCGATAGCGACACCGTGGACCCCGCCGTCATCCCCGCCACCGTGCGCGCTCACGTGGTGAGCTCGCTGGCATCGCTGACACATTGGCGCACGGGCACGTTCTCCGTGGACACCGTGGATGTCCTGCCCGACGACGTCGAGGTCGCGTTCCCCCTGGCAGAACTCAGCGCCGACGTCATGCAATTGCTCCAGCGGTGGCGCCCGGCCGCCGATCTTCTGGGAGGGCCCACAACGGTCATTGGTGTCTACCCGGGTGCGGTCCCGGGCCGGTTACGTGGGCTGCACTCCCTGATCGACGGGCACCGCACCGTTGCCGAACTCACCGAAGCGTCCGGCCACGGGGAGATCGGCACAGTGGTCGACCTGGCCGATCTCATCGAAGCGCGGTGTGCCGTGCCGATCAGCGGTCCGATGGGTGCGGTGGAGCAGCGACTGGCGATGCTGGCCGCGCTGGAACATCCCAGTGAGCCCGAGCGCAGCCGGCCGTCTCAGCCGAACCTGTCGGTCATTCCCGGCGGTGCCGCGCAGGCCGAGCCGGTGGAAGAGGACGACCTGCTGGCGACCATTCTGAAAGGGGTGCGCGGAGTATGAAACAACTCGGCGACATCCTCGTGACGCAGGGCCTGATCAGCACCGATCAGCTGGAGAAGGCGCTGCTCGAGCAGCGCAACGTCGGTCATTCGCTGGGCCGGGTACTGATCGATCTGGGCATGCTCACGGAGTCACAGGTCGTGCAGGCGCTGGCGACCCAGATCGGAATGCGTTTCGTCGACCTCACCGAGATCACGATGGACGGGGCCGCTCTGACCAAAGTCCCGGGATCTGTGTGCCGACGCCACAGTGCCATCCCCGTCGGGTTCGAGAACGGCCGTCTGGTGGTGGCAATGAGCGACCCGGCGAACGTGTTCGCGATCGACGACATCCGGTCGGCCAGCGGGATGACTGTGCAGGCGGTGGTCGCCACCCGCACGGACGTGCAAGCAGCCCTGGACCGGCACTATCGGGCGGACGGTGAACTCGACGAACTCACCACGGCCTTGGATGCCGACGAGGAGGACGAAGACCTCGCATCCATCAAGGAGGTCGTCGAGGACGCCCCGATCGTCAAGTTCGTGAACCTGCTGATCACACAGGGTATTCAAGACCGCGCCTCCGACATCCATCTGGAACCCACCGAGCACGACGTCCGGGTGCGCTTCCGGATCGACGGTGTTCTGCACGAGGTGATGCGCTCGCCCAAGTCGATCCAGTCCGGTGTGATCAGCCGGTTGAAGATCATGGCCGACATCAACATCGCGGAACGCCGCATACCGCAGGACGGCCGGCTGAGCGTCGCCGCCAACGGCCAGAAAGTGGACCTGCGGGTGGCGACGTTGCCGACCGTGTGGGGCGAGAAGATGGTCTTGCGGATCCTGGACAACTCCACGGCCATGCTGGACCTGGCTGATCTGGGATTCCGGGATGTGAATTATGAACGGTACTCGGCCAGTTTCGGCAAGCCCTACGGGATGATCCTGGTCGTCGGACCCACCGGATCGGGGAAGTCCACCACTCTGTATGCGACGGTTAACATCCTGAACCGACCAGAGGTGAACATCATCACGGTCGAGGATCCGGTCGAGTATCGATTGCCCGGGGTCAACCAGGTTCAGACGCACGCGAAAGCCGGATTGACCTTCGCTGCGGCGCTGCGGTCGATCCTGCGCTCCGACCCGGACATCGTGCTGATCGGTGAGGTCCGGGACCATGAGACCGCCCAGATCGCGGTGGAGTCGGCCCTTACCGGGCACCTGGTGCTGACCACGTTGCACACCAACGACGCCCCCAGCGCCATCACCCGATTGATCGAGATGGGCATCGAACCTTTCCTCGTCGGATCGGCGCTGGATTGTGTGCTGGCCCAACGCTTGTGTCGCAGGCTGTGTCCGAAGTGCAAGGAGGCATATCAGCCTTCCGAGGCGGTGCTCAACTCAGCTGGGATCAACCTGGAGCAGGGTCAGGAGGTCCCGAAGATCTACCGAGCGGTTGGCTGCTCGGTATGCTCACGGACCGGCTACAAGGGCCGGGTGGCCCTGCACGAGGTCCTGCCGATCACCGAGCGCATTGAACGCCTTGCCGTGGAGCGCGCCTCGTCTGCGGCGATCGCGACCGCCGCGCGTGAGGAAGGCATGCAGACGCTGCGTTCCGATGGTCTGGCAAAGGTGCTGGCGGGCGTGACGAGTCTGGACGAAGTGCTGCGGGTGGTTGTGTAAGCACGGGATCCACACCTCGAATGTTGCACGGTCGTGGCTTCTCCGTTGTCAGACACCGGCGCAAGAGCCAGCAGCGCGAGGGGGACGGAGCAGGGCCCTCAAGAAATCATCCCCGACTGCCGACATCGACCATGACGGAAGGAAGCCCGATGTCGGTCCAGAACGCCGCCCCGCCCAGCGCACCCGCGCGCCCCAGCACGGAGCAGCAGGTCCGGGCAACCGACATCAGTCTGGTCCAGGCGCTTGAGGCGATGCTTGCTGCTGGCGCCAGTGACCTGCACCTGACAGCCGGCGCACCGCCGACGGTGCGAATCGCAGGTGATCTGAAACCGCTCGCCGGCGCGCCCAGGATGGACAGTCCCGCGCTGCAACGGGTGCTGTACGCAATGCTCACTCAGCAGCAACGGGAGTTCTTCGAGGAACGGCTCGAGCTCGACTTCTCCTACGCACTGCCGGGCCGTGCCCGATTCCGGGTCAACATGTACAAGCAACGGGAATCGGTAGGCGCGGCCTTCCGTGTGATCCCTTTCGACATCAAGAGCCTGGAGTCTCTCGGCATCCCTCCGGTGGTTGGGACCTTCGCCTCCTTGCCGCGCGGGTTTGTCCTGGTCACCGGCCCGACTGGATCCGGCAAGAGCACAACCTTGGCCTCATTGATCGACATCGCCAACACCCAGCGGCACGACCACATCATGACCGTTGAGGATCCGATCGAATTCCTGCACCGCCACCGCAGTTGTCTGGTGAACCAGCGTGAGGTTGGCACGGACACGCACTCTTTCGGAGAGGCTCTCAAGCATGTCTTGCGGCAGGACCCGGACATCATCCTGGTCGGCGAGATGCGCGATCTGGAGACCATCCAGGTGGCGTTGACCGCCGCGGAAACCGGTCACCTCGTGTTCGCCACTCTGCACACGCAGGACGCTGCGCAGACCATCGACCGGATCATCGATGTCTTCCCGCCGCACCAGCAGCAGCAGATTCGCCAGCAATTGGCTGGAACTCTCCAAGGGATCATGTGCCAGACGTTGTGTAAGACCGCGGACGGCAAGTCGCGGGTGGCGGCAACCGAAGTTCTCATCGCCACCCCGGCGATTCGCAACCTTATCCGCGAGGGGAAGACCCACCAGATCTACTCGTCGATGCAGGCAGGCGCGCAGTTCGGGATGCAAACCCTCGACCAGAATCTTGCTGAGTTGGTCAGGGCGCGACGCATCACATTCGAGGAGGGCGTTGAGAACTGCCACCAGATGGAGGACTTCCTGCGATTGACCGGGAGGTCTCGATGAGTCAGGCCACATTCGACTATCAAGTTCGCGACCGCTCCGGCAAGGTGATCCGTGGGCGAATCGAAGCTGAGTCGCCGTCAGTCGTCGCGACGAAACTCAAGGGCATGGGTTATGCGCCGATCGCGATCACCAAGGCGAACTCCGGACTGAAGACCGAGATCAAGATCCCGGGGATGGGTCAACGAGTCAAACTCAAGGATCTGGCGATCTCGGCACGCCAGTTCGCAACGATGATCAACTCTGGTCTGTCGCTGTTGCGCGCCTTGTCGATTCTCAGTGATCAGACGGAGAACAAGGCGCTGGGGGAGGTCTTCTCCTCGGTACGACTGTCGATAGAACAAGGGTCCTCGCTGTCGCAGGCATTCGCCCAGCACCCCAAGGTCTTTCCGCCGATCATGATCAATATGACCAAAGCCGGGGAGACCGGAGGCTTTCTGGACCAGGTACTGGGGCAGTTGGCAGATAACTTCGAGGCAGAGGTCAAACTGCGTTCGACCATCAAGTCGGCGATGACTTATCCGCTCGTCGTATTTGCTTTCGCCTTGCTTTCGCTGGTAGGGATGCTCTTGTTCATCGTCCCGGTTTTTGCGGGTCTGTTCGATAGCCTCGGAGGCAAGCTGCCGTTGCCCACGCAGATCCTGGTCATGTTGTCGGAGTTACTCAAGACCTTCTACCGTTGATCATTCTGGCCATGATCGGCCTCGCGGTCCTATGGGGCAAATACAAGAACCATGCACGCGTGCGGAATGTGCTGGATCCAATAAAGCTCAAAGCTCCGGTGTTCGGCAGCCTATTCCAAAAAATCGCGCTCTCACGATTCACCCGCAACCTCGGCACCATGATCCATGCAGGAGTCCCTATCTTGCAGGCATTAGACATCGTGGCCGATACAACCGGCAACGTCGTGATTGCTAGGGCAGTCAAAGATGTGGAGGTGTCTGTGCGGCGGGGCGAGTCGCTGGCCGGACCCCTGGTGAATCACCCGGTCTTCCCCGCGATGGTCGTGCAGATGATGGCCGTCGGTGAAGACACCGGTGCACTGGATCAGATGCTGCACAAAATATCGGACTTCTACGATGCCGAGGTGCAGGCGACGACCGAAGCATTGACCTCGCTCATCGAACCGCTGATGATTGCTGTCGTCGGTGCGATGGTGGGTGCCATGATCATCGCCTTGTATATGCCCATCTTCAAGATTTTCGATCTGATTAAGTAGTTGTCTGTGAAGTGGCATCCGACATTGCCCAATGACTTCATCTTGCCCAGACTGACGCCTATTGCCCAGGGCGTCTGCAAGAGTGCTCTTTGATTTCTCAGTCTTCAGTGTCCGCGACCGGCCGTCCGAAGAGCCAGCCCTGGCCCATCTGCCAGCCCTGATCTTGCAAGAGGGCAGCTTGCTGCTCGGTCTCGATTCCTTCGGCCACGGTGGACAGGGCCAGCCCCTGGGCCAGGCCCTGCAATCCCTGCGCAAGTCTGCTTCTGGTGGGGTCGTTGGTGATTCCGCGGGTGAAGGAGCGATCCAGTTTGAGGCCCTGGACCGGAAGATCGCGCAGGTGTGTGATCGACGAAAAGCCTGTACCGAAGTCGTCGACCCACCACGAGACGCCGATCTCGGCCAGCGCAATCATGTTCTCCTGGATGCGCTCAGTATCTGTGAGCAGCGACGTCTCCGTCACCTCCAACTGCAACTGCGATGGCAGAGCGCCGGTCCGGGCAAACTCGGCAAGGACACCCTCAACCAGTCCCGGGTCGCACAAGGAGGAGGAAGACACATTCACTGAAACCCAGGTCTTCGCAGGCTGTCGCGCAGCCCGTTCCAAGGCCTGACCAAGTATCGCCCGGTCGAGTTCGAGGATGAGATCGGCATGCGCTGCCGCAGGGATGAAGACATCGGGTGGCACCACCTTCGAGTCGGAGGTAATCCATCGGGCGAGTGCTTCATATCCCACGACCGACCGAGTGGACAGGCACACGACCGGCTGGAACCACGCGCGGAAGTGACCTGCAGCAAGTCCGTCTCGAATCGAGCTACGAATGATCACACGTTCGGTGGCTGCCTTGGCCATGCCGGCATCTTGGAACTGCCACCGGTTTCCTCCTAACGACTTGGCGTGATGCAGAGCCGTCGTAGCGTTCCGCAGCCACTCCTCACCGCTGGACGTGTCTGTTCGGGTCGCGATTCCGATGCTGACAGTGACATCGATGCTGTGCCCGCCGACAGACGTTGGCGAGTTCACGATGGACTGGATGGCATCTGCCAAATCCGCGATTGAATCCGCATCCTGAACGGAGAGCAGTACAGCGAACTCGTCCTCGGTGATCCTCGCAACTCTGGTCACGTCAAGTCTTTGCAGGTGGTCGGCCACGTGCGACACCACTCTGTCTGCGGCAGCGTGTGTGAAACCGTCGATTATCGATCCCAGATCGTCGATGCCGACGGACAGCAAGGAACCCGCATGCTCTGCTTTGGCTGCAATTGACTCATCGAGTTCGGCGAGAAGTGTCCTGCGATTCGGAAGTCCTGTCAGCGGGTCGTGTCCGGCTTGGTACGCAAGACTCATCCGCGCACTCATCTCCGCCTGGATGTCATGCGCAGTCTCGATGAAACCGGGCGCTCGATCTCTGCTGTCGCGTATGGCGCGCCCGGAGATGCGCATCCATTTCCATTCACCGTCAGCAGTTCGCAAGCGGGCTTCGCGTGTGTCCGCCGACGCCAACAAGGTCTCGCGAGTGAGATCCTCGGGATGCACGAAATCAGTGATATGCCGTCCTATGATCACGTCGGGCTTCCAGCCCAGCGACTGCGTCACCGACGGGGAAACCCATGCGAGGCGCCCGTCAAGACCCCATTCATAAACGACATCGGCCGCGTTTTCAGCCAGTCGTCGGTACTTCTTCTCGGAGTCCGCTAGTTGTCTTTGGGCGAGATGCCGCTCGGTGACATCGCGAAATGTGAAGTTGAGGCTGTTGCCCACCCGAGACGCACGAATATCCAGGAACAGAACTTCGCGCGAATTCGCATCGCTCCGTTCGCCGGATTCGGTGAACGCGTAGTTGTCGAGGATCAGCGGCTCGCCAGTCTCGATCACGCGCACATAGCGGTGGAACAGATCGCTGTCGGTGTGCTCTGGGAAGACGTCGAGAAGACGCATCCCGATCAGATTCTGGTGGGGAATCGTGAGGTATTCGCATGCCGCTGCATTAGCTTCCAGGAAGACGAAGTCCATGATGATGCCACTGGAGTCCGAGACCGCATCCAGCGTCAGGTGCGGGTCGAAAAGAGTCTCAAGTACCGCGGCCAGTCGATTCTCTCCACGCTCCGCGCGTTCACGATGGATGACGAGGTCGTGCACGTCCCGCATCCCCGCAACAATGCCCGCGACTCGGCCCTCCGCATCTGTGAGTCGAGTCGCGTTGCCCGAGAACCACCGGTATTCGCCGCACTTGTTACGCAGTCGCATCTCGAGTGAGCGTCCCGAGCCCACGAAGTCGTCGTCCTCGAAGATGCGCCTTCTAGCCTCGGAGATGGCCTCGGCGTCGTCGGGGTGGAGCAGATCGTGGAAGGTGGTACCGATGATCTCGTCAGGGGTCCATCCGAGCGCGGATTCGACTGTGGGAGCTATCCAGCGGACGATTCGATCCGGACCCGACATATACACGATGTCAGAGGCATTCTCGGCCAGAAGGCGAAAACGCTCCTTGGTCTCCTCGAGGCGCCGCTGGGCGAGGCGACGTTCCGTTGCATCGCGCCAACTACCCACTCGCCCGATGATTGTGCCCTGTTCGTCGTGCAACGGCCTAACCGCCGAGGAGATCCAGATGTACTCTCCAGACCGGTGCCGTGCCCGGAACTCCATGACCACGGGTATCCCATAAGCTACGCGGGATCGTGTCTGGCTGATCCGGTCCTTGTCCTCGTCATGGACAAAGTCAAGGAAGTCGCGTTGCATGACCTCGTCCCGGGGCCAACCGAGCAGCCTCTCGACTGAAGGACTGATCCACGTGACGGTGCCATGGAGGTCAGCACGAAAGACGACATCCGAAGCATTTTCGGCGATGAGTCGATAGTCCTGAAGGTCCAGATCTACGGGGGCGGTAACAAGTCTCTGGGTGGGTACCGAAGTGGGTTGCGACTCTGCGAAATCGCCACGCGAGGCCGCGGCGCCGAGGGCACGCGCCTTCGCCATGTGAAGCCTCCACGTTCCTCGTCCAGTGCTGGAATATTCAACCGGATGGAGTAACTGTTTCAGGTGGCAACCGCTTCGCGCAGCCTGAGCCTCGATGGACGTGCGCATTTTCGGGCTCGCCGAAAACCGAGTTATCCAAGATCCGCGAGGTTTCTCTGCAATCCACGGGGAATCCGTGGCTCAGAGGCTCTGAACTCATACGTTCGCGCCTTCACATGGTCAGTCGGATGGTTACGCTGCGTGGTCGAGGGTGTTGGGTGGTTTGGTGCGGTAGGTGCGTCCGGCGGGGCTGGTCCATTCCAGTTCGTTGTTCCCGATGTTGACGACGTGCCAGCCGGTTTGGTGTTTGATGCGGTGGTGGCGTCGGCATAGGCAGTGCAGGTTGTCCGCGGTGGTGTCGCCGTCGGGGTGCGGGATGGTGTGGTCGAGGTCGCAGCGCGCGGCCGGCACGCTGCAGCCGGGGAAGCGGCAGTGTTGGTCGCGGGCGCGTACGGTGCGGGCCAGCGCGGTGGGGATGCGGTACTGCCCGGGGGTGGTGTTGATGATCCGGCCGGTGGGGGTGGCCAGCCACGCGAACCAGGTCGGGTCGGTGCGGCAGGCCAGGTGCCAGGCGTTGGTCCACGGCAGCGGGCAGCCGTTGACGGTGGCGCCGATCCCGGAGGTCGGCAGGACCACCGCCACCGTGGTTTTCACCACTGTCTGCTCGTCGAGTAGGTCCGCGACCGCATCGGCGCGGCGCTGGGCCAGGGTGCGCGTGTCGTCGGGGACGGTGTTGGTGCGCGCCAGGGTGTCCAGGGCGGTGAACAGTGCTTCGGCGACGTCGGTGGGCAGGTAGGCGTACAGGTCGGTCATGCCGTCACGGTCGGGGGTGATCTCGACGCGCCGATCCTCGAACGCGGTTTTCTTGGCTTTGTCGTCGCCGTCGGGGAGCCGGGACAGTAACCAGCGGCGCACCTGATACGTCGTGTGGGACCCGGCGTAGTCGATCGCGTCGGCCTCCCAGCGGTCTTGCAGGTCGCTGGTGGGTAGCAAGGTGGCGATCAGTTTCGCCCGGGTCAGGTCGATGTCACCGGTGCGCAGGGCGGTGAGGAGCCCGCGGCGTTGGCAGATCATGAACGCCTCGTCGTACAGTCGCCACGCCGAACGGTGTGACAGGTTCAACGAGCAGGCGACTTCGGCGACCAGCGCGTCGCAGGCCGCGGAATACCGGTCGGTGGGCAGCGCCTGGTGCAGTGCGTAGATCGCCTCCAACCGTCCGGCGGCCGCGGCCCGCACCGCGAGTCCGGCGGCGTCGATCCCCTCGACCAGCCCATCGAACTGGTCCACATCGATGTCAATGTCCATATTCCGAACCTAGAAGGGGGGTCTGACAAATTGACAAGACAATACACAGGGCTCCGAGTCGGCAGATATCGGCTGTGGCGCGTAGCGTTGAGACGTGCATTTGTACCTCGTCCGCCACGGACAGAGCCACGTCAACCTCGGCGATATCACGGTGTCGCATCGTGACGAGCCGTTAACGGATCTCGGGCGAGAACAAGCTGCACGCGCGGGGGAGTGGATTCGTGACAACATCCGCGCCACCGACTTCTACGCCAGCAGTGTCGCGCGCACGGCCCAGACCGCCCAGATCATCGGGTCGGTGATCGGGCAGCAGCCGACGCTCACAGACGGTCTGCGGGAGATCGGCACCTGTCGGCCCGACGGTACCCCCATCCCGTCTACCGAGTTCGAGACGTTCACGCCCGAGTTGTGGGGGACGTTGGATCCGTACACACCGGTCACCGCGACGGGCGAGAGTTGGATGCAGTTCCGGTCGCGGATCGGGGCGTTCGTGGAGGCACTGGTCCCAGCCGCGCGCCGCAACCGGATGGGCGGGCCCACGGAGGAGCCGTCAGATATGCGCCGCATCCTGCTGGTGGCGCACGCGGGCGTCATCGAGGCGGTCTTCGAGTACATCTTCGAAAAGGGTCCGTGGAGTGTGGTCGCGGTCGAGACCCACCACACAGGGATCACGCACATCGAGCACCGCCCGCAGCCGAACCGTCCCGACTGGTGGCTGCACTACCACAACCTCACGCACCACCTGACTGACGAGATGCGCACGTAGTCTGCGACCCACCAGGTCCGTCGTCCCCCATTTGCGCCGCCGCTTCGTCCGTGTGGAGCTAACTCGGCCGTCAAGTTCGTATCCCCCGAACGGGTGAAGTGGATCTTGCGTTCGTCCGAATGGGGGACATGGCCGCGCTCAGGATTGCACTTGCCGCCCTTCAGCGTCCGATGTCATCTCTGTCATTGCAATAGGGGCGATGCCCCACATTCGAAGGAGAACAGAGATGTTTGCACGCATTGCTGCGGCACGAAAGAAGGACGAGGGCTTCACGCTCATCGAACTTCTGGTTGTCGTCATCATCATCGGAATTCTGGCGGCCATCGCCATCCCCGTGTTCTTGAACCAGCGCGAGAGCGCAGCCAAGGCCTCGCTGACCAGCGACGCGCGTAACGGTGCGATCGAGATCGAGACGTTCTTCACGTCCAAGCAGGCATACCCTACTGCCGTGATCGCGGCACCGGCGGTGTTCGATGCTGACACTGAGGTCCAAGTGCAGACCTCGGCCAACAACGCCGTCACCGGCTACACGGAAGCTGGAACGAGTTTCATTTTCTGCGTCGAGGCGACCGATGGCGCCGCGGACGGTTGGAGCGTCACTTACAATTCGGCCACTGGAGGTACGCAGGATCCAGTCTTCGGTGCATGCGCCTGATCCAAACCCACAACGGACCCCAGGCCATCTGGGGTCCGTTGTCTTGTCCGGCCGCGACGTTGGATGTCGTGCACTGCCTGAGCAAGCCCATGCCGTGCACCTCTCTCAGGTGAGAAGTCGCAAGCAATCTCCCGTCAAACACGCAGTCGGCCCCCGTTTGGCATGGTTTGGGTGAATATTCGACCAGCGGGAGGTCGATATTTCACGGAAAGGCCTTCGACCGACCGATGGTGATTGATCAAGTGACGGCGGCCGCCTGCGGAAGAAAAGACCGTGGAGTCCACGTCGTTGATCGCGTCGAGATGATGATCGCGCTGGTGATCCTCGGGCTGGCCTCCAGTGGATTCGCGTATGGCCTGCAGCTGACCCTCACCGTCACGCAGGAGGACCGAACGCCTATCCCGGCGACGAACCTGTCTGCTCGTGAGCTCGAGACGGTCCGCAATGAATTCGGCGTCAGCAAGACTGCGCCAAGGACTATTGCGGCAGATAGCATAGTCACCAACCCACACCCTCTGCCGGGCGGGGTCAGCGGACAGCCGCTCAGGCTCGATGGCACTGACTTCACGGTTGTCCGCACTGTCCAGTGGCTACCCGGGGGAACCGGCACGAGTCCCTGTGACGGAGGCTCAGCGGTTACCTACCCGTCGCTCGGTGTCAATGTGCGCGTGTCGTGGCAGGCCCAAGGGATGACGAAGGATGTCGAATCCAACACTGTGCTCACTCCACCTAAGGGGACACTCTCAGATGTCAAGGGATTCATTGCAGCCAAGGTGCAAGGAGCGGACGGCAACGGAGTGTCTGGAGTCACCGTGAAGGTCTCACCGGGAACCCATCCAGCTGTGGTGACGGCTGCCGACGGTTGTGCGGTCTTCGCGCTGTCGTCGACCGGCAACTACTCGGTGACGCTGGCCGAGGCGAGTAATCCCGGCTATGTGAGTTTCGAGGGTCAGAAGACAGTCTCCAAGCCCGCGACCGTGGGGAACGGAACCATCCAGATCGTCCCCTTCAGCTACGACGCCGCGGCGACGCTCGAACTCGACTTCCAAATCAGCGATGGAGCCGGTCCCGATTACCAAAAGCCAGCGCCGTTGCCCTCCGTCGTGCTGTTCAACCCCAGCCTGCCCTCTATGGGCAAGAAGAAGGTGCCGGCCGGACAGACGACCGTGACCGGGCTGTGGCCGTTCCCGGATGGCTATTCACTGTGGGCGGGCACATGTAACCTGAACGACCCCGCAGCCAGCGGCGGAACGCGCGCCGACCCTGTCAAGCCGCGGCCCGGGCAGACCGTGACGGCACCTGTCGTGCTGAAGCCGGTGAAGCTGACCATGAACGATGACGAGGACGGCGGGCCCATCGCCAACACCGAAGCCATCGCGACCATCATCAACATATCCGGCTGCAATGAGATGCAGTTCGTGCTGGGCACGACGGATGCGAACGGCCTCATCAAATCGGCGCTGCCCTACGGTCAATGGAGGGTTTCAGCTGGGCTGGGAGAAATGCTCGTCGACGTCACCGCGAACGGATCGGTGACCTACCCACTCGAACTACCGGTGGGTGGCTGATGACCACGAGCGAACGACCCAATGACGCGGGTATCAGTCTCATCGAGATGCTGGTCGTGGTGAGCATTCTCGGCACTGTCCTGGGGCTCGTCACCCAGGGCATGATCGTCGCTCAGCGGACTCTGAACGAGAACGCTGGGCGTCTGCAGGGGTCAGCGAGACCAACCTGTCGATCGAGGCAATGACGCGGGTCCTGCGCACTGCGATCTTGCCCTCCCAGATCCAGGCGGTGTGTGCCGGCTGCGACGTGGCCGCTTTCATCGCCGGTGATGACAGATCAGTCAAGTTCTATGCAAACGCCGACAATGACGGAATCCTTCCGACTTCAGGCACGACTGACTACGGTCCTCGGCGAGTGACCTACAGCGTCAGCAACGACGGGGTTCTCACCGAGACCATTCAGCGTCCCAATGTTCACGCGTACAACGATTTCGATTATCAATACTGCGTGCCCGGACCGAGTTGCCCGGTGCGCACGAGAGTCCTGGCACGAGACGTGTTGCCCGGACCGATCTTCACCTACTACGACCGGCGCGGGACCGTCATCGCCACGCCGCTGGAATCCAGTGCGTCGAGGCTGAAGGCCGTGGACAGCATCGATCTGGTGTTGCGTATTCAGCCCCTCGAGCGAGCCGAATCCAGCACGGTTACTGCGCGGGTCACCTTGCCCAACGCGGACTCCCTCATCCAGCCCACACCCACACCGTAGGAGGTGACCACGTGACGCACGAACGTGAACAAGATCGCGGTGCTGCCATGATCATGGTCCTGGGGATGATCTCGGTGATGACGGTTGTGGTGGCTGCCGCGCTGAGCTACGCGGTCAATGTCGTGCCGCAAGTCCGCCGTGACGAGAGCTGGCAGGCAGCGTTGGCAGCAGCTCAGGCGGGGTGGACGACTATTTGGCCAAACTCAACCGAACCGACGCCTATGCGCTGACCGTCGACTGCTCCAATGACGCCCTCAAAGGGACCCAAAGCCGAGACGAACACCTGTGGATGGAACAGCAGTACTGCGCCGGGCTGGGTGAACGTCAGGCGGGCAAGCCGGCAGCGGGCAAGTTCCACTACGACGTCAACGCCGACAATTTCTGGAAGGACGGCTCGGTCTGGGTCGAGTCAACCGGCAAGGTCCGGGGAGTCTCTCGCACGATTCAGGTACGCGTTGCCCGTGGGGGCTCGACCGACTTCCTGTATTACACCGACTTCGAGGACGCCGACCCTCAAAATCTTGTGGCCTACCCACCGGGCGGTGACGATTCGCTACCACAGGGGGGCGCACTCTATGACGAATGTGGACGCAGGGGTGCGGCGCTGGCCACGTACTGGTGGCAAGGGGGACGTCGGGTGAACAACCGTGTTTGCCAGGAGATCCAATTCGCCGGCAATGACGTCCTCGACGGTGATGTGCACTTCAACGACTCACCGCTGATGAGTAACGCCGGGGGGACTCGGCCACAATTCCTCAAAGGCTTTCAGATGGCCGATCCGGATTGCACCGAGGAAGCGGGCACACCGGACAACAACGGCGTCGGGAAGAACGCTGGAAAGGGGACCTGTTGGCGGAACACCTCCACGACAAATCCCTACCTGGGCACCGCCGGCGCACGCCCCGCGTTGTCCCTATATCTGCCGGACAACTCTGACAAGTTCGACACCTACCCCGGATGCAACTACTACGGCGACACCCGCATCCGCTTCAACGGCAACGGCACCATGACCGTCTGGAACACCGGTAGCGCAGGTAAGTCGGTGACCGGTCCGGACTCTCCACCTGGCTTGAATTGCGGTATCGCCTCGCAGTTCAAACCTGCGTCGGGGCAGAAGTACCCAGCGAACGGTCAGACGGTCCCGGTCCCCACCGACATGGTGATTTATGTGGAGGCGGCGGGCACAGGCTCGGCGACGTGCGTCCCCGGGCAGATCGTCAATGGTTCCACCTCCGGCAGCAGCTCCTCCGACGTCATTCCAAAGGGAACAGGTAGCACGCCTCAGGACGTCACAGACATCAGCTACTACAACCCGAGCAGCAGTAGCTTCACGACCACGAAGTCCTGGCGGCGTTCGGGCAGCAACTGGCAACTCATATCGGGGCCCACCGACTCGACGGAAGTGCCGGAGAACGATATCCATCCGCTCACCTTCGACTGCGGTTGGGGCAACGTCTACATCGAAGGCACCGTGAAAGGCCGGGTCACCATCGCCGCTCAGAACAACGTGATCGTGACCGGCGATCTCGGAATCAGCAGCACCACAAAGGGCAACTCTGCGATCGGACCGGACATGGTGGGCCTGGTCGCAGCAAACTCGGTGGTCGTCTACCATCCCGTGTCACGAGGCTCCCGGACGGATGTCTCGGACCCGGTCGAGGTCCCCAAAGTCAGCGGATCCTGCCCGAGTTCCCCATCCTCTGGAGGCCCGAGCGGCGGCAAGAACGGTCAGACCATCAACTGTGTGTGGACGACGGAGAAGACCTTCAACAGCAGCCACACCAACATCCCGCACCCCGGCCTGACGAACGATCGGCAGGACTTCTGGATCTACGCGTCCATCCAGACTCTCGCGCGCAGTTTCTGGGTCCAGAACTACAACCAGGGTGCGGATCTCGGGACCCTCGCGGTGCGGGGTTCGATTGCACAGAAGTGGCGTGGCGCGGTAGGCACGTCCGGTGGTACCGGATTCGCCAAGGACTATTCCTACGACTCACGTCTGCAGTTCGCCTCGCCGCCGTACTTCCCGCAGTGGACGAATGCGGCGTGGGGATCGAAGGTGACCGGTGAACTCAGCGCCAAGTATTGATATCCACAGGCGCGAACCACCCGCCCGGCGATCGCACTAGGCTGCAGCCGTGGTTCTCCTGGCCGGACTCCTGGGCCTTCTCATCGGGTCCTTCCTCAACGTCGTGGTGTGGCGGCTGCCCCGCGGTGAGTCGCTGTCCCATCCAGCGTCCCACTGTCCGGTGTGCGGGCATCCCATCCGGGCGTACGACAACATTCCGGTGTTCTCCTGGGTGCTGCTGCGCGGTCGCTGTCGCGACTGCGGTGCGCGCATTTCGCCGCGTTACCCCTTGGTGGAACTGGCCACTGGCGCTGCCTTCGGAGCCACGGCAGCATGGGTCGGCTGGTCCATCTTGCTTCCCTTTGCCTTCTGGTTCGTAGCCGCGTCCATCGCCATGATTCTGATCGACGTCGAGCATCACCGCCTGCCGAACAGCCTCACGCTGTCGACATACGTGGTGGTCGTAGCGGGCCTAACGATCACCGCCATGCTGGAGCAAGAGTGGCCAGCATTCGGCCGGGCGATCGCCGGCGGTTTTGTACTGGCGCTCATCTACGCCGCACTCGCGACGGCCTTCCCACGAGGTATGGGGTGGGGCGACGTGAAATTGGCTCTGGTCGTGGGCACCGCGATGGCCTGGGTGGGCTGGGGTGCTTTGGTGGTGGGCGGATTCGGGGCCTTCTTGCTCGGGGCGGTATGGGGTGTCGCCTCAATCGCAACTGGCCGGGCGGGACGCAAGAGCGCTTTGCCGTTCGGGCCGTTCATGGTGGTTGCCGCGATCGGCGCCATGGCCTGGGGATCCGCAGTGGCCACGTGGTACTCCAATCTGTTCCTCTGACGATCTTGGACTCAACAAAAGCGCGGTAATTGCCGATGCCACCGGTGGACTCGGATCTACGGAGGTCACGGTGGCAAAGAGCAGTGTGGGGCTGGAGGTCGGATCCTCGACCGTTCGTCTCGCAACCGTGTCCCGCAGCCGTTCCGGCTCGGTGATCGAGCACCTTAATTCCATCGGCTTGAATCCCGGCGTTGTGGTCGACGGGGAAGTGGTCGACGCCGAGGCCCTCAGTGGTGCCATCCGGCACCTGGTCAAGGTCGGCAAGCCCGGCGGCAAGGACGTCCGGTTGGGCGTTGCCAGCCAGCGCATGGTGGCGCGGCAGGTGGACCTTCCGTGGGTACCTCCCAAGGAGTTCAAACAGGCTCTGCCTTTGCTCGCGGCGGATATGTTGCCGATGCCGGTCCAGGACTGTGTACTTGACTTCCTTTCGTACGAGGACCTCGTGGATGACGACGGGGCTCATGTGATCAGAGGGCTGCTGGTCGCAGCGAATGAGCAATCCGTGCTCGACACGGTCGATGCAGTTGAATCGGCAGGTCTGCGAGTCGTCTCGGTCACATTGACGCCGCTGTCCACGCTGGGTGCCCTGGCTGATCCGCTCTCCCCGAATCCGGAAGCGCTTTTGGATATTGGTCACACGATGACCAGCATCAGCATTCACGAGGGGGGCCAGCCCCGTTTCGTTCGCATCCTGTCCCGGGGTGGTCAGGACATCACGGCGAAGCTGGCGGAGCACCTCAGCATCGACGAGGAGGACGCGGAGCGGTGGAAGCTCAGTCTGCCGGTGACGTGGCCCACCATGAACGCTGCGGATCAATCGGCGACCGAGACCGCGATGCGCACGGCCCTGGCCGACCTTGTGTCCGACATCCGCACCTCGATCGACTTCTACGCGACCAGTGAAGGACGACGACCTGGCCGGGCGTACGTCGTCGGGGGCGCCGGTGCCACATTGGGTCTCCTGCCGATCCTGGCCTCGGTGCTACGGATCCCGGTAGCCGTTGGGACTCCGCATGTGACACGGCACGGCAAGTCCATGTCCGCAGACGAGTTGGCCATGGCCGGCAGCCCAGCATCCGCGTCTGCCGTGGGTCTGGCGTTGGGGGCGGCATGACTCTCTACGCCAGCGGTCCACGACCTCCCGACGCAGGAGGTGAAGATCCCACTGGGGCCACCTCGCCAGCGGTCGGGCTTCTAGCGCCGCAGGAGGGTCTGCACCAGATCCTCGGCCCACGCAACTTCCCAGCCCCGGAACTCATGCCACCGTCCATCGTGCGGCGGCGTGCAGTGGGCGCTGCCAAGCGACGGGTCCTCCTGGCGGCGATAGGCCTGGTCGGACTCATGCTGTTGTTGTTCGGATTCGCCCGGATGCAGTTGTCCCAGGCGCAGAACCAGCTGGCTGTCGCCCAGCAGAGCTTGCGGGAGGCAGAGGCGGCCAAAGCCGAATACGACGACGTGCCAACGGTGTACGCAGCGGTGGATGCTGCCAGGGCGGAACTCTCGCAGGCCATGGGCAACGAGGTGCAGGTCGCCAGGATCATCTCGGACCTGGCGGGCATCCTTCCGCTGGATGTCTCGCTGAGCACGGTCTCTTTGGTAGCGGGGGCTGAGGAGAAGCCTGCAACCAACGCAACCACCGACGAGGTCCTGGAACCCCTGGCCGGCTCCATGTCGTTCTCGGGGGAGGCGCGCAGTTTCGACGACGTGTCGATCTGGATCGAAACGTTGCGGGCCCAGCCCGACTATCAGAACGTGATCCTGACAGAGGTGTCACGCGATCTCACGACGGGTACTTACACCTTCAGCAACACTGCCGAACTCACCGAGCAGGCGCTGTCGGGGCGGTATGTGGAGGCGACGCAGTGAAAACGAATCCGAGGGCCTGGTACATCGGCGGAGCGCTGGCCGTAGTGCTATTCGGCTATCTCGGCTGGATGTTCGTGGTGAAACCGGTCTATGCGGCCGCCTCGCAGACCCTTAACGAAGCTGAAACCACTGAGACGCAGACCGAGCGTGTGGTGCTGCAGACGAAGGAACTGGCCGTCCAGGAGAAGGACCTGCAGGAGCAGATCGATGCGCTGATGCGGATTCGCGCCAAGATCCCCAAAGACGTCAACGTCCCCAAACTCATGCGAACGATCCAGTCCCAAGCCCGAGCGGAGGGCGTGGCGATCGACTCCCTGCAACCAGGACAGATCACGTTGTTCCAAGTCGAGCGGCCGACCCCGTCGGCCAGCGCGTCCGAGGAGGGCGCGACCCCTGATCCGACCAATAAACCCGCTCCCGCGCCGACCCCGACGAATCTGGGGCAGGGCGTGGCACCACGTGACGCCGGTGTCGCCTATGTGCCCCTCACATTGACCGGGCAAGGTAGCTACGCCTCCATCCGCCGACTCATGTCACGCCTCGAACAACAGCAGCGCGCGTTCCTGATCACCGTCCTGGACGTGAACCGGCAAAGCGACGACGACGCCGAGCAGGCGTTGGATTTCTCGATGGAAGCGCGCGTCTTCGTGCTCAATGGTAAGGCCGTGAGCATCCCCCCTGAGTTACTCAAGGACGGTGAGTGACATGGCCGAATGGGTCCAAGAGAACCGGCGGGCAGTGGTGATGCTGGCAGTGGCGATGTCCATCGCCTTGCTAGCTGGTCTGTACCTTGTGCTCTCAGGTGGGAACAGCCCGGAGGAGCTTCCACCGGTGACCCGGGGTGCCCCTGCCGAGACAGCCGTCACGGAGGACACCGCAGCCGAGGAAGCAGTCGTCGAAGTGGAACCCGCTGTGCGCGTCTATTCCGGGCGCGGCACCAGCGCCAACCCCTTCGCCCCCGTCGAAGGGGGAAAGAAAGGCACGGGCTCCGACACCGCATCGGAGCCGACGGCCAAACCCACGAGCAAGCCCTCAGAGCCGCGTAAGGATCCGGCGTCCACCACCACGCGTCAAGACCCCGCTGTCCACACATCGCCGTCCACCAAACCCTCGTCCAAGGACCCGGCGCCGAAGCCCGACGACCCCCAACCCGTCGCTCCCGAACCCATCGGTGGCCCGGACAAGAATGGTGAGGAACTGCTCGTCCGCGTCGTCGACGTCCAGCCCGACGTGATGACCGCGCGCGTGAACGGTCAGCGGACCAAGTTGTACCTCAACGAACCCAGTGAACCCGGCGGGCTGACCTATCTGGCGCCACTCGGAGGCGGTTGCGCATGGGTGGGCATGCCGGACACCGAGGTGCGCTTCAGCGTCTGCAAGGGCAAGACCGAGCGACTGTAGGCGCGCGTGCCACGATGGGGACATGCTCAGGTGGATAACGGCAGGGGAATCCCATGGCCCTGTGCTGACGGCGGTTCTGGAGGGATGCCGGCGGGCGTGGCCCTGACCACCGCTGACGTGGCTGCGGCACTTTCGCGGCGGCGACTCGGCTATGGCCGCGGGGCCCGGCAGAAGTTCGAGGCAGATACGGTCAGAGCTTCTCGGGGTGTCCGGCACGGCTGCACCCAGGGTGGGCCGATCGCCATCCAGGTCGGCAACTCGGAGTGGCCGAAGTGGGAGCAGGTCATGTCGCCGGACCCGGTGGACGCCACGATCCTGGCCAAACTGGCCCGCAACGCACCCCTGACCCGCCCCCGGCCCGGCCACGCGGACCTGGCCGGCATGCAGAAGTACGACTTCGACGAGGCCCGCCCCATCCTCGAGCGCGCCAGCGCCCGCGAGACGGCCGCACGCGTCGCGCTTGGCGCGGTGGCCAAGGCTCTTCTACAGCAGGCCGCGGGCATCCACGTCTTCAGCCACGTCGTCCGGATCGGGACAGTTGCCAGCGATGCTCCGCCCCCCACCTTCGCGGACCTTCCCGCGATCGATGCCGATCCCGTGCGGTGTGCGTCGCCGGCTGTGGGGGAGGCGATGGTCGCCGAGATCGATGCGGCCAAGGCCGAGGCGGACACCCTCGGTGGTGTGGTGGAGGTCATCGCTGAGGGAGTTCCCCCGGGCCTGGGCAGCTATGTCCACGCCGATCGCCGTCTGGACGCCCGCCTCGCCTGCGCCCTGATGGGCATTCAGGCGATCAAGGGTGTCGAGGTGGGTGACGGCTTCGACCTCGCAGCGATGCGCGGTTCCACCGCCCAGGACGAAATCCTGCTCGTCGAGGGTCGGATCACCCGGCAGACCGGCCACAGCGGCGGCACCGAAGGTGGCATGTCGACCGGTCAGCCGCTGCGGGTGCGGGCTGCCATGAAGCCCATCAGCACGGTCCCCCGGGCGCTGCGCACGATCGATGTGGCCACGGGCAAGGCCGCCACCGCGATCAATCAGCGCTCGGATGCATGTGCGGTGCCGGCCGCCGGGGTGATCGCGGAGGCGATGGTGGCCCTGGTCCTGGCGGATGCTCTGTTGGAGAAGACAGGTGGCGATTCCCTGGAAGAGGTCCGGCGCAACCTGCTGGCCTACCTGGAGACGTTGGTCGCGCCGCCGGAACCGGCGTGATCGCTCGGCTGGCCCTGGTCGGGGCGCCCGGCTGCGGCAAGTCCGCGGTTGCCGCTGAGCTCGCAGAACGCTGGGCTGTCCCTCGCTGGACACTGACGCCCGGTACGCAGCCGAGCAGGGCCGCCGGTGGCCGAGGCCGTGATCGACGACGAGGCCGCCTTCCGGGCCATGGAGGAGCGGATCGTCCTGGATGCCCTGCGCCGAGCCCGGCGGGGTGGTGGCGGTCGGCAGTGGGGCCCTGCTCGGAGGCGGTCCGGGACGCCCTGGTCCCCGTGCGGGTCGTGTGGTTGGAGGTCGGGCTGGTCGATGCGGTGCGTCGCAGTGGCCTGGCCGGGCTCCGCCCGTGTCCCTGGGGAATATCCGGGCCCAATTGCCCGACATGATGACAGAACGCCCCGTGGTACGAAGCCGTGCGCCGATCTGGTGGTGCACACCGATGGTCGGGCCCTGGGGGTGGCCGATGAGATCGAAGGGTGGGAGAAGTCCGATGACCGAGACCATCATGGTCAAGAGCGCTTGCCGGCTACCCGGTCGTGGTGGGCCGCGGGTTGTTCGCCGAGGTGATGGCCGCGATCCCTGCCAGCGCCGCGCGGGTGGCCATGATCCATCCCCGCGCCCTGCGAGCCACCGGCGAGCAGATGCGGGAGGACCTTGCGACAACTGGTCGGTACTCGGCGATCTCCATCGAGATTCCGGACGCCGAAGAGGCCAAGAACGTCGAGGTCCTCAACTACTGCTGGAGCGTGCTGGGGGACAACGGCTTCACCCGCACCGATGTGATCGTGGGTCTGGGCGGTGGCAGTACCACCGATCTCGCGGGTTTTGTGGCCGCCACCTGGTTGCGCGGGGTGCCGATCGTGCAGGTGCCGACCACCTTGCTGGGGATGGTGGATGCGGCCGTCGGGGGCAAGACCGGCATCAACACAGCCGCCGGCAAGAACCTGGTCGGCGCCTTCCATGAGCCCACGGCGGTGATCTGCGACCTGGACACGCTGGTCGAGTTGCCCCGCGCCGAGATCATCAGCGGGATGGCTGAGGTCATCAAGTGCGGATTCATCGCCGATCCCGTCATCCTGCAACGGGTGCAGCAGGACCCGGCGGGCATCCTCGAGCCGCAGTCCCCGGCGCTGGCCGACGCGATCAAACGGGCGATCACGGTGAAGGCCAATGTAGTCGCCGGTGACCTCACAGAATCGGTGGACGTCGTTCTGGGCCGCGAGGTGCTCAATTACGGGCACACGCTGGGGCATGCCATCGAACTGCACGAGCGGTACCGCTGGCGGCACGGACCAGCCATCGCCGTTGGCATGGTGTACGTGGCGGAGTTGGCGCGACTGGCCGGACGCCTCAGCGACGCGGACGTGGACCTGCACCGGGAGGTGCTGTCCAGTGTCGGACTGCCGATCTCCTATGACGGCAACTTCCCCGCTCTGCTGGACGCCCTGCGCCGGGACAAGAAGACCCGCGGTGACACGTTGCGATTCGTCATACTGTCGGCTGTGGCCCATCCCGAGATGCTGATCGGACCAGACCCGGCGCTGGTCGCCGCCGCCTACGCGCAGGTGCAGTCGTGAAGGTGCTGGTCCTCAACGGCCCGAACCTGGCGCGGCTGGGGACCCGCGAACCGGACATCTATGGCGCTACCACCTGGCCGCAGTTACAGCAGCGGGTCACGGAGTACGGGGCTGCGCGCGACCTGGACGTCGATGTCCGGCAGACCGACAGCGAGGCCGAACTGATCGGGTGGCTGCATGAAGCGGCCGACGAGGGGGTTCCGGTCATCCTCAACCCGGCCGCCTTCACCCACTACAGCTACGGATTGCGCGACGCCGCGGCACAACTGCGCGCACCGCTGATCGAGGTCCACATCTCCAACCCCGCCGCGCGCGAGGAGTTCCGCCACACCTCGGTCATCGCGGCAGTGGCCACCGGCACGATCGCTGGCTTCGGGATCACGAGCTACCTACTCGCTGTGGATGCCGTCCTGGCGCTGGGCGCCGGATGACTGCCCAGCGCCACCGCCGCGACCGGCTGCGCGAGCGCATGGCGGCCCAGGACTGCACCGCCCTGCTGATCACCGACCTTTCCGACATCCGCTATTTCTGTGGCTTCTCCGGGTCCAACGCCGCCATGGTCGTCACGATGGACGAGGCGCTGCTGGCCACCGATGGCCGCTACGTCATCCAGGCCGGCAACGAAGCGCCGGACGTGGAGCTGGTCGTCACCCGCAATCTGGTGGTCGACCTGCTCATGGCCGTTCGCGACCGCGGGATCAGCCATGTGGGATTTGAAGGCGCATCGCTGACCGTCGCGGCCTGGCGACGGGCCGGCGATGACGTGCCTGGCGTGGAGCTGCTGCCGGTCAAGGTCGCCGCGAACTCCCTGCGGCAGGTCAAGGACGCGGCGGAGATCGCCGCTCTCGAGCAGGCGTGTGCCATCAGCACCCGCGCGCTGGGCCGCCTGCTCGAGGATCTGCGGGCGGGTACGACCGAGATCGAGATCGCCCGCCGTCTGGAGCTGCTCATGGGGCTGGAGGGCGCACCGGACAGGTCGCTACCACGCTGACTGCACCCGCACGTTCGTGGTCGCTGCCGAGCCGCAGGATTGGCAACTGCAGATTCACGACGTCGTGGCCCGCGCCCAGCAGGCCGGGATCGATGCGCTGGCACCGGGTGTGCTCACCTCGGCCGTGGACCGAGCCGCGCGCAGCGTCATCGAAGAGGCCGGTCTGGCCGA
The DNA here is from genome assembly GCA_016719135.1 of Micrococcales bacterium. Taxonomy (GTDB): domain Bacteria; phylum Actinomycetota; class Actinomycetes; order S36-B12; family UBA10799; genus JADKAV01. Next base: position 3,314 of record JADKAV010000004.1, on the reverse strand, counting down.
CTTCTTCGGACACGGGCTGGGGCATGGGGTGGGACTGGACATCCATGAGGTGCCGTTCCTGGGACCCACCTCGCCGCTTACAGTGGAAGCCGGTGTTCCGCTGACCGTGGAGCCAGGGATCTACCTGCCGGACCGCGGTGGGGTACGCATCGAGGACACCCTGTTGGTCCTCGAGAAGGGCGTACAGATCCTCACAGATTTCCCTCGCCAATTGACGAGGGTTGGATAGGAAGACGACGACGTGGCGACGACAAACGATCTGAAGAACGGATTGGTACTCAAGATCGACGGCCAGCTGTGGTCCGTGGTGGAGTTCCAGCACGTCAAGCCCGGCAAGGGCGGGGCGTTCGTGCGGACGAAGCTGAAGAACGTGCTCTCCGGCAAGGTGGTGGATCGCACCTTCAACGCCGGCGTCAAGGTCGAGACCGCCAGTGTCGACAAGCGTCAGATGTCCTACCTCTACAACGACGGCGCCGACTTCATCTTCATGGACGCCACCACCTACGACCAGGTGGCTGTGTCGGAGGCGACGGTCGGCGACGCTGTCAAGTACATGCTGGAGAACCAGGAGGCGATCGTCGCCCTGCACGACGGGACGCCGCTGTACGTGGAACTGCCCGCGAACGTGGAGTTGACCATCGAGTACACCGAGCCCGGCCTACAGGGAGACCGATCCACCGGTGGGACCAAACCTGCTCGCTTGGAGACCGGCGCGGAGGTCCAGGTTCCGCTGTTCATGGAGAACGGGGAGAAGATCAAGGTCGACACCCGCGACGGGTCCTACTTGGGTCGCGTGAACAGCTAAGTGTCCGCCCGCAGCAAGGCCCGTCGGCGCGCGGTGGAGGTGCTCTATGAGAGCGACCTGCGCGAAAGCGACGTGGAGATCGGCTTGGAATCGCTCACCGTCCGCATGCAGAGCCCGATGAACCCATACACGGAGACCATCGTGCGCGGGGTGCAGACCCACCGCGACCAGATCGACGAGACGCTGAGCACGTACGCCCAGGGCTGGACCCTGGAGCGGATGCCCGCCGTGGACCGGGCGATCCTGCGCGCCGGCACCTGGGAGGTGCTGTGGGGGGAGGTGCCGTCCGGGGTCGCGCTGGCGGAGGCCGTCGAACTGGCCAACGAACTGTCCACCGACGAGTCGGGAAAATACATCAATGGTGTGTTGGCCCGGATCCAGGACCTGAAACCACGGCTGGTGGTGGAGTAGCGCAACTGGTGCCCTCGGTGGGATTCGAACCCACACTGCCAGGATTTTGAGGCCTGTGACTCTGCCGGTTGGTCTACGAGGGCGTGCAATCTCATCGTAACGGGGCGTCCCTACGCTGGGCGCAGGAGGAACCCATGTCAGATTCACTCACCGTGTTGGTGGCCGAGGACGAGGCGCTGATCCGCATGGATCTCGTCGAGACCCTCGAGGAGTTCGGCTTCCGGGTAGTGGCCGCGGTGGGTGACGGCCGGCGGGCGGTGGAACTCGCTGAGCAGCTGCGCCCGAATCTGGCGCTGCTGGACATCAAGATGCCGGACATGGACGGCCTCGCGGCGGCTGGCGCGATCATCGGCCTGGACTGCACCGCTGTGGTGATGCTGACGGCCTTCAGTCAGCCCGAACTGATCCAGCGGGCGGTGGCCGCCGGTGCCATGGGTTATCTGGTCAAACCCTTCAAGCCCGAGGAACTGCGCGCCAGCCTGACTGTGGCCTGGCAGCGGTACAGCCAATTGCGTGCCGAGCAGCAGAAGACCCGCGATTTGGCCCAGAGTCTGGCTGATCGCAAGACGATTGAGCGTGCCCGGGGACGGGTGCAGCAGCGACTGGGGATCTCCGAAGAGGAGGCGTACACGTGGTTGCGCAGGGCGGCCATGGACCAGCGCATGCCGCTGGTTGAGGTGGCTCGTCGCACGTTGCAGGCCTGATCTGTCCGCACTCAAAAGTCGATCACGGAAACGCAACATCAGCGCGTATGTGATTGTGTCACTGGCTATTATCCGTATGGTTACTCTCACGGACACGACAGTCGTGTCCACCGAACCACCACAAAGGGGTCCATATATGTCCCGATCGACCATTCTTCGGTCGCTTGCGGTCGTGGGTGTGGCGAGTCTTGCGCTGTCTGCTTGCAGCAGTGACAGTGGCTCGTCTGACACGTCCGCCAGCCCGACCGCGGAGACCACCGCTGCTCAGGGTGACGGCGCCCTGAAGGTCGGCACGTTGCTGCCGCAGACCGGCTCGCTGGCATTCCTCGGCCCGCCCGAGTTCGCCGGTGTCGACCTAGCTGCCAAAGAGATCAACGAGGCCGGTGGTGTTCTTGGCCAGGACATCGAGGTCATCATCGGTGACTCCGGCGACACGTCCACCAACATCGCCTCCCAGACCGTTGACCGTCAGCTCTCCCAGGGCGTCGACGCCATCATTGGTGCGGCCTCCAGCTCGGTGTCGCTGACCGTCATCGACAAGATCACCAGCGCCGGCGTGCAGCAGGTCTCTCCTGCGAACACCTCGCCGGAGTTCTCCACCTACCCGGACAAGGGTCTGTACGCGCGCACGGCGCCGCCGGACACCTTCCAGGGGCAGGTCCTTGGCGACACGGTTGCTGGCGACGGCAACACCACCCTCGCCATCTTGGCCCTTGACGATGCATACGGCACCGGCCTGGCCGACAACGTCGAGAAGGCGTACACCGCAGCCGGTGGTTCCGTGGTCTCCAAGCAGATCTATGACCCCAAGGCTGCCTCCTTCGAGGCTGAGGTGTCCGAGGCGAAGGCCGCCAACCCCGCGGCGATCGTGGTGATCGGCTTTGACGAGACCGTGAAGATCATCCAGGAGATGCTCAAGCAGGGTGTCGGCCCGAACGATGTGCCGCTGTACCTGGTGGACGGCAACATGTCGAACACCGCCTACGTGGACCTGCCGAAGGGCGCCATGAAGGGCACGCAGGGCACCATCCCGGGTGCGCAGGCATCGGATGAGTTCCGAGCGGCGCTGCTCGACGTTGATCCGAAGCTCAAGGACTTCACCTACGCTCCGGAGGCCTACGACGCCACGATCCTGATCGTCCTGGCTGCTGAGGCTGCCGGAAACGACAGCGGTATGGCGATCGCCGACAACATCAAGCAGGTCTCGGCGGATGGCGAGAAGTGCACCACTTACGCGGACTGCTTGAAGTTGATCAAGGACGGCAAGGACGCTGACTACGACGGTCAGTCCGGTCCGATCGACCTCAACGATGTGGGCGACCCGAGTCGCGCCATCATGGGCATCTACACCTACGGTGAGGACAACACCTACGAACGTACTGGTTCGCAGGAAG
>JADKAV010000003.1 GCA_016719135.1 Micrococcales bacterium | reverse complement strand
GGTTCGAGCAGGTAGTCCGGGGGAGGATGTCGCACCCTGGGTTTCGAGGTTCGAACAGGTGTCAGGGAAGTCGGACCCTGGGTTTCAGTTCGAAACAGGTAGTCCAGGGAGTGTCCGGACCCTGGGTTTACGGTTCTGAAACAGGTAGTCCGGGGAGGTTGTCGGACCTGGGTTTATGGTTTCGAAACAGGTAGTTGGTAGTTGGTTTTCGTCAGCTCGTGCAGCGACGTCGCGGTGGGGGCACCAGCCCTTCCGATACGACATTCAATGTTCTTGTGTCGATCGGGGGGTGTCCAATGGTCACTGCTACTGCTGCGTCGTCTTCCTTCTTTGATGTGTCGCGGGCGGCGCACCGCCGGGCCCGGATCCGCGCCTCCCCTACCCACCGTCGCCCCGGCCGGGTTCGACCAGATCGACGTCGATACGATGCGCTGCCCGACCCCGACCTGCTGTGCGCGGAGGAACGCCGCGGCCATGGCACACACCGCAAGGTTGCGTAACCGCATCGAGGCGTACCTGACCGTTCTGGCCGGTGCCGCCGATACTGCCGGGGATTCCCGGGTTCTGGGCGCAGGCACCACCGGGTCCTGGTCGCGATCGCCACCGGATCCCCCGGTAGCGGTCGGGTCGGGGATGGAGAACACCGCCAACGCCCTGCACGACCTGCCGGTCGTGAAGGGACGCCTGGGCTGCCGGCATCATTTCGGGGTTGCATGTTGTCACGGCCCACGCCCCCCGCGATCGATGACTTCACCAGCAAACAAGCCGCGATCGTCGGCCTGGCCAAGTCCAACCAGATGCCTCGGAGGTGCGCCGGGTGCTGCAGGTCGCCACTGAGGCCGACAACCCCACCACCTGGACCTGAGCCTGGACCAGCAACGCGCGCCAAACGCTCCCCTGCGCCTGTCCGCCGGGCGAACGGGATGTGGGCGATCACCGGAATGCGTTCGACGAGGTCGACGGGGCGATCCTGGCCGAAACCTGGCATCGTTCACCCGCCCCCGGACACCACAGCACCACCACCCCGGCCCAACGCCGCGCTGATGCCCTGACCGACATATCCAAGGGCCGCGGCGGCAAAACCCACCCAACCCGGAGTCCGCAGTCCATCCTGGTGGATTTGGAGAACCTGCCCACCAGTGACAACGCGACCCTGGTCGACTTGCACCCCCCTGCCGGTGCTGGATCGTTCGATCTGTTGTCGTGCGCGGCGGTGTGCACAGTGATCTTCGGGATCAAACGCACAGGCACCTTCATCCCCCTCGCCCTCGGACGAAAACGGCGCCGGGCATCCGCGCCCAATGGGCCGCGCTGATCTTCCGCGACCGCGGCTACATCCCTGCCGGACGGACACCGCGGCACTGCCACGCCCACCACATCATCCACTGGAAAAAGACGGCGGCAGAACCGACCTGTCAAACCTCGCACTTCTCTGTTCGCGATGTCATAACGACCTGCACCACGGCCGGTACACCATCACCATGGACACCCACACCATCCCCGTCATCACCCACACCAGAGGACCCCCCTGAAACAACGGGACCGCAACCCCCGCTCCGCCACGTCTCGAGGAACTCCGGAATCCGTCCGCTCGGTAGCGGTAGCCTGCGGTCATGCGCAAGCTCGGCAAGATCCTTGGGATCTTCGGAATCGTCATCTTGGTTCTCGCAGTGGTGCTGGTGTCGTTCGGAGCCTGGACGGTTCACCGACCTTTTCCGCAGCTGAACGGTGAACTGCAAGCAGCGGGATTGACGTCCTCGGTCGAAGTCATGCGCGATGAGCGGGGGATCCCGCAGATCTACGCCGACAACATCGACGACCTGTTCTACACGCAGGGGTACGTCCACGCTCAGGACCGGTTCTGGGAGATGGACTTTCGACGCCACATCACGTCAGGTCGCCTGTCGGAGATGTTCGGTGACAGCCAACTGGAGACGGACAAGGTGATCCGGACGATGGGCTGGCGCCGTGTGGCCGAGCAGGAGTATCCGATGCTGTCGGACAGGTCCAAGCAGATCCTGGAGGCGTATGCCAAGGGTGTCAACGCCTACATCTCCGAACGGTCCAAGGCCGAGTTGAGCCTCGAGTACTCGGTGTTGAACCTCATCAACCGCAACTATCAGATCGAGCCGTGGACCCCGGTCGATTCGGTGGCATGGCTCAAGGCCTTGGCCTGGGACCTGCGCGGGAACATGGACGATGAGATCCAGCGTGCCGTCGCGTCCACCGGAGGTAGGGGTGAAACGCACAGAGGAGCTGTATCCGCCATATCCCTACGATCGTCATCGCCCGATCGTCGATCAGGGGGCAGTGGTCGACGGCAAGTTCGATCAGAACGCAAACCCGAGCGTCGACCAGGCGGCCGCGTACCTTCCAGCGACTCCGGCCCTGCGAGCGACCCGGGTGGCATTCGACCAATTGAAGACGGTCCTGGGGCCGGTGGGTGAAGGCATCGGCTCCAACAGTTGGGCGGTGTCCGGGTCGAAGACGGTGACGGGTAAGCCGCTCCTGGCCAACGATCCGCACCTCGCACCGGCGATGCCCTCGTTGTGGTACCAGGCCGGACTGCACTGCCGGTCGATCACGGCCGACTGTTCCTACGACGTCGCCGGCTGGACGATGTCGGGGTTGCCGGGGGTCTTCATCGGTCACAACGCCGACATCGCCTGGGGGTTCACCAATCTGGGTCCAGACGTCACTGACCTCGTGCTGGAGAAGGTGACCGGAGACAACTATGAGATTGACGGCAAGAAGCAGCCCTTGACGACCCGCCAAGAGGTCATCAAGGTGGCCGGCGGTGAGGATGTCACCATCACCGTTCGCTCCACGCCGAACGGGCCGATCATGTCCGATGTATTGGAGTCCACTGCTGCGGCAGGGGACAGTGCACCCGTACCTGCGCCAGGGCAGGCGCCGGACAGCGCGCAAGCTCCGCCGAAGGGATCGGGCTACGCGGTCGCCCTCAAATGGACGGCTCTCACCCCGCGGCCCACGTTCGATGCCTTCGACATGATGAACACCGCTGAGAATTGGGATGACTTCCGCAAGGCCGCGGAATTCGTGTCCGTGCCCGCACAGAATCTGCTCTATGCGGATACCAGCGGCAGGATCGGATATCAGGCTCCGGGAGTCATTCCGATCCGGAAGAACTACGACGGGAAATGGCCGGTTCCCGGCTGGTCTTCGGAGTACGCCTGGACCGGACAGATCCCATTTGAGGAGTTGCCGGTGATCACTGACCCGGATGAGGGCTACATCGTCACGGCCAATCAGGCGGCCATCGGCCCCGACTACCCGTACTTCATCACCGACGACTGGTCCTATGGGGCGCGTTCGCAGCGCATCTTCGATCTGGTCGAGCAGGAGATCTCCGATGAGGACTTGATGACGTCACAGGAGATGGCCGACATCCAGATGGACGCCCGCAACGAACTCGCTGCCTTCCTGGCTCCGCGACTGCAGGAATTCAGTGTTGAGGACGCTACCGAGCCGGCACTGGACCTGCTCGACGGATGGGACTTCCAGCAGCAGCGGGATTCCGCGGCCGGCGCCTACTTCAACGCGGTCTGGCGTCAACTCGTGCAGCGTGTGTTCAACGACGTTCTGGACACCTCCGAGACGTATGCGAACGGCGGTGACCGCTACTGGGAGGTCATGTACGGACTCTGGGACGAGCCGAACAACCCGTGGTGGGACGACGTCAACACCCCCGAACGCGAAAACCGCGATCAGACGGTGACGGCCAGCCTCAACGCCGCGGCTGCGGAACTCGACGAACGCCTCGGCGGGGATCCGGCCTCGTGGCAGTGGGGCGACCTGCACACGCTGGAACTGACCAACGCCTCGCTGGGCCAGAGTGGGATCGCGCCCATCGAGTGGTTGTTCAACCGCGGGCCGTACCAGGTGGGAGGTGGCGGCAGCATCGTGCAAGCCACCGGGTGGGAACCGCAGGAGGGGTATGAGGTCAACTGGGTCCCGAGCATGCGACAGGTCGTCGACCTGGCCAACCTCGACAACTCCACCTGGGTCAATCTCACCGGTGCCAGCGGGCACGCCTTCGACGCCACCTACCGTGACCAGACCGAGGCCTGGGTGACCGGAGAGCAGTACTCGTGGCCCTTCAGCCGAGAGGCGGTCGAACAGAACACGCGGGACACACTGACTCTGCAGCCGAGCTCGTGACGCCGGAGGACATCCCGCCGGAGGTGTTCTCAGGCAAGCCACACCGACCTTCGATGGGGCTGCGAAAGCTCGACATGGCGACCTGGCTGGACCCCGACCCCACCGATCCGCAACTGGCATTGCGGCGGGAGTTGCTGAAAAAGCAACGCACGGACGTCTTCGCTGCGTTGCCGAGCAGCGACGATGCGTGTCGGACGGTGGCCGATGCCATGGCGCGCTGGGTGGGCACCGATCTGCCGGGCGTCGATCACCCACTGGTGGAGGCGGCACAACTGGTGCGTGACGACATGTGTGTCATGGGGGTGCGCGACGGGCAATGGCAGTTGATCGCCGCGGTGGTGTGTTTCCCGTCCCGCTGGCGGCTGGCGGACAAGATGGGACGCGACGTGGTGACGATCCACGACCCCGTGCCGGACTATCGCAGCCAGTTGGCCGCCCCCACGGTGAAGGCGTTCGACTCGATCGCCGCACATGGACCACGATGGCGGGTCAACGCGACTCTGCTCGACGACCCGGCCCTGTTCCAACCGGTGGCCGCACACGCCAGGCGCAGACACCTTCCAGGGATGGACTCGTATCTGCGCGTCGAGCGCCAATGCCTGGTCCCAGTGCACGACCTCATCGCGTTCTCGATACGTACCACTGTGGTGCCCGTGTCTGATTTGGATCCCTCTCAGGCGCAAGCCGTCTTGGCCTCAGCCCGAAGTGCGCCGCCGGAGATCGCCGAGTACCGCGGCTGGGTGGCTCCGCGCTGAAGTGCGGCTCAGAACGAGAAAGGTTTGGGCGGTTGATGCATCTGCGCGCGCGGACAGGAGTCCAAGGTCAGGTTTCCCAGCGACAGGGCTGCGTCGCACAGGGTCACCACGGTCCATCCCAGGCGCGACGCGTGAGCAGTGATCGTGGCGCAGTAGATGGTGATTTCGTACCGAGTCGGCGTGCCGTAGGCGATCTGGATCGTGCCGATCAGTCGCGCCCCGCCGGGATCGTCCGGTGAGCGCCACGGCATGTCATAGCGCGCCCAGCGCGCCGGGTCGGCCGACCAGAGCCCGCCATTGTTGGTGTCGCGCAGGGCGAGTTCGACCAGGATCGAACGGGCTGCCTCCTCTGGCACGATCGCGGCGGGCCGGATGATCTCGGTGATGTCGGTGTCGACATCACTGGGTGTGAAAGGCGCTGGAAGAGGGGTCTGCATCTGCGAATACACCGATACCACCTCCTCGCAGGGGTTATCGGATTCCCCGAACCTGATCTGAGTCCACTGGTCCGTTCTGGTGACTGACGGCCTGACGGCGCGCAGTTTGGCGATTCGATTCCCGGCGGGTACTGTAGGCATGGTTCCTCGTGAGGTCTCGACGCTGGGGAAGGCGAAGCGAGACACAGGAGGGCCTTATGCGTAGTGCCGAGGCGATGGCCCGGGGAGTGGTGTTCGTCCACTCGTGCCCGAAGGCGTTGATGCCGCATGTCGAATGGGCTGTGCAACGTGCTGTCGAGCGCGCCCACCCCTTCGATTGGTCGGCCCAGCCGATCCTCAACGGCATGTTCCGCTGCGAAATCCAGTGGTTCGGCGCCCCGGGTGCCGGCGCCCAGATCGCCAGTGCGCTGCGCGGTTTTCCGAACCTACGTTTCGAGGTGACTGAGGAGTCCGGGTCATCGACGGGGGAGCGGTTCTGCTTCACGCCGACGTTGGGCATGTTCCGGGCCGCGACCGGACCCAACGGGGACATTCTGGTGAACGAGGAACGCTTGCGCGCGCTGATGGCAGGCGGCGACCTCAGAGCCGGCATCGAAACGCTGCTCGGAGCGTCTTGGGACGACGAGCTCGAACCGTTCCGGATGGCGTGTGATACCGGAGTTCGTTGGCTGACCCGGGTGGGCTGATCTCCGCTGTGCGGGCAGATGGCCCGGTGAGGTGTCACCCGTTCGGCCTAATTACGGCGAACGGACGTCTGAGGATGGGTGCACGAAAGGGTGACATCGGCGCGACTCATCAGCACCTGTTGATCCATTAGAGTGACGTTTGGTCCATGAGTGGCGTTCCGTCACCCGAACGGATGAACAGAAGGGGGTGGCTGAGGGGCGATTCATACGGGGAAGCCAAAAGGAGGTGGACCATGTCCGAGGCATATGCCCGACACATGATCCCGCGAGGACTCGTTGCGTTGGCCATCGCTGCTGTGATGGCGGTACCCATGGGATTCGGGGTTCCGTCCGGATCTGCAGCGCCACCCATGCACAGAGTGCTGCTCGGCACCTCCGGTGACACCCTCGATGTCGCGCGTGCCGTCGACGCGGCCGGCGGTCGTGTCGTGCAGACCTTCGAGATCGCCCAAGCCCTGGTGGTGGACCTCCCAGAGTCTGTCACTGCCCCCCATGGCTCCTTCGTCGTCCCGGATCTGGCCATGCGATTCAACGCGGTTCCGACCGCGGTGGCCGGCAGTGACGAAAAGAACACCTTCCGCGAGACGATCGGGGCGCCGGCAACCGATGCCGGATCCGGCGTGACTGTTGCGGTGGTGGACACCGGGGTGGATGCGTCCGCGGACATTGACGTGGCCGAACGGGTGAACGTAAGTGATGGGCCCACCGGAGATGGCTTGGGCCACGGCACGTTCATGGCCGGTCTGGTCGCCGGTGACGATGAGGAGTTCGGCGGCGTCGCAACGTCCGCCGAGGTCTTCGACGTCCAGGTCGCGGCGCAGGACGGCAGCACCAACCTCTCCACAGTCCTCGCCGGCCTGCAGGCAGTCGCTGACAAGCAAGCCGCCGACCCCTCGCTGCAGGTGGCGATGCTCGCCCTGAGCACCGACAGCCCGCTGCCGCCGTGGATGGACCCGTTGACTCGCGCCCTCGACCGTCTGTGGGCCCGCGGGGTCACCGTGGTAGTCGCCTCCGGTAACGATGGGGCCAAAGAGGTCAACTCGCCGGCAACCGATCCCGTGCTGCTGGTCGTGGGGGCGCAGGACGAAGCCGACACCGCCGTGCTCGACGATGACACCGTCCCGGACTTCTCGTCGTACGGACGGGCGTTCGGGCAGAAGCGTCCCGACCTGGTCGCCCCCGGTGTCTCATTGATCTCGACGTCCTCGAAGACCAGCGCGGCCTACCTGGATAACCCGACCTCACAGGTGGGGGAGGGCTTCCTGAAGGGGTCCGGCACCTCGATGTCCGCGGCCGTGACCGCAGGGTCGCTGGCCGTGCTGCTGTCCGAGCAGCCCGAGTTGACCCCGGACGAGGCGAAACGACTCGTGATCGGGACCGCCAACCGCACCAAGGAGTTGCGCACGAAGACCGGTGCCGGCAGTGGCGCCCTGGACTTGGCAGCGGCGCTTTCCACCCCCCTGAGTGCGGTGCCGCCGCTGCCGCAGGAGGAGTCGACCCCGTCGAACTTCGGGCCGGCTGAGGCCGACGAGGCGCTATGGGCCGAATTTGGGCAGGCCTGGGAATCAGGCGACCTTTCCGCGGTCGCGGCAGCCTGGTCGAAGATGACCCCCCAGACCCGCAAGTGGGCTGCCAACGCCTGGTCCATGGCCGCGCTGATGCGGGCCCTGCAAGCAGACGAGAACACCTTCGACGGACGCCGCTGGGCGGGTCGTCGCTGGGCCACCGATGACTGGCAGGGACGTCGCTGGGCCAGTGACCAATGGGTCGGACGTCGCTGGGCCGACGAAGCCTGGTTGGCAAACGTCTGGGATGGGCGTCGCTGGGCGGGTCGTCGCTGGGCCGCCACCGACTGGCTGGCCTTCGCCTGGACGTTGCGCGAGTCTGCGGTCGACCCGGAGATGGAAGACCTGTGGACCGACGAGCAGTGGGACGGCCGCCGGTGGGCGGGTCGCCGCTGGGCCGGTCAGGACTGGGTGGGTCGCCGGTGGGCGTCCGATGCCTGGGACGGTCGTCGCTGGGCCGACTTCAGCTGGGATGGGCGTCGCTGGGCCGACGGTGAATGGACCGGACGCCGGTGGGCGGACTTTGCCTTCGAGGGTCGTCGCTGGGCCACCGAGCAGTGGAGCGGCAGGCGTTGGGCCGCCTTGGGTTGGTAACGTCCTAGGCGCCCCCTAAGGAGCCGCCATGACGCAGGTCCGAGAGGGCCTGCGTCCGCTCAGGCCCCCCTGGCTTTCGGTGGGTTTCGTGGTGTCTTTCGCCACGCTTGCCGGAGTTCTCAGCCTTTCGGTGCTCGCCTGGCTGCCGGCGGTGGTGGACCTTCCCGCGCACGTGATCGATCCTCCGCCGGTCTGGCTGCTCGCCCTGTTCGTGGCGCTGGCCGCGGTCTCGGACGTTGTCTACGTTCCGGTCCGGCACGCTGACGCGTGGGAGGAACTCACCTTCGTCGAGGTGGTCATCATCTGGGGCGTGCTCATCCTGCCCCCGTTCGCGGCGCTGAGCACCGCGCTGCTCGGATTCGCACTCGTCGCCCTGCTGCTGCGCCGCCCGGCGGTCAAATTCCTGTTCAACCTCGGCTCGTACGCGATCTCCGGGGCCGGACTCATGATCACCTATCTGATACTCGTAGGGGATTCCGAACAGTTCGGACTGCGCTCGGTGCTCGCGCTGCTGGTCGGCGCGGTCGTTTTCACCACGCTCAACCTGTTCATGCTGACCTTGATCCTGCTGGCCGCCGAGGGCGTGCCGCCCCGGGAGTTGCTCGAGGAACAGTGGGCTCTGAGCCTGGGGATGGCCGTCGGTTCGGTCGGTGTCGCGACCGTGGCTTTGTCCATCGAGCAGAGCAATCCCGCGCTGACACCGTTCGCCGCCCTGCCGGTGATCGCCCTGTGGTATGCCTATCGCGCGAGTTCGGCGCACGCCGAAGGCCGTGAACGAAGCCGATGGCTGGTCGAACTCGGCCAAGCGGTGGCTACCCCCGGTCAGCCACAGGTGGTCATCCCGCGCGCTGCCGAGGCGCTGCGCAGGGTGTACGCCGCCGACGAGTATGCCGTCGTGCTCGCCTCCGGCCACCATTTCGGCACCGATCCTGCGTGGGTGCCGCCGCCCGTCCCGCCCCGGCAGGTCCGAACCCTGGTGGGCGATGAACTGCCCGACCACTGGGACGCCGGTGTCGGCATCAGGCTCGACGACCAGTCGGGCGGTGGGGTGCTCGCGATCGGCACACACCATCAGCAGGAGTGGGCGACCCGGCATCTGCCGTGGGCGCGCAGCTGGTCGGTCCCGGAGACCGATGAGCCGGCGCTGGTGGCGCTGACGGCGGCTGTGGGCAGTTCGGTGCGCGCCGGGCAGACCCTCGCCGAATTGACCGCTGAGACCGCGAAACTGCAGGCCGTCGTGGATCACGCCACGGATGGCATCTGCGTGGTCGACCAGCAGGACGAAGTGCTCTTGTGGAGCCCCGCGGCACAACGGATCACCGGTGTCGACCTGCCTGATGGTCTGGATTCTGTGCGAACCGCCGACACGCCCGACATCGTGCGACGGATCGTGTCGGTGCCCGCCGAACCCGAAGGCGTGGAGGTCTCCTTCGAGCGCAGCGACGGCCAGCAGCTCGACCTGCAGGTGACGCGGGTGGACGTGGCCGCCTCTGGAACCCGGGTCATGACGATCCGCGATATGACCCGTGAGCGGCGCGCCGAACGGCTCAAGTCCGACTTCATCGCCACGATCTCCCACGAGCTGCGCACACCCATCACGCCGATCCGCGGATATGCCGACCTGTTGCGCCGCAGGTGGGACCGGATGAGCGAGGAGAAGCGCGCGGGTGTCCTCGAGACGATCCAGGAACGTGCCGACCACCTGACCCGGCTGGTCGACGATCTGCTGGTCGCCGCACGCACCACCAGCGACGCGGAACTCGGCGTCGACATGCAGCGCATGGACCTAGTAGACGCGGTGCGGGAGGCAGCGACTGGATTCCCGGAGGTGGACGGCAGGCTGTCCATCGCGGCCTCCGAGCCCTTGTGGGTGCACGCGGATCGGACGCGGGTGATCCAGATCATCAACAATCTCGTGGGCAACGCGGTGAAATACACGGGGCCGGACGCTGCGATCGAGGTCAGGTTCAGTGCCGGCCCCGAACGTGTCGAGGTGTTCATCCGCGACCACGGTGCCGGGATCGCCGCCGACGAGCAGGAACGGGTCTTCGAGCGCTTCTACAGGATTGAAGACCCTATGACCATGCGGACGGGCGGCAGCGGGCTGGGTCTGCACATATCCAGGCAACTCGCGCGTGCCATGGGCGGCGACGTTAGGCTGAATTCGATCCCTGGTGAGGGATCCACCTTCGTCCTCCAACTCATTGCGGAAGGTACTTGATGGCCACGATCCTGATCGTCGACGACGAGCCGAGTGTGCGAGATGTTATCCGGGACACTCTGGAACTCGAGGATCATGTGGTGTTCGAGGCGGTCGATGGGCCGTCTGCGCTGGAGACCCTCAGCCAGCCGCAGCTACCCGACTGCGTGGTGCTGGACATCATGATGCCCGGGATCAGCGGACTCGATGTCCTCACCGAACTGCGGGCGCGGCCGGCCACCAGCGCGCTGCCGGTGATCCTGCTCACCGCGGCTTCCGACGACGCGACCACGTGGGCGGGATGGAGCGCGGGAGCCAACGTCTTCCTGCCGAAACCTTTCGACCCGGGGGCACTTCTCGACTGGATAGACCGCGTGCTGGAAGGCGGCGGCGAAATGGAGCCCACACTGTGAAGCGAGTTCGGCCGGAGAATCTTGCAACCCGACTGGAGTCGATCCCGCCCCACCCGCGGATCGTCGCGCCCGGCAACTTCGCCACGCCGCAGGAACTGTTGCGGGTCGTGGACGCCGCGGTGCCCAGTTATTCGCTGCACATGCTCAACGCCCAGGGCGACATCCCCAGCCGTCCAGGTGTGACCCACGAGACGACGTTCGTCGGACCGGGCATGCGACGCAGCCATTCGCTGATGTACTACCCATGCCGGTTGAGCCTCACCCCGGTCATCCTGCGCCAGTCGCTACCGGTGGACGTGTTGCTGCTGCACACCTCGACGCCGCGTGACGGGGTGGTGTCGATGGGTCTGGAGGTCAACATCCTGCCGTCGGTGCTGGAGGCGGTGCGCGACCGTGGGGGGCTGGTGATCGCGCAAGCCAACCCCCGCATGCCGCACACGTACGGTGACGCCTTGGTGCACGTCGACGATATCGACTACTTCATCGAGGTGGACGAGCCGTTGATGTCGCTGGAGCCTCGCGAACCCGACGAGGTGGCCCAAGCCATCGCCGGACGGATCTACAGCAAGATCCCCGATGGAGCGACCCTGCAGTTGGGTATCGGCGCGGTTCCGGACGCTGTTCTCTCCTCTCTGACCGGTCGCCGGGGACTGCGGATCTGGTCGGAGATGTTCTCCGACGGGGTGCTTCCTCTGGACGAGTTGGGCTGTTTCGACACCGACGTGCCGCTCACCGCGTCGTTCGTGTTCGGCAGCCAGCGGTTGTACGACTGGCTCGACGGAAACCGCCGGGTGCGGATGCGCCGGACCGAAACGACCAACAACCCGGGTCGGATCAGCCGCACCCCGTCGATGATCAGCGTCAACTCCGCACTGCAGGTCGACCTCTACGGTCAGGCGAACGCCTCACGCATCAAGGGCCGGATCTACTCGGGCTTCGGCGGGTCCACCGACTTCATCGTCGGGGCACTGCACTCGCAGGGAGGTCACGCGTTCATCGCTCTGCCGTCCTGGCATCCGCGCGCACAAGTCTCCACGATCGTGCCCCTGATCGAAGGTCCGGTGACGTCATTCCAGCATTCATCGGTGGTCACCGAGTACGGCTTGGCCCAGATCTTCGGCAACGAGGAGCATGAGCAGGTCCGCCAGCTCATCGAGCACGCGGCGCACCCGGATGCCCGTGACGCATTGTGGGAAGCGGCCAAGGCGCAGGGCCGCGGCTGAGGTCGCAAGGGGGCCCCGTCGACCGGGTCCCTCACGTGGAGCCCGGCCACGCACCGCAGTCAGCATGTGGTGAGCGGGCATCGCAGGGGGCGCGCGCGAGAGCATGGATGCTATGGGTGGGCGTGGCGTGCGCAACTTGGTGGTCACTTTGGTGTCGGTCTTGAGCGTGCCGGTGGCAGCGCAGCCACTCGCGGCGGCTCAACCTTCACAGATCCAGGTGCCCACACTCGGCGCCATGGCTTCGGCGGGTCAACTAGCCGCTCCCCGGCTGACCTGGCGAGACTGCTCCACCGCGTTGAGCCCCACCAAACAGTGTGCGTGGCTGCGCGTGCCTCGGCGATACGACCGGCCCGACGGCCCTACTGTGCGCATCGCCTTGGCCCGGATCCCGGCCACCGGCTCTTCCCGACAACGAATCGGGTCCCTGGTGTGGGATGCCGGTGGCCCTGGTGGCATCAGCACCGGCATCGTGGCAGAGATGGCCGACCGCATGTCAACTCAGGTCCGTAAGCGTTTCGACTTCGTGGCCTTCGATCCGCGCGGTATCGGAGAATCCAGGCCGGCTCTACGCGGTTGCGACCAGCCTTGGCCAGTTCGTCCAGCGCTCAATCCTTTACCGGTCTGGCGCGCCGTGCACGACCGCTTCGCCGATGTTGTCCGCATAGGCAATAGGGCGTGCCTTGAAGACAACCAGCGAATTGCAGCTGTCATGGGCACCAACAACGTGGCGCGTGACCTCGACCGGATCCGGGCCGCTCTCGGGGACCGCAAACTCACGTTCTGGGCGACCAGCTACGGCACCCGGATCGGCTACGTCTACGCGCTGCGCTACCCGCAAAGAGTCCGCGCGATGGTGATGGACGGCAGTATCGACCCCACCGCGGGTTTCCCCGCGCTGCCGCTCGTCGGCGGCACGAGCCAGGACGTCGCATTTCGGTTCATCCGCGCGAATCAGCGGCCGTTGTACCGGACAGTGATCCGGACGGCCGCGCAGTTGACGGCACATCCGATTCGTCTCAACGACGGCCGCCGTTTCACCCGCTGGAACTGGCTGGATGTGGTCGGCGACCTCATCGGCTTTCAGGATGCATGGGCGAATGTGCCGGCAATCGCACATCTGGTACGGACCGCGCGCGAAGGCGATTCAGAGGGATTCGACGCTAGGATCGTACTGGCCGACCACGTGATGGACCGACCCAACAGCAACGTGGGCGCAGGCTTCTCGGTGGTCAACTGTGTGGACTACGCCAGGCGTCTTTCGTCACGTCAACGCATCGACGACGTCGTTGCGAATGCGCGCCGTTCGCCGGTCTTCGGGGGGACCCTGACCTTGTTGTATGGCTCGGGCTGCATCGGGTTGGACGCGCTGGGACCGGATCCCATTCCCTTGGTCAAAACGGCTTCGCAGCGCGCACGGGTCGCCGCGGTGCCTGTGCTCTTGGCAAACGCGACCCACGACGCCGCGACACCCATGAAGTGGGCCAAACGCATGCAGCGCGTTTTCGGCCGGCCGATGATTCGCTATCGCGGTACGCAGCACATCATCTGGAGAGCCACGCGTTCGCCATGTGTCAACCAGCCCATCGACAAGTTCGTGGTGAGCGGGAAGATTCCCCGTCGTGACCGCACCTGCGCTTTCGTCGAGCCCGCACAGGCTGCCGCAAGTCTGGCCGGGCGCTAGTCAGCCGGTGCCCTCGGTGTTGCCGGCATCGGCTGCCCCCGGGTCGTCGAGCTGGTAGCGGCGTGCCGCTGCCGTCGGCGCATCCGGGTCGACCTGGCCTTTTGCTGCCAGCATCGCCAGCGTTTGAGTCGTGATCGACTCCGCATCCACCAGGAAGTGCCGGCGCAGCGCACCACGGGTGTCGGACATGCCCCAGCCGTCGGTGCCCAGGGAGATGAAGTCCGCGGACACGAACGGTCGGATCTGGTCCTGCACCGCGCGCATGTAGTCGCTGACCGCCACTACCGGGCCAGGTGCGTCCTGCAGCGCCTGGGTCACGTAGGGCACCCGCGCCTGCGCGCCCGGGTCCAGCAGGGCGTCGCGTTCGGCAGCCAGCGCATCCCGGCGCAACTGCGTCCACGAGGTGACCGACCAGACATCGGCGACCACGCCCCAGTCCTCTTTGAGCAGTTCCTGAGCGCGCATCGCCCATGGCACCGCCACCCCGGAGGCCAGCAGTTGCGCGCGCGGCCCGTCACCTTCTCCGCGCGACCACAAGTGCATCCCCTTGAGGATCCCCTCGACGTCCACACCCTCCGGCTCGGCAGGCTGCACGACCGGCTCGTTGTAGACCGTGAGGTAGTAGAAGATGTCCTCGGAGTCCTCGCCGTACATACGGCGCAGACCGTCCTGGACGATGTGCCCGACCTCGAAGGCGAACGCCGGGTCGTAGGCGACCACCGCCGGGTTGCTCGACGCCAATAGGTGCGAGTGCCCGTCCTCGTGCTGAAGACCCTCACCGTTGAGGGTCGTACGACCAGCCGTCGCGCCGAGCAGGAAGCCACGAACCTTCTGGTCCATGCACGCCCACAACTGGTCGCCGGTGCGCTGGAAGCCGAACATGGAGTAGAAGATGTACACCGGGATCATCGGTTCGTCGTGGGTCGAATACGACGAACCGGCCGCTTGGAATGACGCGACCGACCCAGCCTCGTTGATGCCCTCGTGCAGGATCTGGCCGGTGACCGACTCCTTGTACGACAAGAAGAGTTCACGGTCCACCGCCTGGTACTGCTGACCCTTGGGGTTGTAGATCTTCTGGGTCGGGAACATCGCGTCCATCCCGAAGGTGCGAGCCTCGTCGGGGATGATCGGGACGAACCGCTTGCCGATCTCGGAATCCTTGATCAATTCCTTGAGCAGGCGCACGAAGGCCATCGTCGTGGCGACTTCCTGAGTCCCCGAACCGCGCTTGACCACCTCGTACGGCTTGTCACCGGGCAGGGTGAGTGGCCGGGACTTCTGTTGGCGGTAGGGCAAGGATCCGCCCAGTTCACGACGACGGTCGAGCATGTACTTGATGTGGGGGTGATCAGGTCCCGGGTGGTAGTACGGGGGGAGTTTTGCGTCGATCTGGTCGTCGGTGAACGGAATCTGCAGGCGGTCGCGGAAGGCCAGCAGATCCTCCAGCGTCAGCTTCTTCATCTGGTGGGTGGAGTTGCGCGACTCGAAGTGTGAGCCCAGCGTCCAGCCCTTCACCGTCTTGGCGAGGATCACCGTCGGCTGCCCCTTGTGCTCCATAGCCGCCTTGTACGCGGCGTAGAGCTTGAGATAGTCGTGGCCGCCGCGCTTGAGCTTCCAGATCCGGTCGTCGGAGTAGTCGGCTACCAGTGCGGCCAGTCGCGGGTCCTTGTTGAAGAAGTGCTCCCGGACGTAGGCACCGGACTCGCCCTTGAACGTCTGGTAGTCGCCGTCGAGGGTGTCGTTCATGGTCTGAACGAGGGCACCCTCGGTGTCCTGGGCCAGCAGCGGATCCCACTCGCGGCCCCACACCACCTTGATGACGTTCCAGCCGGCGCCGCGGAAGTACGACTCCAGTTCCTGGATGATCTTGCCGTTGCCGCGGACCGGGCCGTCGAGGCGCTGCAGGTTGCAGTTGATGACGAAGGTCAGGTTGTCCAGGCCCTCGCGGGCTGCCTCGCCCAGATGGCCCAGGGCCTCCGGCTCGTCGGTCTCACCGTCGCCGAGGAAGGCCCACACGTGCTGCCGTGAGGTGTCCTTGATCCCACGATTGTGCAGGTAGCGGTTGAAGCGGGCCTGGTAGATCGCGGCCTCGGGACCGAGTCCCATGGAGACGGTGGGGAACTGCCAGAAGTCGCTCATCAGCCGCGGGTGCGGGTAGCTGGGCAGACCACGGCCAAGACCGCCGTGGCTCAACTCCTGACGGAAGCCGTCCATCCGGTCCTCGGTGATCCGGCCCTCCAGGAACGCGCGGGCATAGATTCCCGTGCACGCGTGGCCCTGGTAGTAGATCTGATCGCCGCCGTCGACGCCCGGGCCGTTGAAGAAGTGGTTGAAACCGACTTCGTAGAGCGACGCGGATGACGCGTAGGAACTGATGTGCCCGCCGACGGCCACACCTGGACGCTGCGCCCGGTGGACCATGATCGCCGCGTTCCAGCGGCAGTACGCCCGGATCCGGTGCTCGATCTCCTCGTCGCCGGGGAACTCCGGCTCATCCTCGGGATGGATGGTGTTGATGTAGTCGGTCTGCCGAAGGTCAGAGATGCCGAGGTTGCGCTCAGAGGCCCTGCGCAACAGTTCGCGCACCAAGTGGCGCGCCCGGGTCGGCCCGGCTGCATCGATCGTCGCATCGAGGGATTCGATCCATTCCTGGCTCTCCTCAGGATCGGAGTCCACGTACTGTGTCGGAATGCCTTTCACGGTCCACCACCTTGTCTTCGCTCGCATCCGACAGTAGTCGCGCAATGGCCCTGAGGACAGTGCTGGCGACCTGGGAGTTGCAGTTGGCGGCTATTACCCGGGCCCGGCAGAGCGACGGGTATGGCCGCGTGGGACTCAGCGGCGGTTCGACTTCGGGGTGACCAGTCGGGTGCCCTGCCAACTGCGGCTCGCGCTGATGGTCCTGGTGGGTTGCAGCCCGGCGGTGGGCGCGGCTTCGCTGATCTCAGAGGGCTCGATGTGCCCGTCGCGTCCCGCTTTCGGGGTGAGCAGCCAGATCACCCCGTTATCGGCCAGCGGACCCAGCGCGTCCATGAGTCCGTCCACGAGGTCTCCGTCGTCGTCGCGCCACCACAACAGGATGGCCTCGACGATCTCGTCGCTGTCCTCGTCGAGCAACTCCTGGCCTATCGCGGCCACGAAGGCATCGCGGATGCTGTCGTCGCAATCGGAGTCGAGACCGATCTCCATCACGACTTGGCCATGGGTCAGTCCCAGCGGGAGTTGGTCGAAGGTCTGCGTACTCATGGGCGGCATGTCACTCTGCCGGCTACTTCGAACACAAGCCCAAGTCCACACAACTCGAGCCCGTCTTGCAAGTCGGTTCGGACAAATGGTGCGGTGAGATTCCCCACGCAGCGGTGAACGGCCTGCGGGAGCAGTCCCCGGACCTGGCGTGGAGCGGCGTTCTTGCGAATGCGCAAGGCTGCGATCGGGTTCACGATATGAGCACGGTGGTGCGTCGTCGCCAGGCCCGGACGGGGACGCATCACCGTCTGACTCCTCTGGGTACCCTGTACTGGGCCCGTAGCGCAGCTGGTAGCGCGCCCCGCTTACACCGGGAAGGTCGTCGGTTCGAGTCCGGCCGGGCCCACGTGCGGCTGGCTGATGTGGTGACCGAGCTCGAGCGGTGGTTTCCTCCGAATCTGGCCGAGCCGTGGGATTCGGTGGGCCTGACCTTCGGTGATCCGGATGCCGCGGTCGAGTCGGTTCTGCTGGCGGTCGATCCGACCGCGGGGATCGCGGCCGAGGCCATCGAGCGCCGGGTCGATCTGATCGTGACGCACCACCCCTTGTGGCTGTCCGGCGTGACGTCCCTGCGTGGTGCCAAGGGCCGTTTCGCACAGGACCTCATCCGGGCCGGCATCGCGCATTTCAACGCACACACCAACGCCGACCGTGCCAACCCGGGCGTGAACGACGCTCTGGCGCAAGCCCTCGGTCTGCAAGCCCCGGTGCCGTTGGAGAGCCGCACATCCACCTCGCTGCGCCTCACGGCGTACGTCCCGACAGCCGACCGCGAGCAGCTGATCGACGCGCTGGCGGCGGCGGGGGCCGGGACCATCGGCGACTACGACCGGTGCGCCTACACGACGGCTGGCGCGGGTACGTTCCGACCGCTGGCCGGGGCCGATCCGCACATCGGCGAGATCGGTCGCACCGAGCAGGTCGATGAAGACCGGCTCGAGATGGTGCTTCCCGTCGCAGCGCGCCCGGCGGTGACGGCCGCGCTTCTGAGCGCGCATCCGTACGAGGAGCCGGCCTACGACTTCACCGAAATCTTGCGCGCGGATCCGGGCCTGGGTCTGGGTCGTGTGGGCGGGGTCCCGCGGCAGACGCTGTCGCAGTTCGCCGACGTCGTCGCCGGTGCATTGCCCGCCACCGCAGCCGGGGTGCGGTTCGCGGGGGATCCCGACTCCCTGGTCGAGACCGTGGCCGTGGTCGGTGGCTCGGGTGCGTCGGAGCTGCAAGCCGCATCGCGCGTGGCCGACGTGCTCGTCACCGCAGATTTGAAGCACCACACCGTCGACGAGCATCTGGCCGACGGTGGGTGCGCGGTGATCGACGTCGCCCATTGGGCCAGCGAATGGCCCTGGTGTGCTCAGACCGCGAACAGGCTCGAGACACTCGGCTTGGGAACTCACGTCAGCCAACAGGTGACCGACCCATGGAGCGGTCACCGAGGAGG
The DNA here is from genome assembly GCA_016719135.1 of Micrococcales bacterium. GTDB lineage: Bacteria > Actinomycetota > Actinomycetes > S36-B12 > UBA10799 > JADKAV01. The sequence goes on along the minus strand of JADKAV010000003.1, from coordinate 55,443 downwards.
AACCGGATGAAAGCAGATCCACAGGCTCAAGAGCAATTGCTCGAACTCCCGCAGACCGACCATCGGCTTGCGCAGCTGCGCCGTGAAGTCGAAACGTCGCAGTTGAAGGCCCGCGCCAAAGAGACGCGAGCGGCAGTGGTCACCGCGGAGGAGACGCTGGTAGGTGCCCGCACGCAGATCAAGGATCTGGAGCGCGAGATCACGCGCGCCGAGCAGGATGTCCAGACCGTACGCTCCCGGGTGGACCGCGACCAGCAGACGCTCGACTCCGGCGCGGCGACGCCGAAGCAGATGACCGACATCCAGCACGAACTGCAGAGCCTCGCCCGGCGACAGGCCGAACTAGAGGACGTGGAACTCGAGATCATGGAAAGCCTCGAGCAGATGAACTCGACGGTGCGCGACGCCGAGCAGGCCATGGACCAGGCACGCCGCGATGCCCAGGAGGCGGCTGCCGCATGGGATCGTCGCGAGGATGAGATCGCGAGTGAGACGGTCGCGCTGGAACAACACCGGGCCGATGTCGTCGCGATGCTGCCCGCCGACCTGGTCGCGTTGTACGAGAAGATTCGTGCGCGCAGCGGACTCGGAGCGGGGCTTCTGCGGCACGCGCGATGCGGCTCATGCCAGTTGGAACTCAGCTCATCGGACCTGGACCGGGTGCGTTCTGCGCCCGCCGATGAGGTCGTCCGCTGTGAAGAGTGCGGGGCGATCATGGTGCGTACTCCGGAGTCGGGGCTGTGAGCGCCACGGTGGTCGACTTCCCGGCCGGTGTGGTCTCCGGATCGGGCACCGTCGAACGCGTCGAACCGCTGGGCGAGGCAGTCGGGGTCATCACTGACCGCACCCCGTTCCACCCCGTCGACCCCAGTTGGCCGGACCAACCCGCAGACACCGGCACGCTCAACGGTGTGCCCGTGCTCGACTGTCTGGTCGGTGCCACCGACGCGGACGGAGTATTGAGCGTGGGGGACGCGATCACCCCCCGTCGCGGCGACCCCGACCACACGTGGGTGGTTGTCCATGTCGTGGCTGCCGCGGACGCACCGGAGGTCGGTCAACCCGTCGACCTGCAGGTGGACGCAGAACGGCGGGCCGCTTTGAGCCGGGCCCACACGGCATGCCACGTCTCGGCCTTGGCGCTCAATGCGGTCGTCAAGGACCTGTGGCGCAAAGACGTCGCGCGGGACGGCATCGGCAACCCCGACTTCGACAAGATCGCACTCACCGAATCGCGGATGGTGCCCGATCAGGCGCGCGACACGTACAGGTTGGGCAAGTCGCTGCGCAAGAAGGGTTTCGATACCGCGTCCTTCCGCGAGAGTCTCGACGCCGTGGCCACGCAGGTCGATGCCCAGATCCAGGCCTGGATCGATGCCGACGCCAGTGTGGAGATTCAGACCGAAGGACCTCATCTGACGGACATGCGGTACTGGTGCTGCCACGTGCCTGAGGGGGAGTACCGGATCGCGTGCGGCGGCACGCATGTCACGGCGCTGCGAGAACTCGGCGCGGTCACGGTCCGGTATGAGGCGCCGGATGACGCCACCGTCGTGGCGGTTACCAGCGTCGGGTAGGCCCTGCTGGGTGCGGTACTGGCAGGAGCATCCGGTCGGACTCTCCTGAACTCCGGAGGATCCGTTTTGCGGCAGCGTCTGCCTCGGCGCGGATACGCCTGGGACATCAGCCTGGATCGGCCAGCCCGTCCAGTTCGGCAGCGTCCGGGCCTTCCGGCAGAGGCTCCCCTCGGATATGTCTCTTGGCGGCCCGCACCGTCTGGGAGATGCTGTGCCAGATGTGGCCCCGGCCGAGGTCGTCGGTGAAGCCGGCTCGCTGCAGGACGACCCGCGCGGGGTAGTGCAGGCGCGCGATGAACAGTTCGATGCCCGCTGCCCGGAGTTGCTCGAGTATCTGCGTGAGTTCAGCGACGGTGGTGGCGTCCATCTGTCCGGTCGCTTCCAGATCGAGCACCAGTGCCTTGGTGTCTGGGTGGTCGTCGATGAGTTCGAGGATCCGGGCGTGGGAGGTGGCGCAGTTGGCCCAGAACAACGGTGCGTCCAGCCGAAGCACGAGAACGCCGGGGGTTGGCATGCGCTCGGGATGGCCTTGGAGTGCCGCCCAGCCGGCCTTCTCCCCGGGGATCTTGCCAAGTGGATCGATGTGGACCCGGCTGGCACGGAACGTCAGACCGAGCAGCGACAGGCCCACGGCCAGCAATAGGCCGTACAGGGGCCCGAGGATCAGCACCCCGCCGAGACCCGCGAGTGCGGAGGTGAAGTCGTTGCGCCGCACACGCCGGTAGTACCGCAGCGTGGCGATATCCAGGAGGAAGAAGACGCTGAAGACCACGATGCACGACAGGAACACCCGGGGTACGCCGTTGAGCAGTCCGGTCATCGTGAGCAGGAACAGCACCACGGCCAGCGCCGTGATCAACGAACTCACCTGCGTTCGAGCCCCGCTGGTGGCTGCCGTGCCGGTTCGGCTCAGGCTGCCGCACACGCCCATACCGCCGGTGAGTCCCGCGCCGATGTTGGCCACTCCCGTGCCGAGGAACTCCGAGTCGGAATTGACGCGGTAGTTGCCCTTGTTCGCGAAGATTCGAGCCGCGGAAAGCCCTTCACCGACTGCCGCAACGGCCACGGCCAGACCACCCAGCAGCAGCGGTTCGATGTCCGAGAGGCCCAGTGCCGGGACCTCGAACGTGGGGAGTCCACGGGGTACCGAACCGATCATCTCGATGCCATGGTCGGCGGGATTCCACGTCCTTGCGAGGACCACACCGATGCCCATGAGCAGCAGCGCCCACGGGATGGTGGGCCGGCGTGCGTCACCGAGGAAGAGCAGCGCCAGACCGCCGACCGCCAGGGCCACGGTGAGGGGACTGGTCTGGCCGAGTTCCCCGAGGGTGGTCCAGACGCGTTGGGCGAAGTGGCCCGATGGCGATGGGACCCCGAGCATATGGGGTAGTTCACCGGCGATCACGACCAGTCCGAGACCGAAGCTGAAACCGACGATGACCGGCCGTGAGATGAAGTCGGTGACCCAGCCGAGTCGCAGGATGCCGAACAGCGCCAACCAGAGCCCGGCGACCAACGCCACCCCGCTGGACAGTGCGATCGCGCGGCCGGGGTCTTCGTGCCCCGGGAGCCCGGCGACCACTGCTCCGGACATCAGCGCCACCGTCGAGGTCGGGCCGATCGCAACTTGCCGGGAGGATCCGAACACCGCGTACAACACCAGCGCGGCGGGTAGCGCGTAGAGCCCGACCTGGACCGGGACCATGGCCACCGACGAGTAGCCCATCGCGGTGGGGATGGCCACAGCCGCCACGGCGATACCGGCGACCGCATCCCGGCCGAGCCAGGACAGGTGATAGCCGGGAAGCCACGACACGATCGGGGCAAACCGGCCCACCCAGTTGGCGTTCCAGCGTGTCGCTGACATCCCCCGGAAAGTAGCAGCCTGGATCAGGCGCTGTCTTGCCGTCGCCCCGTGGTGATATTCACGCCGGTCGGTTGGGGCCCTGCGCAACTACACAATGGTGATCTTCACGTCGAATCGTCACATTTGTCCCGGCCGATGGTTCCGAGGTTTCGGGCTGAACGGATGATTGTCGGATCCGGCGGTTGCGGGCGCATGGGTAGCCGGTCTACAAAGGAGGTACACGTTCAGCAGGAAGGAAGGCAACCACCGAGTTCCACGCCGAAGTCACACCAAGAGGGATGAGCAACAGGCTCACCAACTGAGGAGAAATCCAAACCGACGAGGCCGAAGAACACCACCGAGGGTCCACGACATCGCACTCGCGATAGGCGACAAAAGATCGCAGACAGCGGACACTCAGGCCCGACTGATGCAGAACGTATTGAGGGGCTCCTCTCACCCATACTGAGAGGAGCCCCTCAACCATGTGTGGCGCGTGCACTCAGGCGCTTAGCCCAATGTGCCTACCAGCGAATGTCACCCCAGCAGGGTCTGCCCCAGGTATTCGCCCTCGGAGAATCCCGGCGGAATCGCGAACAATGCAGAGCCGATCGGCGTGGTCCAGATGTTCAGCACGTCGGCGTCGGCAAGCCGCTGCTGGATGGGCACGAACTGCGCGTCCGGGTCGGCCATGTACGCCGTGAACAGCAGGCCGGCCTCCGGTTTTCCGTCCTCATCCACCCCGTCGTCGTAGTTGTAGGGGCGGCGGAAGACGCGGTCTGTGGAGTCCTGCGCGTGGCCAGGCGCATGTGGGAGGTGGCTGGGATCACCTCGAAGCCGTTGGCATCCACGGCCTCGAAGTCCGGGGCGGTGAACTCGTCCCCACCAGTCAGCGGGGCACCGTCGGAAAGGCGGCGGCCGATTGCCTCTTCCTTGGCCATTTCGTCCATGCCACCCCAGACCTGCAGGTCCATCTCGATGCGCCGGATCACCACGGAACTTCCGCCCTGTAGCCACGTCGGTTCGCCGTCGGCCGGTATCCACACGACCTGGTCGAAGTCTTCGGTGCCGGGCTGCGGGTTGATCGTCCCGTCCACCTGCCCCATCAGGTTGCGCCCGGTCGTCGACGTCGGGGCGGTGTTCGCCGGGCGGTGGAAGCCTGACTGCGCCCACCGGACCTTGGCGAACGGCCGGGCGTCGGTGAGTAGCACGCGTACCGCGTGCGACACCGTGACCGGGTCCTCGGCCGCCACCTGCAGCATCAGATCCCCGTCCGACCAGCGCGGCTGCAGTTCGTCGACCTTGAAGCCGGGCAGTCCTGCGGTGAGCCAGTAGGGGCTCTTTGTCTCGAGGCCGGCCGCGGTCAGCAAGCCTTCACCGAACCCGGCGGTCACCGTCAGCCGCGCGGGCACGTCGGCCAGCTCCGGTTGTGGGTCCGCCAATGCCGGGCGCCCTTGCGTCAACCGGACGATGTCGTCGGTGAGCAACTGCATCATCCGCACCAAGGCTTCGCGGTTCACTTCGCGTCGGAGGTCCAGGCCCATGAAGGTGACGTGGGCCTGACGCGGGGTCGCTATGCCGGCCTGATGAGTCCCGAAACAATCGACGGTCTCCCTGCCGAGCGCTGTGGCACTCGCCTCGTCGATGCTCGGCTCGGACGCTGCCGCGTATCCCGTGACGCCGCCCACTGCCAGACCGCCGGCCCCCAGTGCGATCCCCGAGAGGAGGCCGCGCCGGGACAGCCCGCGGTTCTGGTCGGATTCAGCGGCCACGTTGTCAGTTTCTCAGTTGGTGGACTCGCTCGGCTGCATGGACTCCATGTCCATCGCGCCCTCCGAGGCCATCGGGCTTTCGCTGGACATCGCATCGTCCTCGCCCGGGACGTACGGCTCGGCGCCACCCTCGAACGGTTTGGCAACGCTGGTCCAGGTCACCGCGCCTCCGGTGTCGCAGACCGCGGTGATCTCGACCTCGTCCCCGGCCTCGATCGGCGCGGGGAGTTGCATCAGCATGAGGTGGTCGCTGCCTGGCTTCAGGGTGGCGGATCCGCTGGCCGGTACGACGAGCCCACCTTCTTTTTGCTGCATGACCATACTGCCGTCTTGGTCTACGACCTCGTGAATCTCCATCATTCCGGCCGACGGGCTGGACGCCGAGACGACGGTGATGTCGGCATCGGTCGGGTTCTCGATCATGCCGAAGGCGCCGGTCATCTCCTCGTCTGTGGCCTTGACCCAGGGGTCCGTCACGGTCAGAGCGCACGTGGCGGAGTCGGTCGGGGAGGTGGTGTCCGATGCTGTGTCGTCAGACGAGCAGGCGGAAAGTGCGGCGACGGCCAGCAGGGTTGCCCCCACTGCGGCGGCGGGACGTTTCAGGGTGATCATTCGGCGGATCCTCTCGGACGGTTACAGATACCCCCCACGGGTTCTGTGATCAGGCTATTCGCCGTGTCGGGTCGCGTAGCGCTGAGGTCTGCCTAAGTGGGGTCCGCGTACACTCGAGGTGGCGAGTCGGTCGGACGGCCGCGGTTGCGCAAGCAGTCGAGGAAAGTCCGGACTCCACAGGGCAGGACGGTGGGTAACGCCCACCCGGGGTGACCCGCGGGAAAGTGCAACAGAAAGCAGACCGCCGGCTTTCGGGTCGGTAAGGGTGAAACGGTGGTGTAAGAGACCACCAGCGTCGGTGGCGACATCGGCGGCTAGGTAAACCCCGTCCGGAGCAAGGCCAAGAGGGTGCGTTCGGGCACCTGTGCGGACGAGCTGCCCGCTCGATGTCCGCAGGTGGGCCGCAACGAGGTCATCGGTAACGGTGGCCCCAGACAGATGGTCGTCGTCCCGGTTCGCTGGGGCACAGAATCCGGCTTACAGACCGACTCGCCACCAAATAGGCCTCCGACCAGGCGAAACACCTACTCGACGCACCGCCATCTGTCGCACGAGTCTGTGACAGCACTCCGACGACCTACCCGGCTTTCGTGTCGACCTTTGGCTTTTGGCCCGTGGTCTGTTGCGTGGCCGGCTCATTGCGGAAGGGTCCGATCCCGGTAGATCGTCGATCGGTGGCCGAGTCCCACTGCGATGATGACCAACTCATCGTCGCGGATCTCGGCAATCACTCGCCAGTCGCCGATCCGGTATCGCCAGTACTCGCCTAGGTCGCCGCTGAGGCCCTTGCCGCGCTGCCGCGGGTCGTCGAGCTGACAGACTCCTTCGAGGTATGCCTTCAACCGACGCAGTACCGCACGGTCAAGGCGACGGGCAGCCCTATCGAACTGCGGGGACGTCCGCAACTGCCAGTGCGTCAAACGCCCAACTCATCCCACAGGTCCTCCGCAGGATGGCTTTGCCTGTCGGTCTCCTCCCACTCGCGCACGACCGAATCCGCCCAAAACCGATCTTCCAAATCGCCGAGGTACTTGTGGATCGCTTCTCGAACGTAAAAGGTCTTGGACCGACCGGTGCGGCGGGCCAACCGCTCAAGCCGTTCCTCGTCCTCTGGCGTGAGTCTGATCGACAGCGCCATAGCCATCACCTCCTCTGAGATACAAGTATCGCATAGGAGTCCGGTACCGGGCCTCGCTCAATTCACAGCCTCCCGGGGATCGCCTCCGTGCGGCTTAAGCGCCGTTTTGGTGATCCTCGAGATCCATTGAGCATCCGACGCCTGCGCCTCGGTATCTTGCGCGGCCGTCCCTGAGACGGACCCGCTCATCGCGGCAGGCCGAACGCGAGGTTTGCGCGAACGCTGAGTCCGCGCGGACCACCTATCGCCGAGCAGGACGTATTCCACCTCATCTTGTTTCAGATCCGGGCGAGTTCCGCCGGGTTGAGTGCGATCGGGAACGGAGCGGTCACCTCGATGGTCTGGTCGCCAGTCGCCATCGCGGTCTGCGTGTAGCGTCCCTCTACGAGTTCGAGGACCGTGATCGACGGTTGCGAGGGGTCGACCAGCCAGTAGGAAGCGACGCCGTACTCCTCGTACAGCGTGAGCTTGCGGCCTTCGTCCAGCCAGCCTGTGGACGGCGAACGCACCTCGACGGCGAGCAGTGGGGCGGTCGGCAGGTCCCGCTGGGTGAATGCCTCTGCGGGTGCGACGAGAAGGTCGGGCTCGACCACGTTCGGTCCCAGGACGACCGAGAAGGGCGCGAGCAGGACTTTGAGGCCGCTCTTGCTGCTTGCGTTCACCAGTGAGATGTGCAGCGCGCCGACCATGCTCTGGTGTGACAGTCCCGGGGCGGGGGTCATGACGAATGCCCCGTCGATGAGTTCGTGCCGCAGGCCGTCGTCGGGCAGTGCGTCGAGGTCCTCGCGGGTGAGCATGATGGCCATGACTGACATGGTGCCTCCTGTCGTTCCACGAGTCCAGACTGCCGCGATCAGGCGAATCGGGTTGTCGCTCATCCACAGGCATTGTCATGGCGGCAAGCCAGGCTTGTGGTCTCGACGCGTCTCGCCGCGAATGAGGACGATCGAGGTATCTGCGCGGTCGCCTCAGGCCAACGGATTGATCCAGGCGCATCTGGGGAACCGTGCGAAGTCGCTGTCGTTGGACACCACGGGCACCCCGTACTCGATGGCCAGGGCGGCAAGTTGGGCGTCTTGCATGAGCTTCGACGTGACCTGCGATTCGGCAATCAGTTCGCCGAGGATGACCGCTGTGTTGGCTGAGGCCGGCGGAACCCACACTGTTCGTGCTGCCAGCCAGTCTGAAACGAACTCCCAGGCAAGTGTCGGGGACAGTGGATTGCGACTGATTCTGGGATGTGTCGAAATGCGCAGGAAGGCGCCGATGCTCTGCCACGGGATGCCGATCCGTTGCGGGGTGTTGATCGCGTCCTGCAACCACGATGCGGCCGGGGTGTGAAACGAGCTGTCGGCGTCGACTGCGTAGAGCAGGATGTTCGCGTCAATGATCATCGTCGTCCAGCATGTCGAGGACGTCGCCGACGTTGCTCACATCAATTCGTAAACCCATCGACACACTTCGCTGCTGGAACGTCTCTACTGGGGTCGTTGCCGTCATCCCCGCCCGAGCAAGTTCGTTGATCGCCGCACTCAGGCCCACCCCGCGCTGTTTGCAGATGCGGGCAACCTCTGCGGCCACGTCGTCGGCGAGATTGACTGTCGTTCTCACAGTCTCAGAGTAGCATCATGATGCGCAGTTCACGATGTCGTGATGTCAACGCGTAGAGCAACCCGCGGTCTTCTGCCCCCTAGCTGCCGTAAGTGCGGACAAGGCTGTGCATACGTGGTGCCAGGCGCATGTCACACCCCCTATCCCTGCGGTGCCACCGCCACGTCGCTCAGCGAGGGTCCCTGGAAGGTGACGTTCAATGCGCTCACAGGCTTCTGCCAGCTGTAGTTGAAGGGGGTTGTGTTCTTTCCGTAGTAGCCAACCGGCCAGCCCTGGTCGGACTGGGTGGGGACCGGCCAGTTGTTCCCGTACGCTAGCGCGATCGGGTTGCCGTTGGCCGCGTTGACCTTGAGGCCCGGCAGGCTGATGGTTGGCGAAGCGGTGCAGCCGAACTGGGTGGGCACCGAGGGAGTGCCGTCGAGGGTGACCATGTCCTGCAGGTTCGCTGGAGTCACTGTGCCCAGGGCAACCGCCTGGCTGCCGCCGGCGGAGGCGGCCTGGATCGAGACCGGCTGGTTCGCCGCGTTCGGAGCCAGATAGGGGGTGCTGACGCCGTTCGTGGTGTTGGCCACCGACTCCTGGATGTACACCGGTTGCCCATCGGCGTTCACGCCGAAGAAGTTGACCAGCCAGTCGGCGTTCTGCGGGAGTTGCCCGGATCCGTTCGTCGCGGTATTCGCCAGGGTGCTCTGTTCCACCGTGGTCGGTGCGCCGTCGCCGAACGGTGTGGTCAGCGACGCGGTCATCTGGGACAGGTCGCAGCGCAATGTGTAGTTGCCGGTCGAGTCAACAGTCGCGGTCATGACCGGAGGGTTCCCATCGTTGAGCAGGCCGGAACTGTACTGCGGGTTCGTAAGGTAGCTCAGCTGGATGTACATCTCGCCGAGTTGCTGGTACTCGCAGTAGTACTGCGACGGCAGCAACTGGCAGGTTGCGTCGCCCGCGGGCGAACCGGGGTTGGGGCCCACGTACTGGATCAGCCCGTCCTGGAACGTTGCCGAACCGCCGGTGTACGACCCCGATGAGGCGTTCGGCGAGACCATCGGTGCCGGGGCGCCGCCGTTCCAGTAGTAGATGGCGTTGGTCTGTGCGCCCATGGCCTGCTGCAGTGGGCCGGTGATGAACTGACTGCTCGGAGTGTCGCTGACCGCACCCTGGTTGCCGGCCGCGGGATTCCCGGCCCAAGTGCTGGTGGCGGGCAGCTGGGCCTGAGTCGGGTCCGACACGCCATTGGTGCCGAACCCGGTCACCACGGAGCTCACGCCGAACAGTTGCGGATACTGCGAGGTCTCAGTGCAAGTATCGACCTTGCGCCCCGTGATGAAGGATACGAGGAACCGGACGCTCGCCGCCGCGACCGCGCCGAGGGCGCCGGCAGTGCTGTAGCTGCTGCCGGAGAATGCGGCATCGGTGGCGTTCTGCCCGGCGGCATTCCCCGAGTTGACCAGGTCAGTGGTCAGCGTTGCCTGAGTCCCGGGGGCGTTGAGACCTTTCTCGGCGCCGTACAGGCCGGGCGGGTAGTCCACGTCCGGCTGGAAGCCGGGCAACTGCGCGTAGTAGAAGACCGCCTGGCCGCCGGCGGGGACGGTCTGCTGGCTGGCGGGCGGTGGCGCCGGATTGCCGCTGGCTTGGTAGTTCGCGGCGTACATGCACTCGATGACGGGCTGGAAGGTGATCTGCTGCTGGAAGGGGGAGTTGTTCTGGACGTAGATGAGGTTGAAGTACGGCGTGTCCGGCGTTGACGCCAAGGTCGCGCCAGATGTTGCCGCGGAGGTGCGACCCGCTGCGCGTCGAAGCACACGCAGTTGCTCGGTTGCTGCGGCAGTCGCGCGCTGAATCTTGCGTTTGGACCATTTCCCCTTCACCAGCTGGCCCACGCTGACCTGCGCAATCTCGTGCTTGGCCCCGCCCTTCTTGGTGTCCTTCCGGTGACTTGTCGAGACTGCGACCGCAGCCCGTTGCCCTTTGAACCCACGCTCGCGTAGCTTGCTCGACACTCTCTTTGACAAAGGCACTTTGACCGTCATCAGGCCGGCCTTGGTCACCTTGCGTTTCTTGTGCGCACGGGTCAGCAGTGCTGAGTCTGGCAGCACCCCGACCGATCGTGGCTTCTTCACCTTGCTGTATTTCCGCTTGCCCACGGCCACCCGCAGGGTCAGCGTGTCCTGCTTGCGGCCGTTGCGGGCCTTGGTGCGCTTGGGGTCGACGTACACCTTCGCCACCACGGTCAGTCTGCCCTTGCGGCCCCCCGACAGGTACGGATACTGGATCCACTGCGCCGGGTAACCGGCCTGGGAAGCATGGCTGGATGCGGGAACAGGGTTCCCCTGCGCCGCGGTCACGGGTGCAGCCGGGGTGTTCGCTTGGGCGACGGTTGGGGGCATGACGGCACCCACGGTGGCCAGTGCGGCGATCACTGCAACAGCGCGGACCATCATGTCTCCTCACTTCGCGAGATGCGCAGACTATCGTCCCCAGCATTTCGATGATCATGTGACGTGGACCACTGTGACGTGCCGGGACGGCGCCCGGTTCCGCCGGCGGTCGCAGCACACCCGAGTAGCCAGACGAGCAAGAGGATCGGACGTCTGGGCGCTTGATGAGCACACTGCCGTTGCTCGGATGAGGCAATGCTCCCGCCGAATGTCGAAGCCGGGAGACGGGTGGGCCTAATGTCCGCTGGGGCGCGGGGGCCGGGACGGCAGCCCACTCAAGAGTCAGTTCACTCAGCGCTCGTGGCTCGGGTACGGCGACGCATCTGGCGGCGCAGCGGGGTCGAAGGTTCCTTCTGACTGGCGCCCCGCCCTGACTGCGAAGCCATTGGCTGTGGTCAGGTCCTAGGACCAAGGTCCAATTGTCCTGGACCCACATCGGCAGCCAGCATGTTTGATGTGGGAAGCACAAGGACGGCATTCGGCGCCGCGGCGATGGTTGCGGTGCTGGCGGGGTCGTTGTCCGTGCCGGCCGCGGGTCAGCCACGACCGCTACCCCGGCCGACGGGGGGTTCGGATGCCATCGTGAGTTACGGCGTGTGCGATGCCGGCAGCACCTGGGCACTGACTGGGCGCTCGAGATTCTTGCGCGTTGTCGTGGTAGCCAGGGTCGACGGTGACGCACGCCGGCAACGGTGGGTGCTGCGCATCAAACGCGACGCAACGACGGTGGCCAGAGTCTCCCGCAAGTCCAATCGCAAGGGCGTGGTGAAGGTGAAGGGGAAGGTCCGCAACTACCCGGGACCGGACTCGTTCACGTTCATCGCCCGCAATCGCACCACTGCCGAAAGATGTCAGGGCACCCTGACGTTCTGAAGACAATAGGGAGAGCACATGAAAGCGTCACGAGTCGTCGCAGCGGCAACCGGAATCATGATCGGGCTCGGCGGCATCGCGCCGGCGGCCAGCGCGCAGTCACCGACTGTTGCAACCGTGTCCGTGGTTACCCATCACGGTCATGGCTGGGGAGCCAAGAACATCCGCCAGCAGTTCCGCTTCGACCTGCGTCAGGCGCGCAAGGATTTCCGTGCCGACGTCCGTGAGGCGCGCAGGGAGTTCCGGGAGGACATTCGTGAAGCCCGACAGGAGTCGCGCGCCAAGTACCGCGAGGCCCGAAAGGTCCTGCGCGTTGAACTACGGGCGGCCAGGGCCGGTTTCCGGGAAGCGATCAAGCAGGCCAATGAGACCTTCCTGACGACTGTCCGGGCCAGCCGGGAGACGTTGTTGAGTGTCGTGAGCAACCCGGCCTCGACCCCAGAGCAGCGACAGGCCGCAAGGATGACCTACCGCACCGAGGTCAAGCAGGCCCGCCAGGTCCGTCGGACCGCTATCAAGGTCGCGATCGCCGACTTCCGATCCGCGCGCAAGGACGCCCGTGTCGCGTTCAAGGACGCCATCGGCAAGTAGTGCAGCATGAGCCCCGCCTGCCTGGCATCAGTCCGGACAGGCGGGGTACGCGCGTGTTGGGGATGTTTGCCTACCGCAGGACGGGGCATGACGGCCGCAACGACCAAATGACCTAAGGACCGATTCCCGTGACCCAGCGAGGAAGTGACAACCCGCGCATGATTGTGCGCCGGGAGGTTCTTCGATTCGCAGTGCCTGGCGTCGTCGGCATGGTTCTGCTCGCTCTAGCCAGTCTGGCGATCTCCGCGGCCGTTGCTCGCCAGCAGTCGGTCAGCGACGCCCGCACCACGACGGAATGGTTGGCGCGAACCGTGGTAGAGCCGAGGATCGATGCCGGGCTGCGAACAGGTAGACCCGCACGCATCGCGGAGCTGGACGCCGCCTTCTCAGCCTCTGTCCGCGGATCCGATGTGCGGGCAGTCAGACTGTGGAACGAGGACGGGGTCATCATCTACGCCAACGACCCACGCCTGATCGGTGAACAGTTCGCAATGCCCGCGGAGACTACCGACGCCCCCGAGCAGGCCATAGCGGATCCCAATCGGCCGGAGAACCGTTACCTCGACCCGGGTGCGAACTGGGTGCAGGTGAGTCTGCCGTTGGTCAGTGAGGATGGCTCGCGCTACCTGTTTCAGGTCAGCAAGGAGCAGGACACTCTGCGACAAGATGCCCGCAGTGTCTGGATGGCCTTCGCCCCCCTGCTGGCCGGTTCGATGGTGCTGCTGGCTGCGCTGCTAGGGCTGTTGGCCATTCGGATGGCGCGGCGCATCAGCGATGAGCTGCGAACACGCGAGGGGCTGTTGCGCAGTGCGATGGACGCCTCGGAGTTGGAGCGCCGCCGCATCGCCGCGGACCTGCACGACGGCACTGTGCAGCAACTGGCAGGCGTGTCGTACGCGCTGGCAGGAATGGCCGCGCGAGCGAACGCTTCCGGTGATGCGGACTCCGCGCAGCGCCTCTCGGACGCCGCCGGAGCTTCACGAACATCCGTGCGTGAATTGCGCACCCTGCTGGTGGACATCTACCCGCCCAACCTTGAGACCTCGGGACTGGCCCCCGCGATCGCGACCCTGTTGGACGGCCTGGGGCCAGACGTGGAAGTGGATTCCGATCTCAGGGAACTGTCGGACCTGGACTCAGGGACCCGGACTGTGCTGTACCGGGTTGCCCGGGAGGCGATCGCCAATGTCTGCAAACATGCGGGGGCGTCACGGGTTGCCGTTCAACTCCGGCAAGCCGACGCACATGCGGTGCTGAGCATCGAAGACGACGGGTGCGGGTTCGATCCAGCGGTCGAGCGGGCGGATCATCTCGGCCTGCGACTCGTGCGTGACCTGGTGGCTTCAGTCGGCGGCCATCTCACCGTCGACAGCGTTCTGGGCGAGGGAACCCTGGTGACTGTGCGGTTGGAGTTGCCATGATCAAAGTGGTGCTGGTGGACGACCACCTCGTCGTGGTCGAGGGGCTGCGCTTGCTCGTTGAGGCGTTCGACGACATGGAGGTCGTGGGCTCAGCGACCGATGGACGCGAAGGGGTGCGGACGGTCATCGACCTGCGCCCAGACGTCGTCCTCATGGACCTGTCGATGCCGGTCATGGACGGTGTGGAGGCCACCCACACAATTCTCCGCAGCGCACCTGAGACCGCGGTGGTGATCCTCACGACGTTCGCCGAGCCCGAACAGGTCTTGCGCAGCCTCGACGCCGGCGCAGTGGGCTACCTGATGAAAGATGCTGACCCGCAGACCCTGGCGGACGGCATTCGGGCGGCAGCTGCCGGGGGATCGCCGATCGACGCCCGGGTCGCGCGCACAGTGCTCGAGGCGCGCAGGCCCAGCAGCGTTCCGGAGGCTTCGGACCTGACCGTCAAACAGCGAGAGGTGCTGTTGTTGGTCGCTGAAGGTCTGCCGAATCGTCTGGTGGCCAAACGGCTTGGTGTCAGCGAGAAGACCGTCAAGGCTCACCTCACGCAGATCTACGCGAGTCTGGGGGTGACGGACCGGGTCCAGGCGGCTCTGTGGGCGCGGGATCATCGGATGCTCAGGTGATGCAAGAAGCGGTGGGCTGGAGTCAACGAGTGGTTGCGGGCCCGACGCCCGAATCGCGCAATGCCGCGATTGCCGAAGCGCCCGCGGCTCGCATCATTGCCCCAGTGCGAGGGCAGGGCTGACCAGGTGGGCGCCAGCCCAGCCGCCCCGTGAAAGCATCTGCCCATGGCTGACATCCGGATGCGTTTCGAGGACCATGACTACGACGAAGCGGCCCCCACGATCGAAGCGCTCGTGGCTTTGTATGGACAGTGGCTCAATGCTCGGAAGCCGGCGGAGGACGCAGACCCTTTCGATCTGCAACTCATGCTCGACTGGAAGCTGGGTTATGGCGACGGACGCTTCGACATCTGGCGGCGCAGCGAGGTGGAGGAGTTCCTTCTGCAATGGTGCCCGCGCAAGGTGAGCATGCCGGCTCAGTGGAGTATTCCGATGGTGCAAAGGGTTGCCGACGCTTTTCTGTTTCTCGACGATCAGGGGCTTCTGTCGTCGGACGGTGACGACGCGACGAAGTTGGCAGACTTCGCTCGAACACTGGGTCCGCAGATGCAGGTGGCGATGAGCAACCCCGCGAACTTCGGCATGGCCAAGGGTCTGGTCGCCGGCGCCGGCGCTGACTTCGGCTCGGATCTCACCCCGGATTCGATACAGCAGATCATGGATGACTTCAATGCGTTGCCGTATGAGCAACGCAAGGCGATCACCGACCCGCAGATCGGGCAGCCCGAGCCGATGCCGACGATCGGGCCCGTGGTGATGCCATCCGACGATGAAGTGCGCCGCAGCGCTGCCGAGGCGCCGGTGCTGCGCCAGTTCAACGCGCTCGCGGACTTCTTCAAGACCCCGGGGCGGCGGCTGACCGCCAAGGGCAATATCCGGTTGGCCGATGCAGGGGAGTTGTCGGAGATCCTGGGCACCGAGCCATTGGAAGAAGTCGTCGGACAGCGCACTTTCAAGAAGCACTCCTCGGAAGACATGCCGGACCTCGACCACTGGCAATGGTGGGCGCGTGAGGTGGGGGCCCTACGCGTGCAGAAAGGGCGAATGGTCGCAGTTGAGGCTTGGCAGAAACGGGCTGCCAACGATCCGGTGTCTCAGGCCCGCCAGACGTACGAGGTGCTTCAAAGTTTCGGGGTGTATTCGTCCTATCGACGGATGGGTTTGTTCCCCGTCGAGCGCTTCATCGATGAGACCGACACGGCCGTGCTGATGATGCTGCTCGACTCGTCCGTGCCGTTGCAGTTCGAGGAGTTGACTTCCAGGATCGCGGTGATTCGCAAGCAAGCGGGGATCCAGCCCGTGCTGGGTAATCCGGAATTGGATGCCGACATCGTGAACAGTGCGATCGACGACATGCTGACTGTGCTGGAGCGGGCTGGGGTCATCGTCCAGGACCAGTTGGAGTTTTCGCAAGAGCGCTACCGTCAGCGTCGCGTGGGCGGGACGGTGGCGCTGACCCCGTTCGGGACGTTGATGGCAGTGGAACAGACTCGTCGCAGCGGGCTCGTCGTGCAGACCCTGGACGCAGCCTCGGATCTCACGGCGCAGCGACTGGCCGAACTTGCCGCCGCGGAGATGCTGGAGGTGGAAGCCTGGCTCAGCCTCGTCGCGCAGTGGGTGGATGAGCAGGCCGACCGGGTGGCTGCGGTGCGCGATCTCTGCGAGGAGCTCACCGAGAACGAGGTGATCTTCTCCGTGCTGGCAACGGAACTCCCCGACCCGCTGGCCGATGATTTCGCGACAGTGTTGCACCATCGCATGGAAACTCACGCCCCGGATGACGTGTTGGCGGCGATTGCCTACCGCTGGCTGACTACGGTCGGCCGACTCGGACCCGACGAGACAGATCCGCAGCGAGAGGCCTTCTCGGAATTGATCATCCTGGGCTTTTTGGCTTCGATCGAGCCGCAGGAGACGATCTATGCGACTGCCCAAAAGCTTCCGCCTGAGGAGTTCGCCGCGATGGTCAGTCACGCTGCGAGCATCATGCCGCCCTACGTCGAGTCGTTGTTGGAGGCGATCGGTCGGTACTACTCGGACAAGGTGGTCGCCAAGGATGCCCGCCGTGAGGTGTTGCGGGTGCGCAGTCGGCTGGCGAATCTTCGGGCACGCGACGGGTAGTGGTTTGTGCGCTTCGACTGCGTGCGCTCATCCCTGTGGATTCTTGTTTTCTTGTTTTGTCGTACCCCTGTTTGATACTTGGGGTATGGACGAGAATGTGGGGGCGGCGCTGGATTTGCTGTTGTCCGGTGGGGATGCGTTGGATGTGGTGGTGGCTGCGGAGAGGGTCAAGGCGTGGGTTGATGCCCGGCAGTTGCAGGCTCTGCACGTGTTGGGCGGTGAGCAGCCGTCGTTTCTGGATGACACCGGCCGGTTGATCGATCCGGCGACGGGGGAGGCGGCGGCGGCGTTGCGGTGGTCGACCGGTGCTGCCCGGGAGCGGATCGATCTGGCGGGCATTCTGGTGGAGGATCTGCCCGGGGTGTTCGAGGCGTTGGAGTGTGGGTTGATCGATGCGGGCAGGGCCCGGGAGATCATGGTGGGCACCTGTGAGCTGGCCCCAGAGACCCGGGTGTGGCTGGCGGGGCAGGCGGTGGAGTACGCGATGGCGCATACCCGTGGGCAGGTGCGGGCGTGGTTGGCCCGGCGGATCGCCCGGATCGACCCGGAGGCCGCGGATCGTAAGCACCGTGCGCGGGTGAAGAAGCGGTGTGTGCGGTTGTGGGCTGACCCGGATGGGATGGCCACGATCAGCGCGTACCTGTCCGCGGAGGAGGCGCAGGCGGTGTGGGCGTCGTTGCGGGGCGCGGCCGCGGGGATCGACGCGCCGTTGGATGTTGCCAACGCGGATGCGTTTGTGGGGTTGATGACCGGCACGGTGGTGGGCACGTTGATTCCGGTGACGGTGTTGCAGACCAGTGCTGGTGAGGAGTTGGCCGGGTACGGTCCGATCAGTCCGGGGCATGCGGCGAAGTTGCGTTGCGTGCACTCCACGCTGATCGACCTGACGGTGGTGCCGGAGCCCTCGGGTGGGTACCGGCCGGCGCCGCGGTTGGCCCGGTGGGTGCGGGCCACGCATCGGCATTGCCGGTTCCCGGGGTGCCGGCGTCCGGGGTCCCAGTGTGATCTGGACCATGTGGTCCCGTTTCCGGCCGGTGGTACGTGTGCGGACAATTTGGCGCCGTTGTGCCGGTATCACCACCGGTTGAAGACGCACGCGAACTGGCGGGTGCAAGCACTCGGCGGCGGGCATCTGCGCTGGACCAGCCCGCGGGGGCGAACTTACGACACCTTCCTGCACGACCCATAGGAACAGGCCGGCTATGCCCGGCCACTGCGCGCTACCTGATGCCCGACCCAGCAGACCACCCATGTGGCTTTGGGCTGCCCGGAAGTCGTCAAGCCGGGCCGGATCGCCCGGTGTACGCCACCCCGAGCCTGAAGACAGCCCACAGCACACCGGTCACTGCGGTTGCGATGAGCGCCAACCCCAGGTCGGGCTGGAAGAGCGCGATGGTGCGTATCGGTGAGCCGATCAGGCTTGGCGCCAGGCGGAGGATGATCCAGGCCGCGCCCAGCGTGGTGAGAAGCGGGAACCACAGACTGAACAGACCGGAGGCGCCCGACTTGTCGCGGATTGCGGCACGGTGACGCCACGCCCAGATCATGCTGAGCACGTAGATCACCGGCAGACTCACCAAGGCGATGAACAGTGCTTTCTGGGCAAGTCGAGAGCCCTCGCCGGTGTAGTCGAGCCCCAGCGCCTTGAAGGTGATTCCGTTGCGCAACTGGGTCGTTTCCCCGAAGCCCGTCCCACTTCCGGCATTGACCAGTACAACAACCGCTTTGTTCTCAGTCGGGATCATCGTTGCGAGTGTTTCGACGCCTGGGCTCGACCCGGAATGCCTGACAGTGTCATTGCTCGGATCCAGGGACCATCCGAACCCGTACTCTGGGGACATTTCGCTGGCGGGTCGCATCATGAGGGCCTTGCCCTCGGCGCTGAGCACATCATTTTGGCCATTCATCATCGTCTGCATGTAGCGCGCCAGATCCGTTGCGCTCGCGACGATGCCGGCCTGTGGAGCCGTTGCGAGATGAGTCGTGTTGTCGGGCAGCGGTCGTTTCGTTCCGAACCAGGGCCTGTGCCCGGTCGCCATCGATTCGTGGAATTCGCCGTCGGAGACGAAGCTGTCGTCCATGCCGATGGGCTCTAGAATGTTCTTCGTGACATAGGTCTGGTAGTCCTGTCCGCCGACAACTTCGACCAGGCGACCGAGGATCTGGTAGTTCGTGTTCGAGTACTCCCACTTCTCGTCGGGTTCATACGCCGGTTCCACCTCAGCGAGCTGCTCGACCCGAAGCGCAAGCTCATCTGGTCCGCCCGTGATATCGGTGTACGACGCATTGCCCTGGAACGTGGAGAAGCCACTGGTGTGGCTGAGCAGCTGTCGGATCGTGATCGCGCCAGCGGGCTGGGCCGAGAATGCCTCAAGGTAGTTGGAGACTGGGGCATCCAGGTCGATCTTTGCCTCCTCGACCAGTTGCATCACCGCCAAAGCGGTGAAGCTCTTGGAAATCGAACCGGTGAGGAAAGGGGTATCCGGTGTGACCTGCGTGTCGTCACCGATTCTCGCGACACCGCGCGCGCCGATCGTTGTGATTTCGCCATCCGTCACGACCGCGTAGGCCAGGCCAGGCGCACCGGAAGCCGGCAGCTCCTCATCGATGATCGTGTCTATCGATCCTTCGGGTGCGCTCACCGGCAGGGCTGTGAACAGGCTGAGCACGAGCGGCCAGAAATTGCAAGGCATCCTCCTCCAGCCTCGTAGCGTGAGGACAGATCCCTCACGCTATCCGCACGTTGTGGGTGGCCGACAGTCGGTTTGGTGGGAAGCGTCCCTCAGGTGGTGGCTCCCTGAGCCCGCGGCGGGAAGACACACCTCCGGGGCGGAGACGTACGTTCGTGAACGTCCCGGGGCACCACCGCCAGAAGGTAGCCACTCCTTGCCCACCCCGAAGTAATGATCTAGAATTCAGGAAAACAAATACCCTGAAGGGATGACATGAAGGCGACGAACAAGGCCGCAGCAATAGTCTCCACCGTCGGCTTTTTGATGGGAGGTGGCCTGGTCGCGGCGACCAGCGCTTCGTCTGCCGTGCCTACCGCTATCGCTCAAAATCACAGCACAGCACTGTCGATCAGTCGTGATTCTGCTCGACAGGTGGCGGTGCGGCACATCGAGAGGCGAACCGGTCAGCAGGCCCGTGCGACCGGGAGTGGGCGTGAGAACGACAACGGTGCCCAGTGGGAGATCGAGGTCACCACGCGCAACGGCCGCGAGTTCGATGTGTACGTGAATTCCCGCGGGAAGGTCGTCAAGGTCCTGCGCAAGGGCAAGTCCAAGCCGTGGAAGCCCAACAACTCATCGCCGCGGGCGAACACGAGTCGAGCCAAAGCCAAGCGGGTGGCGGTGCGGCACATCGAGAGGCGAACCGGTCAGCAGGCGCGTGCCACTTGGAGTGGGCGTGAGAACGACAACGGTGCCCAGTGGGAGATCGAGGTCACCACGGGCAACGGCCGCGAGTTCGATGTGTACGTGAGTTCCCGCGGGAAGGTCGTCAAGGTTGTCCGCAACGGCGGGCCCAAGAAGTCCAAGCCTGCACCGTCGCCTACCCGTAGTCCGGCGACAGATGGCAGTCGGGAGTCGGCCAAGCAGATCGCGGTGGCCCACATGCAGCGCGAGTTCGGCATGGGTGCACGTGTGACGTGGAGCGGTCGTGAGGATGACTTCGGTGCCCAGTGGGAGATCGAGGTCACGCTGGCCGACGGGCGTGAGTTCGATGTGTACGTGAACTCCGCAGGTGAAGTCGTGCGGGTGCGCTGACCGACAGGCTGACCAACCTGCGAGGAAGCGGTTCCGCCAGCGCACTATTGCCATGGGACCCCGCAGAGGCGGACGATGCATGCATGGACGTGGGCGTGCACATCACCAACTTCGATTTCCCCGGCGGGCCGGCAAGCATTCGATCGGTGCTGGCCGAAGCGGCCCGGGCTGCCGAAGCGGCCGGAGTGGCGAACCTCTCGGTGATGGATCACTACCTACAAATGGATGTGCCTGAACTCGGTGGCCCACTGGCCCCGATGCTGGAGGGCTACACCACTTTGGGCTATCTGGCGGGGAAGACCGAGACGGTGGACCTGCAGCTTCTGGTAACCGGCGTGACCTACCGGCATCCCGCCCTCTTGGCCAAGATCGTGACGACCTTGGATGTACTGTCCGGGGGAAGAGCAGTGCTCGGGATCGGGGCTGCATGGTATGAGCGCGAGCACCACGCCTACGGCGTTCCTTTTCCGGCATTGTCCGAGCGCTTCGAGAGACTCGAGGAGACGTTGCAGATCCTGCATCAGATGTGGGGGCCGGATGACGGGCCGTTCGAGGGCGTTCACTACCAGCTGGCAGAAACCATCAACTCCCCGCAGCCATTGCATCGACCGCGCATCATGATCGGTGGCGGGGGAGAGCGCAAGACGCTGCGGCTCGTGGCTCTGTACGCGGACGCGTGCAACCTGTTCGTCAATCAGAGCAGCGATCCGGCGGCGATCCAGCACAAACTCGACGTCCTGCGCGAGCACTGCCACGACGCCGGAACGGACTTCGAGCGCATCCGTAAGACCTTGTTGTGGACCGGTGATCCAACTCCCAGCAAGGCCTTCGTGCAAGAACTCCGGCCCTATGCGGCGATGGGTTTCAGCCAGGTCCACGTGATGCCGCCTGGGGATCCGGTGGAGTTCATCGAAACCCTCGGGCGTGAGGTAGTGGCGCCACTGGCAGCCGTGGAGTAGTTCAGCCCGACGCCTCCAACGCGGGCTCGGTGGCCCCTGGACTGCCGAGGACGCGGGCAGACAGGGCATGTCCGGCCAGGCAGCTCTTGACGAGGTCACCACCAGTGGTCAAATACGACGTCAGGAAGCCGGCATTGAATGCGTCGCCAGCGCCGGTGAGGTCGCGCACCTCTTCCACCGGAGCAACCGGAACTTTCGCGAAGTGCTCACCTGCACCGAAGATGTGCGTCGCGTCCTTGCCCTGCCTGGCGAGCAGCGTCGCATCGCCGTAGCGTGCGAGGTTGGGGCCCGGCACGTCACCGTCGGCCAGACCGAGATAGAGGGCCTCGTCGCGGTTCGCGGAGATGAAGTCCGGGCTGCATTCGGCCAATAGGTCCAGGAACGCCGGAACTCCGAAGTGGTCGATCATGCCCACGGAGGAGACGTCCATCGATACCTTCCCGGCCCGTGCCTTCTGTTCCCGGACCGCGTCGAGCACGGTCCTGGCAGTGGACCCGCCTTCGAACGAATAGGCGGTGACGTGCAGGATCTCGAGGTCGTCCAGCCAGGACGGATCCAAGGTTTCCAGGTGGTTGCAGGCGCCACGGCTCGGGTACATCGCGCGCTCGCCATCCTGGTCGATCAGCACGACGATCATTCCCGTGTGGTCGTGCAACTGGAACCGGACATCTACGCCACGTCCTTCCAGTTCCTGCCGCAAGCTCGCGCCGGCACTGTCGTCACCGACGCAGCCGATGAATCGGGTCGGATAGCGCGGTGCGGCGAATGCGGCCACGTTCGCTGCCGAGCCGCCGCGACGCATCCGCACCTCGGACTTGATGTCCGTGGCCTCACGGGTCTCCTCGAGCTGCCACACGATGACGTCCTGGACGACATCACCGATGACGCCGAGCATCTCAGGACCGCCCGTCTGCCAACTCGGAGGCAATCTGGACCGCGAGGCGGATGTTGTTGTTGTATAGGGCGACGTTCGCGTCCAGACTGCGTCCGTCCGTGGCGACCCGGATGAAGTCCAACAGGAACGGAGTGGACGCCTGCCCCGAGATTCCCTGCTCATCTGCAGCGGCCCACGCGCGTTGCAGGACCTCGTCCAGTTCCTGCGGGTCTAGTTGCTCGTCGACGGGGACCGGGTTCGCCACAAGTACCGCACTGTCGATACCCAGGTTCTTCTGCGCGGACATCATGGTGGCGACGTCGGCGGGATCGTCCACCCGCGCGGTCAGCGGGTAATCGGAATCGGCTACATAGAAGCCGGGATAGCGGTCGGTGCGGTAGCCCACGACAGGCACACTGAGCGACTCGAAGCGTTCGAGGGTGGCGCGGATGTCCAGGATGGCCTTCGCTCCGGAACTGATCAGCACGACCGGGATCTGGGCCAGGGCGTACATGTCGGCCGACTCGTCGAAGGATTCGGCAGCCCCGTGATGGACGCCACCGAGACCGCCGGTGGAGAAGACGTCGATGCCTGCGGCGTGCGCCAGCAGTGCGGTAGCAGCGATGGTGGTGCCAGCGTTCTTGCCGGTGACCGCGGCGTAGGACAGGTCGCGGATCGATGCCTTGGTGACGTCGTCGTCGTAGGCCAGTTCGCGGATCTCGTCTTCGGTGAGACCGACGACGGGCTGGCCGTGGACCACGCCGATCGTGGCGGGAACGCCTCCGGCTGCCCGGACGATCTCTTCGCCGGCGAGTGCGACCTCGACGTTGCGCGGGCGGGGCAGACCGTGGGTGAAGATGGTCGATTCAAGGGCGACGACGGGGGTGTGGTCGGTAAGGGCCTGCTGCACGGCATCTGAGACGCGCAGGGAGGGGTTGCTGGTCATGTGATTTCCTTTCGTGGGCTCAACCCCCACGGTAGTGGGCTGAATCATTCTGATCTAGCCGCAATTGGGCATCCCTTGATAGTCTTAGGCTATCGACATAACGGTGGCACAACTTCGAGCGTTCGATGCGGTCGCGCAAACGCTGCACTTCGGGCGTGCTGCTGATCGCCTGGGGATCGCGCAGCCGACGATCAGCAAGGAGATCCGCAGACTCGAACGCGCCATCGGGGTGCCGCTGTTCAACCGGTCAGCGGGAGGAACCACACTCACCGCCGCGGGCGAGCGACTGCGAAAGCCGGCCGCCGCGGTCTTGGAGCAGGTGCGGTCCTTCGAAGCGGCCGCGTCCCTGGTGAAACGCGAAGCGCAAGGTGCCGTGACAATCGCCGCCTCGCCGAGCATCGTCAATGCGCTGTTGCCCGAAACCCTCAGGGCCGCGGATGACCGGCAGTTGGGGGTGCACATCCAGGCACTGGAAGTGGAGACCGGGGAGGTTCTGGATGCGGTGGAGCATGGCCGAGCAGACCTCGGGATCGGGCACTTGATCGGCGACGCCAACCGTGCCGTCAAACGCCGCCTGGGCCGCGACGAATTACGTGTGCTGGTCCACCGATCCGTCGCGCCCGCCGTGAGGGGGCGATTCGACCTGGCTCAGCTGACCAATGTCCCTTTCCTGTTGTGGCCGCGGGAGCGCAGTCCGGAGTACTACGACTTCTTGATGGACATCTGTCGGCAACGCGGACTGGACGAACCACTGATCCTCACAGGCACCTCCAGAATCTCGGGGTCGTGGAGGTACTTCCTCGAGGACGGCCGCGCGTTCTCCCTCGTGCCCGAGGACTTCGCGCGCAAAGAAGTCGGAGAAGGCGTAGCCGCGTATCAACTCGAGCCACCCGCTTTCCTCCCGCTGGAGGTGGCCTGGAACAAGAACGCCTCGGCGGACGTCATGCGAGTCCTGGAGATCATCGTGGATCTGACCCATGATCGGCGGGGGTACGGCCCGGCCGTCACCTGATCGACAACTCCTCGCCGAACGCGTACTGTCGGCTCATTGCACCGCGGCCCCGCGTGGCAGGAAGGCCGTTCATGCGCGTTGTCAGGATCTTCACATCGGCAGTGGCCACCGCGACCGTGATCGGGGGTGTGCCTGCTGTCCAGGCGGCGGAGATCACGCAGAAGCAGCCCCCGCCCACGTTCAGCACCACGATCCAGCAGGGTCGCAAAGCGGTCCGGTCGGTGATGAAGCAGACAAAGGCCACCTCGGTATCCGTGGCGTTTGTCTCCAAGGGCGCACGTGTGTGGAGCCAGAGGTTCGGCCGGGTCGACAAGGCTGGGAAGAAGCCGTCTTCGACGACCATGTACGGAGTCGGATCGGTCAGCAAGACCGTGACGGCGATCGCGGTGATGCAGCTGGTGGACGCGGGCAAGGTGTCGCTTGACGCCCCGGTGGTGCGGTACATCCCGGACTTCACGATGGCCTCGCCGCAGTACCGCCAGATCACCGTGCGGATGCTGCTGAACCATTCCGCCGGCCTCGGCGGTACGGATTACGGCGACTGGCTCAGTGACAAGCCGATACCCGGCTACACCGACCGCGTCCTGGCTGGCCTGCGTACCTCAAGATTGAAGACGACTCCGGGCGCGATGAACGTGTACTGCAACGACTGCTTCACGCTCGCTGGTTTGGTGGTGGAGCGCGTCGCTGGTATGGCGTTCCACGACTACGTGTCGAAGAACATCTTCAGGCCGCTCGCGATGAAGCATTCGATGTATCCGACTTCGACACCCAAACCCGGGGTGGTGGCGCCCGTCATCCAAGGCGGGAAGGTCCAGCCCCTCCAAATCCCCAACGTCTTGGCGGCCGGAGGCATGTTCTCCACCCCCAACGACATGGCCCGGCTGGCCATGATCTTCACCGGTGACGGGGTCGTTGGTGGCAAGCGCATTCTGTCCAGTGCGGCCGTGCAGCAGATGAGTGTGGATCAGACGACCACCACACTCAAAGCGGCTCCGCCCAGCAACTTCCGCTTCGGCCTCGGCTGGGACACCGTGGCTGATCCGGCCCTGAAGTCGCTCGGAATCCGCGGCTGGACCAAGGGTGGCGACCTGATCGAGCAGCACGCCGCGTTCGTGATCGCTCCCGATCAGAAGTTGGCCGTTGTTGTCGAGGGGGCCGGCACCACCTTCAGTTCGGCCAGCGCCGAGACGATCGCGCAGACCGTGCTGCTCAA
Organism: Micrococcales bacterium; assembly: GCA_016719135.1. Classification (GTDB taxonomy): domain Bacteria; phylum Actinomycetota; class Actinomycetes; order S36-B12; family UBA10799; genus JADKAV01. The sequence goes on along the minus strand of JADKAV010000003.1, from coordinate 30,043 downwards.
CGCGCTGGTGGAAACCGGTGCTGTGCAGAAGATGCCGGAGCAAATCAACGGCCAGCCCGCCAAGGACAGGCCGACGCGCAAGCAGATCAAGAAGATGACAGGCATCTACCTCGCGCAAGGCCTGACCCTCAAAGTGAGCCAGGGCAAGAGCAGGTCGCTGCGGTTCTCCGTGCTGACAGGCGGCACGTGGACGCGCCAGCCGGGTCGCTTCGTACGGCGCGCCGACAGGAGCTTCTGGTCGACGGTGGCGCCGGGATCATCGATCCGGTCCGTGAAGGCCTGGGGCCGCACCTACCTCACCCTGCGCCGCGTCGGCGGAACCGGTACCTACCGCAACCATGCGACGATCGGCCAACGCATGAGGTCGGGCGGATCGTTGTCACCTGCTTGGCGCGACCGACTCGGAAGTGCCTGGTTGATGGCCAATGAGGACCCGAATTCACTGAACTGGACGCTGGCTGGGACACCGGCCGTGGACATCAGGACCATTCCGGGCTTGTCCGGGTATCTGCTGGCTGATGGCGCCCTCGTCTCGTCCGTCCCTTTCGATGCGACGACCAGCGACACTGTCGGCACGATGTTCCTGGAGGTTCCGCTGCTGTCCGGGCGAGACCTGTTCGACTTCGGCTTCTCACTGCAGGGCGGCGATGAGTACCTCAGTTTTGCCAGCAGTGTGCTGCGGCCCGCGGCAACTGTTCCCCGCCTGTCTTCCGGCAGTAACACGGTTCCGATCGGCGCGACCGGCTACGTCCAGTGGTACCGGTACCCGAAGCTTCACGACTGACGATGTCGGGCCAGACTGACTGGAAACTGTTCGACGACAATCTGTCCATGGTCGACTCCGGCGGGGGAGCGGCTGTCACGAAGCAGGCCCCGGCCGGTGCCTACCTCGCGGTATTCGGGCCAGCGGGCAGCACGGCCACCGTCGCAGTCGACTGAACGCTGAGCCAGTGAAATCAAGGCCGGTGTTTGGCCGCTGGTGGCTGGTGGCCGCGGTGGGACTGGCGGCTGTACTGCCAACCCCGGTCAACCCCGCCTCGGCCGCGGCGTCGAGCACGTCAATCCAGTGGCGAAGTTGCGGCGAGCGACTTCAGTGCGCCCGGGTGCGTGTACCCCTGGACTGGGATCGGCCGCACGGTCGCACGATCAGTCTCAAGCTCATCCGCCACCTCGCCAGCAAACCCGAGCAGCGGATCGGCTCGATGTTCATCAACCCGGGCGGGCCCGGCGATAGCGGAGTCGGCCTGGTGAAGGGGGCCGGTGACGACCTGGACGGTTGGGGTGCGGGCCGGTTCGACGTCGTCAGCTGGGATCCCCGCGGCACGAACGCCAGTACACCCGTGCGCTGCTTCGGCAGCGAGCGCAGTGCTGCGAGGTTCTGGCGCGGCGTATCGATTCCCATCACGAAGGCGCAATCCACGTCGTTCAGTCGCAAGTCCACGGCGCTCGCTCGCCGCTGTGGCAATGTCAGCGGTTGGCTGTTACCTCACATCTCGACCGCGGACACGGCCCGTGACCTCGACCACCTTCGGCGCCTGGTGGGTGATTCGACGCTGACCTATGTGGGACTGTCCTATGGCACATTCCTCGGACAGACCTACGCCAATATGTATCCCGGTCGGGTCCGGGCGATGCTGCTCGACGGGGTGGTCGACCCGGTCCGGTACACGCGAAGCGCCGAGGCTCGGACCGTCAGCGGCATCAGGGGTACGGATGAAGTCTTCAACCAGTTCCTCGACCTGTGCCGTCGGGCTGGACCCGAGCGCTGTGCTCTCGCTGGGCGCCTTCGAACACCGGCCGAGCGCTTCCACCGAATGCTTCAGCGTGTGCGTCGCTCACCCGTACCGGCTCCTGACGCCAGGCCGCCGGGTTCGTTGGATGAGGCTGACCTGCTGTTGTCGCAGTTCGCACCTTTGCGCAATCCGGAGTTGTGGCCACAGAACGCCGCCGCGCTCAACGCTGCCATGCGTGGCAACGCTTCAGACCTCGAAGCCGGGGCCGGCCCGTTCCTCACCCCGAAAGGCTGGGCAAGTGTCACGACGTCGGCTGCGATCTCGTGTGCCGATGCCTCGGCGCATAGACCGCCGAAGGCCTGGCCGCGGGTGATCGGCCGGTTCAACCGGATCAGTCGCCTGCAGGGACGTGTGCAGGGATGGTGGCTGTGGGCGCCGTGCGCCGCGTGGCCGGTGAGAGGCCAGACGCCTACCGCGGACCGTGGAACGCGTCGACGCCGAATCCGATTCTCTTGATCGGAACGCGGCATGACCCGAACACGCCCTACCGGAACGCCGTTCGTGCGCAGCGTCTCTTGGGAAATGCGGTCCTGCTCACCCATAACGGCTACGGACATCTCAGCTACCAGGATCCGAGCGCGTGCGTCGAACTCGCCCGCGTCGACTATCTGGTGAATGTGAAAACGCCACTGAACGGCACGGTGTGCAAGCCGGATAAGAGGCCATTCCACTGACCAGTCAGCCGCCGACCACCCACCTGCCCCCGCGCCCCCTCACAAACTGGGCACGGTCCTGCGATTTTGCCCAGTTTGTGAGGGACAGTCTGGACATATCCGGCGAAATTTCTGGAATTTCCGCACAAAGAGGGCAGATTCATGAATTCCGTCTTGCCTTGTGCCCTCTTTGCGCGGCGCGATGTCCTTGCCTGCGCCAGGCGAGTGATCGCTCGGCTAAGATGACCGTCTGAGAGCGGGGGTATCTCTCCCGACCGAAGGGAAGTTCCGTGGGCCACACCCGCACCAAGAGTCTGCTCATCGCGACGATGGGTTTGTCGGTTCTCGCTGCGTGCTCGAGCAGCCAGAGCGCCGGGCCTTCCGAAACTCCGATAGCCGCGCCAGACCCCGCCCAGACGGCTGAGATCGAAGCGGTCGCCCGGGAGTCCATGGACAAACACAACCTCCGGGCGCTCATCGTGAATGTCACCAAGGACGGCCAAGACGTTTACACCGGCGCCACGGGGACGTCCATGACCGGCGTACCGGCCACCGCCGACATGCACTTCCGCAGCGGGTCGTTCGGATTCACCTACATCGGCCAGATCTTCGCGAAGCTGGTGGATCAGGGCGAGGTCAGCCTCGATGATCCGCTCTCGACGTGGCTGCCTGATCTGCCAAAGGCCGACAAGATCACTGTGAAGAACTTGCTCAACATGACGTCCGGTTACGCCGACTACGTGTACCAGCCGAGTCTGCAGAAGGACTATTACGGCGACCCCTTCCAGCAGTGGACCAATGAACAACTCATCGACATCGGTGTCTCCGCGCCGATGCTGTTCGAGCCGGGGACCAACTGGGCCTACTCCCACACCAACTACGTGCTCCTCGGCGAGGTCCTGGAGAAGATCACGGGCAAGCCCATGGCCGATGTGATGCAGGAGTACATCATCGACCCGATGAACCTGACGGGAACCAGCACGAACGGCAACACCCCGGCAATTCCAGAGCCGGTGCTGCACAGCTTCTCATCTGAGCGCCGCGAGTTCCTGAAGATCCCGGCATCGGTCGGTTTCTACGAGGAGGCGACGTTCTGGAACCCGTCCTGGACCACTGCCGAGGGGGCCGTACTCACCTCGACCATCTCGGACCTCACCAGGTCGATGACAATCGTGGGTTCGGGTGAGCAGGTGTCGCCGGAGATGTACCAGCAGCAGGTCGGCCAGAACCTCGTCGGCTTCGGCAAGGCGGATCCGACCGGTAAGTGCGAGGTATGCCGGGAGAACACCGAAGCCGGTTCGTACGGCCTGGGCGTGGTTCTGCTCGGGCCATGGATCACCCAGACGATGAACTTCGGTGGGACCGGGGCGACATCGGGGTACCTGCCATCCGACGAGCTCACGATCTCGGTGGCGACCACCTACGAGGCCGATGCGTTCGACTCCGAGGGTTCGTATGCCAACGCCAGTTCGGACATCTTCGCCGCGCTCACCGCTGCCCTTGCCCCGGATCAGGCGCTGCCCCAGCCCACGGGATGAGGGCTGGGGCGATGGGATGGCCTCCTGCGTCCATCGGCAAGGTCGTCGCGGTCGGGGTTCTCGGCGGGCTGTTGGCCGGCATATTCGGCGTGGGCGGCGGGATCGTGATGGTTCCTCTGCTGGTGTTCCTGATAGGCCTGGATCAACGAACGGCGGTGACCACATCACTGTTGGCGATCATCCCCATCAGTGTTCTGGGAATGCTCGGGTACGCATTCGGGTCAGCTGTGGCGTGGCAGGCCGGGCTGGTGATGGGCGTGGGCAGTGTCGTCGGAGGTCAACTGGGCGTTCGTCTGCTGACATACGTGCCGGTGCCTGCCCTTCAGCTGGGTTTCGCGGCCCTGCTCTTGTACTCGGCCTACCGGCTGGTCCAGCCTGCGTCCCAGGGCGAGGCGGCTTCGGGCAGCGGACCGTGGTGGCTGCTCCTCGCGGTCGGTGTCGTGGCGGGTCTGCTCGCGGGGCTGCTCGGTATCGGCGGCGGCATCGTGCTGATCCCGGGCCTGGTATTGCTGGCCGGCGTGGATCTGACCACCGCGCGCGGCACCAGCCTGCTGGTGGTACTCATCACCGCTGCGACCGCTTCGGTGACGACCGTGCGATCCGGCCAGACCGCCACCGCGGTCGGAGTGTGGGCCGGGCTGATCGGTGCCCCCGCGGCGCTGGTGGCGTCGTTGGGCTCACAGGCGATTCCTCAGCAGCATGCGGCGTGGCTGTTCGCCGGGTTGATGGTGTTGGCCGCAGTGCAATTGATGCGTAAAGCGGTGACCCGGGAACCTCCTGCCGAGCCTGCCTGATCGTTCACGGCCGTGAGGAGATCTGTTGCACCGCCCAGCTGTTGCCGTCCGGGTCGTCGAAGAAGATGAACCCCACGTTGTCCAGCGGGTGAGGTGTGGGCCGGGGGTTGACGCCCATGGTCTGGACCTCGCTGACGTCGACACCTCGCGCCACGAGTTCGTCATGGGCCTGCGCGATGTCATTGACGACCAACTGCAGGCCCTTCACCGACCCGGGCGCCATCGGGGGCACCAGTCCGCTACCGATCACGATGGAGCACCCGGAGCCAGGTGGGGTGAGTTGCACGATCCTGCCCATGCCGTCGATGGTCGTGTCGTGGTCGACGACGAAGCCGAGTCCGTCGGTGTAGAAGTCCTTGGCCCGGTCGAGGTCAGAGACCGGCACGACGATCACTTCCAAGGTCCAGTTCATGCACTCAACCCTGCCCGCCTCGATCCGGTCGTTGCTTGTTCAGAGTGCGCCGTGTCTTCGCGATCGACTTCCATCTCTGACGATCAGCCCTGGCAGCAGCGGGGTCGACCTTGCGTGCGAGGTAGGCGAGTTCTCGGTGCAAACGCCGCCAACTACTCAGCCTGTCCGCCGCCAGCGTGCCATCGCTCACCGCCAGCGTCACGGCGCAGCCAGGTTCGCTGTCGTGCGCACAGTCGCTGAAGCGACAGTCGAGCGCCAACTGCGCCACCTCCGGGAAACTGCTGGTCAGCGAGTCCTCATCGGCCCACAGTTGCAACTCCCGCAGCCCAGGCGTGTCGACCAGGAACGCACCCCAGGGCAGTTCCAGCAGCAGTCGGGACGTCGTGGTGTGCATGCCCTTGCCGTCGAACGCGCGGACGTCCGACACGGTCTGCAGCTCAGCGCCTGCGAGTGCGTTGAAGAGGCTGGATTTGCCCACTCCGGAAGACCCGAGCAGGACGCCCACCGTGCCCGGTTCCAGGACCTCCCGAAGTCGGGCCAGCCCGGCTCCGGTCCGTGCGCTCGTGGTGATGCACTCGACGCCGAAAGCGACGCCGTCCACCTGCACCAGCAGGTCTTCGAGGGTTTCGGGCTCGGCGAGGTCCGCTTTGGTCAGGACCACGACCGGTGTCGAACCTGAGTCCCAGGCCAGGGTCAGGTAGCGCTCGAGGCGGCGCAGGCTGAAGTCGTCGTCGACAGCCATCGTCAGCAACGCGACGTCGATGTTGGCGGCGATCGGTTGTTCGACCACGGCGTCGTGCGCGGTGTCCCCAGGTCGCTTGCGCGTGAGCAGGCCGCGCCGCGGTTCTACGTCCAGGATCCGGGCCAGCGACTGGTGGTCCTCGGCGAGCACCCAGTCACCTACCAGCGGCAGGTCCGCGGCGTCCTTGGTGAAGCCGCCGGCCAGGACCGCCGGTCCGCCCGGTGAGAGTTCCCAGCGGCTCTTGTGCACCGCGACAACTCGAGCTCGAAACACCTCATCTGCACTCATACGCTTGTGAGTATGGGGCCCGCGCGACCTTGGCTGCCACCAGGTTTCTCGAGCGCCCCCCACACATCACATCGAGCATGCCTCACACAGGCCCTGGATCTCGACGGTGTGCGACACGTCGGTGAAACCGTTCTGTTCGGCGATCGTGCGGGCCCACCGTTCGACCGGGGTTGCGGTGACCTCCACGGTCGAACCACACTCGCGGCACACGAGGTGGTGGTGGTGCCCCGAACTGCATGCCCGGTACCTCGCCTCGCCGTCCTCAGCGAGCAGCACGTCGACCTGGCCGGCCTGCGCCATGAGCGCCAGGCTGCGATACACGGTGGTGAGCCCGACACGTTCGCCGGACGCCTGCAGCAACGCGTGGATCTGCTGAGCGGTGCGGAACTCGTCGATGCCGGTCAGCAGATCCTCCACCGCCGCCCGCTGCCGTGTGCGCCGCCTAGCGGTGCTCATGCCGTCCTCCGGATCACCGCGGCCAGCCCCAGTGCGGCGACGAAGCACGCAAGGGTGATCAGCACGATGGTGGCGCCGGAGGGGACGTCCAAGTAGAAGCTCGTGATGACACCGCCGACTGCGCTGAACAGACCCACGAGGATCCCGACCCCGGCTGTCCCGCGGAAGCTGCGGGTCACCTGCTGAGCTGCGGCGATCGGCACGATCATCACTGCGCTGACCAGCAGCAATCCGACCGTTCGCATTCCGATGACAACCGCCACCGCGGCCAGGATGGTGATCATGACGCCGATGAAGCCGGTGCGGATGCCCTGCGTGCGGGCGACCTCGGGGTCGAACGAGACCGCGAACATCTCGCGGCCGAACACGGCGAGGATCACCAGCAGAGCCAACGAGGCCCCCACCAACCAGACGAGATCCTGCGACGACACGGTCGTGATCGCGCCGAACAAGTACTGGTTCAACGAGGACGCCGCTCTGTTCCCGGCCAGGTAGGTGAGCAGCACACCGCCGGCGATCCCGCCGTAGAACACCAGCGCGAGGATCACGTCTCCGGCACTGCGGCTGCGAATCCGCAACACTTCGATCCCGATCGCGCCGGCGACCACCACGACCAACGCGGTGGGCACGGGGGCGCTGCCGGTCAGGAATGCCAGCCCTACACCGGTGAGAGCGACGTGACCCATGCCGTCGCCGAGCAGGGCCAGCCGCCGCTGCACCAGGAACACGCCGATCGCCGGTGCGACCATACCTACGACGACGGCCGCCAGCAGGGCGCGTCGCATGAAGTCGAAGTCGAGCAGGCTCACGGGTCCTCCAGCAGGCGCGGCTCGGGCTCGGCGTCGTGGCTGTGGTGCCAGACATGTTCGGTCCACCGGGCGGGGGGAGGGGTTGGCCCGTCGTAGCGCACGGAGTTCTGCGACGGCTGTCCCAGGACGATGGCCCGGGTCGCAAGACTTGCCACCGGTCCCAGGTCGTGGGTGATCAGGATGATCGTGGCCCCGGCCTCGTGAAGGTCCTGCATGTGCCCGGCCAGCCGGGTCTGTTCCCCCTGGTCGACCCCTGCGGTGGGTTCGTCCATGATCAGCAGGTCAGCCCCGGTGACCAGGGCGCGGGCGATCATCACACGGCGCTGCTGACCTCCGGACAGGTCCTCGAGGCGGTCCTTGCCGCGCGCCTCGAGTCCCACCCTCTTCAGGGCACTGGAGATGGACGAACGCTGCTCACGCGACAGTGGGCGCCACCGCTGCTTCGGGTTGGCCAGGGCGCTGCGGACCGCTTCCTCGACGCTCACGGGGACCGCGTTAGCCGCTATAAGGTGTTGCGGGACATAGGCCACCCGCTGCCACTGCCGGAACTCCGAGGTCGGGGTGTCGAAAAGCCACGCTCGTCCTTCATCGGCCTTGATGAGGCCCAACAGGCTGCGGATCAGTGTCGTCTTGCCGGTGCCGTTCGCCCCCATGAGAGCCACGAACTCACCGGCCGTGATGTCGATAGAGACGTCGCGCAGGACCGGCTGGCCGAAGTTGACCCCCAATCCGGAGGTGCGGATGACACTCACGAGCAGGTCTGGCCAGCCATCACGGTCTGCAGGTTGGCACGCATGGCGTCAAGATAGTCGCCGTCAGCCGGCGGGCCCTCGAGCGGGTCCAGCACCGCGGTCTGCACGCCCGCTTCGGCCGCGACCGTCTCCGCCACCGCTGGATCGACCAGCGTCTCGGTGTACACCGTCGTGACGTTGTTGTCGCGCACGAACTGGGTCAGATCGGCGATAGCCGCCGCGCTCGGCTCGGTCTCAGGTGACAAACCCGAGATGCCGCGCTGTTCGAAGCCGTACTGGTTGGCCAGGTATCCGAAAGCCTCGTGACTGACTACCAGCGTGGTGACCTCGCAGTTCGCGGTGCCGTCCTGCCATTCGGTGTTCAGGGCGGCGAGTTCTTCGTCGAGTTGTGCGGCGTTGTCCTGGTAGGCCTGCGCGTTGTCGGGATCCTGCTGCGCGAGGGTGTCGGCCACGGTCGTGGCCATCTGCTGCATCAGCACGGGATCCAGCCAGACGTGCGGATCGGTACCGCCATGATCATCCTCACCGGTCAGCAGGGGAAGCCCCTCGGAGAGATCGACGGCAGTACCAGATGCTTCGCCCACGGCGTCGTCGACCGCGGGCTGGAAGTCGGCGAGGTAGAAGACCGCGGACGCATTCTGCACCTCCCCGACCTGCTGCGGGGTCAGCTCGAGGTCGTGCGGCTCGGTGCCCGGGGAGGTGAGGGTCTCGACGTTCACCAGGTCCCCGCCGATTTGCTCCGCGAGGAACTGCACCGGGTAGTGGGAGGCCACGACGCTGACCTGCGACGCCGCACCCGGACTGTTGTCGGAGTCTGTGGCGCTGCAGCCCGCGATCAGGAATGCACCGGCCGCGACCGCGAGCAGAGGTTTGTGCATGCTCCGAGGGTATCAAAGATGAAAACGATTGTCGTTAGCGCTTGAGGCCCAGGCGTGCGCGCCGGGATAGCGGCAGGATTCGCTGGCGACGCGGGCCGCGTATTGCAGGCCTTCTTCAAGAGCTTCCAACCCATGCCGGGCAAGATGCACCAGAAGTGCACCGTGCAACACATCACCTGCGCCCACGGTGTCGGTGACCTGGACCTCGGGGACGGGAATCGATCGGTTGCCGAAGGTGATCGGCTGAGAGCCGTGACTCACGGCGGTCGGAATGTCGGGCCACGCCGTGTCCGCGGGAGCCTGGAAGTCCGCCGAGAGCACGGCTGCGTCGATCAGTGGAAGAAGCCGGTTCAACCCGGGTTTCCAGGAGCCGCCGTCAAGCAGCACCGGGATGCCGAATGTGCGGGCCCGACGAGCCGCATTCACGCAGAGATCCAGGTGGTGGCCGTCCACCAGCAGCGCCGAGCAGCCGTCCAGGGCGTCGTCGGGCAAGCCGCGAGGCGCCGCGTCAGAGGCGTTCATCGAGACGACAGCCCGATTCGCGCCGGAGACGATGACGGATGAGACCGGCGCCTGCCAGTCGTCACCGGCGAGGTCGAGCAGATCGATCGATGCGTCCGCGAGTTGCTCGCCGACCAGTCGTCCGACGGAGCCACCGCCGACGGCGGACACCAACGTGGCTGACGCGCCCAGTGCGGCCGCGGTGAACGCGGCGTTGGCCGCGGGGCCGCCGAACTCCATCAACGTCGAGGTCGCCTGAAGCTTCTCGTCAGGTGCGGGGAACCGGTCGGTGCACTGAACCACGTCGAGAGTGGTCAACCCGCAGCAGGCAACACGCATGCCACCAAGCCTAGGGAGCCAGCACTAGCGTCGTTGTCGAGTTGCCGTCCCTGGCAGCGCACAACTTGCGTCGTCGTCACAGGTGCGATGCAGACCCCCGACAGTTGAGATGTTGTACACCGAATACAACAAGCACCGCCCAAAAGCCGCCGTCAGCAGGATCAGTCCGGCGACGACCAGCAGCGGCCAAGCGTCCATGACCAGTCCCACGATCACAAGAACCGCCGACAGAGCCGAGCGCAGAAGTCTGTCGGTCCACGACATGTTCACGGCCATCATCAGACCTTCGCCCTTCGCAAGCGCAACGCATTCGCGATCACGGACACGCTGGACAGGCTCATCGCGGCTGCGGCGATCATCGGAGACAGAAGCAGGCCCGTGAAGGGATAGAGGACTCCGGCTGCGATCGGAATGCCCAGCGAGTTGTACATGAACGCGAAGCCGAGGTTCTGTTTCATGTTGCGTACCGTGGCGGTCGAAATGCGTCTGGCCGACGAGATGCCGCGCAGGTCTCCCTTGACCAGGGTGATGGCCGCGGAGTCGATCGCGATGTCACTGCCGGTTCCCATCGCGATCCCGATATCGGCCTGTGCCAGAGCTGGCGCGTCGTTGATCCCGTCGCCTGCCATCGCCACCATGCGGCCATCGTCCTGCAGTTCTTCGACGATCATGAGCTTGTCGTCGGGCTTGACGCCAGCGTGGTACGCATCGATGCTCAAGGCCTCTGCCACGCTGGCCGCGGGACCCTGCGCATCGCCGGTGGCCATCACCACCGCGACCCCGTCCCGGTGCAGTTCCGCGACGGCGCCTGCGGTCGTGTCCTTGACGGCATCCTGCAGCGAGATGTCACCGGCGTGCTGGCCGTCGATGGCCACGTGGACCACCGTGGCCGCTGCTTTCGTGCCCACTTTCTGCACGTCTACGTCATGGGTACGCATCAACTCGTCGTTGCCCACCAGGACCGCCCGACCCTGGACCGTGGCCGCAACTCCGGAACCCGGCTGCGCCTCGAACGCCTCCGGTTCGGTCAGGGTGATTCCCGCCGTCAAAGCCGCGTCAGTGATGGCACGGGCCAGTGGGTGTTCGCTGGACTGATTCACGCTGGCGGCCGCAGCCAACACATCGTCACCCGACCACCCTTCACGGGCGACAATTTCGCTGACGCTGGGTCGTCCGACCGTCAGCGTGCCGGTCTTGTCGACGACGATCGTGTCGACCTCGCGCAACTTCTCCATGGCCGCCGCGTCCTTGAACAGCACGCCATGTTCTGCGCCGAGGCCGCTGCCCACCATCACCGACATCGGCGTGGCCAGTCCCAGTGCGCAGGGGCAGGCGATGATCAGCACCGACACCGCGTTGACCAGCGCATGGCCCCACGCGGGATCGGGACCGAACAGCCCCCAGATGATGAACGTGGCCAGTGCGATCCCGATGACCGCGAGGACGAATACGCCTGCGACCTTGTCGGCCAGTCGCTGCATGGGTGCCTTCGACCGCTGCGCCTTGGACACCATGTCGACGACGCGGGCCAGGACAGTGTCGCTGCCAATCTGCGAGGCGGTGACCACCAAAGCCCCGGTCGTGTTCAACGTCGCGCCGATCACGGTGTCGCCGGGCTTCTTGTCGACAGGAACCGGTTCACCGGTGAGCATCGACTCGTCCACCGACGAGTCGCCGGACTCGACCCGTCCGTCGACCGGCACCTTCTCCCCGGGCCGCACGCGCACGCGGTCGCCGACGCGGATCTCGGCCAGTGGCACATCGGACTCAGAGCCGTCCTCGGCGATCCGTCGCGCCGTCGAGGGTGCCAGGTTCAGTAGACCCCGGATCGCGTCCCCGGTGGTAGCGCGCGCCCTCAGTTCCAACACCTGCCCAAGCAGGGTCAGTGTGCAGATGATGGCGGCGGCTTCGAAGTAGACGGGAACGACGCCATCGACCTGTAGCGATTGCGGGAAGACCCCCGGCGCGATCGTGGCCACCACGGAGTAGGAGTAGGCGGCCGCCACACCGAGACCGATGAGCGTCCACATGTTGGGGGAGCGGTGCCGCACCGACTGGACCGCCCACACGAAGAACGGCCCGGCTGCCCAGAGGACCACAGGAGTGGTGAGGATCAGTTCGGCCCACGCCGAGGTCCCTTCGGGCAGGGCCGGGAACTTGAACATCGCGATGGACAGCACGACCAGCGACAGCGGGAGCGCCACCCAGAACCTGCGCAACATGTCGCGGTACTCCTCGCGCGATGAGTCCTCGTCCACGGTTGGAACAACCGGTTCCAAGTGCATCCCGCAGATGGGGCAGCGCCCGGGCTGGTCGCGGACGATCTCCGGGTGCATCGGGCACGTGTAGAGCGGTTTGCCCGTTTCGGCCTGGGCAGGTGGTTCGGGGGAGGGCTCGTGGTGATGGTCGATCTTCGCAGCGTCACCGGCCGGGACCAGGCGCATGCCGCATTCGGGGCAGTCCGAGGCGTGATCGTCGGTGACTTCCGGGTGCATGGGGCAGACGTAGAGTTCGGCTGTTCCCGTGTCGTGCGACTCGTGCATGGTTCCTCCTCCTGCCTCAGAACTCAGGTCCCGACATCCTCGACCCGGGGTGTGAAGCTCTGGCCGCCGTCGTCGCTGTTCCAAACGGTGCCGCTCGCGAGCACGACCACCTGCTGCCCGTCGGCTGCCAGGGCGCTCGGCTGTCCATCCACGCGCCCGCGCTCATCCCAGGTTTGTGCCCGGTCGGTGCTGAGGTATACCCGGCCTTGCTGATCCACCCCATAGATGCCGGCGTCGGTCCACGCCACCAGCGCGATCAGAGGAGCCGAACTGGTCTCATTCCAGCTCAAGCCGCCATCGTCACTGGTGAGGGGTCCGCCTTCGGTGGTGGCCACCGCCCTGGTCGAATCAGCAGGGTCCAGTGTCACGTCGAACGGTCCTGCACCCAGTGTCTGCCAGGTCCGGCCAGCGTCCTGCGAGCGCCACAGCAGTCCGTCACCGGAATTGACGCCGAGGACGATGTCTTCGGAGGTGGTGATCCGATGGAAATCCACCTCCCCTGCCAGGCTGACCGGCTCCCACGTCCGGCCCGCGTCGGTGGATTCCAATAGTCCGAGATCGGCTGGGCCACCGGTTGCTGGGCTCGGATGTCCGGAGGCGAGCCAGCGGTCCGTCGCGACTGCGAAACCCATCACGTCGAAGGGATCTCCGACCTGGACGACCTTCTCGCCTGCGCCTTGCTGCTGCCAGACCCCGTCGTGCGTTCCGATGACCAGGGTGTCCTCGTCCACCAATGCCAGGTTGTGAGCATGCTCGATGGATCCATTTACGCTGACTGGGCTGACCGCACCTGGGTCTTCGTCTGCGCGAGTGGAGGTACTTGGGCTGGCCGCGGGCTCCGCGGGGGAGGAGCAGCCTGCCAGGGCGACCAGTGCTGCCACGGATACAGTGAACGTCGTGCGGCGCTTCATCGGGCGAGGAGTTTCTGCATCGTCGTGATCTCCTCGTTCTGTGCGATCACGATCGCATCAGCAAGAGCCTTTACTTGAGGATCCTGCGAGGTTGTGTCCACCTGGCCGGCCATCGCGATCGCACCTTCATGGTGGGCGATCATCATCTCCAGCCACAGGCGATCGAACTCCGTTCCCGAAGCTGCCGCGAGGGCCCGCATGTCGTCGGCGGTCATCATCCCTGCCATGGTCATCCCGGCCATGTCGTGGCCACTGTGATCCATCGCCCCCAGGTCGTTCGAGCCGTCACTTCCCGGCATCGCCGTCGGTGCACCCCAACCGTTCAGCCAGCCGGTCATCTGCTGAATCTCAGGTGCCTGTGCACCCTTGATCTGGCGTGCCAGGTCGCGGACTTGCGCCGACGCACCAGCGTTCGGGGCCAGGGCTAGGTCGGCCATCTCGACGGCCTGCTCGTGGTGCGGGATCATCGACTGCGCGAAGACGACATCGGCGTTGGCCGAGGTCGAGACGCTTGCCGATGTCCCGCTGGGCGCAGCGGCCTGATCCGGGCCGCCACAGGCTGAGAGTCCAACGACCAGAGTGGCGGCCAGGCTCAGCATGACGGTCTTCTTCGGCGGATGGCTCATGTGTATTCCAATCGGGTCATCATGTGGTCGGCGCCGGATGGGCACCGAACCTCTGCTGCCCAGGGCGTTGTGTTCACATGACCGACCGTCATCCATCGATGCGGACATTGGACCACTCGTTCCATGAAGGTTCGATGAAGGCGGCCGTGTGGGCTGATTCGTCATCGAATCTTCATGGTTCAGGGTGTCCTGCGGATACCTCAGCACCGGAGACTGATGTGTGAGCAAGGAGGCCACCATGATGGGTTACTACGGATCCGGATGGAACGGATGGGCGGTCGTGATGATGCTCGCCTGGCCGGTGTTGCTGGGCCTGGCGGTCTGGGCAGTGGTCGTGTTGACCCGCGATCGCCGATCCGAGCGGCCCGCTTCTTCGACCCCGCGTGAGATCCTCGATGCCAGGTTCGCATCTGGTGAGTTGTCAGAGGAGGACTACGTGCGAAGCCGGCATCTGTTGAACAATGACGCCATCGAATCCATGCTGCCGGAGCAGGATCGGCGCAAGACCTGAGGGGTGCATGTGTCGCAGGGGCCTGAGGTGCTCGTGGTCGACGATGAGATCGATCTCGCGGAGGTCGTGGCGGGATACTTGCAGGCGGAGGGGTTCTCGGCTGCTCTGGCCCACACTGGGCCGGATGCGGTGGAAGCGGCCAGGACTGGACAGCCGCGACTGGTCGTGCTTGACGTCATGCTGCCCGGCTTCGACGGAATCGAAGTGTGCCGCCGTATCCGCACGTTCAGCGACTGCTACATCATCATGCTCACCGCCCGCGACGATGAGGTGGACAAGGTGCTCGGCCTGTCGATCGGGGCCGACGACTACCTGGTCAAGCCGTTCTCACCGCGCGAGTTGATGGCTCGCATCAAAGCCATGCTGCGCCGACCGCGCGCCATGGCCGACCATTCTGTGGCGTCCTCGACCCAGCGGACGCTGGGCGACCTGGTCGTCGACACCGAGGCACGCAGGGTATGGCGAGCCGGCGATGAGCTGACCCTGACGCGCACGGAGTTCGACCTCCTGGAGGCGTTGACCGACAGCCCGCGCCGGGCGTTCAGCCGGCGACAGTTGATCGACCGTATCTGGGGCCCGGACTGGTTCGGCGACGAACATGTCGTGGATGTTCACATCGGCCATCTGCGCCGCAAACTGGCCGATGACGCGAACAGCCCTCGGTACATCCGTACGGTCAGGGGAATCGGTTACGGAATGGTCTTGACGTGAGTCGGCCGAACAGCCTGGCAGGACGGGTCTTCATCGCCCAGTTGGTGGTGCTCACCATCACGTTCGTGGCACTACTTGCCACGATTCTGCTGGTCGCGCCGGGGTTGTTCATGTACCACCTCGAAATGACCGGTGAGGACTCTCCGCTGGTGCAACTCCACGCGCAGCAGGCCTTTGGAACGGCCGTCGGAATCGCATTACTGGCTGCGGCAGCGGTCGCTGTGCTGGCAGCTGTCCTTCTCTCCTGGTTCGTCGCTCGCAGGGTGAGTCGACCCATCGAGGATCTGGCCGACGCCGCGGTCCAGGTTGCTGCAGGCGGAAGGCAGATCACCGTCCCCGACAACGGCTTCAGCAGGGAGTTGGCGGACTTGTCCGTCGCTTTCCAGGAGATGGCCGAGGACCTGGCCAGCACCGACCAGGCCCGTGCCAGGCTCCTGACGGATCTCGCTCATGAGATCAGGACGCCGCTGGCCACCCTGGAGGCTCATATCGATGGTCTCGAGGACGGAATCCTGGCAGCGGACCCGCACACCTTCGAGGTCATGCGCGGACAGGTCAAGCGCCTGCAGAGGCTCTCTGGAGATGTCAGGCTCGCAGCGGCCGCGCAGGAGCACGCCCTCGACCTGCAACTTCGACAGGTACGGATCAGTGAGATTGTGAGCGCTGCCTGTCAGGTCGCCGGTCCCAGCTACCTCGAAAAGGGCGTCGAACTGCACGGACAATGCGAGAACCAGGTGACGGTACGCGTCGATACCGACCGGATCGCGCAAGTGCTGAGCAACTTGCTGGACAATGCACTGCGTCACACGCCCACCGGCGGGCAGGTCACCATCTCATGTGACGTCGACGCGCGGGAGGTGCGTGTGCTGGTGGCCGACACGGGCGAAGGAATTCCGGCGGATCAGTTGACAGCCGTCTTCGAACGGTTCCACCGGGTCGACGGTTCGCGTCGATCGGAGAGCGGCGGAAGCGGATTGGGATTGACCATCGCCAGGGCCATCGCAGTGGATCACGGCGGGAGCCTGACGGCCACCAGTCCAGGACCTGGCGGGGGAACGACCCTGGTGCTGGCTCTGCCTCGTTGAGGGGGTCGCGCGTGGGTGCTCCGAAGGCCGCGATTAACACGCCTTCTCTCGAATACCGCTCTGCACTTGGGGTAGTGGGCAGGCTCACGGTGTTTGAGAGGAGTCGCAATGAGCGCTAATCGGCAACGAGAGAGTGGTCCGCTCACCGACACCCTCATATCGGGCTCGTCGCTGCCCGACCGAATCGTCGGCGAGGTGGTTGGGGCCATCTGCGCCTGACGACGCTGGTGGGTCGCGGGGCTCAAACAGTCGGGCTACCGCGATCCACCTCGTCATCCTTCCGGTGGGACTGGGTGCGGACCCCGGGGTTGATAGCCAGGCTGCAAGGCTAGAGGCGTGGGACGGGAAAGTGTCTGGTGGCGACTGTCACTGGTCGGCACGATGGGGGCCGCGGTTGGAGCCTTCGTCAGCGTCGCTCCGTCGCTGATCCCGCGGGCTGCCTTGATCCAAGGTCTGCTCATGGGTGTCTGTGCGGCGATCGGGTATGGAATTGGGACGTCGGTCGGATGGTTGATCCGGCGAATCCGCAAGCGCTCGGAGTGGGCGGCCGACCATCGCACTCGCATCGTCGTGGGGCTCATGGTCGCGATGGTGCTTGCCATGGCGTGGGGTGCCGGCGTGCGATGGCAGAGTGCGCTCGCAGACATCAGTGGGGTGCCTGCGCCGCATCGATGGTGGGGGCCGATCTCGATCGGCTCGGCCACCGCGGTGTTCGTGGTCCTGCTTGCCATGGGCCGGCTGATCCGCCGGCTCACTCGCGCGCTAGCAACGGTGCTGGGGAGGCTGGCTCCAGATGTGATGGCGCGCGGCCTCGCAGCGGTGATGGTGACCGTGATCGGTGCGGTGGTCCTCGGTTCACTGCCGCGTCTGGCAGTGGTTGCCCTTCACCCGGTGTTCCGATCCGCGAACGCCGCGACGGCACCGGGGGTGGAACCGCCCACGAGTGACTATGTGTCCGGAGGGCCCGGATCGGCGATCGCGTGGTCCGACTTGGGGGATCAAGGCCGGACGTTCGTCGCAGGAGTCACGTCGACCTCCGATCTGGAGGACTTCTCCGGCAGGCAAGCGCGAGAGCCCATTCGCGCATTTGTCGGTGTCGATTCCGCGGGCACCGCGCAAGCACGCGCACAACGTGCGGTGGCTGAGCTGGAGCGATTCGGGGCGTTTGGCCGAGCGGTCATCGCGGTGGGGACCAGTGCCGGAGCGGGGATTGTCGATCCCGGCCAGGTCGTGCCGTTGGAGTACCTTTACAACGGGGATGTGGCCACGGTCTCCACGCAGTACTCGATCCTGCCGAGTTTCTTGTCCTTCGCCGTCGATCGCCCGAACTCCGTGGCCGAATCGAAGGCCGTGATCGAGGCTGTGCGTGAGCGGCTGCTGCAAGTGCCCGCAGGTGAGCGACCACGGATGGTGGTATTCGGCGAGAGCCTTGGAGCGTTCGGGGCAAGTGGCGCGTTCGAGGATCTTGCCGATCTGCTCAGGCGCACCGATGGAGCCATGTTCCAGGGCCCACCGAACGCCACCTCACTGTGGCAGCGCTACACCGATGACCGACAGCCCGGCAGCCCCGAACACCTACCGGTCTACGAAGATGGGCGGCGCCTCCGCTGGGCTAACCAGCCGCAGGATCTGGCCTCACCTCCCGAACCTTTCGCTGCGCCACGGATCGTCTATCTGCAGAACTCATCTGATCCAGTGGTGTGGTGGTCGCCGGCAACCATTTGGTCGCGGCCGGACTGGTTGGCAGAACCGCGCGCCAATGGTGTCTTGCCCGGACTGCCATGGCTTCCGGTGGTGACCTTCATCGGCTTGAGCGGGGACATGATGGACAGCCAATCGGTACGCGCTGGGCATGGGCATGTGTACGGAACCGCACCGGTGGTGGCATGGGCGGACATCCTCCGTCCGCTGGGCTGGAGGCCCGGCCAGATCGTGAAGCTGCAGCAACATCTGGGCGGATGAGGACACAGCCGACGGCTACGGGTCGTCGAGGCTGGTGTGGTAGACGTGGCCGCGGGGGCTGGTCCAGCGCAGTACCGCGCCGGGCAGCATTTGGACTTTCCAGTTGGTGTGGGTTTTGAGCCGGTGGTGGTATCTGCACAGGGCGGCGAGGTTGCCGTGGTGGGTGGATCCGCCCGGATGCGGGATCACGTGGTCGAGGTCGCACATCACCGCGGGGCGCCGGCAGCCGGGGAAGCGGCAGTGCCGGTCGCGGGTGCGGACCCATCGGGCCAGGCTGGGGGCCGGTGTGTATCCGGTCGAGGGCCGGGGCCGGTCCAAGGTGATCCGGTCGGCGCCGTGGCACAGGGTGCCGGTGTGTTCAGCGCTCAGCGGGCCGTGGCCGGGGAGTTCCGGGCCGGCCGGGGTGATGATCACTTGTACCGGGACCGGGTCGCCGGCGCGGAGCCCGGTGAGCAGGGCGACCAGGGTGTCCGCGCGGGCGGCGTCGATGCCGCCTTCGATGTTGGCCGCCGCAGCGCGTAGGGCGTTCCAGCAGGCTTGGGCTTCTTCTGCGCTCAGGTACGCCCCGAGGGTGGCCATGCCGTCGGACTCCGGGGTGATCCAGACCCGGCGGGTGCGTATGGCGCGTTTGCGGCGGCGCGCGGCCGCGTCGGGGTCGATCGCTGCGATCTGGCGGGCCAGCCAGGCCCGCAGCTGCGCGCGGGTGTGTCCGGTGGCGTAGTCGACCGCGTCGGTGGCCAGCTGCTGGCGGGCAGCGGTGGGTAGTTCGGTGGTGCCGATCACGATCTCGCGGGCTTTGGGCAGGTCCAGGCGTCCGAGGCGTAGACCGTCGAGGACGTGCGGCAGGTCGGTGCACAGCCAGTGCGCCAGGTCCGCGCGGTCGATGGCTGCTCCGGACGACCAGTGCAGCGCCGCGGCGACCTCCGCGGGCGCCGGATCGATCAGTTCGCCGGTCTGGTCGATGAAGTCCGGCATTTCTCGGGACACCTGCTCGATGGCTTCGATCTGCCGGGCATGGGCCCATCCGATCACGACCTCGCAGGCCGCGGTCACCGCCAACGCGTCGGCGTCGGGCAGCGCCATCAACTCCATCGCCTGGACCACCGAACTGTTCATGACACCACGCTAAACAGGGGGTACGACATTTCCGCACCGCCGGAAACCAGGCTGTGGACAGGCCAGCCCACCTCGTCCAGGGCGGCGGATCGTCGCCGCAGCCGCCGGTCCGCGAACCCCATCGCCGCACCCCCCGCTCTGTTCATGACACCACGCTAAACAGGGGGTACGACATTTCCGCACCGCCGGAAACCAGGCTGTGGACAGGCCAGCCCACCTCGATCAGGTCGGCGGATTGTCGCCGCAGCCGCCGGTCCGCGAACCCCATCGCCGCACCCCCCACTCTGTTCATGACACCACGCTAAACACGGGGTACGACATTCCCGAACCATCGGAAAGCAGGCTGTGGACGGGCCGGACTCAGGGGACGATTACCGCTGATCTGCCCTGTCATGGGCGCTCAGAAATTCCTGCACGTAAGCCCAGGTCGTATCCCGAGCCGTCCTGCCGGTGAGCACGCCGAGGTGGCCCCCAGGAGCGGTTTCGAGTCTTACCCGCGGGCTGTTCGTCAGCAACGTGGCGACGTGATGGGCCGAGGCGGGCGGCGCGAAGAACAGGTCGCCGGTTCCCGCGATCGCCATGACCGGAACGGTGACCGACCCGAGTTCGACGACCCGTCCGTCCTTGAGATGCAGCTCACCGCGGGACATGCGGTTCGTGCGGATCAAGGAGTGGTAGATCTGCGAGATGCTGCGCCCCGGATAGGCCTCCATCGTGTCCATGAGTACGTCGACGGCCTCGATCTGGGCCAGCGTGTCGGGGTCGTCGCGGCTCTGTAGTTGTACGAAGGGCTTCTTGATCTGTTTGACCGGGTCCAGCCACCGGTAGATGAGGCCGTTCAGCCGCCCCGGGATGCCGCCGAGCGTCCGTACGATACCGGTGGTGAGCAGGCCGCCGGTCAGGGTCTCGAGAACGCGCACCGGCCCGAGCACCCGGACCTCGCCGAAGTCGAAGGGGCTGGCAATCGACGTCACACTCGCGATGGGGAGGTCCGGGTGAGCTGCTGTGGTGAACATCTCGAGAATGCCGCCCAGACACCAGCCGACGAGGTGGATTCCCGGCGCCCCGGAGTCGGCCAGCGCTGCCTCGATGGCATCCGGGAGAACCTCATCGATCCAGTGCTCGAGGCCGAGATCCTGATCGCGCAGAGTGCTGATGTCGCCGTAGTCGACCAGGTAGGTCGGCCGGCTTTCGTCCAAGAGGAACTCGACCATCGAGCACCCACGCCGTAAGTCGAAGCAGACCGGTGTCGCGGCCATCGGCGGGATCAGCAGGACCGGCAGTGCAGTCGGGTCGGTAGTGGCCGTGGGTTCGTATCGATGCACCGTGCACTTGTCGGCATCGTGGATGACCTCCGACGGCATCCGTCGCATGTCGGCGAAACCGCCCCCGAGCAGGCTGCGGTAGACCGATCGCGTCTCGCGCACGATCGGATTCACATCGGGGCGGGGAAGCAGTGTCGGACTCATCACGATCAACGGTAACCGCGCGGCCGGGGGTCGGCCCGCGCAGGCGGCCCCCCACGCGTGAGCACTGAGCAGCGCCTCTGCAGAAGGTACTCTCATGGTGTCCAACCGGACTGCCTGTTTGCGCTCGGTGTGGCCCTTCTCAAGGCATTCTTGAGTCACAGCCGGCACCACGGCGTCCAGAGGCTGGTGAGCGATGGGAAGGGACATTTATGAACCCGATGCACCAGGAAGATCGCCGGCACGAGGCAGGCGACGAGCCGTCGAACACCCATCACAACTGGTGAGCATCTACTTCCAGGACCGAGCTGACGCTGGCCGTCAACTCGGTGAAGCACTGAGTGCCTATCGGGGTCAGAACGTGGTCGTCGTGGGTCTGCCGCGCGGCGGAGTGCCAGTGGCCTTCGAGGTGGCAGTGGCGCTGCATGCCCCATTGGATGTGATCATCGTGCGCAAGCTGGGTCTGCCCAGTCAGCCGGAGGTGGCGATGGGAGCGGTGGGGGAGGGCGGTGTCATGGTCACCAACCCGGACGTCCTCGCGCAATGCAGGGTCGACGACGACGTCCTGCAGCGCGTCATCACCCGTGAGTGCGCAGAGGTCGACCAGCGTGCCCTGCGTTTCCGCGCAGATGCCCCGGCACAACCGTTGGCAGGACGTGTCGTCATCGTCGTGGACGACGGCATCGCCACCGGCGCCACCGCCCGTGCAGCCTGCGAGGTCGCCCGGGCCAAGGAAGCGGTGCGGGTGGTGCTCGCAGCCCCCGTTGCCGCCCCTGACACCGCGGTGTCGATGCGCGCAGTTGCGGACGACGTCGTATGCCTGCAAACCCCTCGCCGCTTCCAAGCCGTCGGCCAGGCCTACCGCGACTTCGCGCAGGTGCCCGACGCCGAGGTGGCGCGCCTACTCAAGGCGGCTAGGGACCGGGTCTCAGAGGACGGGCTGTGAGGGCAGATCGGCCTTCTTGGCCTGTTTCTCGGCGCGTGCAACCGCCGCCTGCCACGTGTCGTAGGCCTGTCCGTACTGGGCGGTGATGCGATCGGACTCGTCCTGGAATTGCTGCCACTGGGTGTTGAACTCGAAGTAGCACTCGCCATCGAAGCACTCTTTGTCCTCCAGTGCAGCGACCGCCGAATCGATGGCGTCGGCGCCATCTCCGATCACCGACACGATCCGGGAATGCACCGCGCGCAGTTCCGTGGGAGGTCGCAGGGCGGCCATCCGGTTGCCGATCTCCCTGCGGTCGGTGGCGGCCGTGGCGAAGTATTCCTCGATCTCGTACATGTACATCTGCTGATCGCGCATCTGTTCGGTGAACGCGCCGGTGTCGTTGCGCAGCGCCGTGTACTGGTCGATCAGCGACTCCATCTGCGCGTGGTAGCTCGCCACGTCGCCGCGTTCGGCCTTCGCGGCCGCCTTGGCTTGCTTCAGTTGTTTGCGGTATTTGGCCATCGCCTTGTCCACCCGGCGGGTCAGGTCGTCCAGCGTCCGCGCAGCGTCCTCACCCTCGCTGGCTGCGGCTTCTGTCACGCCACCGTAGCCCGACAACGTGTCCAGGCTGTTGGCCAACGCCGGACGGTTGTCCTTCCAGACCTCGGTGTTGTCCTGCTCGTACGCCTGCAATGCGGCCAGCGCGGCGAAGGCGTCGCGCAGAACCGTGAGTCGGTCCGCTCCAGAGGCCTCGGGATCCTTGTCGAGGGTGACGTTGATCGTGGTGAGTTCGGCATTCGCATCACCGGCGATATCGCGCACCATCTTGGTGGACTGCGCCCCGGACATGTCGTCCAGCGATGCCACGAGCACCGGTCCCGACGCCTGGTACTGGTCCTTGGCTTCGGAGTTCTGCGTCAGGCCCCACCACGCGGCGCCGGCAAGGATCAGCCCGAGTGTCACCATCGCGCCGACCAGCAGGGGTTTGCGGGATCGCTTCTGCGGTGGCGGTGGAATTTCTTCCTTCTCGATGACCTCGGTGTCATCGCTGAGAACTTCGACCATGGGGATCTTGTGCCCACATTCGGGACAGAACTTGTCACGCGGTTGCAGATCGCTGCCGCACTCGGCGCACGCGGCTGGGTGTTCTTCAGTCATGTCGGACTCCCCGTCAATCCTGTTTCCACGGTACGCCTGTCGCGGGTCGGGTTGCCGGGTGGCGAGTGGGCCGCGGCTACCGTGGGTCCGTGCAGGATTTGTTGCTCATGTCGGCGCTTCTTGTCCCATCGCGGGACGCGGCGCCGATCGAGCAAGCCGTCATCGTGACGTCGGCGCGGTGGGACAGCCGGCGCGCGACCCTGCGGCGCTTCGAAAGAACCGGCCAAGGATGGGTTCGCCAGGGCAGGGCCGTGCGGGCCTGGCTGGGCAGCAACGGTTTCGCGCCGGCGCGAACGCGTCGCCAGAATAGTGGGCAGACCCCGGCGGGGGTGTTCGACCTGCCCTCGGCGTTCGGCCATGGGAAGAGCGGGTCGGTGTCACTGCCGTACCACCGCATCACCCCGCGCAGTTACTGGCCCTACGATCCGCGCGACCCCTACACCTACAACGTGTTGCAGACCAAACGCATCAAATCAGCGCGGTGGCGCGATGACGGGCAGTGGTCCGAACGACTCCTGGATTACGGCCGGGCATATCGGTACGCGGTGGTGATCGGCTACAACCTTCCCGAGGCTGTGTACCGCGGGCCCGCAGGTCAATGGCGAGCCGCGCGTCCCGCACGTACCCACAAGGGCGGCGGCATCTTCCTGCATGTGTCTCGTCACCGGCCCACAGCGGGGTGCGTCGCGATCCCGCAGCGCGCCATGCGCGAGGTTCAACGCTGGCTGGACCCGCAGGCGAACCCGCACATCGTGATGGGCCCTGAAGCAGTTACCCGGGATTGGCGCAAACGGCTGCGAGCGACAGCCTCCAGCTCGTCGGTGTCCTAGGTGTTTGTCCAGCGGCGTGGGCGCTGATTCGGACGGGTCATGGTCGAGGCCTGACACAGCCCGAACGATCGAACACGACAAAGCGGCCGGAATCCGGGACTCCGGCCGCTTTCTCGTCGTGACTCAGACTTCGCGTTCGAGCGCTTCCTGGCCCTCATCGCCAAGAACACCCTCGGCCGGCCGTGTGATCTTCCAGATCACCACAGCGATCGCTCCGCCGACCAGAGGTGCGATCAGGAACAGCCACACCTGTTGCAGCGACTCCCCTCCGGCGAACAGCGCCGGGCCCAGGGAGCGGGCCGGATTCACCGACGTCCCGGTAAGGGGGATGCCGACGAGGTGTACGGCGGTCAGTGCCGAACCGATGGCCAGGCCTGCGAAACCGGGGGCGGCGGCGTGGTCGGTCACCAGCAGGATGACGCCCACGAAGGCCGCGGTCAGCAGCACCTCGGCCAGGAAAGCGCCGAAGGCGTTGGGGCCCTCGCCGCCGAAAGCGTTGGTGCCCAGCCCGCCGGTTTCATCGGTGACCCCGCCGGAGTTCACCAGCAGCCACAGCGCGAAACCACCGAGGGCGGCTCCCAGGAACTGCATGATCACGTACAGGCCGGCCTCTTTGCCCTCCTGGCGCTTGGACAGCCAGAACGCAAGAGTTACGGCCGGGTTGACGTGGCAACCGGACGTCGGTCCCAGGGCGTACGCCAGGGCGGCCAACACCACACCGAAACCGATCGCGACCCCGACCGTCCCGTTGGTGACGATGCCGCTGACTGCTGAGCCCACGGCCAGTAGGACGAGCAGAAATGTGCCGACGAATTCGGCGATGAGCTTGTTACGCAATCGAGTGACCCTTCATTGTTTCGGGTCACCTTACCCACCAAGACCGGCGGTGCCGGACATATGCAGATGCGTGTCGGGCGTGGCCCTGCCTCAGCCGGTAACGGCCACCCCGCCCAGTTGCTCGGCGAACCAGTGGCCGCTGTCCTTGATGATGCGTTGCTGGCTCTCGTAGTCCACGTAGACCAGCCCGAACCGCGGTTCGAAACCATCCGCCCACTCAAAGTTGTCCATCAAGGACCAGCAGAAGTACCCGTCGACGGGTACTCCGCGTTCCCGCGCCTGCTTGACCTGGGCCAGGTGCGTTTCGTAGTAGGCGATCCGCCGATCGTCATGGACCCGGTTACCGATCAACTCGTCGGGGAAGGAAGCCCCACCTTCGGTCACCACGATGCGCGGATACCGGCCGTAGGCATGCACCATGTCCAGGACGAGTCCGAGTCCCTCCGGGCGGATCTCCCAACCCATCGAGGTCTTTTCCAGGTCTGGGTCGTCGCCGAATCCTGGGACGGTCCACAGCCCGGGGATGGGCCGGAACGGGGCCCGCAGCCGTGTGTAGTACTGCACCCCGAGGAAGTCGAGGTCCACCTCGCAGCGTTCGAGGTCGCCGTCCTTGATGTAGCGGCGCATCATGCGCAGGATCGGAGCGTCCTCGACCGGGTAACCGAGCCCGAGGCCGGGTTCGAGGAAGGCCCGGTTGAGCATGGCGTTCGCGGCACGTTCGGCGCGCTGGGCGAGTTGCGGACCGGGGCCCGAACCGAGGGTGGGTGAGAGGTACTGGGTATTGCCGATGGTGGCGTCGGCAGCGACCGCGCGTAATGCCCGGTAACCCTCGGCGGTGGCCAGATTGACGTGGTGCATCGCGGGGAAGAAGTTACTCAGTCCGCGCCGACCGGGGGCATGCTCGCCGAGCATGTAGCCCAGCATCGTGAAGCTCAGGGGCTCGTTGAAGATCATCCAGTTCTCGACCCGGTCGCCCAGGGCCTCACCGACGACGCTGACGTAGTCCGCAAACACCTCGACGATGTCGCGGTTGGTCCAGCCACCCTGGTCCTCCAGGGTCTGTGGCAGATCCCAGTGGTACAGGGTGACCCAGGGCTGGACGCCAGCGCCGAGGCACGAGTCGATGACGCGTTTGTAGTGGTCGAGCCCTTTCTGGTTCACCGTGTGGCCATCAGGCTGGATGCGCGGCCATGACAGGGAGAACCGGTACGCGTCGAAGCCCATGGAGTGCACCAATGCCACGTCCTCTGGGAAGCGGCGATACGAATCCGTGGCGACATCACCGGTTGAACCGTCCGCGATCGCACCGGGTTTGTGGCTGAACGTGTCCCAGATGGACACACCCTTGCCGTCGGCTTTTGGCGAACCTTCGATCTGGTAGGCGGCCGTGGCAACTCCCCAAAGGAAGTCGTCCCCGAAGGTCTCTCTGAGGTTCATGATCCAAATCTGGCGCAAGGCCCCCCAAGATGTCGAATTGCCAGGCCACAGAGGGTCACGGTGGGTTAGGAAGGGGCCATGCGCCAGTTCCACGCACCGGGCCGAGTCAATCTGATCGGCGACCACATCGACTACATGGGCGGGACCGTCCTGCCGATGGCCATCGACCGGGGAACGGATCTGTGGGTGCGACCCCGTGCGGACCGCCGCATCGTGGCGGTGTCGGACAACTTCAGCGATTTGGGCGAGGTCGTCGCCGACATGGACGCGGCGCAGTCCCGGCCGGAATGGGAGTGGGTCAACTACCTCGTCGGCGTCGCCTACGCGTTCCGAACCCGAGGTGTGGAACTACCCGGGGTGGACGTTCGGGTTCGAGGCAACATTCCCAACGGGGCGGGGCTGTCTCATCCGCCTCACTCGAACTGGCGATGGCGGTCGCGTTCGACGCTCTGGTCGGTGCCGGTTCCACTGCCGCCGAACTCGCCCTGATCGGGCAGTCTGCCGAAAATGACTTCATCGGCGTCGCCTGCGGAATCATGGATCAGCTGAGCATCGCCGGCGGGGTCGCCGGACACGCGCTGCGCATCGACTGCCAGACGCTGACGATCACGCCGGTCCAATTCCCCGCAGAGATCGCCGTGGTGGTTGCGAATACCAATCAACGCCGCGAACTGTCAGACAGCGCCTATAACCAACGCAGGTCCGCGTGCGAAGCCGCGCAGGAGAGACTGGGCATGCGCCTGGTCGACATCCCCTCCGACGAAGTCGAGACCGCGGTTCGCGATCTCCCTGATGATCTGCGTCCGCGGGCACGTCATGTGATCACCGAACAAGCCCGGGTCTGGTCGTTCGCTGACGCTCTCGAACGCGGGGATCTTGTCGCCGCCGGCGACCTCATGCGGGCGTCCCACGAGTCCCTGCGCGACGACTTCGAAGTCACGGGTCCAGCGCTCGACGCGCTGGTGGAGGCGGCATGGCAGGCGCCCGGCGTCATGGGTGCGCGCATGACCGGTGCGGGCTTCGGCGGCTGCACGGTGAACCTGGTCCATCCCGATGCGGTCAAGGCTTTCACACAGCGGGTCGGTGACGTTTACCGCCGCAGCACGGGACTTCAGGCGGACTTCTACGTGGTGGGCAGCGCCGACGGTGCGCGAGAGGTGACGTCGTGATCGAGCCGGCCCTTGGCAGACTGCTCAACCACGCACTGCACACCGGCTTGACCGCAGCCGAGGACGTGGCGTATGCGCGCAACCGGGTCCTCGAGGTCCTGCGAATCGAGGACTACGACCTTGTTGCCGAAAGTCGCGACGACCCTGGTGGCCCGTTGGTCGGGACCCCCGGCAACATCGACGATCTTCTGCGCCCCCTGCTGGAAGACGCGGTGGTCAGGGGGGTGATCACGCCCGACACTGTCACTCAGCGCGACCTGTGGGACAGCGCGGTCATGGGGTGTTTTGTACAGCGGCCGTCGGCGATTGCACGGCACTTCTGGGACACCTACGCCGTCGAGCCGGCTGCCGCGACCGGCTGGTACCACCAGCAAGCCGTCGCCAGCAACTACATCCGGGCCTCCCGCACGGATCAGAACGTCTCGTGGCGACAACCGACCGCCTACGGCGAGATGGATCTGACCATCAACGTGTCCAAGCCCGAGAAGGATCCGCGCGACATCATCGCTGCCGCGCGCGAGCAGGCCGTCGGGTATCCGCAGTGTCTACTCTGCCGGGAGAACGAGGGCTACGCCGGTCGCGCCGATCACCCGGCGCGGCAGAACCTGCGACTGATTCCGATGGATCTGCTGCGCGAACGCTGGTACCTGCAATACTCCCCGTACCGCTACTACAACGAGCACTGCATCGTGCTCAGCGACGAGCACCGCCCCATGCGCATCGACCGGCACACGTTCGAACGGTTGGCGGCCTTCACCGGGATGTTTCCGCACTATCTGATCGGATCCAACGCGGACCTGCCCATCGTGGGTGGCTCCATTCTCAGCCACGATCATTTCCAGGGCGGCCGGTTCGAGTTCGCGATGGATCGAGCCCGCAGGCTATGGACCGAAGAACGCGGCGATCTCGAGATCAGCATTCTGCACTGGCCGCTTGCTGTCATCCGGCTCTCGGGCCCGGACGACGCCGTGATCGGGATGGCCACCGACATCCTTGTCGCGTGGCGTGAGCACTCAGACCCGGATTTCAACATCCAGGCCTTCACGGATGAGGTTCCGCACAACACGATCACCCCCATCGCTCGGCGAACGGAGGGCCGCCTTCGCCTGGATCTGGTGCTGCGCAACAACCGGACAACACCGGCGCATCCCGACGGGTTGTTCCATCCGCACGCGCAGATCCACCCGATCAAGAAGGAGAACATCGGACTCATCGAGGTCATGGGACTTGCGGTCCTGCCCGGCCGCCTCGAGCACGAATTCGAGGCGGTGGCGCACGCCCTGTCAGAAGGTGGGGATCTGTCCGGTGACCTCGCCGGTCACGGCCCGATGCTGGAGGAACTCCGGTCGGAGGGCGGACCAGATGCAGATCCGTTGACGCTCACGCGGCATGCAGCTGGTGCCTACTTCGTGCGCGGTCTCGAGCACTGCGGGGTGTTCGGCGACGATCCGGTCACCGGCATCGGGCGTTTTCTCGAAATGCTTCATTGAGCACAGTGGCTTGCGGCAGCGAGCCCGCCCGGACACACGAAAGCGCCGCCCGCGCGGGGGACGCGGGCGGCGCTTGTACGTGGTGAGGCGATCAGTTCAGGTCGCGCTTGGCGTCTTGCACCTTGTCACTGGCGGTGTCCTTGGCGTCCTCCGCGCGGTCCTCGACCTTCTCGCCGACTTCCTGGCCCTTGTCGCTCAAGTCGTCACCGAGGTCCTGAGCCTTGTCCTTGATGGACTCGGCGGCATCGCCAGCCTTGTCGGCGATGTCCTTGGCGGTGTCTTTGGCGCGGTCGGTGAATCCCATGTTGGTTTTCCCTTCTTGTTGGTACCGGTTTCTACCCCCGCCGTCCTGACATAGACATCCGCAACGACCTGCGGCATGATGTGCGCGACAGGATCAACGGCTCGTGTGCGGGATAGAACCGCTGAATCGGGGAACAGGATTATCTACGACGAGAGGAGCAACCCCATGCCTCAACGCGACATGTCCAGCATCAAGGACGAGGAACTGTACGAGACGTTGCGTGACCAAGGTGACTCCAAGCAGAAGGCCGCCCGCATCGCAAATGCCGCAGCGAACCAGGGCCGCTCGCAGGTGGGGCGCAAGGGTGGTGCGTCCGGATCATACGAGGACTGGACCGTGGATGACCTCCAGGAGCGCGCCAAGGAGTTGGGTCTGCACGGGTACTCGCACAAGAAGAAGGACGAACTCATCGACATGCTCCGCAACCACTGAGGAGGCGGTATGGCAAGCGACAACCGCAGCACTGAAACTGGCCGTTGGGCCTCAGAGGGCGGTGCGGATCCGCGCGGTCCGGCCACCCACGTACCTGCCGTGGAGAAGCGGCAGGTGAAGCCACAGACGGAACCGCCCACGACACCTAATGCACCGGGACAGCGCCGGACCGGGCATGTGACCCAGGCGTCGGACGCTCCTGCGAACACCGCGAAGAGTGAGGACGCACAGGATCCGCCGCCGGGTCAGCAGGAACAGCCGGAGGGCGGCGTGGATCTGCCTGCCGGCCAGGGGCACCCGAACGACATCGGGGAAAGTGGATGAAGCGCCGGCCCCGGCGACAACCTTGACAGACGACACCGATCCCCCCAATGGAGGAACAATGAAAATGCGCATCATCACCCAGCTCTTGCTGTTGGGCGCTGCAGTCGCCGGCGGCTTCTGGCTCAGCCGGCGTTTGTCGCAACCGACGTTGAGCCATGTCCCGGTCCAGACGCCTCCCGGCGGGGTTCGTCTGGTGTCCACGCAGGAGACAGCATGAGCCTGTGGGATGAGATCAAGTACCGCGCCAA
>JADKAV010000002.1 GCA_016719135.1 Micrococcales bacterium | reverse complement strand
CGCACGAATGCTATGCGCAAGGGCGAGCTGTTCATCGCCGTGGGAGCCCATTTCACCGCATCGTAGATGTCGGCGAGTTCGGCGTCAGAAACAGGTTCCAGGCCGAAGGAATAGGCGGTGTGAGCGTCGCCGAACAGGGGGTCCAGGGTGCTGGTGGTCATCGTCATGTTCGGTCCAACACCCGGACCGGCCAGATTATTTCAAACGTCAACTACTTATTTCCGCCCAGCAGTCCACCGATCATTCCGCTGATCTGCTCGCCGCCGGGGATCTGTCCGAGCATGCCGGTCAGGTCGCTCGCGCTGGTGGGTAGTGATCCGGACGGGCTCATCTTGTCCACGAGCCCGGGTAGGATCTGCGACAGCCCGGACTTGACCTCGTCAGGGCTCATCCCGCTCTCCGCCGAGAGGGTTTCGATCCGGTCCTCGCCGATCTCCTCGGCCAGTTTGTCGGCATCCACAGACTCGTTGCCGCCTTGCCCGAGCCAGGAGTTGACCTGGTCGCCGAGCCCGGCCTGCTGGAGTTTGCCGAGCACCGCGTTGAGTCCGCCGCTGCTCTGGATCTGCTGCAGTAACGGTTGCGCCAATGCTGTGAGTTTGCTGATGTCCATTGCACCAGCCGAACCACCGAGGATCTGTCGCATGAGTTGATCAAGTCCAGCCATTGGGTTTCCTCTCAGCGCGGCCACCCCGTGTGACCTTCAGGCGCAGGGTAACCACGTGATCGACTCAGGTGCGCGTTCAGCGCAGGCCGGGCAGGCTGAAACCCGACCGGATGATCAGGCAGATGGCCTGGTTCTCGGGTACGTCCTCGCTGGCGCGCACAGTCGCGCCTTCGATACTTCCGCCGAGTGCCTGATCGGGGTGCAGCAGGACGTACCGTCGAGGGGCCGCAGGCTCGCCTGGCCACGAACGGGGCACTGCGTCGAAATCGACACCGACCGGGAGGTCGAGGCCCGTCACCGTCTCTTGCAGCAGGTCCCGCACTGCTGCAGACGCCTGTTCGGCCAGTTCTGCGTTCCGGTTCTCTGCCACGATCTGTTGCCGGGCCAGGATCAGCGAGCGCAGGCGGTCTGCGGCCAGCGACCGTGTGGCCGAGAACAGGGTTTCGGCGCTCTGCGCGCGGGCTCGCCCCGAACGCCACCTGCGCAGGCCCGACAGCTGTACGTGGCGAAGGTGATCGGCCAGGGCTGCGTCGAACGTTGCGGTTTGTGCCACGTCGGACGGCTCGGCCAGTTCGTCAAGGCTGCCTAGTGCCTCACGGAACCGTTGCGCCGACTTCAGGACCGAGTCGGCCGTGTCCCCGCCCACCCGCTGCACGGCGTCACCGAGTTCTTGGACCTGAGGTTGTTCGTCGAGCCAGGCACGAACTTCTGCCTCATCGACCTCAGCCGCTGCAATCACCGGCAGTGACACCGTGCTCGCCGTCACGATCGACCAGCGCAGGGCCCGGCCGTTCGCGTCGGTCAAATCGCTCAGCGGTGTGGTGGGCGTCTGCCGACGCAACGCGAGCCACGCGGTGATCGATTCCTTCGCATCGCAACCGTCGGGGATCCACAACGCGCCCGCCACGGTCTGGGGCGGCACTGCCTGGTCCCACGCATCCACCTCGTCGGTCAGTTCACCGGTGAAAGCGATGTGGTGGGCCGGTTGCTGCGGTGGTCCCGAGGTCAGCAACAGGTCTACCGGCCCCTCGACGGTCGGTTGATCGGTATTCAGTCGTTGCCGCAGGGCGGCGAGCAACGCAGCGTTGTCAGTGTCGGCGGATATGGTCAGGGGCCCGGGCGGCATAGCCAGCAGGGTATCGGCCCGCGATCAGCGCGACCCGCGTCGCCGCGGTGTGTGCTCCGAACCGCTGAGTTGGGACAACTCCCGCAGCAGGTCTGCTGGATCGTCGAACTCCTCGACCGGCCACTGCGCCGGGGCGGTGGGAGGTGGTGGCGGGGCTGGCTGCGTGGGCGGGATGGAGGGTGTCTGCGCTGGAGCCGCGGGCTGGTACGAGGGTCCCGTCGTCGCGGGATCCGGCCAGACCGCGGGCCGGGTGCTGGCCGGGGGCAGATGCATGCCGGGCGCGGTGGCGAACCCGGCCGCCACCAGTCCGCGCAGGATCGACGCGGCCTCCATGAGGGTGAATCCGGTCTGCTCGGCGATCGAACGCAGGCTGCGACGGCCATCAACCCGGCACAGCACCGCCCAGTCCGTGGGTCGAAGTGCGACATCCTTGCCCCCCATGGCGTCATCGGCCAGGTGAGCAACCGTGTCCGGGCCCCCGATCTCGCGCACGATCTGCTGCCAGCGCTGTCGGCGTTCCCCAGCCGCCGCGAGCAATTCCGAAACGCTGGGCCCAGGCGGGGGCACCGTGTCGGGGTTGAGCGCGGTGAAGCCCGAGGTGGGATCGGGCCAGGCGAGGATGGCCGCCACGTCGTCGCACATCTGTTCCCAGGCCACCGCTTCGACCTCATGGCGCTGCACCAGGCCCATGCGGACCAGAACGTCACCCAGGCGCATCTGAGGGTGCTGCCGCGCGGTGTTCAGGGCGGCGCCCAAATTGGTCAGGCTGAGGCAGCCGCCGCTCACCAATCGCATCCCGAGGGCCGGTCGGGTCTGTCCGGCGGCGGACACCGAGGCCACCCTGCCGTCCCGCAGAACGATCTGGGCACGGTTGTCGCTCGCGGCGATGTCCAACGCGCCGGTAGCCCCTCGCTCGGCCTGCGCCAGGAGTTCTGCAGCGACATCCATACCGGTACTTTCGGTTGTCGCAGGCTCCCGGTTGAACCCCGCATGCCTGTTGGCCACGGGGCCGGTCACGGATTTCATCCGAGTGGCCTACTTTCACCCATCCTCAGGGGACCAAGTCGTAGAGTGAGGACGTGTCGTTGGTCAAAGCACAGGGGAAGCGGGCCTTGGATCGGATCCTGGCCGAGGAATTCCTGGACGAGTTGACGACCATCCCGCTGGCCACGCTGCGTGAGCGCAGGCTGCTCGTGGACCACGAGGAAGCCTGGCTGTCCTATCTGCGACGTATGCTGCACGGCCGCATCGACATCCTGGAGGCGACCGTCGCCATGCGCCGCGACGGCCGCGATGAGAGCCGGGGCTTGGACATCGCCGCTCTGGTGTCGTCCCTGGCGACCCAGATGGGACCCGGCAAGCACCCGATCGGGCTGGATGTCGTCGAGTCGCCGGGCGCCGGGCGTCGCGCAGTCGAGCGGCTGATCGCGCGGGCGGGTCTGGATGAGTACTCGACCATGAGCGATGCGCAGCTCGACGGGCGTCTGGACGAACTGCGCGACGTGGAGCGTGATGTGTCGGAAGTGCGCCACCGCGTCCACGAGGTGCACGGCCAGTTGACCCAGGAACTCGCACGGCGCTACCGCAGTGGCGAGGCGCAGCCCGACAGTGCGCTCAAAGGCACTTCGTGACCGATGCTCCGGTGCTCGTCGAGGTCGAGCGCGACGGAATGGTCGAGTCTCAACACCGGGGACACGTCGTTGTGGTCGACGAGTCCGGTGCAGTGGTGGCCCATCTGGGTGACCCGGAGTCAGTTATCTATCCCCGGTCTGCGGTCAAACCACTGCAGGCCACCGGGATGGTGCAACTCGGCCTGGACACCGATGGGTCCACTCTGGCGTTGGCGGCGGCCTCCCACTCGGGGGAGCCCTTCCACATCGAGGGGGTGTGCGAGCTGCTGCATCGTGCAGGGCTGACGCAGAGCGCTTTGCAATGCCCGGCGGATCTGCCCTACGGCACCGCTGCTCGCGACGCATTCCTAGCAGCGGGCTCGCGGCCCGCCCCGGTCGTGATGAACTGCTCGGGCAAGCACGCCGCGATGTTGTGGACGTGTGTGATCAACGGGTGGGAGCCGCAGGATTACCTCCAGCCGGACCACCCCTTGCAGCGGTACCTGCGCGACACCATCACGACGCTGGCCAAGGCGCCGGCCGCGCCGACCAGCACCGACGGCTGTGGGGCTCCGCTGTACGGGCTTCCCCTGGTAGGCCTGGCCCGGGCGTTGCAGGTGATGCCGTCCACGCCGGCCGGGGCACGGGTCGGTGCGGCGATGCGGGCGTATCCGGAGTTCGTCGGCGGCACCGATCGCGACGTCACCCACTTGATGCGCGGTGTGCCGGGACTGGTGGCCAAGGACGGCGCCGAGGCCGTGCAGGCGATGGTCGTCGACGTGGATGGTCGCCGGTTCGGAATCAGCCTGAAGATCGAGGACGGCGCGCAACGGGCCCGGTCGGTCGTGGCCGCGGCGGTCCTCGAGGCCCTGGGAATGGTGACTGCGGTGACCGTGGAACACCGGCGGCAAACGGTCCTGGGCGGCGGCCGGCCCGTGGGATGGATCCGGCCCTCTGCGGCCCTGGACGGCCTGCGGGTCGCGGCGCACTGACCCCGGTCGGGCTGCGAGGGCGGGGACCTAGCCACCGTAGTGCGGGGCGCTCGCGCCATCTGCGAAGTTCAGGTGCAGCGGCAGACACGGCCTCCACCGATCCTGCAATTCCGGGAGTACCACCACAATTGTGATCTGCGACGCATTGCCGCGAAACCGCTTGCTCGCTGCTTGCAATTGCAAGCAGACGATGTCACTGTGGATACATGGCTCGGATCGACATAGCGAGTGTGGGTGAATACATCCGCGAACAGCGCGCTGCTGCACAGCTTTCGCTGCGGCAGCTCGCGCAGGCCGCGGATGTGTCCAACCCGTATCTCAGCCAGGTCGAGCGGGGTCTTCGCAAACCCAGCGCGGAAATCCTGGCGCAGATTGCGAAGGCACTGAAGATCTCCGCCGAGTCCCTGTACGTCCGTGCGGGAATCCTTGAGCCGCGGCTCGGGGACCCGTCGGTGACGGCGGCTTTGGCAAGTGACGTGACGTTGACCGAGCGTCAGCGGCAGTCGCTGCTGGAGATCTACGCGGCGTTCCAATCCGAGAACGCCAACCACCGCGGAGAGGATTCGGGGCCGGCCTTGGAGGGGCAGGCCGGGACGGATTCCAGCGTCGAGACCCGGCGTTCCGCAAACCCACGAAAGGACAAGTAAATGGCTACCACTGCCAAGACCACCACCGCCAAGAAGGCCCCGGCGAAGAAGGCCCCGGCCAAGACCGCCGCCAAGAAGGCCCCGGCGAAGAAGGCTCCGGCCAAGACCACCGCCAAGAAGGTCACCACCAGCGCAAAGCCCACCGCGGCCGCCCAGCCGGTTGAGAAGAAGGTGACCGAGGCCAAGAACGGTCTCATCGCCATGCTGCCGTTCGAGCTGCCGAAGTTCGAGCTGCCCTTCGACCTGCCCAAGATCGACCTGTCGAAGATCGAGCTGCCGAAGTTCGAACTGCCGAAGCTCGACGAGGTGCAGGACCGCGCCGAGGAGATCGTCGTCGACCTGCGCGACCGCGCGGAGGACTCCACCTCCGACCTGCGCAAGCGTGTCGAGGACACCACTGCGGACCTGCGCAAGCGCGCCGAGGACACCGCCGCGGACCTGCGCAAGCGCGCCGAGTCCGCTGTCGACAAGGTCCGTGAGACCATCGGCCGGTAACTAGCCGACGAACAACGAAGGGCCCTTCCGCCACGCGGGGGCCCTTCGTCGTGTTCAGTCCGGGGCCACCTGCTCCCACGCCACAGTCAGCTCCCCGAGGCGCCAGCGGTTCTGGGAATCGCGAACGGCCCACCCCTGCTCGCGCACGGTGCGCGCCATGTGGATCCAGCGCTGCCGAGCGCCCCATCTCGGGGCGGCTGCCCAGTTCCGGTCCATCGCCTCGAGCAGTTCGTGGATGCCCGAGCCTGCAATGTTGTCGTGGATGAGTGCTTTGGGCAGCCTCGCAGCGACCTGGCTGGGCGTATGCAGGTCCGCCAGTCGAACGGAGACCGTGAACCAGACCGGCTGACCGGTCGCGTCGATGCTCAGCATCGCGGCGAGCCGGCCTTGTTCGTCGCAGGTGCCGTCGATGAGCCAGCCCCCCGGCGCCAGCCGCGAGGACATGAGGTGCCACGCGGAGGTGACCTCGTCGAGCGGATACTGGCGCAGGACGTTGGCGGCCCTGATCAGCAGTGGGCGGCGGTCTGTAGGTATCTCGAAGCCCCCGTGGACGGCGGTGATGATTCCGGCTGCAGCAGCCACCCGGTCCCGGTCGATCTCGATCCCCACGACCTGCGACGCAGGATTGACCCGCCGCAGGCTGCGCTGCCACTGGGCGGTGGTGGTAGGTGCGGATCCGAATCCGAGGTCTACGCTCAGCGGCGATGCATCCGAGCGGATCTCACGTTCGGCGAGGTAGGTGATCCAGCGGTCGAACCGGCGAAGGCGGTTGCTGCCGGTAGTGCCGCGGGTGACCCGGCCGACCGGCCGGTTCATCGACTCCCGGTGATCTCGCGCACCTTGGGACGGACATCCACGAGATAGAACATGGTCACCACGACCCCGACGATGCCGAGGAAGTTGATGGCGCCGAACAAGAAGATGATCGCGGCTGCGATCCCGGTGAACAGTCCCCACGCCACTTTCGACTGGCGCTCGACGGCCGGGAACGCCGCTTGGGGGCGCCGGATGACGTCGACCAGGGCGAAGAGCGCAAGAGCGAGGAAGATGAGGTTCAGGGCCCACGTCACAGTTTGAATCACGTCTTCAGGATACGGCCATGCTCGGACCTCGGCACACGCGCCGCACGGGTCGGGCAAGGCTGGCCCATGACGCACGAAGGCCCGGGTGATCGCTCACCCGGGCCTTCGTGGAGGTCTCGTGTTAGGACAACGGCACGACGGTGTCCGCCTGCGCGCCCTTCGGTCCTTGCACGATGGTGAACTCGACTCGCTGACCTTCCTGAAGCGACTTGTAGCCGTCGGACTGGATAGCGCTCCAGTGCACGAAGACATCGCCTTCTTGGTCGTCCAGGGAGAGGAAGCCGTAGCCCTTCTCGGCGTTGAACCACTTAACGGTTCCGCTGACACTGCTCATGTGTTGTGTTGTCCTTGCTGTGTTTCTGAATTCCGTGCGACTGTCGGCCGCGCGGGATCACGATGTGATCGCCACCAGTCTACGCAGGTGTGGGCCGGACTTGTCCACAGACCCGCCGTAAGAGCCGCACAGGGCTTCAGGAAATGGCCGCCCGGACCTCGTCGACGTCGGGCCGGATGGTGGCCGTCGGTTTCGCAAAACCCATCACCGCGTCGAGGGTCTTGAGCCCGTCCCCGGTGTTCAGAATGACGGTCTCGGCCTCCGGATCAAGCGCACCGTCCTTGATCATCTGACGCAGATTGGCGACCACGACGCCTCCGGCGGTCTCGGCGAAGATGCCCTCCGTGCGGGCCAGCAGTCGGATGCCGTCGACCACATCGTCGTCGCTGACGGCTGCGATCGACCCCCCGGTGCGCCGGACCACATCCAGGGCGTACGGGCCGTCGGCCGGGTTGCCGATCGCCAGCGACTTCGCGATCGTGTCGGGTTTGACCGGCTTCACGACGTCCCAGCCGGCGTCGAAGGCCTGCGCGACCGGTGAACAGCCGGTGGCCTGGGCGCCGAAGACGGTGTATTCGGACTGCTCGATCAAGCCGAGATCGGCCATCTCACGCCAGGCCTTGTCGACCTTGGTGAGCAAGGATCCGGAGGCAACCGGTGCGACGACCTGGGCGGGCGTGCGCCAGCCGAGCTGCTCGGCGATCTCGTACCCCACCGACTTGGAGCCCTCGGCGTAGTACGGCCGGATGTTGACGTTCACGAATCCCCACGTCTGGGAGAAGTCCTCGCCGATGATCTCCGAGCACAGCCGGTTGACGTCGTCGTAGTTGCCCTCCACCGCCAACAGGATTCCGCCGTAGGTCGCGGTGGTGATGGTCTTGCCCGCCTCCAGATCGTGGGGGATGACCACCACTGAGTCCTGGCCTCCGCAGGCCGCCGCAGCAGCCACCGCATGCGCCAGGTTGCCCGTCGAGGCGCACGCCAGCGTTGTCAGGCCCAAGGCCCGGGCCGCGGACTGCGCCACTGCCACGACTCGGTCCTTGAACGAGTGAGTGGGGTTGCCCGAGTCGTCCTTGACCCACAGGGTGCGCATACCGAGTTCGGCGGCGAGGTTGTCGGCCTTGTGCAGCCGGGTCCAGCCCGGCGCCAGGTTGGGTTCGTCGGCGGCAGTGGGACGCACCGGGAGCAGCGCCCGGTAGCGCCATAGAGAACTGGGGCCACTTTCGATGTCTGCCCGCGTGATAGTGCCGAAGTCGTAGGCGACCTCCAGCGGTCCGAAGCATTCGATGCAGGCGTAGGCGGCGCCGAGGTCGTAGGTCGCCGAACATTCCCGACAGGTGAGTCCGACTGCGTTACCGAGGTCGATCGTCATGGCAATCCTTCACATCTTCCCGCTGACGCGGCCGGAGTTGGCACCGTTCCCGCAGTTTCGCGGTAGGTTGCCGGGGCTTCGACGGGCCGGTCCCTCTGCCCCTCTGGATGAGGTCTATGGAATTGTGACACGCTGGTCGCACCCGACTGTACCCGAGGTGTCCTGGGGGGCATGTGAGCGAACACGTTGAGACCTGGCTGCACAACCGCACCTCCACCGCCGATGACTGGCGTGTCGAGGACCTGCTGCCGGTCAAGCAGCAGAGCGTCGCGGTGATTCTGCCGGCACTCAACGAGGCCGAGACCGTGGGGCAGATCGTCAAAACCATCCACGACGAGTTGTACGGCTCGCTGGTCGACGACTTGGTGGTGCTCGACTCCGGATCCACGGATGCGACCGCCGAAGTGGCCGCGGCCAACGGTGCGCGGGTCGTGCCACTGGACGGGGTCTTCCCCGGACTGCCGCCACTGCGCGGGAAAGGCGAGGCGATGTGGCGGGCGCTGGCCGCGACAGATGCCGACCTGATCGTCTTCATCGACGCGGACCTGCGGTCGTTCGACACGCATTACGTGACCGGCTTACTCGGCCCCGTGCTCACCGACAGTTCGGTGCATCTGGTGAAGGCGGTGTACGAACGGCCGCTGGTGGAGGGCGAGTCCACGGTCCCAGCCGGTGGCGGACGGGTCACGGAGCTGGTCGCGCGTCCGCTGCTCAACCTGTACTGGCCGCAACTGGCCGGGGTCATCCAACCGCTGGCCGGCGAGTACGCGGCCCGGCGCAGTCTGCTCGAGCAACTGCGCTTCCCCGTCGGCTACGGGGTGGAATTCGCGATGCTGGTGGACACCGCCGAAATGCTTGGGATCGATGCCATCGCCCAAGTGGACCTCGGCGTGCGCCTGCATCGCCACCACGACGAGCGCAAACTGGGCCGGATGGCCGCGCAGATCCTGCAGACCGCGCTGCGCCGGCTCGACCCGCATCTGCACAGTTCGCGTTCGGTCGGGCAGGCGATGGCCCAGTTCGACCGGGTCGGCCACGATTTCGTCGGGACCTGGCACGCACTGGCCGACGTCGAAAGGCCGCCGCTGGTGACCGCACCGGTGGACAAGTGGACCTGAAGGAATCGAAGGTCGGCCCGTGGTGAATCCCGTGGTTGCGCTCAACGCGGTGAACCTGACCACTGCGACCGGCTTGCTGGCCGCCCGCGTCGCCGGTTGCCCGATCACGTCCCGCGACGGGTACTGGGAGGCCACCGGATATCGCTGGCGATTCCCTGACGCAGGGGCTTTCACCATCGGCTGCGTCGTGATCAGCAGGCAGCCGGTGCCGGCTGCGGTCTGGGAGCATGAGACGTCGCACATGCGTCAGTACGCCCTGCTCGGTGCGCTGTTCTGGCCCGCCTACGGGCTGGCAGCCGGGTATTCGCTGTTGCGCACCGGCGACTGGTGGTCGCGCAACGTGTTCGAGCGGCGGGCCGGACTCGCGGCAGGCGGCTACGCCCAGAACCCGGTACGCCGGCTCAGACGTGCTCGGAAACGGCCTTCCGCCGGGACTGCCGCTGGCGCTGTAACCGCCTGACGACCACCGGCTCGGCGAGTAACGCCGCGGGATCGTCGACCAGGTCGTTGAGAACCTGGTAGTAGCGGGTCGGCGAAAGCTGCAGCTGCTCGCGGATGGCCTGCTGCT
This sequence comes from Micrococcales bacterium, assembly GCA_016719135.1. GTDB lineage: Bacteria > Actinomycetota > Actinomycetes > S36-B12 > UBA10799 > JADKAV01. The sequence continues at coordinate 241,023 of JADKAV010000002.1, read as the reverse complement.
TGGCGCCCTCGAAACGCCACCAGTGCTTCTCGAACTCCAGGATCGCGCGGTCGCGGTCGGTGAGCTGGCTCATTCATACCTCCGGTTCCGGAAGGGGATCGGGCTGTGGTCCGTCAGCGGCCGCGTTCTGCTGGGCGCTCACGAACTTCTGAGCCACTGTCGCAGTGAGTACTGACAAAATCACGAAACCGTTGATCATCAGCACGACCGCGATGATCCGGCCGAGGACCGTCACCGGGTACATGTCGCCATAGCCCACCGTGGAGATGGTCTCGGCCGACCACCACAGCGCATCGCCGTAGCTCACGATCCGGGCACCCGGAGCATTGCGTTCGGCGATGGTGACCGCCATGCTCGCCACCAGGATCACCAGCGTCGAGGTGTACAGCAGGTACTCCCGAACCCTTGCTCCGAAGCGATCGCGCGACTTGCTCACGACCACGTACGTGACGTGGAAGATCAGCAGAATCCGCAAAGGCGGGAAGAGCACACCCACGGCCTGCAGGACGTGGGTCTTGATGTACTGCGGCCGGTCAGGCGCCAAGGCCAGCGAGATCAGGTAGTCGGCCAGGAAGACCGCCCAGGCGAACAGGGTCAGGTAACGGCCCACATGGTGGTGTTTGTCGATCGTGTCGAGGTGGGGGTCGAAGGCCAGGGTGAAGCCCACGAGGAACAGAAGGCCCGCCAGGAACAGCGGATATCGGGCCAGGCGGCGGTAGGCCTGGTACCTGGCCTCGGTGCGCATGTTCCAAGAATGCTGCGGTCAGGCGGGCGCAGCCGGGTGCGACACGGCCGGGCGCGGTGTCCACCGCTCGGCGGTGATCCTGGCCGCGCGCCGAAGTCTTCCTACGTGTGCAGCTGATGCTCGCCCGATGATCTCGGCAGATGACATTTGGGCGCCCAAGTGATCTGCGCCAGAACCGCTGCAGGTGGTGCACTGCTGCGTGCGGCTCATGTGCGGCAGCCCTACGGCGTGTTGGCCGCAAACGCCTGTTCAAGCACATCGAATGCCTCGTGCAGCAGCGGCAAGGGCATGGTCAGCGGCGGGAGGAACCGGAAGACGTTGCCGTAGGTGCCCGCAGTCAGCGTGACGACCCCATGGGCGTGGCAGTAGCGGTTCAGGGCGCCGACGAGGTCGGCATCGGGGCGCGTTGTCCCCGGAACGATCAGTTCGATGGCCATCATGGCGCCCCGCCCGCGGATGTCGCCGATGGCCGGATACCGCGTGGCCATGTCTGCCAGGCGCGCGCGCATGGCGTCCCCGATCTCGCGCGCGAGGCTATTGGCGTCGTTGGCTGCCATCCATCCGATCGAGGCCAGGGCGGCCGCGCACGCCGCCGGACTGCCCGCGTACGTGCCGCCGAGGCCTCCGGCATGCACGGCATCCATCACCTCCGCGCGACCGGTCACCGCCGACAGTGGCAGCCCGCCTGCGATTCCCTTCGCGGTCGTGATGAGGTCCGGGATGACACCCTCATGTGCGCTGGCGAACCAGTCCCCGGTGCGGCAGAACCCGGATTGAATCTCGTCGGCGATGAACAGGATGTGGTTGGCGCGGGCGTACTGGGCCATGGCGGTCGCGTAGCCAGCACCTGGCACCACGAACCCACCCTCGCCCAGGATCGGTTCCATGATGATGGCGGCGACATTGCCCGCGCCGATCTCCTTGTCGATGCGTGAGGTGGCGATCTCAGCGACTTCTGGTCCGGTCAATCCCCGGTCGCGGAAGGGGTAACTCACCGGCACGCGGTAGACCTCAGGCGCGAACGGCCCGAAGGACTGCTTGTAGGGCATGTTCTTGGCGGTCATGGCCATCGTCAAGTTGGTGCGCCCGTGGTAACCGTGCTCTACGACCACCACTGCCGTTCGCTTCGTATAGGCCCGCGCGATCTTCACGGCGTTCTCGATGGCCTCGGCACCGGAACTGAACAAGGCGGAGCGTTTGGGATGATCCCCGGGTGTGAGCTCGTTGAGGGTTCGGCACACGTCGACGTATCCCTGGTAGGGGGTGACCATGAAGCAGGTGTGGGTGAACGCGGCGACTTGATCCTGGACTGCCTGGGTCACGTCGGGATTCGCGTTTCCCACGGTGGTCACTGCGATTCCCGACCCCATGTCGATCAGGGAGTTGCCATCGACGTCGATCAGGACCCCGCCACCGGCTTTGGCGATGAACACCGGCAACGCAACGCCGACCCCGGCGGACACGTGCTCTGCCTTGAGCGCCTGCATCTGCTCCGAGCGCGGCCCGGGGACGGACGTGACGAGCCGGCGTTGCTGGGGCAGTCCGTTGTAGGTGGCGGTGATTCCCGGACTGACCGTGCTGGTGGTTGACATTTATGGGGCTCCTGGCGAGGTGTAGGCGGTTTTGGTGGTGGTGAAGAACTCGATCGCGCCGGTGCCCTGCTCCCGGGGTCCGTAACTGCTGGCCCCGCGGCCCCCGAACGGCACGTGGAAGTCCACTCCGGCGGTGGGCAGATTGACCATGACCATGCCCGCCGAACTGTGGCGTTTGAAATGGCTGGACTCCGCGAGGTCGGTGGTGCAGATCCCGGCTGAGAGATTCATCGTCGACGCGTTGGCTGCTGCGAGGGCATCGGCGTAGTCCGGGACTCGGACCACGGAGACCACCGGCCCGAAGACCTCCTCGGTGTTGATCGTGTCGGTGATCGTGGTGCCGACCGCCAACGCCGGCGACAAGTAGTGTCCCGCGCGAGCACGGTCGAGAACCTCGCCACCGACGACCTCGGCGCCCTGGGTCCGGGCGATCTCGAGGTAGCGCAGGTCCTGCTCCAACTGGCTGGAGTCGACCACCGGGCCCATGTCGGTGTCATCGGCTCGGGCATCGCCGACCCGCCAGGTCGCGAGGCGCTGCGTCACCGCTGCCACGAACCGGTCGTGCACGGCGTCGGTGACGATCGCGATCGACGATGCGGTGCAGCGCTGCCCCGTGGATCCGAATCCGCCTTGGATCAGGCACTCGACAGCTACCTGCAGGTCGGCGTGCTCGGTGACGACCAGTGGGTTCTTGCCCCCCAATTCCAATTGGGCTTTGGCTCCCCGCGTCATCGTGGAGGCCATCACCGCCTGGCCGGTGCCGACCGAGCCGGTGAACGTGACCGCGTCCACTTCCGGCGATCCGGTGAGCACCGGGCCGACCTGGCTACCGCGACCCAGGACGAGGTTGAGCGCCCCCGGGGGAAGTCCGGCGCGGTTGAGGATGTCCACCAACTCCCACGCGCAAGCGGGGACCAACTCGGCGGGTTTGAGCACCACGGTGTTGCCGTAGGCCAATGCCGGGGCGATCTTCCAGGCGGGGATGGCGATGGGGAAGTTCCATGGGGTGATCGCGGTGACCACGCCGACCGGTTCACGCGTGACCGTCACCTCGACACCGGGGCGCACCGAGTCCAGGGCCTGACCGTGCGGCTGCAAAGCGGAGCCCGCGTAGTACTTGAGGATCTGTCCGGCCCGCACCACCTCGCCGCGAGCTTCGATCAGCGTCTTGCCCTCCTCGCGCGCCAGGAGGTCCGCGAGTTCATCGGCGCGTGCCAGCACTTCACTGCCCGCCCGGTCGAGCACCTCGGCTCGTTGCCAGGGAGTCGTCCCCGACCATCGAGGCAGGGCCTGCTGCGCTGCCCGTACCGCGTCGTGGGCCACATCCGGGCCGCTCAACTCCACCTCACAGACGACGTCGTCGAGGTTGCTCGGGTTGCGATCGGCCAGTCGATCGGCGCCTGGCACGGGCAGGCCGGCCACGATCGACGTGAGCACCCGGGGACTCATCGGTAGGCGGGGATACCAGTGAGCGCGTGCCCGACGACAAGCGTATGCATCTCGTTGGTGCCTTCGTAGGTGAAGACGGACTCGAGGTTGTTCATGTGCCGGATGATCGGGTATTCCAGCGTGATGCCGTTGCCCCCGAGGATCGAGCGGCACTCCCGGGCGATCGCCAGCGATTCCCGGGCGTTGTTGAGCTTGCCGAGGCTGACCTGCTCGGGCGTGATCACGTGCTGATCCTTCAACCGGCCCAGGTGAAGGGCCAGCAGCATGCCTTTGCCCAGTTCCAGGGTCATGTCCGCGAGCTTCTTCTGGGTCAGCTGGTATCCCGCGATCGGCTTGTCGAACTGTTCTCGGTCGATGCTGTAGTCGATGGCCGTTTGCAAGCTGTCCCGCGCGGCGCCCAGAGTCCCGAAAACGATCCCGAACCGCGCCTCGTTCAGGCATGACAGCGGGCCGCGTAGGCCCACGACGCCGGGCAGCACCGCGTCCGCGGGCAGTCGCACGTCCTCGAGGACCAACTCGCTGGTGACCGAGGCGCGCAGGGACATCTTCTGGTGGATCTCGTTGGCACCGAACCCGGCGGTGTCGGTGGGGACAACGAATCCACGGATGCCGTCATCGGTGCGCGCCCAGACCACGGCCACGTCGGCGATGTTGCCGTTGGTGATCCACATCTTGGAGCCGTTGAGCACCCAGTCGTCACCATCGCGCTTGGCGTTGGTGCGCATTCCCGACGGGTTGGAGCCGAAGTCCGCCTCCGTGAGCCCGAAGCAGCCGATCTTCTCGCCGGCGGCCATGCCGGGAAGCCACTGCTGCTTGTGCTCCTCGGAGCCGAAGGCGTGGATGGCGAACATGGCCAGCGAGCCCTGGACGCTGACCAGTGAACGGATCCCTGAGTCCCCGGCCTCCAGTTCCAGACAGGCCAGGCCGTAGGCGACCGCCGATGTACCTGCGCAGCCGTAGCCCTCCAGGTGCATCCCCAGCACCCCGAGTTCGCCGAGTTCGCGGGCAAGTTCACGCGCCGGCAGAGTGCCTCGGTCGAACCAGTCTGCGATCTCAGGCCTGATCCGGGCGTCGACGAACGAACGCACCACGTCGCGGATCGCGCGCTCCTCTTCTGACAGCAAGGCGTCGATGGCGAACAGTTCGAAGGGGGTTTTCGGCTTGGTGGTCATCTGTGCGATCTCCGACTCTTTCTTGATGATTTTTAGAATAAACTATGATGTCAAGTGTTTAAGGGCTCTGAATTGCCGCGCAACATCGCGATCACCTCGTCGCGGTCCTCTCCGACCTTCGGTGGGGCGCTGCGGTAGACCGCGGGAGTGGCTGAGAAGTGCACCGGGTTCGCGACCTGCGGCAGTGGTTCAGCGCGCCTCGGATCATCGATGTTCACGACCGGATTCAGCCCCAGTCGGCTGGCGAGTTCAAAACCTTGGCGTACATCGTTGATAGGTCCGCACGGCACCCCCGCGGCGGTGAGTGCCGCTTGCCAGTGGTCGGCCCCGCCGGCGGCAAGTCGCGATTCGAGAGCGGTCTTCAAGGCGACTCGGTTGCGCACGCGGTCGGCGTTGGTGGCGTAGCGGACGTCATCTGCCAGCGCCTCGTCGCCGAGGACCCCTACCAGCTTCGTGAATTGTCCGTCGTTTCCCACCGCGATGATCATGGGGCGGTCGGCCGTGGCGAAGACCTCGTACGGTGCGATCGACGGATGCGCATTGCCCATCAGGGTCGGCACCGTCCCGGCCCCCACGTACGCCGACGACTGGTTCACCAGCGAGGACAGCAGGCTGCTGAGCAAGGACACCTCGATGCGCTGGCCGCGGCCGGTCCGTTCCCGATGAGTCAGCGCTGCGGTCACTGCGAATGCGGCGTGCAGGCCGGTCAGCACGTCGACCACCGCGACTCCGGCCTTGGTCGGCTCCTGGATGCCGGTGACGCTCATGAGCCCGCCCATCGCCTGCACGAGCAGGTCGTAGCCGGGTAGGTCTTTGCCCAGGTCGCTGCCGAACCCGCTGATCGAGCAATACACAACTGCGGGGTTGTCGGTGGCCACGCTCGGGTAGTCCAACCCGAAACGCCGCAGTCCGCCCGGCTTGTAGTTCTCGATGAGTACGTCGGCCTTCTGTGCGAGGCGGCGGGCGAGTGCCAGATCGCCGGAGTCGGTGAGGTCCAAGGCGATGGACTTCTTGTTGCGGTTGACCGACTGGAAGTAGGTGGACTGACCGTCGGGGGCGAAGGGTGGACCCCACGCCCGGGTGTCGTCTCCGGCTCCGGGGCGTTCCACCTTCACCACGGTGGCTCCGGCGTCGGCCATGAGCATCGTCGCGTAGGGACCAGCCAGTACCCGGGTGAAGTCGGCGACGAGGACTCCCTCGAGTGCTCCGCTCACGATTCACCTCTCCTCACTGGAGTTTCGATTGTATACATACGAGACAGAATGTATACAGATTTTGACAGGTCACATATCAGTACTGGTAGAAGCCGTGGCCGGACTTGCGGCCGAGCAATCCCGCGTCGACCATGCGGGCCAGTAGCGGCGGGGGAGCGTACAGCGGTTCCTTGAACTCCTCGTAAAGCGATTGAGCCACCGCTGCGGTGGTGTCCAGACCGATCAGATCAGCCAGGGCCAAGGGGCCCTGGGGATGGGCGCACCCCCGCACCAACCCCTCGTCGATGTCCTCGGCCGTGGCGTACCCGGATTCCAGCATGCGGATGGCCGAGAGGATGAACGGGATCAACAGTGCATTGACCACGAAACCCGCGCGGTCCTGGGCCATGATCGCGTGTTTACCCAGTTGCGTCTCCACCAGAGCCCGGGAGCGACTGGTCACCTCATCGGCAGTCAGCAGGCTCGGCACCAGTTCGACCAGGGACAGCACGGGCACCGGGTTGAAGAAGTGAATCCCGAGGACCTGGCGTGGCCGCTGCGTGGCCACTGCGAGTTTCATGATCGGGATCGATGACGTGTTGCTGGCCAGGATCGTGTCCGGGGAGTCGACGATCCGGTCGAGCAGTGTGAACACGGAGGTCTTGGCCGCCTCGTCCTCAGCGATCGCTTCGATCACGAGCTCCCGATCTGCCAACGCGTCGAAATCCGTGCCGAACGAAATCCGGTCGAGCACCTGGTCGGCTGAGGGAATGCGGCCCTTCTGCTCAGCCCTCAGCAAGGATCGGCCGAGCCTTTCGCGTCCGGCCCTCATCGCGCTGGCAGTGGACTCGACCACGACGGTGTTCATGCCGGCCCGCGCGCAGACTTCGGCGATCCCCGACCCCATCAGTCCGCAGCCCACCACCCCCACGGCGTCGATGGTTGCCTGCTCACTCATGATTCCTCCATTGGGTTGGGATTGGCGGTCGTACCGGTGAGTCGGTGTCGCAGGCGCTGCCAGGACAGTCGGCGGCGTTGGCGGTTCAATGCCCGCCGCGCGCCGGCCACCTGATGCATCGATACCCCGCCCGGGGTGAGCAATGTGGCCAAGGCCAGGAACAGCTGAGCGGTGGTCAGGGCGTCGCCGAGGGCGTGGTGGCGTTGGTGCTCAGGCAGTCCGAACAACGAGGCCGCGGCACCCAGACCCACATGTCCGGGCAGGGTCAGCCGACGGGTCTGGGCCAGATACAGCTGGGTGAGGACGTCGGTGTCGATCAATTCGCGGGGCAGCTGGAACCCACCGCGTGCCAGCCACGGTGCGAGCAGACTCTCCTCGATGTGCGCGACGTGCGCTACGACGTCACGGTCGGCCAGTGCACGCACCACGTGCGGCAGCACCTCGTCGGGCGTTGGCGAGTCCGCCAGATCGCGAGGGCGGATCCCGTGAATGACGATGTCATCAGGGTCCGGCATCCGGGCAGGTCGCACCAGACTGTAGAAGGCCGACGCCGCCGGAATCGCGCCCTGGTCGATGTGAACGATCCCGATGGAGATGACCTCGCTGGTGCGTGGATCCAGACCGGTCGCCTCCACATCGACCACAGCGAACCCCTGGTCGCGCCAGGAGCTCATGTTGGCAGCCGACGCACGATGCCGGGCAGATCGCTTTGCACACGTGACAGCACCCGGAAGGCATTGCGCAGGTGTCGGCGGTTCAGCCCTGAGAGATGGCGTGGATCGAGAAAGTCGTCGGGCTCTTCGCCGCGATTGACTTGCTCCAGTTGGTGTTCGAGTCGAAGGCCCTGCAGGAACTCGAAGGCGTCGATCAGGTCGGCGGTGTCCTCGGGGTCCAGGACCCCGACGGCAGCCGCGAAACGCAGACGCTCGCGGGTGCCAAGAGCATGGGACCGGCTCATCGTGGCTGAGAACCGGGCGATCGTCGTGATGATCTCGGTGCCACCGGCCTTGATTCCCAGAGTGCCCTTGTGCTCTCCTGAACTGTCGATGACGAAGTCCCGGATGAACCCGGTAGGTGGCCGACGCGACGTGGCCACCCGCTGCAGGGTGCGTCTGACCAACGGCGTCTGGAGACGTTCCAGGACTACGGTGCGGACCGGCCGCAGTACCTGTTCGGAAGTGATGGGCCGGGCATCGGCCAGCGTGGACAGATAGACGTCGCCCTGGTTCTGTGTGGGATCTGCTGCCCACTGATCCACGGCGGTGATCCAGGCATCCGCCGAACGCGCGAACCGTGGGTCGTCCGCGCGCACGCCATTGGTGTCGTGGGCCAAGCCGCACTGCTCCAGCGTGCCGATCACGTCAGCTGCGAAGCCGTTCATCCAGGCTCGAATCTGCGGGTCTCGATCCTCTCCCTCCCACACGATCAGGTTGTCCAGATCGGAGGAGAGCACGGCCTCACCGCGGGCCACACTTCCGGTGTTCACCCAGGCGAACTGCACCGGTGCGCGATCCCGGTCGGCAGTGTGCAACTCCAGAGCCCGCTCGGTGATCGCGTCTGCCAGCAGGCTGATCAGCGCGGTCACCTCGGGGGCCGCGCGCCCCGAGCGCTGGGCGTCCAGGGCTGCCATCCGGACCTGGTCTGACAGTTCCGCAAGTTCGATGGGATTCTGTGCGCGGGCGATGGCTCGGCGCAGGTGAAGCGGGGTATGGCTCTGCGCATTCAACAAGTCGATGTCCTCGACCATGCCCAGTGGCTCGCCTTCGGGGGTGAGTACCGGTAGATGGTGGATCCCGCGCGAGAGCATCTCGAGGATGGCCTGACCCACCGGCAGCATCGGATCCACAGTGCGTGCCGGGAATGTCGCTGCGATGGCCACACCGGCGTCCAACCCCACGCCTTGAGCCAGGACCCGGTCGCGCAAGTCGCGGTCGGTGATGATCCCCCAGGATCCTTCGGGCGGCCCGGAGACCAGTGCCGACGAGGCGCCCGCCTCACGCATCTTGTGGATCACGTCCTTGAGTGGCTCATCGCCGGGCACGATCACGACCGGCCGGGCGTACGTCGCCACCCGGGCCGCGGTCACATCCGCAGCCTGCTGACGAGTAGTGGTCTCGGCGGCGCGTTGGGCCACATGCTGGGCGACGAAGCGCAGGCCCGAACGATCGGCCAGCAGGGGAACGAGCACGTCGGCCGGGATTCGGTATGCCAGCACGTCCTCGGCCGCGCGGGTGGATAGACCTGCTGGCATGTCGGTGAGCAATGAGGGAAGTCCTACGAGTTCGCCGGGGCCGAGAACATCGACGATTCCGTTGTCGTCGAGCAGTTCCACCTGCCCAGTGCGGATCACGTAGGCATCTTCGGTGGCATTACCGTTCAGGATCGCAGCATCTTGACCGAAGAATTCGATCGTGACGGTCCGGGCCACCTTGTCCAATGCCTGCATATCAGCGGTGTCGAACGGAGGGAACCCCCGCAGGAAGGTGACGATGTCATGCACGTCAGGTCCTCCTGCGGGGGTTCGGATGCTGTCAGAGTATGCCCAGTTCTACAGTTTTTCGATGGCGTGCACCATGCGGTCGTGCTGCTCTGGGTGCATCTCGATGGCGTCTCCGTGGGGAGCGTCACCGCGGTCGTACGGCTTGGCGACGAGCATGTACACCAGTCCGATCCCGATCACGATGACCGCGGACAGCGCGACGATGTAGTTGTCGTACCAAGGGACATCCGGGGTGCGCGGCCACGCCATGTTGATCATGGCGATGATGCCGTAACCCAGGGCCACCAGGTTGACCGGCCAGGCCCAGGCGCCAAGGCGGTACTTCCCGCTGGGAGTCCACCCCTTGGAGCGGGCACGCAGCGCTGCAAGGACCACCATCTGGAAGGCGATGTAGATGCCCAGGGCCGCGAAGCTCACGATCTTGGTCAACGCATCGGTGGAGAACTTGGAGCCGATGATGATGACCGCGGGGACGGCAGCGGCCACGATCAGCGCATACGGCGGCACGTGGCGCGACGGGGAGAACTTCGCCAGCAGTCGGCTGCCGAAGATCATGTTGTCACGGCCGTAGGAGTAGGCCAGGCGGCTCGCGGCGGCCTGCAGGCTCATGGCGCACGAGATGAACGACAGCAGCACCACGGCGACGACGAGTTTCGAGCCGGTCTCCCCGAATGCGGAGGCCAGTACGGTACCGACCGGGTCGGTGTCCTCGCCGGCGATGACCGCGGGGATGTCGGCCACGGCCAGGATCAGCGACAGGCAGACGAAGGTCGCGGCGGCGCCACCGATGTAGATGGTCCGGCGCATGGCCTTGGGAATCCGCACGCCGGGGTTCGGCACCTCTTCGGCCATGTCGCCGCAGGCTTCGAAACCGTAGTACTGGTAGACACCGATCAGGGCGGCGGCGGCGAATGCGGGCAGGTAGGAACCGGTACCGCCGGTGCCGAAGCTGTCAAACAGGACGCCGAAGTTGTTCTCGCGGTTGAACAGCAGCAGCCAGCCACCGACGACAATCGCACCGGCGATCTCTGCGGTGAATCCGGCGATGGCCGCGTACGACAGAATCTTGGTGCCGCCGAAGTTGATGACCGTGGCCAGCAACAGCACGAGCAGCGCGCAGATGATGACCATGTTCACGGTGGGCTCGAGGTTGAACAGCAGCGCCACGAACGGCCCCGAACCGTAGGTCACGCTGGCGATGGTGGTCAGCAGCGCCACGATATAGACCCAGCCGGTCATCCAGGCCCACTTCTTGCCCCACAGCCGCCGTGCCCACGGGTAGACGCCACCGGCGACCGGGAACTGCGATACGACCTCGCTGAACACCAGCGCGACCAGGAACTGTCCGATGCCCACGATCACCAGCGACCAGATCATCGGCGGCCCGCCGGTGGCCAGCGCGAACGCGAACAGGGTGTAGATGCCCACGACGGGCGACAAGTAGGTGAAGCCGAGGGAGAAGTTCGCCCACAGGCTCATCTCCCGTTTGAATTCCGACGTGTAGCCGAGCGCTGCGAGCCGCGCGGCATCCTCGTCGTGCTGAGTGGGTGTGTCGTTCACGGTCTCTCCAGTGTTGACGGCCGGTACGGGCTTGGCCCGAAGGATTGCTAAAAGGTATAGGACTATAGGTCAAAGGTCAACGCTCTTTGAAAATATTGTTTGAGATCCGTCTACGATGCAGACAGGGAGGTGCGATGTCGAACGAATCGGCGTTGGCCCGATCGACGGTCTTGGCCCCCCTCGGTCGTGGGGGTCGAGCCGAGGAGGTGGTGCAGCGGATCAGTGAGTCGATTTCGCTGGGTCTGCTGGTCGACGGTGAGCAACTGCCCAGCGAGACCGATTTATCAGCCATGCTGGGGGTGTCCACGGTCCCGCTGCGCGAGGCGTTGGCCAGTCTGCGCCAGCAGGGTTTGATCGAGACCCGACGGGGTCGCAACGGGGGAAGTTTCGTTCGATCGGCGGCGGGCCCCACCAAGGCCGCACTCGAACGGCGTCTGGCAGCTTTCACGGTGAGCCAGTTGCGAGACGCGGGCGACGAATTGACCGCGATCAGCGGCGCGGCTGCCCGGCTGGCCAGCTCACGAGCCTCCAACGACAGTATTCGCCGGCTTTCGGTGCTGGCGCAGCGTCTGCTGACAGCCAACGGGGCTGCCCAGCGCGCGAGGACTGACAGCCGTTTCCATATCGAGGTGGCCGTAGCTGCAACCTCGGAACGACTCACCCGGCACGAGGCCGCTTTGCAGGCGGAGCTCGGCAGCCTGCTGTGGTGGCCCGACTCGACCGACCTGCAGGTTGAGCAAGCGGTTGCCGAACACGTGGCGATCGCGCAAGCTATCCATCGCGAGGACGCTGCGCTGGCGAGGGATCTCGCCCAGCAACACGTGAACGGCAACACTCAACGACTCATCGAACGACGCATCCGGCTCGGCGAAAGGTAGATCATGACCACGGAGGTGAGGCATGTGCATGAGAGGGCAGCGGGCGAACTTGCGGCGCTGGTGGAAAGAACGTTCACCTTGTTGGACCCATTGGCGGATGCTTGTACCGAAATCGTCTCGCAGGCGAGCGCCGACGCTCCAGCGCCTTCCGCACGCCAACTGTCCGGTGTGGATGTGCTCGCCGATCGTGTGATGGAACAGCAGTCGGGTCTGATCGGCGCCGGGCTGGTCGTCGCTCCGGGCATGCTGGCCGATGAGCAGCGGTATCTGCAATGGCGCCAGCGCCGCAAGGACGGTTCGTTCGCGCCGTTGTTCTTGGACGTCGACACCGCCGGAGATGACCCGTACGACTATCCGGAGATGGAATGGTTCCGGGTGCCTGCCCAGCAGGGGCGCCGGATGATCGGTGGCCCCTACTTCGACTACATGGGCGCTGAAACCTGCACCCTGACCTACGCCGTGCCGGTGGTGGTGGGCGGTGCCTTCGTGGGAATCGCCGGTGCCGATCTGCTGCTGTCCTGGCTGGAACGCGCCTCACTGTCGGTCATGCGCACGATCGATGCACCGGCCGCTCTGGTCAACCATGAGCGGCGGGTGGTTACCGACAACACTCCCGTGCTCGCGACCGGTGAACGGATCGATGTGGCCCCCATGGAGCACGCGCACCGCTACCCCGTCATTGAAGATCTTGGCTGGCAACTGGTGGTGCTGCAGGCGTAGCCGCTTAGGCGTATCCTTGCGGGCACGACGACCATGCGGAGGCTGTCGCAAAACAGGTGCTTCGGATTTGAGCCCGGGCGGTGGTTGACCAGACAGGTCGGTGAGTATCGGCGGGCGGTGTCGGTGGTGGCCGCGGCTTTTTGTCGAAACGACTGCTGACCAGCGGTTCGGTCCAGCCTGGCCATCACATGGGGGCCACCGGTCGCACCTTCGGCTCCGCTGCGGCCCCCATCTGATGGAAGAAATGGGACATAAGCCCCAGAGTGCACGCCGTGGCCATCACATCGGGGCCGCCGAGGGTCTCACCGCGCCCGCTGCGGCCCTCATGTGATGGCGGTGAGCGGTAGATGCTCTGGTGGCAGGGGCGTCTGCGAGCCATCGGCCACGTTGGGCTGTGACTGGCATGCCGTCAACGCCACGATGCTGGCCTACGGTCAGCTGCTGGTCGACGATCCCGAGCGGATCGGCCCGATCCAGGCGACCGGGATGCACCAGGCGCTGTTCAACCGGTTCGGGCAGTACCGCACCCAGCAGTGGGCGACCACATTCGACTCACCCCTGAAATCCGAAGGGCCGCAAAACAGCCTCTCACGGCTTGTCGGTGGGATTCTCCATTCTTCGGGACTGCTTGGACTTCCACTGAGGGGGAGATTCGCTGGAACGAGTCGATATTGGGGAGAAAGGGGCGATCTGCCTCGGTCCATTCGATTTTGCGACAGCCTCGTCTGTGGTCCGATTCCCCCGAAACGCGCTCAATGCTGGTTTAACCCTTGACAACTAAACATATAAAGTCAATGCTTTAGCGCATGACAGCGACCACCACCCCCGACTACCCCTCGATCGACGCCGCCGACCTGCCTTACCTGCCCGTGGCCGATCCCACCTTTTCTGTGCAGTCGGCCGCGGTGCGGGAGGCCCGAGACGCCGGCTGGTGCGCTCGCACGCCGTACGGCCTGGCCATCCTGCGCTACGAGCAGGTCAACAGACTGCTCAAGGACCGCCGGCTGCGACAGGGCAGTTGGGCTTGGCCGCAGCACAACGGCGTCGAGGGTCCGTTCGCGCAGTGGTGGGCCGGCTGGCTGCTCAACAAGGAGGGTCAGGATCACGCCCGCCTACGCCGACTGCTCAACCCCGCGTTCTCACCCAAGCTCCTGGCAGCGCTTTCGCCCAGGTTCGTCGCGCTGGCCAATGAATTGATCGATGGTTTCGCGCCCGCGGGTCAGTGCGACTTCGTCAGTGATTTCGCCGAACCGTATGCAGCGCGCGTGATCGCGATCATGCTGGGGATCCCGGAACAGGAATGGCCGAAGATCGCCGAGGATTCCGCGACGCTGGGTCTGGCGCTGGGTGTCACCTTCAAGCAGGAACTGCCCCGCATCGAAGCGGCGCTGGAGAGTCTGTTCGCGTATGCCGAGCAGCTCATCGCCGATCGGCAGGCCCATCCGAAGGACGACTTCGTCACCCGCCTCGTGCAGGCCCAGCGCGACGACGACCGCATGACCCATCAGGAGTTGCTCGACTCGCTGGCTCTGCTCATCTTCGGCGGATTCGACACCACCCGCAACCAGTTGGGACTTGCGATCAAGACGTTCCTGGATCATCCCGATCAGTGGAAACTGCTCGCCGAACACCCCGAGCTCGGCGGTACAGCCGTCGAGGAGGTCATGCGGGTCAACCCCGCCGTCACCTGGGTCACCCGCGAGGCGCTCGACGACTTCGAGTTCCAAGGGCTGGCTATCAAAGCCGGGACGACCGTGCACCTCTTCTCGGAGTCCGCCGGGACCGACCCGCGCACGGTTGAAAACCCGCAGTTCGACATCACCGCGACGGGGCGCCCGCCCCACTTCGGCTTCGGTGGCGGAGCTCATCACTGCTTGGGACACTTCGTCGCCCGTTCGGACATGTCCGTGGCCCTGCCGATCCTGGCCCGCCGCATGCCAGACCTCCGTTTGGGTGGCGAGGCGGACTGGATGCCCCTGTCAGGCAACACCGGGGCCAACTCGTTGCCGCTGGCTTTCAGCGCCGGCCACTGATCACAGCACACCCCAGAAAGGACTACCCATGAAGGTTCGCGTTGATATGACCATGTGTGAAGACCATGGCCAGTGCGCCATCGCCGCTCCGGACGTGTTCCGGATGAACGACGAGAGCAAACTCGAGTACGACCCCAACCCCGACGACTCGCTGCTGGCCGAGGTCGAGGAAGCCGCCGATGTCTGCCCCGCGCAGGCGATCTTCATCGAGGACTGACATGCGTCCGCAGGTGGTCGTGGTCGGGGCTTCCCTGGCCGGCTTGCGCGCCGCTGAGCAACTGCGGGCGCAGGGATACGCCGGTGACCTCACCATCGTGGGCGCCGAGAAACACAAGCCGTACAACCGTCCGCCTCTGTCGAAGGAAGCGCTGTCCGGCCACGGTCCCGACGTCACCGTCGAGGCGTTGTCCGCGTCATTGGCATTTCGTCCGAAGTCCAGCATCGCCGATGTTCGGTGGCAACTGGGCAGCCCGGCGGTGTCCTCGGATCTTGCCGAGGGTTTGCTGAGTTTGGCCAACGGGCAGGTGCTGGCCTTCGATGCGCTCGTGGTGGCTACCGGCTTGCGGCCACGGCGCCTGCTGGGGGACACACCAACGCGTGGACGACACGTAGTGCGAACCGTCGACGACGCCGTGTCGCTGCGCGCGGCGTTGGTTCCCGCCGTGCGTGCAGTGGTCGTCGGCGGCGGATTCATCGGCTGCGAGGTCGCCTCGACGCTGACCAGTCTGGGGGCGCGCGTCACCGTGGTCGAACCGCTGCCGGTACCGATGCTGCGGGGGGTCGGTGCGGAACTCGGGGCTGCGCTGCGTGCTCACCACGAACACACCGGGTTGCAGGTCATCACCGGGCAAGGCGTGAGCCGGTTGATCGGCGCGACCGAGGATGCTGAGCAGGTGGCTGCGGTGGTGCTCGACGACGGCACCGAACTGGCCGCGGACCTGGTGATCGAGTCGATCGGCTCCCACCCGAATACGGAGTGGTTGCAGGGCAACGGCCTGGATCTGACAGACGGCGTCCTCTGCGACAACCAGTTGCGGGTTGAAGGCCGCGCGGAAATCGTCGCTGCCGGTGACATTGCGAGATTCCCGAATCCACGCTTCGATGACATCGCCCGGCGTGTGGAGCACTGGAACATGCCCGGGGAGACGGCCAAGCGTGCCGCTGTCACGCTGGCCGACCACCTCTCAGGTCACGCCACCACCACGGACCCTTTCACGCCGCTGCCAGCCTTCTGGAGCGATCAGTTCGGCCTGCGTCTGCAGAGTTTCGGATCTCCCGGTCTCGCCGACACTGCGGTTGTCGAACATGGTGCGCTCGACGATCTGGACGGCGGTCTGGTGATGGCCTACCTGCGTAAGGACCGACTGGTGGGCGCGGTGCTGGTCAATGTGCCGGCATCGGAATACCGCCGCTACCGCGACGCTGTCGCACCCCTGCCGCTAGCCGTCTAGACCTCCCACCAAATCCCCGAAAGGACCGTCATGTCCCCCACCCCGTTGGAACGTCACCGCGAAGTGAACACTTCGCGGGAGGCCGTTGAAGAGGTTTCCCGCGAAGTCGAACACCGCGGTGTCGAGTTCATCTACTACCAGATCGTCAGCGTGACCGGTCGCGTCATCGGCAAGGTCGTTCCGGCCAAACATCTGAGCCGCAACCTGGACAAGGGCGTGAACCTGCATCGCACCGCGATCTGCGACCTGATGGGCGACCGCAACGGCGGTGATCTCTTCGGAGGTGGTGCGTATGCCGCAGAGTTCACGGCGATGCCCGACATCGACACCTTCCAGGTCCTGCCCTGGGACACCTCCGTCGGGAGGTTCCTCTGTCAGGTGTACGAGCCCGACCACCTCCCAGAGGTCGGAGGTGAGCACCTGGCCACAGACAGCCGCGGCAACCTAAAGCGCGCACACGCCCAGTTCCAGGCGCGCACCGGTCTGCGCATGAAGACCGGCTGTGAGCCGGAGATGACCTGGAGCGGGCCGGGCACCCAGGTGCGCTTCGCGTTGGGGTCCAGCCCGGCGTATCACATTGAGAACCTCGAACTGATGCGTCCGGTGTATCAGAAGGTCATCCGCTACGCCCAGGCGATGGGACTGGACATGATCGAGGCCGACTACGAGGATCCCGGTCAGGTTGAGATGAACTGGATGTTCGACGACGCCGACCTCACCGCGGACCGCCTCATCACCTACCGCTCGATCTGCAAGCAGGTGGCTCGCGAACTCGGGCTGGAGGCCAGCTTCATGCCCAAGCCGTCGACCGGTCAGATGGGCAACGGCTGCCACCACAATCTGAGTTTGTGGGACGGCGACGTGAACGTTCTGGAGGAGCCGAACCGGCGGAGTTGCACCTGACGGACGTCGGTTTGAACGCCCTCGGCGGCATTCTGAGCCACGCTGCCGGATCCATGCTGATCATGGGCCCGACGGTCAACTCCTACAAGCGCTACTGGGACTCCGGGCAGTTCGCGCCATCACAGATCAACTGGGGGATGGACAACAAGACCTGCACCGTGCGACTGTCGGCCAATGGTCGGCTGGAGTACAAACTGCCCGACGCCAGCGTCAACCCGTACCTGTCGCATGCGGCGCTGCTGGCTGCCATCGAGGACGGCCTGAACAACAAGATTGACCCGGGTGAGCCCACCGCCGGAAGCAGTTATGACGGCGGCATCGAGATGTTCGAGCCGCTCCCGTTGACTCTGGTCGAGGCGGTGCGGGCGTTCGAGAAGGACGACGTCGTGCGGGCCTCGATGCCCGGGCCGCTGGCGGATCTGCTACTGGACCTCAAACGCGACGAGTGGGCGAGGTTCTGCGCATTCGTCACCGACTGGGAGCACGAACGCTACTGGCAGGCGATCCCGTGAGCGGGGTCCTGAGGCTCGCGTGTATCGACACCGAAGCCCCGCCGCTGTTCCTCAAGAGCCCCGATGGCATCGTGCGCGAGGGGTACGAACCCGACGTGGCGAGGGTGCTCGCCGCACAGATGGGTCGGGAGCTTCAGTGGGCGATCATGCCGTGGTCGCAGATGCTGCCCGCTGTGCAGCGGCACGAGGTGGACGCGGTTCTATGTGGTCAAGGAATCATCGCCTCCCGCGAGGAACAAGTCGACTTCACCAGGCCCTACGGGGTGTTCCACGAAGGCGTCCTGGTTCGGTCCGGTAGCGGCATCACGTCCCCGGCAGACCTCGTCGGGCGGAAGGTGGCGGCCATCGCCGACAGTGCGAACATGGCTTTGCTACTGAGCTTCGAGGGCGCCATTCCGGTGCCGTTCGGCGGGGACAGTGACGACGTCTTCGCAGAGATGCTCGGTGCCCTGGACGCCGGTGAGGTGGATGCTGTGGTCGACGACGATGTCGTGTTCGTGCCGTTGGACGACGATCCTCGGTACGAGCAGGCCTTCACCGTCAAGACCGGGAACCGCTGGGGCATCGGCGTGGCCAAAGACCGTCCAGAACTGCTGGCCGAGATCGACAGTGCGCTCGCTGCGGTGATCGCCAACGGGCAGTTGGCGCAGGTCTGGCACACATGGCTGCCGTCGCTGGAGTTTCCGCTGGGAGACAATCATCCATGACCCCTCGACCTTTGATCGCCGTGCCCGCGATGCGTTCCCCGAAGGTGGCCGGCCTACGCAGGTCCGGGGTCGTCGTGGCCGAACGCATCGCCGAGTCCATCTACCGCGCAGGGGGAGAGCCGTTGAGCTTGTTCGGCGGCGACGAGTCCGAAGCGGACGGCCGGTTCGGGGCCTTCGATGGAGCGGTGCTGCCCGGTGGCCGGGATGTGGACCCGCGCCTGTACACCGACGAGCCGCGCCATCCGCGCACCGACGAACCTGACGAAATCCAGGACGCTGCCGACATCGCCGCCGCCGGTGCGGTGATCAGCGTGGGGCTGCCGACGCTGGCGATCTGCCGCGGATTTCAGGTACTCAACGTCGCGCTCGGCGGCACGCTGGTGCAACACCTGGAACCGGACCCGATCGACCACGCCAACAACGAACTGCATGAGGTCGACTTGCAGCCCGGCTCGCGTGTCGCGCAGGCCATGGGGTCGACCGTTGTTGCGGTGTCGTCGTACCACCACCAGGCCGTCGCGCGCATCGGCGCGGACCTGGTGGTCGTGGGCCGGGCGGGCGACGGATGTGTCGAGGCGTTCGAACACGTGACGGCCCCGGTGATGGGGGTGCAGTGGCACCCTGAGGACAACGCCCACGAGGCCCCCGAACAACAGGCGCTGTTCGACTTCGTGGTTGAGCAGGCAGGAGTTTTCCGAACCCAGAGGATGGCCACGTGAGGCCCACCCAAAGCTCTCATGAGCTCGCTTGCCGCCGGTCGGAAGTGGCCAACTGCTTGTCCACGGTGGCCTTCGGCGCAAGCCGGTTCTGCCACGCCACCTGGATCACGCAGTGAAGCCGGTCGTCACACTGGCCGATGTGCTCCCGGCCGATCCCGGTCCGCGCACGGGACCCCGCCTGGCCGTTGTTGTGTCGCTGAACTTCCCGGACATGACCGAAGTCACCGCCGAACTGGTCCGCCGTTTCACGCGCACCGCATTGACCGAGGCCGCGGATCTGGGCTTCGACTGGACACTGACGGACACTTCTGTGGACCTGCCCGCACCCGCTGCAGTCCTCGACACCGACGCGGTGCTCGTCCTGGGTGGCGGTGATGTGGACTCCGAGTTGTACGGGGTGGCCGGGCCGGCGCGGCACGAGTACGGCGTCGATCCGCAGGCTGACATGTTCACCATGGATGTGATCCGAGGAGCAGTCGACCGCGGCGTCCCGTTGCTGTCCATCTGTCGGGGCTCACAGCTGCTCAACCTGGCATACGGGGGGACCTTGATTCCCGACCTCGAGTCGTGGGAGCTCCACCGGGGCGACTACGTGACCGGCCCATTGTTCATCGATGAGCACATCAATGTGATGCCCGGCACCAGACTGCGCGAGATCCTCGGATGCGACGATCTGGTGGTCCGCTCGGGTCATCACCAGGCGGTGGCGCAGGTGGCTGACGAGTTGCGGACTGCCGCCCTTGCCGACGACGGTCTGGTGGAGGGCGTCGAGCATCCATCCGCGTGGGCGATCGGCGTGCAGTGGCACCCGGAGGACGATGACGGCCACGGCAAGGACCGGCAGGCGCTGTTCCGGGCGCTGCTGGAAGCAGCAGGCTGATCATGGCGAAACTATTGGTGATTCAGCATCTGGTCCACGATCATTTGCACCAGTTGGCCGGTCCGATCGCCGACGCTGGTTTCGACATCGTCACGTGGTGTACGTTCGCCGATCCGGAACCGCCCGCAGGCAGCGAGGACGTCGACGCGATCATTTCGATGGGCGGTGATGACAGCGCCTACGACGAAGCGGGAATCCCGTGGATCAGGGCCGAGCGGGAGTTGCTCGAGCTCGCATTAGAGCGTGGCACGGCGATCCTGGGGGTTTGTTTCGGCGCGCAGACGCTGGCACGCGCCGCTGGAGGTCGGGGCTTTCGAGCCGAGCGCCGCGAGATCGGCTGGACGAAGGTCGAGTTCACCGAGGCCGCCATGGACGATCCGATCGGGCGAGCGCTGGTCGGCAGCCCGGACGTGTTCCAGTTCCACTACGACACGTTCTCGCTGCCCGACGGCGCGGTGTTGTTGGGTGAGGCGGACGGGATGGTGCAGGCGTACCGGCTGGGCGACCGGGCGTGGGGCATCCAGTATCACGTCGAGGCCGATCCCGGGCTTATCTACGGCTGGATCGGCACCTACCTCGACGAGTTGCTCGACAACGACGCCGATCCCGTGCAGATCGAGGTCGACACCCGACGCTACTGGCGGCAGTACCGGCAGGTGGCCTGGGACGTTTCCGAGGCATTCGTCAAGGTGGCACTGGGCTGAGGTTTGAAGGATCCGGAGTCACTCGCGCGTTGATGGCCTGGCTGAGGCCGCCGCCGCGCGGCCTTCGGTGACGAAAGGACGACGCAGAGGTCGAATCTTCACCGAAGGGGGTGCGGCGAATCGGCTCGTGACCTCGAGGGCTAGCGCGATTCCCGCAATCGAGGGCCGCGTTGTTGGGCACTTCTGAGGCAATGAGCCCCCAACAACACCGCCCTCAAGCGGGTCAGGCCCCAATCTGCCCTGGGTCACCTGCACCGCCGCTTAGTGCACCCCGGCCATCATCCGCTTGAGCCGTGGCACGAACAGGAAGGCGATCACGGCCGCCGCCAGGGCGATCAGTCCGAACATGGTGAACACCCGCACGTAGTTGTCGCCGATGCGCGACAGGATCTGGGCGCCGATGGTGTCGCCCACGGACACCGCGAGGAACCACAGGGCCAGCATCTGCCCCTCCATCCCGGGCGGCGCCAGCCGGGTCGACGCGCTGAGCCCGATGGGGGACAGCAGAAGTTCGGCCCAGGTCTGGATCAGGTACACCCCGACCAGCCACCAGACGGCCACTTCCGCACCTGTCTCCGCGCTCATCGCCGGGATGATCATGATCAGGAAGCTGATCGAGATACCCAGCAGCGCCCACGCGAACTTCAGCGGCGTCGAGGGTGCGCGATCGCCGAGTTTTGCCCAGATCGCCCCGAAGATGGGCGCAAAAATGATGATGAAGATCGGGTTGATCGATTGCAGCCACGGCACGGGAATGGTGAAACCATCCACCGTGAGATCGGTGCTCTGCTCGGCGAAGACACTGAGAGTGGAGCCGGCCTGGTCGTAGATCATCCAGAAGACCGCAGCGCCGATGAACAACCCGAGGAATGCGTGCAGGCGGGATACTTGCTCGCCGGTCAGGCCCGGGCGCCGGAACATCTTCACGAAATAGACGACCGGCACGATCAGGATGAAGATCCCCAGGATGTCGACCATGTCGGCGATCTCGAAGCCGAACAGCCACGCCTCGATCAGTGCGAGCGCAACGATGGCCAGCACTGATCCGCCGACCAGCGTGAGGAAGGTCCGCTTCTCCTTCGGCGTCGCGGGGTTGGGTGCGGTCAAGCCGATTCCGGTCAGCGTTTTCCGGCCGCCGACCACGTACTGCACCACCCCGATGGTCATGCCCAGGGCGGCGGCGCCGAAGGCGTAATGCCATCCGTAGCTGTCCATCAGGAACCCGGTGACCAGCGGCGCGATGAAAGCGCCGAGGTTGATTCCCATGTAGAAGATCGAGAATCCGGCATCGCGCTTGGCGTCGTGGTCGTGGTACAACTCACCGACCATGGCTGAGACGTTCGGCTTCAGCAGCCCCGTGCCCAAGGCGATCAGCAGCAGGCCGATCCAGAACGTGATCTCGTTGGGCACGGCCATCGCGTAGTGGCCGCACGCGATGACGATCCCGCCGACCAACACGGCGCGACGGAAACCCCACATCCGGTCGGCGATCCAGCCGCCGAGCAGGGGGAACAAGTAGACCAAGGCCACGTACGTGCCGTAGATCGCTGAGGCGGTGGCGGTGGAAAGGCCCAGTCCGGGGCCTGGGGGTGTGGCGCCGTTGGGCGGCGCAACGAGGTACAGGACGAGCAGGGCGCGCATGCCGTAGTAGGAGAAACGCTCCCAGAATTCGGTGAAGAACAACGTCGAGAGTCCAGCCGGGTGGCCGAAGAAGGTCCGTTGCGGCCTGGGCGCTACAGCGGTGCTCATGTGTCCTCCCTGCGTGGCGTTGAAGTGACGTTACGCGGCCTGACGACCCGATGCCGCGTTACGCCATTGGCGCGGCTCGCACTTCACGCACCCAGCCGTCCGACTCCTTGCGGAAGCCCATCTTCTGCAGATAGTCGGTGTCGCAACGGGGTGCCCGGATTCGCTGCACGCCCAGCCTTTCGAAGATCCCTGAATCCTCGTAGACGAACTTTCCAGGGGTGAAGTCGCGGAACCGCGGGGTCACGTAATCCAGGCTCAGCCGGGCGGTGCTGTCGTCGGTGTCGGCGATGATCACCACGCCGACAGTTTCATCCCCGCGCATCACCAACACGTTGGATTCGGTCGGTTCAGCCGGGTCGAACTCGGGGAAGTGCTCCTTGGTGTCGCGCGCGTGCACCTTCAGGAAATGACGCAGATAGGTGTCGTCGCCGTCCACCTGGAGCAGTTCGTAGGCCGCGGACTCCGGTCGGCGTTCCCGGGTCAGGCGGACCAGCCAGTAGGCGTCGATCACCGTGATCACGGCGTTCATCGCCGCGAACGGCCAGATCCCCAACAAGGCGTTGTACATGGTGCCCAGCGCCGCACCCGCGAAGTTCAGGACGCGGAACCGATACACCCGCGCCTGCGCCAGGGACAGCACGATGAGACCGGAACTAATCCAGCCGAAGATCTCGAGAATCGTTCGTGTCGACATGCTGGGAGGCTAGCGGGTTTGGGCCTCCGGGTTGGCTCAGCTACTCAGAGAGCGCAGCCCGGTGCGGGTGGCCGGTGGCTGCGGACCTGTTGCGAATGTCAGGAAGTCGCCGAAGGCTGGCTCGAGTCCGTTCCACTCCATGGGCCACCCGATCTGGCACCATTCCCCGCCGAAAATGGTGGGCGCGACGATGAGACATGCCGACGAGAATTGCTGACCGGTTGGGTGACCGGGCGCACGTGTTGTCGTGAGGCCCACGTCCCGGCTGCCGCGGTGCGCTCGCGCATCGGTGTCGCTTACGCAGCGGTTGGAGTTGGGTACAGGCGTTGGACAAGAGCACAGGCGTTGGACTTGCCCGACGCGCCGATGTCCAACGGTTGTACCGATGTCAAACATCTGTGCGTAGGGAGGCGTTCACCTTTCAGAACGCACCTCTCGGGGCATTGCGGCGGGTGCTGTCTGTGGCCCTGCGCAACCCTGCCGGGGCCTGGATGAATGCGAGCCCCGTGTCCGGATTGAACGGACGACCTTTCGCTTACAAGGCGAGTGCTCTACCACTGAGCTAACGGGGCGATGGCTCCACGATACCGAGCGGTGCCGATGTGACCTTGCTCAAGTATCCGTTTCGTCGTGGCGATCCGCGGTGATACTGGCGCTATGCCCTTCACCGTGAGCCATGCGGCTGCCATCCTGCCCATCCGGGCACGGTGGTTGTCGACATCCGCGCTGGTGATCGGCGCTATGACTCCCGACCTTCCCCTGTTCGCGCCGTTCCTGCCGTTCACAACCGAAGCGACCCACACGGTCTTCGCGACGCTGGTGACCAACACGGCCATCGGTTTCGTGCTCTTCGTGATCTGGCACGGGTTCCTCGCCCGACCGGCTGACTGGTTCGCCCCGTCGGCGATCCGCAAGCGGCTGACACCCGTCCAGCAACCCGGTCTGCGGGCGCGACTGTCGTCATCGGGGAAGGTGCTGGTCTCGCTGATGATCGGCGGCCTGACGCATCAGATCCTCGACTGGTTCACCCACGCGGGAACGCCGGTCACCGACCGTTTCCCGGTGTTCTACGTCGACGTCGCAGGTATGCCGCTGTACTTCTTCCTGCAGATCGCGTTGTCCGTGGTCGGTCTCGTACTTCTGGCGCATTGGGCAGTCCGTTGGTTCGCCGGGGCTGAGGTTCGCACGCTGCAGCGACAGCCTTCAACGTTGGGGAAGATCGCTGCGCGCGGGACCGTTTTGGGAGCAGCAGTGGGGGCAACCGGAGCTACCGCGTGGGGCTTGTACCGAGTCGGCAGCTCATCCGACACCTTGGTCTTCGCGGTCAGCGTGACCCCGGTCGTGGCAATCGCCGTTGCGAGCGCTGTCATTGCGGTCCTGTGGCACGTGAACCCTCGGCGAGAGGTCGTCTGACCCACGAGGGCGACGTTGTTGGGCAATCTGACGACCGCAACCCCCCAACAACGTCGCCCTCGACAGCTCCAGCACCGCCCTCGACCGCCGACCGCCTCCACGCACAGGGGAGGATGCCCCCATGAGTGCGCTTTCCGTGACCGCCGACGCAGAGAAACTCCAGGGGCTGCGTCGGATGAAGGTCGTGGCCGTCGGAGCCCTGGTGCTGGCCGCGATCATCTACGTGTTCGCCTTCCTGCTCGAACGTGACGGGGTCGGCTGGGCCGGTTATGTGCGCGCCGCCGCCGAAGCGGGCATGGTCGGCGCGCTGGCGGACTGGTTCGCAGTCACCGCCCTGTTCAAACGGCCCCTCGGCTTGCCCATTCCGCACACCGCGATCATTCCAACCCGCAAGAACGCGATTGGCCGAAACCTCGGCGACTTCATCGGGACCAACTTCCTGGCCGAAGACGTGGTGCGTGGCCGGATCCGGGTGCTCGACGTCGGCCTGCGGGTGGGGGGATGGATCAGCGATTATGACAACGCCCGGCGGGTGTCGGCGGAGGTCGCCGTGGGAATCAAAGCCGGGATCGGCCTACTGGACGACGAGCAGGTGCGCTCCGCGGTGGAGGAGTTCCTTCGCAGGCGTGCCGAGGAGTTCCCGGTTGCCGAGCCCGCCGGGAATCTACTCGGTCAGGTGGTGGCCGACAAAGCGCATGTGCCACTGATCGATCTGATCGCGGGCTCGCTGCATGACTGGCTGCGGGACAACCAGACCCGAGTCGTCGACGTCGTCGAACGCCAGGCGCCGGGCTGGTCGCCGAAGTGGGCAGACGACCTGGTCGCGCAGAAGGTCTACCGGGAGGCGGTCAAGTTCGCCCAAGCCGTGCGCGACGACAAGATGCATCCACTGCGCACCTCGATCGATGAGGCGCTACTGCAACTGTCGAACGACCTGCGCTTCGACGCCGATATGCAGTTCCGTGCCGAGCAAGCCAAGATCCGGATGCTGGACCACCCCGAGGTGGCACGGACGCTGCAGACAACCGGGACCGTGGCCAAGGAGATGCTGTTGCGCGCCCTCGACGATCCGACCTCCGACCTGCGGGTGCGGATCGTGGACTCCTTGGTTTCGATCGGGCGAAGCCTGGTGAACAACGAGCAGACCCGCAACCGCGTTAACACCTGGGTCGAGGACGCCGCTGTGCACGTGGTGAAGAACAACCGCGATGAGATCACCGCTTTGATCACGGAGACCGTGGACCGCTGGGACGCGGAGGAGACCTCGCGGAAGATCGAGATCCAGGTGGGGCGGGACCTGCAGTTCATCCGGTTGAACGGGACGTTGGTGGGTGCCTTGGCGGGTTTGACGATCTACACGTTCAGCCACGCTTTCCTGGTGTGAGTCCCCGGACGCCGGGGTTGCCCCTCGTGCCGGGTAGCGTGCTCGGCATGGAACTCGGAGCCAAAGCCGTCGTCGGAGCCTTCACCCTCAGCGGGGTGGTCCACATGGTCCGGCCGCAGGTATTCGAGCCGTTGATCCCGCGGCAGCTGGGCAACCCTCGGCCCTGGGTGTATGGCAGTGGTGTGGCTGAACTCGCGTGCGCGGCTGGCCTTGCGACGCGGCAGAAGTGGGCGCCCGCGGCCACTACCGCGACATTGGCCGTGGTGCTTGTCGGGAACGTGCAGATGGCCCTCGACATGCAGCGCAGCCGGCGACCGGGCTGGCAGAAAGCTGCGGCGTGGGCGCGCGTGCCGATGCAGATCCCCATGATGCGTGCGGCCTGGAACGCGCCTACTCGCTAGACGCCCGAGCCAGCACCTTACGCACGAAATTGGTCTTGCCCAGTGTGTAAGCCTCGCGGTCGTTGCGGTGGCGATCAGCGAGTTCTCGCTTGAGCTGTTCATAAGCGCGTGCCGTCCCGTGCCGCAGATAGTCGCGGATGCCAGCTCTTCGGTAGCGCCGAGGCGCCCGCAGCTGATGGCCGGGAACCGTCGAGGTCGCAACCCGACCAGGATGTCGATGATGGGCTTGGCGAGGTCGGCACCGCCCCCCCCGCGGATCCATGCTCCGATGGCCGCGTCGAGCAGTGATGACTCAGCCTGGAATGACGCCGGCCACGCGGGGTCGGATTCGGCCAGCCGGATCTGTTCGTCATGCCAGCCGGGCGGTGGCTGGGTGTTCACGCTCTGCTGCCTGGATCAGCCGGGCCCTCTGGTCTCACATGCGCGGTGCGTAGGAGGAAATGAACGGAACCGGTCTGCGTAGTAAGCGCCTTGCGTCCACCCCCCCCCTGGACTCGGCACGCTCCCACCTGGGAAGGGGTGGGGTGGTCGCTCGTTGCCGGTGACGACCTCCCGTGTGCCCCCTGGGGCCCGCCCCCGGCTGGCTGGTGATCAGCATCCCCCGAACGCGATGATGATTCCGGTTTTTCCTTCTAGTCTGCGCCACATAGCCGTAACCCCCAGCTATCACGGTACGCCCGAAGGCAGTTCTGGACAAGGTCGTGGGTCAGACCCCCAGCACGTCCGCGGCCTCGGCCGAACTGTCGCGCAGGAACGTGCGGGTGCGCTCGGCTTCGTCGGTCTCCCCAATCGCCTGGGAGGCCAGGGACAGCTCGTGCAGACACACGAGAAACCCCCGGTTCGGTTCGTGCGACCAGGGGACCGGACCGTGACCCTTCCACCCGTTGCGTCGCAGAGCGTCGAGGCCGCGGTGGTAGCCCACGCGGGCGAAAGCGTATGACTCGATGGTGTTTCCGTGCTCACGTGCCCGTTCGGCCAGCGTCGCCCAGGCCAGGCTCGAGGCGGGAAAGCGAGCCGCTACCGTCGCGGGGTCTTCACCTGCGTTGAGGGCTGAGACGGCGGGGTCGGTAGGCAGGAGCGTGGGGTCGGGTTGCTGCAACAGGTTCATGGGGTCATTGTGCCCCGGCGCGGACGTCGCCACCGCTGGCTTGCCGCACCCGACCGCCGGCGCCGTGGCCCGTCCGGCGCCGGCCTGGCACGTCAACGGGCCAAAGTCATCGCCACGCGGCCATGCTCGCGCAGCGTGCCATCCGGCACCACCGACACGAAACCGCCGGACTGCAGCACCCGTTCGATCAGGTCGTCCACAACGTCGTCGATGACCTCTGGGTGCTCGTCGTCGTCGCTGGGCTCGACGTAGCGGCCCTCGGCGACCATCCTGCCGGGCATCGCGAAGTGCTGTTCGACGACCAACAATTCCGGCTTGCCGGTGGCCGCTGCATGCCAGCAGCCCAGCAGCCCCGTGACAGCGCGCTGAACCCGCAGTCGGGCGTACAGCGTGTCGTGGGCGGCGGCGGACAGATCGTCGACGTGATCCTTCATCACGCTGCGGCCGACGTCTTCCAGTTCAGCCAGTGCCGGGCGGGAGTGGATCCCGCGGGCCATCCCGGCGATCCGTGCGCCGTTACGGGTCAGGCGCAGGAAGTCCCCGACAACGCGTTCCCCGCCGACGAGCACCACAGGCAGGTTCTCCTGCGCCAAGTGCCGGCTCAAACCCACGTCGACGCTGCGCAGGAACACCCGTTGAGCCTCCGGATCCTGACCGGCCCGGACCCTGCCCTCGCGCAGTGCCGGGAACGACGGCGACAGTTGCGGTTCAAGGTACTTCTGGTTGTAGCGGTAGAGGTTCGCCGAACGGGAGTCCATGTGCAACAGCAGGAAACGCGGGTTGGACTGCACTGCCCGCACGACGTCGCGGGTGGCGAAGGTCGGGTCGATCACGATCCGGTCCTCCACCCCCACCGGTAGGTGGAACAAACTGACCGTCGTCTCGTTGACGAACAGGGCCAGGGCCTCGTCGGCGGGGGTGCGCGTGGTCAGGTCCAAACCGTTGTGCAGACGCGTGGTCATCAACTTCGCGTGTTCTGCATCCGGTTCCATCTCGAGCCTGCGCAGCACGTCGCGGGCATGCGCGTGCAGGCGCTGCCGGTCGGGTTCAGCCAGGCGGGGGCCGGGGGTGGTGTTGATGAGGATCGAGATGCACAGCCCGCGGGCGCTCATCAGTGATTCGAGATCGTCGGAATCCGGACGCGAGAGCGTGGGACGCGGGGGATCGAGAAGGTCGTTCACAGTGACTCCTGGTGGTTTCCAGAGGTCTCTCCCGGTCCGTGAAGACCCCCGCCGACCGGGTTGCTGATGCAGCTACCGTAATGACGATCGGCGGGTGAGTGGGGTACTCCCCTCGCGTGACAACAGCATTGCCGGTGACGGCGAAAAAGTCAAGTACAATTCAGGTAAAGAAGTGCACTCGAAGTGCGACCAATAGGCCTGTGTCAACGCCCCCGCAGACGGGGAGGGCGGCGTTGTTGGGGGCCCGCGATGATGAGGGCGGCGTTGTTGGGGGATCGCGGTGCCCGAAGTGCCCAACAACGTCGCCCTCAACCCAGAAATCACCGCCCCCGGCCGAGAAGTCACCGCCGCCTCGGCCTGTACGCTGAGCCATGCCATCACGTCTTCTCTACAACGGCCGCGCCTTGGAACACTCGCCGGTCCCCGCTGACCAGGTCCGCGAGGGATCTCCGACGACGGCGACGTGGGAGGCGCCCCTGGAGTACGCGTTCTGCGGACTGTGGGAGCACAGCGTGGGAGTCTCGACCGATATTGAGACGCGAGAGATCTTCGTCGTCCTGAGTGGTCGTGCCCGCATCGAGATCGAAGGGCAGGCGGATATCGAGGTGGGCCCCGGGGATGTCGTCGAACTCGAGTCCGGCACGCGGACCGTCTGGCACGTGACCGAGCCGCTGCGGAAGTTCTGGGTGGTGGACTAACCCGTCCGCTGGGCGCCGGCCAAACGCTCCCGGTGCAGTTGCGCCTCGAATACCGCGGCGACCAGCCAGATCTGACCGACCGCTATCCATGTGCGTTGCGCCAGGCCGGCGGGGAACAGCAGCAGCCCGCTGAACGTGAGCGCGAAGATCACCGACGCGATCAGGCCGGGAACTCCGACCAGACTGTGGTGTCCGCGGGTCAAGGCCGTGATCCCCAGGATCACCATGGCCGCCATGGTCACGATCGCGTAGGCGACCACTCCGGCGGCGTGGAGCGTCTCCGAGGTTGTGTGGTCCTCGACAAAAGTGCAGTAACGGGCATTCTCAGGGCACGGAACCCGGAAGACGGCGACTGTCAGCAGGGCGAACCCTGCGACCAGCAAGAGGTAGGCCACCACCCGGTTGACCTCCCAGAAGTGCTTGGCCGCGACCCATTGCGCCAGCGCGGTCAAAGCGATGGCGAGGATCGTGATCCAGGCGTACCGACTGCCCTGGGCGGCCAGCAGACTGACGTGTTCGCGGTAGTGGCGGTAGCCCGGGTTGAGGGATCCGGCCACGAATATGAGGGCCCAGAAGCCGGCGAACAGCCAGAACACCGTCTTCATGGGGCAAGCCTTGCAGACATTTGCCCGAGGCGTCAGGGGTCTTGGGCGGGGCCGTGTCCTCGACGGACCTTGCGGTCCGCCGACGGCACGTGCCCCCGAGAGGATTCGAACCTCCGACAAATGGTTTAGGAAACCACTGCTCTATCCCCTGAGCTACGGGGGCGCAGGGCCGCCTCTGCGGACCCAGGAATGAGTATCCCCCATGACCGGTCCGTCCCGTTGGGCGGCGCGTGCGATTCGTTCGGAACCTCCCGGGCCAGGGTCTTGACGGCGACACTTCCGCGACCTCTAGAGTAGTTAGGGTTGCCTAACCTAAGAAGAGGGTGGAATGTCGAACTTTGCAGTTGGTCTGCGTCAGGGTCTTCACGCTGCGCTGGTCGTGATCGTGTGAAGGGTGCAAGCCTGCCCGGCGTTTTGACGGCGGGCGCGCTGGTTGCCCTGGCCGGTTGCACCTCCAATGAGACCACCGCCGACAACGCCATCGCGGTCACCAGCAGTGACACGGCCTGCGAGGTCTCCTCCGGCCAGGCGCCGTCCGGCACGCTCACGTTCAACGTGACCAACGCCGGCGCGCAGGTCACCGAGTTCTACCTGCTGGCAGAGGACGGGCTGCGCATCCTCGGCGAGGTGGAGAACATCGGACCGGGTCTGCGCCGAGACCTCGTACTTGCTGTTCCCCCGGGAAAATATCTCACCGCGTGCAAACCCGGAATGACCGGCGATGGCATCCGGGCGGAGTTCACCATCACGGACTCTGGTGCCGATTTGGCTGCAACGGGACAGTTCGCCGAGCAGATTCAGCAGGCAGCGGACACCTACGCCTTCTACGTCAAGGATCAGGCTGAGCAACTTGTAGCGGACACCGATGATTTCGTCGAGGCATACCTGGCCGGCGACGATGACCGCGCACGCGCGTTGTACGCCCCCACCCGTATGCACTGGGAACGCATCGAACCGGTCGCGGAGTCCTTCGGGGACCTCGATCCCAAGCTCGATCTGCGCGAGGCGGACCTCGAAGAGGGTCAGGACTGGACGGGCTGGCACCGCATCGAGAAGGACCTCTGGCCGCCGGTGGACTACCGGCCCATGTCGCCGGCGCAGCGTCAGAAGATCAGCAAACTGCTGGTCGCAGACACCGCCACGTTGCTGTCGAGGGTCGCGGATCAGACTTATCGGGCCGACCAGCTCGGCAACGGCGCCAAGGAACTGCTCGACGAGGTGGCGACGGGCAAGGTGACCGGCGAGGAGGAAGCCTGGTCGCACACCGACCTGTGGGACTTTCAGGCCAATGTGGACGGGGCGCGGGTGGCCTTCGATGCGCTCGCACCGGTGGTGCAGGGCAAGGACCCCGAGCTTGCGCAGATGCTCGAGTCGCGTTTCGACGACGTTCAGGCAGCACTGGACCAGCACCGCAAGGGTGACGGCTTCGTGCTGTACACCGACCTGTCCCCCAATCAGGTGAAGCGACTCGCGGCGTCGGTTGACGCGCTGGCCGAACCGCTGTCGCAGCTCACCGCGACCGTTGTGACATGAGCGCAGTCAGCCGACGGCGCTTCCTGGGTCTGATCGGGGCCGGCGCAGCGACTGCCGCGGTGGGTGCGACGGCTGCCGTGGCGGTCAGCCGGGACCAGGCCGACGCACTGGCCGACGCCGTACCCTTCTTCGGATCGCACCAGGCAGGAATCCTCACCCCTGCGCAGGACCGGTTGCATTTCGCGGCGTTCGACCTGACCACCGAACGCCGCGACGACGTGATCCGGATGCTGCGTGCGTGGACCGACGCGGCGGCAGCCATGACGGCGGGCCTCGAGGTGGGCGAGTTCGGTGCCACCGCCGGCCCCTACGACGCCCCGCCCCAGGACACCGGCGAAGCGCTGGGCCTGCCACCGTCCGGCTTGACCGTCACCATCGGCTTCGGCCGCAGCCTGTTCACGGATTCATCCGGCGGCGACCGCTTCGGACTGGCGGGACACCTTCCTGCCGGGTTGATCGAGCTCCCCACGTTCCCCGGTGACACCCTTGACCCGGCCCGGACCGGGGGCGACATCTACGTGCAGGCCTGTGCCAACGATCCACAGGTCGCAGTACATGCGGTGCGCAACCTCGCGCGACTAGGTTTCGGGACCGCGACGGTTCGCTGGTCGCAGCTCGGTTTCGGCCGCACATCCTCCACCTCTGCGGCGCAGGCCACGCCGCGCAACCTCTTCGGTTTCAAGGACGGAACGGCGAATGTGAAAGCGGAGGACCCGGACGCGAACACCTCGGTGTGGGTGCAGCCAGCCGATGGACCGCAGTGGATGGTCGGCGGGACGTTTGGTGTGGCTCGCCGGATCCGAATGACGATCGAGACCTGGGACCGCACGAGCCTGCGCGAGCAGGAGGCCATCTTCGGCCGGACCAAAGTTGATGGTGCGCCCCTGTCCGGCGGTGACGAGTTCACCGAGCCGGATTTCGGCGCAATGGGCCGCGATGATGTTCCGCTGATCGCGATGGATTCACACATGCGCCTGGCCCACCCGTCGCGGCACGGCGGGGTGCGGATGCTGCGCCGCGGTTACAACTACACCGACGGCAGCGACGGGTTGGGCAGGTTGGACGCGGGGCTGTTCTTCCTGGCCTACCAGCGAGACGTCCGTACTTCGTTCCTGCCAGTGCAGCAGATGCTGGCCCGCAGCGACACCTTGAACGAGTACATCCGGCACACCGGTTCGGCGGTGTTTGCGGTTCCGCCGGGCGTGGCCGAGGGCGGATACATCGGCCAGGCGCTGTTCGAGGCGTGAGCTCTGGCAGCCCGGATGCGATCAGCTTCCTTCACGCCATTGGTAGGACACGGGCAACAGGTCCGATATGGCACCTACCGAACCATCGGCGAGCATGACCTGGATGTCTGGATGCAGGTCGAGCATGACCTGACGGCAGCGTCCGCACGGCGGCAGAACCCCACGTCCGGCATCGCCCACCGCGACGATCAGGCTCAGCGGACGGCTGCTGGTCTTGGTCGCGGTGGCCAGCGCGACCAGCTCCGCACACGGACCCCCGGTGAAGTGGAACAGGTTGATCCCCGTGTGCACGCCACCGGCTGTGTCACGCACCGCTGCGGCCACGGTGTGCAGCCTTCCGTCACCGGCGGCGTCGATCGTGGTTTGGGCGGCTGCGACGAGTTCGGCATCCCAGGCGGTGGTCACTGCTCCTGGGCCTCGGGACGCGCCGACGCCCAGAACTTGCGCGGACGGGGACCATTGGCCAGGGCTTTCACCCAGCCGCGGCCGTCGTACGTGGCGGGTTTGGTGTCGAGGATGAAGTCGATGAGCGCGGCGGCGAAGTGCTCCGGGTCGTCCTCGTGCGGGAAGTGCCCGGCGTGCGGGATGATCTCCAACTGCGAACCTGGCAGAACCGCGTGGGCCGCGTAAGCGTGCTTGACCGGTATCACGGTGTCCTGCTCGCCCCACACGATCAGGCTGGGCATGGACTCGGCCAGGCGTACGCGCGGTCAGCATGATGACCTGTCCACGCCAGTCGACCGCGGCCCGCAGCACGTGGTGGAAGGCCCGGCGCCGCCCGCGGTCGCCCAGGGAGTCGTAGACCTGCGCCAAGCCCGCGAAGTCGATTGCGCCGGGGGCGCCCAACGAATGCAGCGCCCGCATGGCCGCAGCAGCTGGAATCCGGACGGGCGGTTGGGCGACGGCCTTCAGCGCGGTGCTCCCGCCGGGCAGGGTCATCGCGCGCAGCAGGGGGTTGACGGTCCGTCCCAGGCCACCGGATCCCACGATGACCAGTCGCTGGGTGCTCTGCGGGAACTGGTAGGCGAACTGCATCGCGATGCCGCCACCGAGACTGTGGCCAACGACCGTCGCGGATGTGATGCCGTTGAGGGCCAGCAGGTCGCGCACGCCGTTGGCGTATCCGCCGATGCTGTAGTCGGCGCGCGGGGCGTCAGACTGCCCGTGTCCCAGTAGATCCGGGGCGATCACGGTGAAATGGCGACTCAGCGGGCGCAGCACGGGGATCCAGGTCCGGTGGTCGCAACCGATCCCGTGCAGCAGCACCAGGGCGGGGCCGCGGCCGACCCTGACGAAGGCGCGTCGGTGGCCGTGGATGGTCATCGACTGGACGTCCGGAACCGGTGAGAGGGACACCTCGACCTCCTTCGCGCAATTCCACTATGCCGCGCGCCGCCCTGCAGCGTCCCGGAACGATGGAAGTATCCGCGGGTGAGCACGGGTGCGACATGTGACGCAGGCCACGCGTAAATGGCGGCGGAGTAGGGGATGATAGGACGAAAGCCACTGCACCGATGTGGCACAAGAACTTCTGGAGGTCCCATGGCCCATTACAAACTCCCGATGCTCGAGGAGACCGGATACGCGGTCCTCGACATGTACGGCGACCCGATCGACCCGCAGGAATGGCTGTCACTGGAATACGTCGACTGGAAGTCCGGCGGCGACACCCGCTTCGCGCCACTGGCCAGCGCCTACGGCGAGATCGAGTGCAACGGCTTCTGGCACTTCGACCCGCCCAAGCCCGACAAGGATGGCGTGTGGATCGACAGCCAGGTCGAGAAAGCCCCGACCCTGGTCAAGCGCGCGCTGGAATCCGGCGCCAACGTCGGCCGCTGCCGCGTCATCGAACTGCAGCCGAACTCCTACGCCGACGCCCTGTACAACTCCCACGAGGACGACAACAACCGCCTCAACCCCGATGGCGATGGCTGGGTCGTTCGCTGCTTCATGAACCTGACCGACGACAAGGACACCTACATGGTCCTGCGTGAGGACATCAACGACCCCAGCACCGAGGTCCGGATCAACCTTCCGGCCGGTGCCCAGCTCCTGGTGGACTCCGAGCGCCTGTGGCACTCCGTGTGGCACGGCGGCGACGAGCCCCGCTACTGCCTCATCACCTCGTTCGAGTCCGGCCCCGAGCTGGAGAAGTGGTTGTGGGAGAACAACCCGCGCTTCCACGTCAATGACATCGACCTGGACCCGGAGTTCGCCAAGGAGGCCGAGCTCGAGGCCCACGAGCGCCGCGACGCCCGGACGGCCTACTACGGCTACGACCCGACCACGGTGAAGTCCGAAGCCTGATCTGCTACTCGAAGCCCCCGGTTCGCACTGCGCACCGGGGGCTTCGTCGTGGTGTGCGCTGGGTGCCGCCATCAAAACTGGGCCGCGGAACGCGCAAGATCGCCGATTTTGGTGGTCGAAAATGCGCAAAAGGGACAAAATTTAGCCATATTGCAGCAGAATCAGGGCCGGAGGCCCCTTCGCGGCCCCCATTTGATGGGAGACGGCTAGCGCTTGGCGGTGGGTTTGAGGTCCGGGGCCAACCGGATCATCGCGCGGGCCATCGACTTCTGCCGCGGCACCGAGATCCGGGCGGGCAATTCCACAGTCACGGCCCAGCCGCGGAACTGCGTGTTGAACCAGCCCGACATCGTGCCGACGCACTTGGTGACGCAGGAGACCCGGCTGATCGGAAGTCGAAGGTCGCGGCTGAGGCGCTTTACCCATTTGCGTGTCTTCTTGCGGCTCCCGCGATCGATCACATTCGCGCGTTGATGGTATGACACCACCGCATCCGGCTGGATCTGCTCGGCGCCGGCGATGAACGCCCGGGTCTCGGGTTCGCTTGCGGGCCGCGGGCCTGCGTAGAACAAAGACCCCGGATCGCCGGGCTGCCAGTTGTCCGGGAAGTTCCGGTTCAGGTCCACCCGACTGGCGTTGCGGCGGGTGCGCAGTTTGGCGCCGTCGGGGTTGATGGTCCGGATCGTCCACACCGCCGTGTTCTTGCGGGGTTTGAGCTTGCGGACCTGATCGACTACATAGCGTCCATAGGGTTCATCCCCGTGCATTTGGCCAAGGACCAGCAGGACCCGTTTGGCGTCGGCACGACCCTGCCGCTTCGCCACGATCGGCAGGCCGCGGCGAGACTCACCGATCACCAACCGTCGGGGGAGTTTGCTCGGTTCAGGCGTCGGTTCAGGTTCAGCCGTCGGTTCGGGCGTGGGGGTGGGTTCGGCCGTTGGCGTCGGGTCTGGGACCGTGTCATCGGCCCATGTCGCCGCAGGAAGACCCGCGATCAGGGCGGCCAAGCAGACAGTTGAAACACTCCGACGCACCATTCGAGGGTAACTTGGCGGCGACTCGCTTCACGACCGTGCCCTGCAGTCGACGTACCCTGGCAACGTGGCACGCAAATTGAACCTTGAGATTGACCTCGACCCGCAGATAACCCAGGACGAGTCCGGGGGACACGAATCCACCGACGCGGATCTACTCGCGGCGCGACCGCCTCACCACGACCGGGACTGAGGGTAGGTCAGGCCAGCAACGCCGCAGCGCCGCCCGCTGCTCGCGGTGCCGTGGGATCCGACGCCGAGTCGGGCACCTCCCGAGCGAGGTAGTCCTCGAGCAGCATCAGGTTGTCACCGCACCGGGTGGCCACCTGCAGCAGCGTCGACATGCTGGAAACCTCTTCCACCTGCTCCTTGAGGAACCAGTGCGTGAACTGCTCGGCGAGGTAATCCTGGTCGTTGCGGGCCGCGGCGATGATCTGTTCGAACTGGCGCGTGACCGCCTGTTCCTGTTCCACGGAGAACTCGAGGATGCCGGTCACCGAGGCTGGGATCGGCGCGAGTGCGGGAATCGCCGGCAACGTGACGTCGATGTCCCGGTCGAGCAAGTAAGCCACGATCATCATCGCGTGGTTGCGTTCCTCCAGAGCCTGCTCGTAGAACCTTTGGGCCAGCTGTGGGAGTGCTTGCTGGTCGAACCAGACGGCGAAGGCCGTGTACTGCTGCGAGGCGGTGAACTCGTGTTCGATCTGCTCGATCAGAAGTCTGTTGACACTTGTGAGGGGCACGCAGTCCACCCTATTGGTCGTCGGCAAGCAGCACCATCGCGATCGAATCCGTCGCGGCCGCCTGCATTACCGCGGCCGCTGATGTGCCCGGCACTGCCAGGACCGTCCCGGACTCCTCGGTCAGAGTGAGCACGGACGCGTTCTGCACGAGGGTGCGGGGGCCGGTCTCGGTCTGGCCCACCAGGTTCACGCGGTCTCCTGGCCTGATCACCCCTGAGGATGTCAGCGGATCGGGGCTCAGAGCGACGGCCACTTGCCCGGGACCAGCCCCCGCCAAGACACTCGGTCCCACCACACGCTGGTCGGTGAGGGGTTCGCCAGCTCTGATGGGTGCCGTCGCCCGACGCCCGAGCAGCGTCTGCGGCGAACTCGCCGCCGCGGCCGGGTGAGCCTCGGCCGGCCATCCCACGACCTGCACATCCGAGGACCCGACGATGTGTCCGGCAGGCATGTCGACCGTCGCCACCACCGTGGCCACAGTGGGTTTCGGACCTTGCTGCTGAGCCCACACGAGGAGTCCGCCCACCACGATCAGGGATGCGGCCAAAGGACGCTGAATGCGCCGCCATCGACGTTGAAGTCGCCAGGAATCGATCGCCACAACGTCACGGTAGGCGGATTTGAGCACCGAGGTTTTGGTTGTCCACAGGCGAGGGTCGGCGTCCGGGATTGGTGCGCTGGTGAGGGCGGTGTTGTTGGGGGGTTCCGGCCTGGTGAGTGCCCAACAACGTCGCCCTCAACGAAGCGACCTCTGGCCTCGGTGCGGCGGACGCCTCCGCTGGTGAGGGCGGTGTTGTTGGGGGGTTCCGGCCTGGTGAGTGCCCAACAACGTCGCCCTCAAGCGCGGGACACCGGAGGGCCGAAGAAGACCCCTCGTCCGACTACTTCTTGGGACTGTCCGACGAGGACCCGGAGCCCTTCGATCCCGACGCGGTCGACGAGGAGCCCGATCCCTTCGACTGCGACCCGCCCGACGATTCCTTGGCCGCTGCCTTCTCCGGCTTCGGGCCCGCGTCGGACTTCGTCTCGCTCGACGCGGGACTCTTCGAGGTCTTGGCGCGGCTCTCGGCCCGCGAGTCCGTGCGATAGAACCCGGAGCCCTTGAACGCGACGCCCACATTGCCGATCACGCGACGTACCACCCCACCGCAGTCGGGGCAGATTTCCAGCGGGTCGTCGTGGAAGCCCTGCGCGTGCTCGAAGCGGTGATCGCATTCGGTGCACTTGTAGAGGTAAGTCGGCATGTCGGAGCCTCCTGGCGGATTCTGTCGGATCTATCGACTATTTTCGGGGCTGTCCGTTCTGCATCGACCGAGGGGTCCCTTCGTGATCGTCACTGCGTCCAATCTGCACAAGACCTACGGGAGGACGGTGGCTGTCGATGATCTGAGTTTCCAAGTCCGCCCCGGACAGGTCACGGGCTTCCTCGGGCCCA
This sequence comes from Micrococcales bacterium, assembly GCA_016719135.1. GTDB lineage: Bacteria > Actinomycetota > Actinomycetes > S36-B12 > UBA10799 > JADKAV01. The sequence continues at coordinate 202,815 of JADKAV010000002.1, read as the reverse complement.
ACGGTTCGGGTAAGTCCACCACCCTGCGGCTGATGCTCAGCCTCGACTCGGGACGGGGCGTCACCTTGTGGGACGGCAAGCCCCTGAATCTGCACGCCCAGGCGCCGAAGGTGGTGGGTGCTCACCTCGACGCGAAGTTCTTCCACCCCAGCCGCAGCGCACGGGCGCACCTGCGCATGCTGGCCGCCGCGAGCCGGACCAGTCGGGCCAGGGTGGAGGAAGTGATCTCGCTCATGGGCCTGGAGTCGGTGGCGAAGAAGAAGCCGAAGGGTTTCTCGCTGGGGATGGGGCAACGTCTCGGGCTCGCGACCGCGATCCTGGCCGAACCTGAGGTGCTCCTGCTCGATGAGCCAGCCAACGGCCTTGATCCGCAGTCGATCCACTGGCTGCGCGACTACCTGAAGTACTACGCGTCCCAGGGCCGTACCGTTCTGGTCTCCAGCCATCTGCTCAGCGAGATGGAGGTTATGGCTGACCACGTGGTCGTCATCGCCAGAGGCCGATTGCTGGCCGATGAATCGGTCGAGGATCTGGTCAACCGATCGACCACCAACGATGTGTTGATCCGCTCGCCGCGGGTGGACGAACTGGCCGCCGCGCTGACCGAGGAACTCGGCCCCGACGCAGTGCGACTGGAATCGCCCGACGCCCTTGCCGTCAGTGACGCGAGTACCGACCGGGTGGGCGACATCGCCTTCCGGCACGGCCTGCCGGTCGCTGAACTCACCAAGCGCACGGCCAGTCTTGAGCAGGCGTTCCTGGAACTCACCGAGTCCGGTCAGGACTTCCGGATCGGCGGAGGTGTGGCCTGATGGAGATCCTCGCGTTCGAGTACCGCCGCGCCAAGAGCATCCGCACCACCTGGATCACGTCCCTGTTCGTGATCCTCGCCGCCGCCGCCTTCGCCTACCTCGGCACGTTCGCCGACGACTTCGATGAGGGCCTGGACAGAATCCCGACGACCGACCTCGTCGCCGGTGCGCTGCTCGGCAACCCGATCGTGATCGTTCTGATCGCAAGTCTTGGCGCCATGGCATTCGGTCATGAGTACCGGTACGGCACGATCCGCCTGACCCTCACCGCGTTCCCCGGGAGGGTGGGCGTTTTCTTCGGCAAGCTCTTCACGACCGTCGCCCTCACGCTGTTTGTGGTGGCGCTGGCTGCCGTCGCGGGATACGCCTTGCTGGTCCTGCTCGGCGAGACCGCTTCCGGTGGTCCGAGCTGGGCAACGGTCGCCTGGCAGGTGGCGGTGTTCACGTTGACGTACGCGCTGCTGGCCTTCAGCCTCACGCTGATCACGCGCAATCACCCGTTGGGCATCATCGGGCCGTTGATCCTGTTCCTGCTCGAACAGGCTGTGATCGGTCTGCTGGGGGCCCGGCTCGAGTGGCTGCCGTCGGTGCTGCCGTTGGCCTCGATGCAGTCCTGGTTCTCCGGCGTGGATGTCGCTCTGTCGGCTGGAGTTTGGGCTGCCTGGATGGTGGGTCTGCTGCTGGTCGGGCTGGTTCTGCTGCGGCGCCGCGACGCCTGATGCGACCGCGACCACCTGGTCGCACTACGCTCGGCGCATGTCCAGTAATCGTGTGACGAAGGCCGTTATTCCCGCCGCCGGTCTGGGTACGCGCTTCCTTCCGGCGACCAAAGCCACGCCCAAAGAAATGCTGCCCGTCGTCGACCGGCCGGCTATCCAGTACGTCGTCGAGGAGGCCGTGGACGCCGGTCTTGATGATGTTCTGATCATCACCGGGCGCAACAAGTCGTCCCTGGAGGACCACTTCGACCGCAACCCCATGCTGGAACGCACTCTGTTCACGAAGAATGACCACGATCGGCTGGCCTCGGTGATGGCGGCCGCTGAACTGGCGAAAGTGCACTATGTGCGCCAAGGGGAACCACGCGGCCTGGGCCATGCGGTTCTGTGCGCCGACATGCATGTGGGCGAAGAGCCCTTCGCGGTCCTGCTCGGCGACGACCTGATCGACACCGGCAACTACGTACTTGAGCAGATGCTGGCGGTGCGCGAGGAGTTCGGCGGCAGTGTCTTGTGCCTGATGGAGGTGCACGAGTCCCAGATCCACCTGTACGGATGTGCCGCGGTGACCCCGGTCATCGGCTCGGAAGCAGTGAAGGTCAAGGATTTGGTGGAGAAGCCCGACACCGAATCGGCTCCTTCGAACCTGGCGGTCATCGGCCGCTACGTGCTGGATCCGGCGGTCTTCGACGTGCTGCGGAATACGCCGCCCGGACGCGGCGACGAGATCCAGCTCACTGACGCCTTGAAGACGTTGGCCCAGATGCCTGCCAGTGAGGGCGGGGGAGTGCATGGCGTGATCTTCAAAGGCCGCCGCTACGACACCGGTGACAAACAGTCCTACCTGCAGGCGACCGTGCGACTGGCCAGTGCCCGTGGCGACCTCGGCCCGGACTTTCGGGCCTGGCTGCGGGAGTTCGTGGTGTCTGCGGAGTTCAGGGACGACTGATGCGCAGCCTTGCCGAGCACCTGCAGGTGGTGATGAGCCGGGTCCGCCCTCTGGAGCCGCTGGCCCTGCCCCTGCTGGATGCCAACGGCTGCGTCGTGGCCGTGGACGTGACTGCACCCTCGAACATCCCGGCATTTCACAGCGCCTCGCGGGCCGGTTACGCCGCCCGGTCAGGCGACATCGCAATGGCCTCACCGACCTCGGTGCTCTCCCTGCGGGAGTTTCCCGCCGGTTCCGCGCTGGCGCCGGGATCGCTGATCCGGGTCGGGGTCGGCGACCCGCTGCCCTACGGCGCCGACTGTGTGCTGCCGCTGGAGAACACCGATCAGGGCGCGCCGGTCGTGCGTGTGGGGCGGGCAGTGGCCGCGGGCCAGAACATCGCCCTTGCCGGTAGCCAGGTGAAGAGCGGCACGACCTTGTTGTCACTCGGGCAGGTGCTCGGTTCCCGGGAGATCGCCCTGCTGGCGGCCATCGGGGTCGGGAAGGTCCCGGCATACCCGCGGCCCCGCATCGCGGTGATCACTACCGGCAGCGAACTCGTCGACACCGGACGTCTGCGTGGTGCTCCCACCGGCGGGCGCAAACCGGACGTCAACGGAGTCGCTTTGGCGTGCGCGGTGGTGGAAGTCGGGGCCATGTCCTACCGGGTGGGTCCGGTGGCCGACGACCCGGCCTTATTGCGCAAGATCCTGGACGATCAGCTCGGCCGGGCCGACATGGTAGTGACCACCGGCGGAATCGGGGACGGGGCCGATGATGTGCTCCGGCCCGTGCTGGCGACGATGGGAACCGTCGACTTCGCCCGAGTCGCTTTGGAGCCCGGGCGGGTGCAGGGCACCGGGTCGTTGGGGACGTCGAACGTGCCGTTGATCGCGCTGCCGGGGGAGCCGACAGCCGCTTTCGTCGGGTTCGAGTTGTTCGTGCGGCCCGTGATCCGACGGCTGATGGGGCACGGTGATGTCTTCGGGATGCGGCAGCAGGTGACACTGACCGAATCGGTCACAGTCGATCCGCAGAACACCAGGATCGTGGCCGTCAAACTGGACGCAGAGCGCGCCACCCCGATCGGAACGGGAATCCGCGCCCTGACCCGCGCCGACGCCCTTGCGGTGATCCCGCCTGGACCTGTCGACTACGACAGCGGCGACGTGGTGACGGCCGCCTTGGTGAGTGCCCTGTGAACGCCGCCTTGTGGCCGGCCACCCTGGCCAGGCACGGCGTGCGCCTGCGTCCGTTGTCCTATCGGGACCGGCACGCGTGGCACTCCGTGCGGTCGCGCAACATGGAATGGCTGCGCCCTTGGGACGCGACCCTTCCGCCGGGGGCCACCGATGCCGCGACGACCTTCCGGGGCATGGTGCGGTCGTTGAGATCCGCCGCCCGGGCCGGAACCACCTTGCCGTTCGCGCTCGATGTGGACGGCAAGTTCCGTGGCCAGGTCACTGTCGGAGGCCTGCACCTGGGCTCGCTGCGTGGCGCGCACATCGGCTACTGGCTGGACCGCGATGTTGCTGGTTCCGGGGTGATGCCGCTGGCCGTCGCGATGGCATGCGATCACTGCTTCCGGGGCGGGCTGCACCGCATCGAGATCAACATCCGGCCGGAGAACCGGCCGAGCATCCGGGTGGTCGAGAAGCTGGGCTTCCGTTATGAGGGGGTGCGTGAACGCTACCTGCACATCGACGGCGAGTGGCGCGACCACGTCACTTACGCCTTGACCGCCGAAGAGCTCGACGCGCCGCTGGCCGACCGGTTTGAGCAACGGTTCGGGATCCCGGGGGTGGGCTCGGACAGAACACGCCGGGCAAATCCCGGCTCTGGGTAGGTCCGGACCATAGGCTGAGGGCGTGCTCACAGGCCTTCTCTACGCTGCAGTCATCGCCATGTGGGCGGTAGTTCTCCTTCCCCGCTGGCTCGGGACGTCGGACCGTTACCGCGACGCCCGCACCACGCAGCGCTTCCGCCGGTCATTGCGATCCGTTTCCGCGCGCCGCCACCGCTCCCATGACGTCGCCGCGATGCCCGGCGCGCAGGCGGGTCGCGTGGACACCGCTCCGGCGGACGCCGCGATCGACCAACACCTCGATTTGGGCATCGACCCTTTCGTCGGTTCCCCGGAAGACGGCCACCGTCGGCGTGCCCGCCACCACGAGTCCCGCAAAGCCGCCGGTGCCGCGGCCGCACTGCGACGCAAGCGGATCCTCACCGGATTGGCGGCGGTGAGCCTGGTGTCGGTGCTGGGTCTGGTGGCCGGGTTCGTGCCCATGCCCCTGGCCCTGTTGGCCCTGGCCGCACTCGCCGGGTACGTCTACCTGCTGGCTGCACAGTCCCGGGCCCGTGCCCGGGTTCACGAAGCCCGGCGTCGTCGCGACGCCCGTGCCGCTACCGGGGTTGCTTCGACGCAACGGCGCGACACGTGGGATCCGGTCGAGGCGCCGGTTCCCTCCTACCTGCGGGCACCACGGGCCACGGCGGTGCCCCGCGAGATCGACTCCGAAGAGAACGGTCCATGGACGGCAGAGCGGATGCTCGAGCAGGCGGCGGCACTGCGCTCCGGGCAGGACGCCGAGGCCGAACTCGGCCTGGACGAGTACGCCTATCCGTCGGGGTACGAGACGGCCCGGGCGGTCAACGAGTAGGTGGCCCGGCATTGCTACCCTGATTCCACGCGGGGCTGTAGCGCAGTCCGGTAGCGCACCTCGTTCGCATCGAGGGGGTCAGGGGTTCGAATCCCCTCAGCTCCACCCCGTCATCAGATCCCTCGGGCCGTCATGGCTCGGGGGATCTGTTTGTTGTGGATCGTTTCCTGCGTTGTGGTCCGCGCGGGGGCGGGCCCGAACGCAGCGGGTTGAACAGGGCCAGGTCCAGCGAGTAGCCTGTTGGTTGCCGGATGGCCCGTAATCTGCGGGTCATTGCGCAACTTGCGGGTCATTGCGCCGCTGGCTGTGCGGCGGGCTTGATCCCCAGGTCACCGGATGGCCGCTTGGTTGCCGGGTGGCCCGTAATCTACGGGTCATTTGGCAACTAGCGGGTCATTGCGCCGCCGACAGTGTGGCCGGCTCAACCCCGGTTCACCGGATGGCCGCTTGGTTGCCGGATAGCCCGCAATCTACGGGTCATTGCGCAACTAACGGGTCATCGCGCAATCTCCTTCAAACCCAGGTCGGCAACCACATCCGCATCTGCCACTGCTCGTACGTGATGATCTGTGCGGTCCAGATGGGATAGAACCACCACGACGTGACCACCGCGGCGAAAAGGAAGGCCACGACCACGATGGCCCCGTTTCCGCGGCGCTCCCGGGTGTCGCTGGGCGACCCCAGCAGCGAGCCGAAGGACAACGTCAACGCCATGATCATGAACGGCAGGAACACGATCGAGTAGAAACTGAAAACGGTCCGCTCCTGGAACAGTAGCCACGGACCCCACCCCGCCACGAAGCCGCACAGCACCGCACCAGCACGCCAGTCGCGAACGGCCACCCAACGCCATACCTGGTGGAACAACGCCAAGGCAGCTGCCCACCAGATGATCGGGTTGCCCAAAGCAATGACTTCCTGGGAGCACTTGTCGGCGCCGCACTGCAACCCGTCGGACTCGTAGAAGAAGCTCGTGGGCCGGGCCAGCACCGGCCACCCCCAGGCGCTGGACTGATACGAGTGTTCGGTGGTCAGTCCGGTGTGGAAGTTGTAGGCCTCCCAGTGGTAGTGGGCCAGTGAACGCAGGGCGCCCTGGATCCCGGTGTAGCCGCCGTTGTCGAACGCCCAGGTGCGCAGGTAACCCGAACTGGTGAACCAGCCGTACCATGTCGCGACGTAGGTGACGAAGACGATCGGCAGCATCACCAGCGCCGCCGGAATGGCGTCGCGCAGCAACGTCTTGAGCCATACATGCGATTGGCCGTGTTGCCTGCGCAGACCCAGGTCCCAGAACACCGTGAGCAGCCCGAAGGCCACCACGAACCACAGGCCGCTCCACTTCACGCCGCACGCGAGGCCCAGTGCCACCGCCGCCGCTACTCGCCAGGGCCGCAGGCTGCGTTTGGGCCACAGTCGGCGGGTCCGATCCCGGTCCAGGAGCAGTGCTCCGAAGGCCAGCAACACCATGAAAGCCAAGATTCCGTCCAACAAGGCGGTACGGCTCATCACGATGCCCATGCCGTCGATGGCCAGCAGGAAACCGGCGATGGAACCGAGCAGGTTAGAGCCCGTCATGCGGCGCACAATGCGGGCCAGCAGGACCACGGACAGGATCCCCAGTACCGCCACGGCGATCCGCCATCCGAACGGATTCGCGCCGAACGCCCACTGCCCGGCAGCGATCACCCACTTGCCGAAGGGTGGATGCACCACGTACGAAGGGCTGTCCTTGAAGATGCTCCCGGCCGCCTCCAGGTTGTTTCCGTCCATGGCCAGAAGCAGGTCGTTGGCATTGTCCTTGGCGTTGCGCTCGTGGCCGAACAGCAGCAGCGCGAGCCCATCCTTGGCGTAGTAGGTCTCGTCGAAGACCAGTGCGTGGGGCCGGTCCAGCCCGGGTAGTCGCAGTGCGGCGGCGACCACTCCCATGGACAACGGACCGATCCACCCCCGCCAGCCGCCAGCGGGTCCGGGAGCCTGACGCGGGCGCGCGGACGCGGACTGCGCGGGACCCGCATCGGTTGTTAGGCTCACGCGGGCCAGCATAAGGAGGATTCCGGTGTCCGGTCCCAACGGCGTCCTGATCATCGCCGCCACGCCTCTGGGGAATCCCGCAGATGCTTCGGCCCGTTTGCGCGACGCACTGGCCACTGCAGACGTCGTGGCCGCCGAGGACACCCGCCGCACCCGCAGGCTTGCCGCGGATCTCGGGGTGCGGATCGGCGGGCGGGTGGTCTCCCATTACGACGCGGTGGAGGCGCAGCGCTCACAGGCCCTGGCGCAGTACGTGGCAGACGGTCTGACCGTCCTGGTGGTCAGCGATGCGGGCATGCCACTGGTCAGCGACCCGGGGCTGGCCGCGGTGCGGCGCTGCATCGATGCCGGTCTGCCCGTGACCTGCCTGCCCGGTCCCAGTGCCCTGACCACGGCGCTGGTGCTCAGCGGGCTGCCGGCCGAACGGTTCTGTTTCGAGGGATTCCTGCCGCGCAAGGCCGGCCAGCGGCGACAACGGCTTCGCACGTTGGCTGCCGAACCGCGGACCATGGTCCTGTTCGAAAGCCCCCGCCGGCTCGTGGACTGTCTGACCGATATGGCCGAGATCTTCGGTTCCGAGCGCCGCATAGCCGTGTGCCGGGAACTCACGAAGACCTACGAGGAGGTCCTGCGGGGAACCGTTGGGGAGTTGGCGTCGCAGGTGGAGGACATTCTGGGTGAGGTGACGCTGGTGGTGGAAGGCGCGCCGGCGCGCCAGGTGGACCCGTCCGACCTCGTCGCCGAGGTCGAAGCGCGGGTGGACTCCGGCATGCGCCGCAGCGAGGCCGTGGCGCAGGTCGCTACGGACGCGGGGGTGTCGCGCCGGGAGCTCTATGCCTTGGTGGTGAAGCGGTAGGCGGCGTCCGCGCAGTCCGTCAAGTGCTGTCCTGGGTCAGCCGGGGGGCTGGCTGCTTCTAGACTGAAGATCGACCATTCCCGGGAGATCCCACATGAGCAAGGCGTTCTACGTCACGACGCCCATCTACTACGTCAACGACGCCCCCCACATCGGCCACGCCTACACCACCGTGGCCGGCGATGTGCTGACCCGTTGGCACCGGCAGCGGCAGGAGTCGGTGTTCTACCTCACCGGTACCGACGAGCACGGCACGAAGGTCGAGCGCACGGCCCGCGAGAACAACATGGAGCCGCAGGATTGGTGCGACCGGCTGGTCGAGAACTCGTGGAAGCCCGTGCTCGAGACCATCGAGGCGGCCAACGACGACTTCATCCGCACCACGAGCACACGCCACCGCAAGGGGGTGCGGAAGTTCTGGGAGACGGTGCGCGACAACGGGCATGTGTACGAGGCCGACTTCGAAGGCCCCTACTGCGTGGGGTGCGAGGAGTTCAAACGGCCCGGTGACCTGGTCGACGGCAAGTGCCCCATCCATGACCGGCCCGTCGAGATGCTGCACGAGTCGAACTACTTCTTCCGCCTGGCGCAGTTCCAGGATGCTTTGCTCGAGCACTACGAGCGCCACCCGACTGCGGTGGAACCCAAGAGCGCCTACAACGAGGTCGTCTCCTTCATCAAGAGCGGGCTGGAGGACATCTCGATGTCGCGCTCCAGTGTGGGGTGGGGCGTCTCCCTGCCGTGGGACGACAAGCAGGTCGTCTACGTCTGGTTCGACGCGCTGCTGAACTACATCACCGCCATCGGCTACGGCGAGGACGACGAGAAGCTCGCGTCGATCTGGCCGGCCAACGTCCACCTGGTCGGCAAGGACATTCTGCGCTTCCACGCGGTGTACTGGCCGGCCATGCTGATGGCCGCCGGTCTGCCGCTGCCTGACAAGGTGTTCGCGCACGGCTGGCTGCTGGTCGGCGGCGAGAAGATGAGCAAGAGCAAGCTCACCGGGATTTCTCCGGAGAGCATCACCGACGACTTCGGCGCCGACGCCTTCCGCTATTACTTCCTGCGCGCCATCCAGTTCGGGCAGGACGGCTCGTTCTCGTGGGAGGACATGGCCGCCCGGTACCAGGCCGAACTGGCCAACGGGCTGGGCAACCTCGCCTCCCGGGCGACCGCCATGGTGGTGCGCTACCGCGATGGTTCGTTGCCCGCGCCCGGCGACTACACGAACGCGGACCTCGCGTTGCAGGAGTTGCTGGTCGCCTGCGCCGAACAGGCAGATGCGGCCATGGGCAGGCTGGACTTCAGCGGCGGCATCCTGGCCATCAAGGAGTTCGTCGATGCCGTCAACGTGTACGTCACCGAGCAGCAGCCGTGGGTGCTGGCCAAGGATGAGGCGACCGCGCAACGCCTGGACACTGTGCTCTACACGATCTGCGAGTCCCTGCGAGCCATCGCCGTGCTTTACCACCCGGTCATGCCGGCCGCGACCTCGCTCATTTGGGACAGCCTCGGGGCAGCCGGTGAGCTGGGTCAGCAGTCGGTGCTCACGGTGAGTCAGTGGGGGCAACTGGCGCCGGGCAGTGTGGTGACCAAGAGCGAGTCGTTGTTCCCGCGACTGGACACGAAGTGACGCTACCGGTCGCCTACCCGCCGCTGCCGGACCCGCTACCCAGCCCGGTGATCGACAGTCATTGCCACCTGGACATCGGTGCTGCCGGACGCGACGGCGAGCGGGGCTTGGCGGTGGACACCGCACTCGCGGCCGGCGAGGCCGTGGGCGTGGATGCTGTGATTCAGGTCGGGGTCGACGTCGCCAGTTCCCGGGAGGCCGTGCGGATAGCGCACGACTGGGCGCAAGTGGTCGCTGCGGTTGCTCTGCATCCCAACGAGGCCCCCCGGATCGATGCCGAACATGGCCGGCCGAACCTGCAGGCCGCATGGCAGGACATCGCCGAACTGGCCACGGACGACCGGGTTGTCGCGATCGGTGAGACCGGGATGGACTTCTTCCGCACGGATCCCCCTGGCCGTGCAGTGCAGGAGGAATCCTTCCGCCGGCACATCGATCTCGCCAAGCACCTCGACAAGACGCTGGTGATCCACGACCGGGATGCCCACGCTGACATCCTGCGCATCATGGACGATGAAGGTGCCCCGCGCCGCGTGGTAATGCACTGCTTCAGCGGCGACGCGGCGTTCGCCGAGGCAGTCACCCAGCGTGGTTGGTTCTGTTCGTTCGCCGGAGTGGTCACCTTCAAGAACGCTGGATCTCTGCGCGAGGCGCTGGCGGTGGTCCCCCGCGACCGCATACTGGTGGAGACCGACGCCCCGTTCCTGGCGCCCATGCCGTATCGCGGCAAACCGAATGCCTCCTACCTGATCCCGTGGACCATCCGCTTGATGTCCGAACACCTGTCGGCCGACCTCGACGAGATGTGTCAGACCGTGCGGGACAACACCTTCGAGGCGTTCGGCGCGTTCTGATGGCCTCGTTGGGTCCTGCGCGCATCCGGGAACTCGCCCGCGAGTTGGATCTGCGGCCGACCAAGCGGCTGGGGCAGAACTTCGTCATCGATCCCAACACGGTTCGTCGGATCGCCGCTCTGGCCCGCGTGGGCTCCGACGACCTGGTGCTGGAGGTGGGACCTGGTCTGGGCTCGCTGACTCTGGCGCTGCTGGAGACGGGTGCCGCGGTCGAGGCCGTCGAGATCGACCCCCGACTGGCCGCACGCCTGCCGCAGACCGTGGCCGAACTTGACGACCAGGCCGCTGAGCGGCTGCACGTGCGCTGTGAGGACGCGGTGTCCATGACGGCGTCGGACCTGGCCCCCACGAGTTTCGTGGCCAATCTGCCCTACAACACCGGCGTGCCGATTCTTCTCAACGTGCTCGAGCGGTTCGCCACAGTCGAGTCCGGGGTCATCATGGTGCAGGCGGAAGTGGCTCATCGGCTGACCGCCGAGCCCGGCTCCCGCGACTACGGGATTCCCACGGTGAAAGCCGCTTGGTGGGCGACCACCCGTTGGTTGGGCAAGGTGCCAGCGGACGTCTTCTGGCCTACCCCCAACGTCCAATCCGGTCTGGTCGGTTTCACCAGACATCCGCAGACGGCCCCGGAATTGCGGCTCGAGACGTTCGCCGCCGTCGATGCGGCGTTTGCTCAGCGCCGGAAGATGCTGCGCGGGGCGCTGCGGGGGTGGGCGCAACCGCTTACGGCTGGCTCGGTGCTGGATCAGGCAGGGATCGACCCGGGCCGGCGCGGTGAATCGCTGTCCGTGCAGGAGTTCCGGGCGCTGGCCAGCGCGAAGTTCAGGCTGCTTGCGCAATAGCCTGTGGACGTGGCGCTCCCTTCGTCTGTCGGCGTCGATTCCCCGGCAAAGATCAACCTCTTCCTAGGTGTTGGGCCGCTGCGCGCCGATGGCTACCACGAGTTGGCCACGGTCTTCCAAGCCCTGGACATGGTCGATCATGTGACGGCTGTGGCAGACCCGGGGACAGCGGTGCAATTGGAGATCGCCCCGGGTAGCGGGCGTGTGCCCAAGGGCGGCACGAATCTGGCGCTCAAGGCCGCGCGCCTGCTCAAGCGGAAGTACAAAGTCAAGCAAGGGGCTCGACTGATCTTGAGCAAATCGATCCCGGTGGCAGGCGGAATGGCCGGAGGGTCAACCGACGCGGCGGCGGCGCTGGTGGCGTGCAACGCCCTCTGGGGGCTGGGCCTAGCCCTGGACGAATTGTCCGAGCTGGGTGCTGAACTGGGTTCGGACGTGCCGTTCGGCCTGCACGGGGGTACTGCTCTGGGCGCGTCCCGGGGGGAGGTGCTGACCCCGGTGCTCACCACCGGCACGTTCGTGTGGGTCGTGGCGACATCGTTCACCTCGCTATCCACCCCGGAGGTCTACGCGACGTTCGACCGACTCAATGCGACCCGAGACGTACCTGCCCCGGCTGTGCCCCGGGCACTGCTGGCTGCGCTGAGGCGCGGCGACCACGAAGCCGTGGGAACGTATCTGCACAACGATCTGCAGGCGGCAGCCATCTCCATGCGGCCCGAACTTGATCTGCTGCTCGAGGCCGGGATCGACTACGGCGCTCTGGGAGCGATGGTCAGCGGCAGCGGCCCGACCTGCGTGTTCCTGGCCAAGGACCCCGAGCACGCGATGGAACTCGCGGTCGCCTTGTCCGGCACGGGATTGTGCCGCAGTGCGAAGATCGCCACCGGCCCGGTTCCCGGCGCTCGCATCACGCGCGCACAGGATTAGGGGCCGGCCGGGCGACTGCCTTGTCGGGGCAGCAGGTGCAGGGCGGTAACCTTGGTCGCGCTGATCCCCGTTGGTGTAATCGGCAACACTCCTGGTTTTGGTCCAGGCATTAGAGGTTCGAATCCTCTGCGGGGAGCTAACTGGCCGGTGGTCTTCGTGAGCTCGCATCACCCTCTGCGCACAAAGTGGGCATTACCCGACGTGCAGGCCGTAGTTCTGCCCAGTTCGTGAGGAGTCTCGCGACGTTTTGGCCGATATGTCGCGAATGTGCCTCACGAAGTGGGCAGATGGGCTGGTCCATGCCCACTTTCGGAGGCGGGGCGGGGCCGGCAGCGTTGCTGGCCAGCGTACCGGTGACAAGAAGGCCGTGACCGCAGGATCATGCCGGGAGCGCCACTAGAGTCCATCGTGTGACTCATCCAGTTGCTGTCGTTCTGGCTGCCGGTCTCGGCACCCGTATGAAATCGACCAAAGCCAAGGTGCTGCATGAAGTAGCCGGTGAACCCCTGCTCGGGCACGTACTGCGGGCCGTGCACGCGGCGGACATCGCGGATGTCGTGGTCGTGGTCGGGCACCAGCGTGAAGCGGTCGCCGAGTACCTGGCCACCGTGGCGCCTACCACCCGCACCGCTGTCCAGGCGCAGATGCGAGGCACCGGGGATGCGGTGCGGCAGGCCCTGCCTCAGATTCGGCAGGACGCGGACACGGTCATGGTGCTGGCAGGTGACACCCCACTGCTGACGGGCGCGACGTTGAGCAGCCTGATCGCCGAGCACGACCAGTCGGGCGCGGCAGCCACGGTGCTCACCGCTCGGATGCCCGACCCCACCGGCTACGGGCGCATCGTGCGCGACGACCGAGGCGTTCGCAGCATTGTCGAGCACCGGGACGCAACTGACGAACAACTCGAGATCGATGAGATCAACAGTGGGCTGTACCTGTTCGCCGCAGACGCCTTGCGCGATGGTCTGCAGAACATCGGAAGCCATAACGCGCAGGGCGAGGAATATCTGACGGATGTGATCGGGTGGCTGGTCGAGCAGGGCCTACCGGTATCTGCCTACCTTGCTGAGGACGCCGAAGAGATCCACGGCATCAATGACCGTGTGCAACTCGCTGCGGCCGGTGCGGTGCTGCGCGATCGGGTGGCGCGCCGGTGGATGCGTGATGGGGTGACGGTCGAGGACCCCTCGACCACGTGGATCGGTGCCGATGTGGTGCTGGAGCCCGACGTGCTGATCTGCCGCAACACCCAACTGGCCGGTCGCACGACCGTGGCCGGCGGTGCGGTGATCGGTCCGGACACGACGCTGGTGGACTGTGAAGTCGGACAAGGAGCCACCGTCCTGAAGAGCCACTGTCTGGGCGCGAGCATCGGTGCGCGTGCCACCGTCGGCCCGTTCACCTACTTGCGGCCGGGCACTCGCCTGGCTTCGAGCAGCAAGGCGGGCGCCTTCGTCGAGATCAAGAACACCGAGGTGGGCGAAGGTGCCAAAGTCCCCCACCTGTCATACGTGGGGGACGCGCAGATCGGGGAAGGCAGCAACATCGGGGCCGCCACCGTCTTCGTCAACTACGACGGGGTGGCCAAGCACCGCACGGTCGTCGGCAAGCACGCACGGATCGGCTCGGACAGCATGCTCGTTGCGCCATTGACCATCGGCGATGGGGCTTACACGGCAGCCGGTTCTGTCATCACCGCCGACGTGGGCCCGGGCGATCTGGCGGTGGGTCGCGCTCGGCAGCGCAACGTTGAGGGCTGGGTTGTGGCCAACCGTCCGGAAACGTCTTCGGCTCGGGCCGCCGCCTCGGATGACGAGAACTGACACAACTGCCGGCGCCAATCCGGGACTTCCGGATCGGTGAGAGATGACCGGGGGCTACGCTGAAGGCGTTCGTGCTGGACATCGGCGAGGGGTACTCGTGTCGGAACTGATTACGCCATCTCAGAAGAAACTGATGTTGTTCTCGGGGCGTACGCACCCGGAGCTGGCTGAGTACATCGCCGTCGAACTCGGTTGTGACGTCTCGCCGACGAAGATCTACGACTTCGCCAACGGCGAGATCTTCGTCAGGTTCGAGGAGAGTGTGCGCGGAAGCGACGCTTTTGTCATCCAGTCGCACGCCGAGCCGTTGAACAAGGCCATCATGGAGCAGTTGATCATGGTCGATGCCCTGAAGCGGGCGTCGGCCAAACGGATCACCGTGGTGATCCCCTTCTACGGGTACGCCAGACAGGACAAGAAGCACCGCGGCCGCGAGCCGATCACCGCGCGCCTGCTGGCCAACCTGTTCGCCACGGCCGGTGCTGATCGTTTGATGTCCGTGGACCTGCACACCTCTCAGATTCAGGGTTTCTTCGACGGACCGGTCGATCACTTGTTCGCGCTGCCGCTGCTGTCGGAATATGTGGGTAGGAACGTCGAGCGCGACCGGCTGACGATCGTGTCTCCGGATGCCGGCCGGGTGCGGGTCGCCGAGCGCTGGACCGATGTCCTGGGATCCCCGTTGGCGATCATCCACAAGCGTCGTGACCCGAACGTGCCGAACCAGGTGTCCGTGCTCGAGGTCGTGGGCGAGGTCAAGGACCGGGTGTGTGTGATCGTCGACGACATGATCGACACCGGTGGCACCATCACGAAGGCGGCGGAGACCCTGTTCGACGAGGGGGCCGCGGAGGTCGTCGTCACTGCCACCCACGGCGTGCTCAGCGACCCGGCCACCGAGCGGCTGAAGAACTCGCGGATCACCGAGGTGATCGTCACCGACACGCTGCCGATCCCCAGCGAACGTCGTTTCGACAAACTCACCGTTCTGCCGATCGCGCCATTGATCGCCCGCGCGATCAACGAGGTGTTCAGGGACGGTTCGGTCACCAGTCTGTTCGAGGGCTGATCCTGCATAACTGGGTCGCGTCGGCGGCGTGCGGCCCTGCTTTGATGGTGACGTCGCCCGTTTCGTCCGTTAAACCGGGGCCGGAAATGGCGCAGTCCTGACTGTGTGGCCCTGTCTTGATGGTCGAGCCGTCCGTTTCGGGCGTTATGTGGTGAGTCCGGCCTTTAAACGGGGGCCGGAAATGGCGCAGTGCTGACTTTGTGGCCCCGCTTTGATGGTCACGCCGTCCGTTTCGGGTGTTATGTGGTGAGTCCGGCCTTTAAACGGGGCCGGAAAAGGTGCGGTCCTGACTCGGTGGCCCTGTGTTAATGGTTGAGCCGTCCGTATCGCCTTTAACCGGGGCCGGACAAGGAACTTCGGGCGTTATGTGCTGAGTCCGGCCATTAAACGGGGGCCGGAAATGGCGCAGTGCTGACTGTGCGGCCCTGCTTTGATGGTCACGTCGCCCGTTTCGCGGCTTATGTGCTGAGTCCGGCCTTCAAACGGGGGCCGGAGAAGGCGCAGTCCTGACTGTGTGGCCCCGCTTTGATGGTCGAGCCCAGCCACAGACGCCAGCATCCTCGCGGGTACACTTGCCGAAGACCCGGCGAGGGCGGCCTTGCGGCCCCGTTATCGACGAGCCCTTCCGGTCACCCATGATCAACGACCGGGAGCACACATGGCAGAGATCCGCCTCACCGCACAACCACGCAACGAATTCGGCAAGGGTGCCGCGCGTCGACTGCGCCGCGACGGGCAGGTGCCCGCGGTGCTCTACGGCGACGGCGAAGAGCCCCGCCACATCAGCCTCGACGACCACGCCCTGAGTCAGGCACTCAAGCAGACGAAGGTCATCCTCGAGATCGACATCGACGGCGACGTCATCCCCACTGCTCCCCGTGACATCCAGCGCCACCCGGTGCGTCACGACCTCAAGCACCTCGACCTGATCACCTTGGACCGGGCCGCGCTGCGTGCCCGCCAGGTGGAGGCCGAGATCATGGGTCGGGCCGAGGACGTCGCTGTGGAGAAGGAACTCGACCCCATCGCCCTATCCGAGATCGTCAGCGAAATGCTGGGCGAGGGTGCCGATCCGGATGCCGTGATCGATGCCGCGGTCGAGCGTCTCGAGGCCGAACTCAAGGCGCAGGCCGAGGCCGCTGCGGCTGCGGCTGCCGCCGAGGACGCCGCAGAAGCTGCCGGTGAGACCGAGGGTGAGGCCGCGGAGGCCGGGGGCGACGAGGCCTCCAGCGACGAGTGACCGAAAGCTGGGTCGTCGTCGGGCTGGGCAATCCGGGCCGGGAGTACCAACGCACGCGCCACAACGTCGGCTACCTGGTGGTCGAGGAGCTGGCCGGGCGACTCGGACTGCAGTTCGCGCGGCACCGACGTGCCCACGCGGATGCCGCCGAGGGGCACGCATTCGTGGGAACTCCGCAGCACTGTCGCGTCGTGCTGGTCAAAGCCCGGACCTACATGAACGAGAGCGGCGGGCCGGTGAAGGCCGTACTGGACTTCACCAAGACCGACAATCTTGTGGTCATCCACGACGAGTTGGACATCCCGCTGGGAGCGCTGCGGGTCAAGCATGGCGGCGGGGACAACGGTCACAACGGCCTGCGCAGCCTGCGCAAGTCGTTGGGGCACGGCGACTTCTATCGTGTGCGCTGCGGCGTCGGGCGCCCGATGGGACGCCAAGACCCTGCCGACTACCTGTTGTCCGACTTCCGCGCGGCGGAACGCTCAGAGGTCGCGCTGATGGTCGCCGAGGCCGCGGATGCCACCGAATTCCTGCTGGCCAACGGTCTGGACGCCACCCAATCCCGCTTCAACCGATAGGACCCCGATGGTGAACACCCACGATGCCGAACTGGCCAAAGAACTGTCCCTTGCCGCGGGTCGGCTGCTGCTGGACCTGCGCACCGATTTCGGCCCGGTGGATCCCGGCGACAAGGCGCGTCGCAGTGAGCTCAAGGATGTCGCGGACGCCGCCAGTCAGTCATTCCTCGCCGAGCAGTTCGCCCGTGAACGCCCCGGTGACGCCATCCTGTCCGAGGAGGCCAAGGACTCCGATGCGCGCGACGACGCCGACCGCGTGTGGATCATCGACCCGCTGGACGGCACCAGCGAGTACAGCCAGGGCCGCAGCGACTGGGCCGTGCAGATCGCGCTGTGGGAGCGCGGCGCCCCGGGTAGCGGTTTCACCGCCGCAGCGTTCAGCCTGCCTTCCCAGGAAGCCGTCTACACGACCGGTCAGCCGGTCGGCTCCGAGGTCGAGCCGTTGGCGAATCGGCCGCTGCGCGTGGTGGTGTCCCGTTCCCGGCCGCCGGAGTTGTTCGTGGCCCGGACCGACGAGATCCGCGCCCGACTGGCTGCTGACGGGGTGACCACCCACGGGGTCGAATTCGTGTACGTCGGGTCGGCCGGGGCGAAGGTCGGTGAGATCCTCGCCGGTCGGGTGGATGCGTACGTCAACGAGGGTGGCTTCTGGGAGTGGGACGCCGCAGCACCCCTGGCCGTGGCGGTCGATCATGGCATGGTCGCCGGCCACCTCGACGCCCGGACCATCGAGTTCAACAAGCGCCCGCCGTGGGTCGACGACATCGTGATCGCTCGCCCGGAGGTCATCGACTACATTCGCTGACCGACCGGCGGGGCCACCTGTTCGAAACGGCGTCAGCTTCCCGGCAAACGGAAACTCCCGGCCCGAGCCCGCCGATTCCGCCGACGTAGATTGGAACAGTGACTCTTGCCGGCGTGACGACGCGTGTCGGCAGCCTCCCCGATATCAGCGAGTGGCTGTCCCGATTGCCCGAAGGTGGCTCGGACCTGGCCGTGACGCCGGGTGCCGAACCGTTCGTGCTGGCCGCCGCCCTGCAGCAAGGGACCACCGGCAGCCTGATCGCGATCACCGCCACCGGTCGGCAGGCCGAAGAGCTGTCCAACGCGATCGCCGACCTCGGATTCGGCACAGCGGTCTTTCCTTCGTGGGAAACGCTGCCGCACGAACGGTTGAGCCCGACCGCCGACACCGTGGGCAGGCGCATGGCCGTGATCAGCGACGTCGCGGCTGGCACCCTGCCGCAGGTGCTGGTGATGCCGGTCAGAGCACTCATGCAGCCGTTCGCCGCCGAGCTCGCCGACGAACGGCCCATCGTCGTGGCTGCTGGCGACGACCCTGGTTTCGACGACCTGGTCGCGGCTCTGGCCCGAGCCGGCTACGAGCGGGTGACCATGGTCGAGCGCCGCGGCCAGTTCGCCGTGCGCGGCGGCATCATCGACGTCTTCGCGCCGACCCAGGAACACCCCACCCGCATCGAGTTCTTCGGCGACGAGGTGGAGGAACTGCGTGCGTTCGCGGTTTCGGACCAGCGAACGCTGGAGGTGCGCAAAGAGCCGCTGAGAATCCCCATCTGCCGTGAATTGATGCTCACCGACGAGGTGCGTGTGCGTGCCAAGTCGCTGGTGGACAGGTACCCGCACATCGCCGACGTGCTCGGCGACATCGCCTCCGGGACGCCGGTGGAGGGCATGGAGTCGCTGGCACCTGTTCTCGCCGATCGGATGATCACTCTGCTCGACCTGCTGCCGGCCGGAACGCCTGTTGTCAACGTCGGTCCCGAACGCATCGAGGCCCGCGCCGTGGATCTCGCGCGCACCTCCGAGGAGTTCCTGCAGGCTGGGTGGCACAACGCCGCGGTCGGAAATGCGGTTCCGCTGGACCTGTCCCAGGCCGCTTACCGCAGCACCGAACAGTTGCGCGCGCAGGCCCATGAGCGCCAGTTGCCGGTCAGCGGCCTCGGCACTCTGGGCGCGGTCGCAGCCGGCCTCAAGCCAGCCCCGGCATACCGCGGTGATGTCGGCGCTTTGGCCACCGATTGCCGCGCGGCGGTCGCGGCTGGGATACCGGTGGTGATCGCTATGGGAGCGGCGGGTCCGGCGCAACGCCTGGCTGAACAACTGGCCGCGCAGGACGTTGCCGTGCGTCTGCTCACAGATTCTGCACTCGACCCGATCGTGCACATCGTCAAGGCACGCCTGACCAACGGTTTCAGCACCGAGCAGGTCGTGCTGGTGACCGAACGTGACATCACCGGTACCTCCAGCACTGCGGTGACAAAACTGCCCGCGAAACGCCGCAAAGCACTGGACCCGCTGACTCTGAAACCCGGCGACTTCGTCGTGCACAGCCAGCATGGTGTCGGGCGGTACCTGGAGATGACCCAACGCACCGTGGCGGGTTCTGTGCGTGAGTACCTGGTGCTGGAGTACGCGGCGAGCAAACGCGGGCAGCCCGCCGACCGCCTCTACGTGCCGACCGATCAGCTCGACCAGGTCACCCGATATGTCGGCGGTGAAGCGCCTTCGGTGCACCGACTCGGCGGCGCCGACTGGCAGAAGGCGAAGTCGAAGGCCAAGAAGGCGATGCGGGAGATCGCCGCCCAACTCGTCAAGCTATATGCCGCGCGGCAGGCCACCCGCGGCCACGAGTTCGGCCCCGACACACCGTGGCAGCGGGAACTCGAGGACGCGTTCCCCTACCAGGAGACCCCGGACCAGTTGGTCACCATCGACGAGGTCAAAGCCGACATGCGCAAGCCGGTTCCGATGGACCGCCTGATCTGTGGGGACGTCGGCTTCGGCAAGACCGAGATCGCGGTGCGGGCGGCGTTCAAGGCGGTGCAGGAGGGCAAGCAGGTCGCCGTCCTGGTGCCCACCACGCTGCTGGTGAAGCAGCACTTCAACACATTCTCCGAGCGGTTCGCGTCCTTCCCGGTGCGGGTCGAGGCCCTGTCGCGGTTCCAGACCGACGCGGAGGCCGAACGGATCCTGCAGGGCCTGGCTGACGGCAAGGTCGACGTGGTCATCGCCACGCATCGCCTGCTCAGCACCAAGACCCGCATTCCTGAGCTGGGGCTGCTCATCGTCGATGAGGAGCAGCGGTTCGGCGTCGAACACAAGGAGCACGTCAAGGCGCTGCGGACCTCGGTCGACGTGCTGAGCATGTCGGCTACGCCGATCCCGCGCACGCTGGAGATGGCGGTGACCGGAATCCGCGAGATCTCGACGATCGCAACCCCGCCAGAAGATCGGCTGCCGGTGCTCACGTTCGTCGGGCCGTACGACCACAAACAGATCGCCGCGGCGATCCACCGAGAGCTCATGCGCGAGGGGCAGGTCTTCTTCATCCACAACCGGGTCGAGTCGATCGCCCGGGCGACGGCGAAACTGGCCGAACTGGTTCCGGAGGCGCGGATCGCCTACGCACATGGGCAGATGCCCGAGGCGGTCCTCGAACAGACCGTGGTGGACTTCTGGGAAGGCCGCATCGACGTGCTGGTGTGCACGACCATCGTGGAGTCCGGGATGGACATCCCCAACGCCAACACCCTGATCGTCGAGCGTGCCGACGCATTCGGGCTTTCGCAGTTGCACCAGCTGCGCGGCCGGGTCGGTCGCGGTCGGGAACGCGCCTACGCATATTTCCTGTACCCGCCGGAGAAGCCGTTGACCCAGACCGCGCACGACCGGTTGGAGACGATTGCGGCCCACACGGACCTCGGCTCCGGAATGGCGGTGGCGATGAAGGACCTGGAGATCCGCGGCGCGGGCAACCTGCTGGGCGGCGAGCAGTCCGGGCACATCGCTAACATCGGCTTCGACCTGTACGTGCGCATGGTCGGGGAGGCGCTGGCCGCCGTGCGTGGGGAGCATGAGGAGGAGATCCCCGAGGTCCGCATCGAGCTGCCGCTCAACGCCCATCTTCCGCATGATTACGTCCCGGATGAGCGGCTGCGGCTCATGGCCTACACCACCTTGGCGCAGGCGACCTCGGAGTCGCAGGTGACTGAATTCGTCGAAGAGATGATCGACAGGTATGGCCCGTTGCCGGAGCCGGTGACCGTGCTGGTCGAGGTGGCCCGGTTGCGGTTGCTGGCCCGGGCGGCAGGGATCACCGACATCGTCATGGCCGGGACCCGGGTGCGGATGGCGCCGGTCCATCTGCTGGAGAGCAGGACCTTGCGACTGAGCCGGTTGTATCCGGGCAGCATCTACAAGGCGGCCTCCGGCACGGTTCTGGTACCGCGGCCGACCGACGGCGGCTTCGGCGCCAAACCCCTGGCCGACCACGCTTTGATCCAGTGGGCGCGTAGTCTGATCGAGTCGGTACTGGACACCTCGAGGGAGTAGGCGTGGCGGTCAAGCGATGGATCCCCCTTCTGCTGGTGGCGGGCTTCGCCCTGGCCGGTTGCGGGCAGAACCTGGCGGGCTCGGCAGCGGTCGTCGGTGAGCAACGACTGACCGATTCGCAACTGGCCGACGCAGCCACGACATTGACGCAGCGGCTCGGAATCCCGGGCAGCCCGCAGGTGTCGCAGGCCCTGATCTCGCGCTGGGTGGTGGCCGAACTCGTCGACGAGCTGGCAGCCCGTCGGGGCGTGGATGTGACCAAGGGTGAAGTCGACGCGGCGATCGCCGAAGAGGAAGAGCGTGCCGGTGGCCGCGAGGCGCTGGAGCAGGGTGCGTTGCAGTCCGGTGTGCTGCCCGAGCAGATTCCCGACGTGGTGCGGACCTCGCTGCTGGTCGAGGCCATCAGCAAGACGACCATCACCGGTGAAGACCCGAGCGGTCAGTCGGGCCTGCTGGTCCAGGTGCAGCAGCTCAGCGACGAGGTGCAGCCGCAGGTGAGTCCCAGATTCGGCACGTGGGACGCCCAGCAGTTGTCCGTCGGATCGCTGCCCGACGACCTTTCCACGCCGGTCGTCGGTGGCGGCGATCCTTTGAGCCAGTTGCAGCAGCAACAACAGTGACCCGCGGCTCCCGGCTGCTGGAACTGGTGGCCGTGATGGATCGGCTGCGTTCCCCGGGGGGATGCCCGTGGGATGCCGAGCAGACCCACGAGAGCCTGGTCCAGTACCTGGTCGAGGAGACCTACGAGACGATCGAGGCCATCGACGCCGACGACCGGGACGCGCTGATCGAGGAACTGGGCGATCTGCTTCTGCAGGTGGTCTTCCACGCGCGTATCGGCCAGGAGTCGGATGCGCCGTTCGACATCGACGACGTGGCCGCTGGCATCGCGGACAAACTTGTGGCGCGCCACCCCCACGTGTTCGGCGACGAGACGGCGCAGACTGCCGGGGACGTGGAAGCCGCCTGGTTCGAACGCAAGCGCCGGGAGAAGGGGCGCACGTCTGTCACAGACGGAGTCCCCATGGCGATGCCGGCCATCCCCCTGATCGAGAAGTTGCTGCACCGGGCTGACAAGGGCGGGGTCGAGGTGCCTAAGCCCGATCCACGGATCGTGGCGTTGCTCGACGAGATGGACGTGGGCCAGGCCATCCTCGGTCTGGTCGCCGCCGCACGCCTGAGCGGGATCGATGCCGACGAGGCGACCCGCCGGGCGGCCATCGGGCTGCGGGACGGGTTGGTCGCCCGGGAGTCCGGCGGCGGTTGAAGCGGTGGCGGCCCCGGCCGGCGCCTCCTGCGCGGCGGCATCCTGGCCCGTGGACACGCCCCGAGCACCGCAGGCGAGCCATTGGCGAACGACGGCCCGACCAAGCCGACCACTTGTCGACCGAAGGGATGACTTGTCGCGGGCGTGCGGCGGATGGACTAATGGGATCGCGAGCCAAGGAGATCACATGTTGCGTCCACTCGGAGTTGCTGCCGTCGCCGGAGTCTGCACCATCGGATTGGTGGCGACCCCCGCGTATGCCGGAAAGAAGCACGGGCCGGCCGAGTACAAGCCGGTGCGGGCCAATGCCGCCGGCACATACACCTTCACCGAGCAGAAGGCATACGACACGGGTGGCTCCGAGACGGTCACGTACACGGTCGACTTCTCGGGCCGCGGTGGGAAGCTCTACCTGGGAGCCGGTGACGCCTACGGATGGCAGAAAGCGCCCAGTGGGACTGTGAGGATCAACTACACGGTCACCGGCAACATTCCCGCCGTTTCCTGGAACCCGTGCACGGCCATCGATTGGCACAGCAGCGGCACGCTCACTGCCGACGTCAAGATCGGAATCGGAGGCCCGAAGCGCGACTTCCGGAAACTGGGCAAGGGGCGCAAGATCAAACTCGAGGACAAGACAGTGCTGGTCACGGC
Source organism: Micrococcales bacterium (assembly GCA_016719135.1). Taxonomy (GTDB): domain Bacteria; phylum Actinomycetota; class Actinomycetes; order S36-B12; family UBA10799; genus JADKAV01. The sequence goes on along the minus strand of JADKAV010000002.1, from coordinate 179,560 downwards.
TGAGGGCTACGTGCCCGTGACCAAGACTACGAACCGGCAGGACGACTTCGGTGGCTGCCACACGGAGACCGAGACCGAGTCCTCAAGCCCGTACGTAGAGGCCAGGATGGAAGGCAAGGTCAAGGGTTCCAAGGTCACCCTGCGCGCGGTCACTCCGGACGATCCCGGAGTGGACAACATCACCCTCACGGCCACCGGCAGCGGCAAAGTGATGTTCAGCCGGAATCCCGCCCTGCGCTGGTAGCCCGTCGAGTTCACCGACTGGTCACCATCCAAACCGGCACGGGTGTGTGGCGGGGGGTGCCGCTAGGCTCGGGTCAGGCGACCCAAGGAGGAATTGTGGCGGTTATCGAGGCAGTCATCGCGCGGGAGATTCTGGATTCCCGGGGCAACCCCACGGTGGAGGTCGAGGTCGGCCTCGACGACGGTTCGTTGGGAAGGGCAGCCGTCCCCAGCGGCGCATCGACAGGTGCCTTCGAGGCCTCCGAGAAGCGGGACGGCGGGCAGCGGTACCTCGGCAAGGGCGTGCTGGAGGCCGTGGCCGCGGTCGAAGACGTCATCGCGCCGGAGGTCGAGGGCTGCGAGGCCTCCGAACAGCGATTGATCGATCAACTGATGATCGACCTCGACGCCACCCCCAACAAGAACCGCTTGGGGGCGAACGCGATCCTGGGCGTCTCCCTCGCGGTGGCCCGCGCAGCGGCCGAATCCGCGGACCTGCCTTTGTTCCGCTACCTCGGCGGCCCGCAAGCGCATGTGCTGCCGGTCCCGATGATGAACATCGTCAACGGCGGTGCTCACGCCGACACCGGGGTGGATATCCAAGAGTTCATGATCGCCCCGATCGGTGCCCCCGACTTCAATACGGCACTGCGGATGGGTGCCGAGGTGTACCACGCACTGAAGGCAGTGCTGAAGAAGCGCGGGCTGTCCACCGGTCTCGGCGACGAAGGCGGTTTCGCCCCCGACCTGCCCAGCAACCGTGATGCCCTCGATCTGATCGGGGAGGCGGTGGAGGCGGCTGGTTTCTCGCTGGGCAGCGACATCGCCCTGGCCCTGGATGTAGCGGCCACCGAGTTCCACAGCGACGGCACCTACACGTTCGAGGGCTCCTCGAAGACCAGCGCCGAACTCGCAGCTTATTACGGCTCCCTGCTGGACAACTACCCGTTGGTGTCGATCGAGGACCCGCTGTCCGAGGACGACTGGGAGGGATGGGTCGACCTGACCTCACACATCGGCGAGCGGGTCCAACTCGTCGGCGACGACTTGTTCGTGACCAACCCGGTGCGCCTGGCCGACGGAATTGGGCGGGCCGCTGCCAACGCTCTGCTGGTGAAGGTCAACCAGATCGGCTCCTTGACCGAGACCCTGGACGCGGTCAACATGGCACATCGCGCCGGCTTCACGTGCATGATGAGCCACCGTTCCGGCGAGACCGAGGACACCACGATCGCCGACCTCGCCGTCGCCACCGACTGCGGGCAGATCAAGACCGGCGCCCCGGCGCGCTCCGAGCGGGTCGCCAAGTACAACCAGTTGCTGCGGATCGAAGAAGAACTCGACGATGCCGCGGTGTACAGCGGTCGCACGGCATTCCCACGCTTTCAGGGGTAGTCCGCGGGTGTGAGCGGCGCGCTGCAATGAGACCGGGCGTCGGACACGATGGAGCTATGAAACCCGTCCACGATGTCTCGACCATCCGGGTAGCCGAAGAGGCGCTGATGGCGCAGATGGCGCAGGGTGCGCTCATGCAACGCGCCGCGACCGGGTTGGCGGCGACAACGGCCAAACTCATCAAAGAGCACTTCGGCCGGATCAGTGGGATTCGGCTGTGCGTGGTTGCTGGCTCGGGAAACAACGGCGGGGACGCCCTCTTCGCCGCCTCACAACTGGCTCGCCGTGGGGTTGCGGTGGACATCGTGGCGACCGCGGACACCCTCCACCCGGCCGGCCTCAAGGCGGCCTTGCGCGAGGGTGCCGCTGTGCGTCAAGCCCGCGGTGCGGACGTCGTGCTCGACGCGGTGGTGGGAATCGGCGGAAGCGGGCCGCTGCGGGCTAACGCGGTCGCGATCCGAGACACGGTCCACGCCGAACTCACCATCGCTGTGGATCTGCCCAGTGGACTGCAGCCGGACACCGGCGAGGTTCCAGGTGAGGTGTGGCGCGCGGACCACACCGTCACTTTCGGGACCTTGAAGCCAGGGGTTGTCCTGCGCCCGGATGTGTGTGGCCAGGTGCACCTGGTGGACATCGGGCTGGCTGCGACTTTGCCACCGGCAACCGTCGTGGTGGTTGAGCGCCATGACGCCGCGCGGCTGTTTCCGAGACCCGGATTCCGGGACAACAAGTACACCCGTGGCGTCGTCAGCATCGAGGCCGGCTCGCAGAAGTACCCGGGCGCAGGGCAGTTGTGCACGGCCGGCGCCCGCCACAGCGGCGTCGGAATGGTCCGCTCGGCGGTCGGCGGTTTTCCGGATGTCGTGGCGTCCGCCGGTCGTACCGACGCTTACGTGGTCGGCCCGGGCCTCGCTGACGAGGGTCGACTGCAGAAGGCCGTCGACGTAGCTCTGGGCTCCGGCAAGCCGGTCGTGCTCGATGCGGAAGCGTTGACCAAGATCACCGCTGGTCCGGTGGTGATCACCCCGCACGAAGGCGAGTTCGCCCGGCTTGGATTCACGCTGGGGGAGGACCGGATTGCCGCGGTCCGGGACGCCGCGGCACACCTCGGCGTCGTGGTCCTGCTCAAGGGTTCGGTGACTGTGGTCGCGACCCCTGACGGCCATGTCTTCATCAACACCCACAGCAGTCCCAATCTGGCCGCAGCCGGAAGTGGTGATGTCCTGTCCGGACTGCTGGGCGGCATGCTGGCGCGGCATTTCGTGGGGACCGAACCCGACCTTCGACAGATCGCCCAGATCGCCGCATCTGCAGCGTTGGTCCACGGGCAGGCGGGCAGGCTGGCCCTGTTCCCGGCGACCAGTGTCGACATCGCGGACAAGGTCGCGCAGGCGGTGGCGTGGGCCTCGGACGGCCGGTAGCGGATCCTGGATCTTTCCAATCGGGAAGTCGAAAGGCAATCAGGCAGTCGTGGGACGCCCCGATCCGGGGAGGACGGGTTCCGCACCCCCGCAGAAGCCCGACGCACCGGGGCATCCCACCTAGAATCGAACAGTGACCCGTGCAGAAGCCCGCATCGATCTGGATGCGTTCGCCCACAACCTCGAGGTCCTGCGCCGCGCGGCCCCGAACAGCCAGCAGATGGTCGTGGTGAAAGCCGACGGTTACGGCCACGGCCTGATCCCCATGGCCCGCGCAGCCCGCGCCGCCGGTGCGCAATGGCTCGGTGTGGCCCTGTTCAGTGAAGCCCTGGAACTGCGTGCGGCCGGCGATACCGGTCGATTGCTCGCCTGGCTGGCGACACCAGGTGATCCGTGGGAACAGGTACTCAACGCCGATGTGGACCTCGGGGTCTCCAGTGCGTCGGCCCTGGATCGAGTGGCAGCTGCCGCCCGAACCACGGGGCAGTGCGCCCGCATCCACCTGAAGATCGACACCGGCCTGGGACGGGCGGGATGCCCGCCTGGGCAGTGGGAGGCATTCGTTCAGCACGCCAAGGCGCTACAGGACGCAGGAGTGCTGGAGATTGTGGGTATCTGGTCGCATTTCACAGTGGCCGACGACCCGCGTGACCCGCTGAACACCATCCAGGTCGAGCGGTTCGGACAGGCCGTCGAGGCCGCCCGTGCGCTGGGTGTGGATCCCGAACACCTGCACCTGGCGAACTCGGCCGCGACGTTGGCATTGCCGGAGGCCCACTTCACACTGGTGCGCCCGGGTATCGCCACCTACGGCATCTCTCCCGGTGAGGCCCTGGGGACTCCCGCGTCCCTGGGGTTGCGCCCGGTGTTGACACTGGTGGGCCGCATGGCCCTGGTCAAGCGTCTGCCCGCGGGCTCGGGGTTGTCCTACGGGCACAAATACCGCCTGGCCGAGGAAGCGACGACCGCGGTGATCCCGTTGGGCTATTCCGACGGCATCCCGCGCAACGCCACGAATGTCGGACCGGTCTTCGCCGCGGGCAGGCGCCGCACGATCGCCGGGCGTGTATGCATGGATCAGTTCGTTCTCGACCTCGGGGCCGACAATGCGTCCGAGGGTGACGAGGTGATCCTGTTTGGCAACGGTGAGGGTGGCGTCCCGTTGGCTGAGGACTGGGCGGAGGTCACCGGCACCATCGGCTACGAGATCGTGACCCGGCTCGGGTCCCGGGTGCCCCGCGTCTATTACGGCGGCGACACGTGATCAAACCCGCACTTGCCGTCCTCGGCGGCCTGGCTCTGGGAGTCGCAGCCGAGCAACTGGCCGTTCGCAAACCTTGGCAACCGGACCCGACCAAGGACGAACCGTTCGGTTTCGTGAGAGGCGAGTCCCATTGGCTGCGGGCCGACGACGGCACCCAGTTGTACGTGGAGGTTCATCCCGCCGACGATCCCCGGGCGCCGACCATCGTCATCGGGCACGGGTACTGCCTCAACCAGGACAGTTGGCACTTCCAGCGCAAGGCACTGCAAGGTCAGGCGCGGCTTGTGCTCTGGGACCAGCGCGGTCATGGACGTAGCGAGCGAGGGCCTGCACAGAACAACACGATCGATCAGCTCGGCCGGGACCTGCAATGGGTGATCAACGGTTTCACCAAGGGTCCGATCACCCTCGTGGGCCATTCCATGGGCGGCATGACGATCATGGCTCTCGCCGACCAGTTCCCCGAGACGGTTCGCTCCCGGGTCGTCGGCGTCGGTTTCGTGGCTACCAGCGCCGGCGATGTGTCCGCCAACTTCCTGGGACTCCCGGCAGACATCGTGGGCAGGGCGCAGACCGCGCTGACCGGAGCCAATGCCAGCCGCATCCGCACCGGACCCCTGGTCCAGCAGGTGCGATACACCGACTTGAACTTCGCGATCACCAAACGTGCCAGCTTCGGCCGGGGGGTTCCCAACTCGCTCAACGAGTTCACCGTGCAGATGCTCAACGCGACGCCGATGGAGACGGTGGTCGACTTCCTGCCGACCTTGTTCGCCCACGACAAAGTTCACGCTTTGAAGGCCTTCGACGGAATCCCGGCACTGGTCATCTGCGGCGACGTGGATGTCCTGACCCCGCCGTCACACACGCTGCGCATCGGCCGGACCCTGTCGGACGCGGACGTCCAGATCCTTGAGAACACCGGGCACATGATCCAGCTCGAACGCCATGAGCAGGTCACCGAAGGGATCCGGCGCCTTGCCTTCAGCGATCGTTCGTGAGGTGGATTCGCCCGCGGCGATGGTCGAACTCGGCAGGCTGCTGGGCATGCGATTGCGTGCCGGGGACGTGGTCTTGTTGAGCGGCGAGCTCGGCGCGGGGAAAACCACGTTGATGCGTGGGCTGGGCGAAGGGTTGGGCGTGCGGGGCCCGGTGACCAGTCCGACCTTCGTCATCGCCCGGCGGCATCCCTCGTTGGTGGGAGGTCCCGATCTGATCCACGCTGACGCGTACCGCCTGGGTAGTGCAGGGGAGTTCGAGGACCTCGACCTGGCAGACGAACAGGCCGTGGTGTGCGTCGAGTGGGGCCGGGACCGCGCCGAGCAGTTGTCGGCGCGCCGCCTGGAAATCGACATCGAGACCGTCGGCGAGGGCCGGACGGTCAGGATCGCCGGAATCGATCGGACGGTGCCGTTGTGAGCGGACGCATATTGGCCATCGACACGTCGACCTCGCGGTGTAGTGCGGCATTCGGCAGGCGATCGGCCGGGATCGAAGCGCCCACCGGGCACGCCGAACACCTGGCCGACGTGATCCGGCAGGTGGTCGACGACGTGTCGCAGATCGAGTCCATCGTCGTGGGCGTCGGTCCCGGTCCGTACACGGGTTTGCGGGTGGGCGTGGTCACCGCGCTGACCATGGCAACGGCGCTGGAGGTCCCGGTGGCCGGTGTGTGCTCCCTGGACGGGCTCGGGCATCGGATGGGCGAGGGCGTGGTCGTCACGGACGCACGACGGCGCGAGGTGTTCGCAGCGCTCTACTCGCAAGGTCATCGCATCGACGGACCGGTCGTGCTGTCCCCGTCGCAGGTCCCGCTGCGATGGCCGGATCAGCCAGTGATGGGTCCGGGCACTGCCCGGTACCCGGACCTCGGAGACGCCGCGCAGATCGACGCCGCCGACCTGCTGGAGGTGCCCGCTGATCTGCCGGTGCGGCCCTGGTATCTGCGCGACCCCGATGCGAAACCGCAGTGAGCATCCCGGTGCGACCGATGCGGTGGTGGGACCTGGAGCAGGTGATCGCCATCGAGATCCAAGTGTTCGGCCCGACCGCCTGGTCCCCGGAGTCCTTCTGGGGGGAGTTGGCCCGTGCGGATCGGTACTACGTGGTCGCCGACGACGGGGTGGTCCAGGCGTACGGGGGCCTGTGGATCGCGGCGCCGGACGCAGATGTGCAGACGATCGCGGTGGCGCCCGGTGCGCAGGGCCGGGGGCTCGGGCGCCGGGTACTCGACCACCTGCTGGAGCATGCTCGACAGGACGGATGCCGACGCATCCAGCTTGAGGTGAGAGCCGACAATGACGCCGCGATCCGGCTCTACGAGAACGCCGGTTTCGGGCGGGTGCGGGTCCGGCAGCGGTACTACCCAGATCTTTCCGACGCGCTCGTGATGGGGTTGGACCTGTGAGCCCCTTGGTGTTGGGAATCGAGACCTCGTGCGACGAGACGGGCATCGGCTTGGTGTCGGGAACCACGCTGTTGGCCGACGCCGTGGCCAGCAGCGTGCCCGAACACGTGCGATTCGGCGGGGTGGTCCCCGAAGTGGCCAGCCGCGCGCACGTCGAGGCGATGGTGCCCACCATCGAGAGGGCGTTGCGGGAGGCGCACGCGGGTTTCGCGGACGTCGACGCCATCGCCGTCACGGCGGGCCCCGGACTGGTCGGCGCCTTGGTGGTGGGAGTGGCTGCGGCCAAGGCCCTAGCCCTGTCCCTGGGTAAACCGCTGTACGGGGTGAACCACCTGAGCGCACACGTGGCCGTGGATCAGTTGCAGCACGGACCGTTGCCTGAGGGTTGCATCGCGTTGCTGGCCTCGGGCGGCCATTCCTCCATCTTGCGGGTGGGCGATGTCACCGCCGACGTCGAGCCACTCGGTGCCACCATCGACGACGCCGCCGGCGAGGCCTTCGACAAGGTGGCCCGCATGCTCGGACTCGGTTTCCCCGGGGGGCCGGCGATCGACGCTGTGGCCCGTGACGGCGACCGGTCGGCGATCGCATTCCCTCGGGGGCTGACCGGACCCCGCGACGCGTTATACGACTATTCGTTCTCCGGCTTGAAGACGGCGGTCAAGCGCTGGCTCGAGGCCAACCCGCAGGCGCCGGTGGCCGATGTCGCCGCGTCCTTCCAGGAGGCCGTGGCCGATGTCCTGTCGGCGAAGGCCTTGGCAGCCTGTCGGGACACCGGGGTCGACACCCTGATCCTCGGCGGCGGGGTGGCTGCGAACTCGCGGCTTCGGTCGCTGACCGAGCAGCGGTGCGAGGCGGCCGGGATCCGGCTGCGGGTGCCGCGCCCGGCGTTGTGCACCGACAACGGCGCGATGGTCGCAGCCCTGGGTGCCGAGATGGTCGCCCGCGGCAGGCCTGCATCGGGCTGGTTGCTGGGCGCCGATTCGTCGTTGCCGGTGGAGGAACCGCTCGTCGGGTGACACCGCCCCCTTGTCGCGGACTGCGGTCCGGCAGGCGAGAATCGAACGGTGAGCTTCGTCTACAACCTCCTGGTCATCCTGCACTTCCTCGGACTTGCCTCCCTGATCGGTGGCTTCTTGGTCCAGATCAAGTCGTCACCTCGGGTGGTGAACCCTGCGATGCTGCATGGCGCCCTGACCCAGTTGGTGACCGGCGTGCTGCTGGTGGGTCTGCGCTACCCGCTGCACGAGTCCGACGGTTGGGAGTTGCCCGACAACGCCAAGATCGGCGTGAAGTTCGTGGTCTTGCTGGTGGTGCTCGGGTTGATCCTCGCCAACCGGAAGAAGGACCAGATCTCGACCGCGGTGTGGGGTTTGATCGGTGGGCTGTCGATCGTCAACGTGGTGATCGCGGTTCTCTGGTAGCCCCTGACTGGGCACTGACTGCTTCGGCCTCCCAAGAGCCGAGGGTCAAAAGACACGCGCGACGAATGCCGATCGACCTCGGACTGCGCGGTGTTGCTCACGGTCGGTCGTCGGTAGCGGTTGGGGCTGTGGGCAGGGTCTTGCCGTCAAGATGGCCCGCTGGTTGTCAGATGGCCCGCAGATCAGGGGTCGTTCGGCAACTATCGGGTTGGTTCATCGGGTCAAGCGGGCCGGCGCGGTGTGGCTCACGGTCAGTCGTCGGTAATGGGACCGCCATTCACGCAGGTGTTCCGATCCACGCGGTGCTGGTGCGTCGTTCGCCGAGCCTGGCTGCTACCACGATCGCCTCCTGGCCGTGGGGCACGCCGATGTCGGGCGCCTGTTGGAACCCGCGCGACCAGACTGTTGCGGACCGAAAGCCGTGGCGGCGACAGGCCGCGCGTACATGTTTCAAGGGCACCTGCTGCACGACCCGCATGCTGCGTCCCACCCAGGACGGCGGTGTTTGGTCGCAGGTGAAAAAGGCGAGCCGCTCATCCAAAAGGTGACCCTGCGTAACCGCCGCTGCGTTCATCACCAGGCCCGAGCGGACGATCGCCGGGTCCGGATCGACGATGTACCGGCTGGCCGGACCGGCCACAGCCGGGGTTGGTGGGCCGAGCAGTTCGTGCCACCGCTGACCGTCGTGGACGCTGGCCCGGCGGTCGGTCTGGGCCAGTGGCGGGAACCAGGCCGTCGCATCCACCAGTCGTCGGCCCATCGACGAGCAGTGCCACTCAGCCACTTCGGGCACGTCGCGCTGTCCCGGTCGGGTGCGGACCACCACCTGGCGTCCGGAGTCGACCTGCTGCACCACCCACGACCACGCCGGCCGCCACTGTTCGGGATCGTGCACTCGGATCGGGCGTCCGCGGGAGTCCTGATGGCGTTGCCGGCGCGCTGGATCCACGAACAGCAGTCCGTCGGGCAGGGGGTGCGCGGTGACGTCTTCACAACGGACTTCAACGTCGAGTCCAGCGAGATTGGCCCGCGCTATCTGCGCGGTGGGCGGGTCCACCTCGAACGCGATCACCTGCAGGCCGGCATGTGCGAAAGCCCACGCGTCCATGCCGATGCCGCAGCCGGCATCGATCACCGTGCGGACGCCGGCCGCGGCGATTCTGCGCGCCCGCCGCATCGCCACTTCGGGTGGACTGGCCTGCTGCACGCCGTCGACGGTCACCAACTGCAGCGGGTAGTCGGCGGGCCGGTACCGCGCTTGGGTCAGGGCAGCGGCCAAACGATCCCGGTCGAGCCCCGGCACAATCGAACCCGCGCGAAGGGGGTCGACGCCGACCAGTGAACGTATCGCCTCACGGCCCGCTTCGGAGGCCAGCCAGGCAACTGTTTCGCCGCTGTGGGTCACGGGCGCTGGGTGTATGTCACCCTGGCCGACGAGGCTGCCGCACCCGGCGTCCTGGAAGCACGGATCGAGAGCATGGTTGAGGGTAGCCGAGCCCTTGATGGAATCCAGCGGCCACCGCGAGCGTTGACCAGAACCGTGACGGATGTGATGCAGCAGGCGAAGGTGTACACGGACCTGGGATTCGACGTGGCAGATGTCGATCTCACTGGATTGCAGGCTGCCGCCGCAGGGGTGGAAGCAGCCGTTCTGGTATTCCCGCACGCGCTGGTGCCGGTGCAAGAGCTGATCACCCGGCTCTACCTGGTCGACGGTCGCAGGCCCGGCATCTTCGATCGCAACTTCGAGGATCCGGATCGCTATCGCCCCGTGGCTGACGGCGTCCCGCGCGACCGGCCATATCTGATCCACGGTTTCGAGCCCGGAGTCGAATACCTCAACGTGGCGCCGCGTGAGGCGATGCCACAGGTGTTGGCGCGAGGTCGATTCCCGATGACCATCGAAGAGGGCCTGGCCGTCTTCGCCAGTGACCCGGCGTGCCTGCAGCGCAACAAGTGCTTCTCGTTGGCCGGTTCGACGCGCGGGGACAAGCGGGTGCCGGCGCTGTGGATCAGCAACCACGCGCCCAAACTCGGGTGGTGCTTCGCCGGAGCGCCGCACACCTGGTTGGGGCTCGGGTCCATTGCCGGGCGGATGACTGACCAACCGGCCGACGTGACCTGAAGCAGGGTGGGCGTTTGGAACGCCCGCACCCGCCACGATTAGCACTCTCTTGACGACAGTGCTAATCCCTATTAGTGTCTGGGTTAGCACTCACCCGCTACGAGTGCTAACGGGTTGGAGTTGTTCCGGGACCGCGACGCTTGGATCAGCAGAAGACCCCGAAGTGCAAAGAACCATCAGTAAATTGTCCGTTTTCGATCCCAATAGGGAGGTAGACCGTGTCGGTCGCCATTAAGCCGCTCGAGGACCGTATCCTCGTGCAGCCGCTGGACGCAGAGCAGACCACGGCCTCAGGCCTGGTCATCCCGGACACGGCCAAGGAGAAGCCGCAAGAGGGCAAGGTCCTCGCGGTTGGTCCTGGTCGTTTCGATGACGAGGGCGAGAAGCGCATCCCGCTGGACATCAGCGTGGGCGATGTTGTCGTGTACTCGAAGTACGGAGGCACTGAGATCAAGTTCGACGGTGAGGACTACCTGATCCTGTCGGCACGCGACGTGCTGGCAGTGGTGGAGAAGTAGTCGTCCCGATCGGCGTGCAGGCCCCTGGGACCCCCGGAACCCGGGTGGTCGTGGGGGCCTGCATCTATTAGCAAAGGAAAAACATGGCCAAGATTCTGGAATTCGACTCCGAGGCGCGCCAAGCACTCGAGCGGGGCGTCAACATCCTCGCCGATGCGGTCCGCGTGACCATCGGACCCAAAGGGCGCAACGTCGTGCTGGACAAGCAGTGGGGCGCTCCGACCATCACCAACGACGGGGTCACCATCGCCCGTGAGATCGAGGTGACCGACCCGTACGAGAACCTCGGCGTGCAGTTGGTCAAAGAGGTTGCGACCAAGACCAACGACGTCGCCGGTGATGGCACCACGACTGCCACGGTGCTGGCCCAGGCGATGGTGGCCGAGGGTGTTCGGCTCGTGGTTGCCGGTGCCTCACCGATGGGCGTGAAGCGGGGCATCGACGCTGCCGTTGCGCAGGTTTCGCAGTACCTCTCCGATGCCGCCAGGCCGGTCGAGGGCACGCAGGAGACCGCGCAGGTCGCGACCATCTCCGCGCAGGACGCCGAGATGGGCCAGCTCATCGCCGACGCTTTCGACAAGGTGGGCAAGGACGGGGTGATCACCGTCGAGGAAGCCACGACGACCGCACTGTCTTTGGACTTCACCGAGGGAATGCAGTTCGACAAGGGCTACATCTCGCCGTATTTCGTGACCGACCCCGAGCGCATGGAAGCGGTTCTCGACGACCCGCTGATCCTGCTGGTGCAGGGCAAGGTCGCCGCTCTCAACGAGTTGCTGCCGCTGCTGGAGAAGGTCATGCAGGCCGGCAAGCCGCTGGTCGTCATCGCAGAGGACGTCGAGGGCGAGGCCCTGTCCGCTCTTGTCGTGAACAAGGTCCGCGGCACATTCAACTCCGCCGCGGTGAAGGCCCCGGCCTTCGGCGAGCGGCGCAAGGCCATGCTGCAGGACATCGCGATCCTCACCGGTGGCCAGCTCGTGTCGGCCGAACTGGGCATGAAGCTCGACCAGGTCGGCACCGAGGTGCTCGGAACCGCCCACCGCGTAGTGATCACCAAGGATGAGACCACCATCGTGGATGGCAAGGGCGAGCCCGACGCGATCAAGGCCCGGATCGAGCAGATCCGCGCAGAGGTCGAAGAGAGCGACTCGGATTGGGACCGCGAGAAGCTCAAGGAGCGCTTGGCCAAGCTCGTCGGTGGCGTGTGCGTCATCGAGGTCGGCGCGCAGACCGAGGTTGAACTCAAGGAGAAGAAGCACCGCGTCGAGGACGCAGTCGCGGCAACGCGTGCTGCCGTCGAGGAGGGCATCGTCGCAGGCGGTGGCTCCGTGCTGATCCATGCGGCAGCTCAGCTCGACGAGGCAGCCGTCTCCGACCCCGACGAGGCTGCAGGGATCCGCATCGTCAAGCGGGCTTTGACCTCGCCGTTGTACTGGATCGCGGCCAATGCCGGGGTCTCCGGTGATGTCACCATCGCGAAGGTGGCGGAGTTGCCGCTGGGTCAAGGATTCGACGCGGCCACCGGCGAGTACCGTGACCTGATTGCTGCCGGAATCATCGACCCGGTGAAGGTCACCCGCTCTGCGGTGGAGCATGCCGGCTCGATCGCGGCGATGCTACTGACCACCGAAGCGCTGGTCGTCGAGAAGCCCGAAGAGGATGAGGACGACCACGACCACGGTCACGGTCACTCCCACCACCACGGTCACGTCTGATCCGTAGAAGGACACGAGAAGGCCCCGGGTGCAAATGCCCGGGGCCTTCCCGGTCGCGCCAGGGGGAGGGGCTGGGGTGCGACCGGGTGGTGGTTCAGACGGCGATCTGGAGTTTGCGCTTCTGATACAGCGCTGCCAACTCGTCCCTCGCCGAGGCCGCCCCAGATGCCATAGGGCTCGCGGACGGCCAGTGCGTGGTCGAGGCAGGCCTGCCGGACAGGGCACGACGCGCAGATCTGTTTGGCGCGGTTCTGACGCACGACACGTGCGGCTCCGCGCTCACCCTCGGGATGGAAGAACTTGGCGGACTCTTCACCGCGGCAGGCGGCGTCCATCTGCCAGTTCCAGTGGTCGGTGTTGGTACCGGGAAGCCGGGAGAGCTCCGCCATGATGACTCCTTCGTTGGTGTTGTCCCCCAACCTAATATCGTTTCAAAAGCGTGTCAAGACCCTTTTCTCCCGGAGCGAAAAAGTGCGGACGAACACGATCGACGTCAGACTCATGAGGTGGTTGAAGACACAGTGACGTTGTCCTCTGGGGCAGTCGCCCGTCAGCTCGGGATCTCGCCGGCGACGTTGCGGACATGGGCGCATCGGTACGGCCTTGAGCCATCCGCGCGCAGCGAGGGGGCCCACCGCCGGTACACCCCCGAAGACGTGGAACGACTGGTCGCCATGCAGAGGTTGATGCGTGCCGGAGTGCCGGTGGCCGAGGCCGCCGGTCAGGTTCTGCGGGAGGTCCCCTCGCTAGAGCTTCCGCATCCGGTCGACGAGGCGGTCACCGGTCCACGCGCGGTACGGGCCTTGTGGGAGGCCGCATGTGCCCTGGACGGCCAACGGTGCGCCCACATGGTGGCCTCGAGTGTTCGCGATCTGGGGGTACTGCCGACCTGGGATGGTCTGGTGCGCCCGGTTCTGAAGCGAGCCGGAGATCAGTGGGAGAACAAGCAGGTCGGGATCGACGTGGAGCACGTGCTCTCCGATGCGATCACGGCCGGTCTCGCGATGGACTCGCCGGTCAAGCGCGAAGGAGTTCTGCTGTCCGCGACCGCGCACGAGGACCATGTGCTCCCCTTGTATGCATTGCGCGCGGGCACTGGCAGAGCAGGGGATAGGTGCGGAGCTGCTGACGGCCCGCACCCCCCCGTCGGCTCTGGGCCAGGCCGCCCGGCGAATGCATGCGGCTGTGATCATCTTGTGGGCGCAACTGCCGGAGAACGCGGACCCCGGGGCTTTCGACGCACTGCCCGGCTTACGGCCCAAACCGGCTCTGGCTGTCGCGGGACCGGGGTGGGGCGACGATGCGCCGGCGGTTCGCCTGACCGGCTTACCCGATGCGGTGAACTTCGTCCGCAGTCACGTCTGAGCCATACCCTGGGATGGTGGTGCTTCACGAGGGTCTCGAACGGGCTGAGTGGCTCGTCTTCCACGGCGCCATCGATGAGGCTGTCCCGTTGCTGGACGCGGCCGAGAACCTGTCCGGCCGGTCGGCTGTCTACGCGGCGTGGTTGAAGGGGGTTGCACTCGGGGCGTGTGGGCAGTACGGCAAGGCCCTCGAGGTCGTGGAAGGCATCACGCAGGGAACCCCGGAGTACTCCATGGCCCGGTCCCTTCGGGCGAGCCTGTTGCGGCAGTTGGGTAGTCATGACCTGGCTGTGGTGGCCGACCGGGAGGCCATGGCCAACGCCGCCACCCCCGGTGCCGCCATCGAGGCGATGACCGGCCTTGCCGCAGATGCGGTCGGACTGCAGGAGGCGCTGACGGCGTCCACCATGCTGGGTCAAGCGCGGTCGCTGCTGCAGAAGGTCGCTGCGGACCCGGCCAACGCACCGATCTGGTGGCGGCACTCGGTTCGGGTTAGCTGGGTCGAGTGTGAGGTGGCCTTGCTGGAGTCGCGCTACCCGGACGCCGTGACGTACGCGACCACCGCTCTCGACGCCGCGGAATCTGCAAATGCACCCAGGCATGTGGCCAAGAGCCTGCTGTTCCTCGCGGTCTCGAAGATCGAGGCTGGACAGCGCGAACAGGCCGTTCCCGATCTCCGCCGTTCCCTGATGCTCAGTGGTTCGATGGGCCTGCTGGCAGTGGAATGGCCGACCCATGCCGTGCTGGCCGCGCTGTTGAAAGGTGGCGACCCGCGAGCGGCACATACACATTTCGTTGCCGCCAATGCCATCACCGACACTGTGCGTCAAGGTCTGACCGGCGACCTCGCGCAACGCTGGGCCGAGCGCGACGACATCCTTGCGTTGCGTCGGGAGGCGTCCTGATTCCGCCTCTGAGTGTGGCGCAGTTCTCTTTCGAGGCCGCCGCCGATGGCAACCCAACCGTTGGCGCCTGCCGTGCGCGCGACGACGCGCAATTGCTGCTCCTCGACGTCCCCGTCATAGCCTCCTCAAGCGTTTGTGGATACCCGCCGATAGGGGGACATAGACTTCGAAAAGGGGTGCTGGCATGACATCGGTGCTGATTGTCGATGATGCGCCTGCGGTGCGAGACAACCTTCGCCGACTCGTCACGGGGCTGCCCGGTGTGGCCAGTGTCAGCCTCGCCAGCAGCGGTGACGAGGCCATTGCCAGGTGCACCGCGGAGCGGCCGGATCTGGTCCTGCTCGACGTGCGAATGCCGGGGATGAACGGCCTGGAGTGCGCCCGCCGGTTGTTGCACTTCGATCCTGCGGTGCGCATCGTGATGCTGACCGCGGGCGATGATCCGCAAGCGGTCGCCACGGCGGTGGCCAACGGCGCCGCGGGCTACATCAGTAAGGACGCCACCCGGTTGGAGATGGGGCTTGCGATCCATCACGTCGGAGGCGGTGACCGGCCGCACGATCCGCCGCCCCCGCAGTTCCGGTTGTCCGAGCGTGAGACCCAGGTCCTCGCGGGCATGTCCAGGGGTATGTCCAACGGCGAGATCGGCCGGGAACTGTACCTTTCCGAGGACACCATCAAGACCCACGCCCGACGTTTGTTCCGCAAACTGCGCGCTTCTGACCGGGCCCAAGCGGTGGCTGTGGGGCTTCGGGCGGGACTGATCAGTTGACCTTGACGCCTGCGACTAGATTTGGTCCATGGAGCACCCCAGCGTCCCCGAACCTTTTGCCCCGATCGGCCTGACCTTCGACGACGTGCTGCTGGTGCCGTCGGCTTCGGACGTTGTCCCCTCGGAGGTAGACACGTCCACCCAGCTCACCCGGTCGCTGAGGTTGCGCACCCCGCTGGTGAGCAGCGCCATGGACACCGTCACGGAGGCCCGCATGGCGGTCGCGATGGCCCGCATTGGCGGCGTGGGTGTCCTACACCGCAACATGTCGATCGAGGATCAGGCGCTGCAGGTCGACATGGTCAAACGCTCCGAGGCCGGCATGGTGAGCAATCCCGTCACCTGCGGCCCACAGGACTCGCTGGCCGAGGTGGACGCCATGTGCCGCAGGTACCGGATTTCGGGTCTGCCCGTGGTCGACGCCGCAGGTCGGCTGCTGGGGATCGTGACGAACCGTGACATGCGGTTCGAGGAGGACCGTGCGGTCCCTGTGGCCGACATCATGACGAAGGCGCCCTTGGTGACCGGACACCTGGGCATCGATCCGGGCGAGGCGTTGAGCCTGCTGCGCCGTCACAAGATCGAGAAGCTGCCCCTCGTCGACGAGGACAACCGGGTCCGCGGCCTGATCACCGTCAAGGACTATCTGAAGTCGGAGGCTTTCCCAGACGCGACGAAGGACCCCGCCGGCCGTCTGGTCGTGGGCGCTGCTGTGGGCGTCGGCGAGGACTCCTACAAGCGGGCGATGACTCTGGTCGAGGCTGGTGTTGACTTCGTCGTGGTCGACACCGCGCACGGTCACAGCCAAGGTGTGCTGGAGATGGTGGCGCGGCTCAAAAGGGACACGACCGTGGACGTCGTCGGCGGCAACATCGCCACGGCGGAAGCGGCGCTGGCGCTGGCCGAAGCAGGTGCGGACGCGGTGAAGGTCGGTGTCGGGCCCGGGTCGATCTGCACCACGCGCGTGGTCGCTGGTGTCGGAGTCCCCCAGGTCACGGCCATCCACGAGGTCGCATCGGCGTTGCGGCCGCTCGGGCTGCCCGTGATCGCCGACGGCGGAGTGCAATACAGCGGTGACATCGCCAAGGCCATGGTCGCGGGCGCCGACACCGTGATGCTGGGGTCGCTGCTGGCCGGCTGCGAGGAGTCGCCCGGAGACGTGGTCTTCGTCAGCGGCAAGCAGTTCAAGCAGTACCGCGGGATGGGCTCGCTGGGCGCGATGCAGAGCCGGGGTGAGGCCAAGTCCTACTCCAAGGACCGGTACTTCCAAGACGATGTGCTCAGCGACGACAAACTCGTGCCGGAAGGTATCGAGGGTCAGGTGCCCTATCGCGGCAAACTGTCGGTCGTTGCCCATCAGCTGATCGGCGGGCTGCGCGCGGCGATGGGATACAGCGGCGCCGACTCCATCGCGCAGTTGCATGCAAAGGGCCGTTTCGTGCGGATCACGTCGGCGGGGCTCAAGGAAAGTCACCCGCACGACATTCAGATGACCGTCGAGGCGCCGAACTATCACCGCCGGTAGCGAGTTGTCGCACTGATCCTGCGGTTGAAGACCGTGACCGGAGCCCTTGGCCTCTCGCCGATGCGCTGGGACCAGTAAGTCCGGCTCCCGCCCAGCGCAGGCGTTGGAGTTAGGTACGGGCGTTGGACAAGCGCACAGCCGTTGGAGTTGCACGGCCCGCGGATCTCCAACGCGTGTACCGATCTCCAACGGGTGTACCGATCTCCAACGCCTACCAGCGAGCGCCGCCCCGGGCGGGCGTTGGAGTTAGGTGGCCCTTCGGATTTCAGGGGGGAGTCGAGCGTGGTCGCCCGCTGCTGGGTGCGGCACTCCCCGACCCGGTTGAACAGCGTCTGGTCCATCCCGGTCGCCTGGATCGGGCCGATCCGCTCGGGATCGTCGACCAGCAGTTGACCGTGGGCCAGCGTCGTGTCGTTGACGGCAATGCCAGTCATAGCCCCACGTGGCCATTGGCTCGCAGACCCCCTGCCACCAGAGCATCTACCGCCCACTGCCGTCACACGAGGCCGCGGCGGGCGCGGTGAGGCCCTCGGCGGCCCCGATGTGATGGCGACGGCGTGCACGCTGGGGGCTTATGTCCCATTTCTGCCATCAGATGGGGGCCACAGCGGAGCCGAGGGTGCGACCGGTGGCCCCCATGTGATGGCGAGGCTGGACCGAACCCCGTGCATCACGGTCGCTGGCCGATGCGCCCGACCAGCGGCCAAGTAGGCTGTGTGCCCGTGAACGAAATCGTGATCGGGTTGTCCAAGTCGGCGCGGGCGGGGTACTCGTTCGACGACGTCGCCGTGGCTCCACATCGGCGCACTCGAGACCCTGAAGCCGTCGACATCAACTGGCAGATCGATGCCTACGCCTTCGAGATGCCGATCGTGGCCGCTCCGATGGACTCCATCGTGTCACCGGCAACGGCGATCACGATGGGGAAGGCCGGTGGTCTTGCGGTGCTCAACCTCGAGGGGTTGTGGACCCGGTACGACGACCCGTCGTCCGCCTTGGAGCAGATCCGGTCGGTGCCACGCCATGAGGCGGTCCCGTTGTTGCAGCGCTTGTACGCCGAGCCGATCAAACCTGAGCTGATCGCGGCCCGCGTCCAGCAGATGCGGGAGGCGCACATCACCGTCGCCGCCGCCCTGTCACCGCAGAAGACCCACGACTTCATCCAGGACGTCGTAGCGGCTGGCGTGGACATGTTCGTCATCCGCGGCACCACCGTCAGCGCCGAACACGTGAGTGCCCAATTGGAGCCGTTGAATCTCAAGCAGTTCATCTACGAACTGGACGTCCCGGTCCTGGTCGGGGGGGTCGCCACGTACCAGTCCGCCCTGCATCTCATGCGTGCTGGCGCGGCAGGGGTGCTGGTCGGGTTCGGCGGCGGCGCGAGCCATACGACTGCCGATGTGCTGGGAGTCCGGGTTCCCATGGCAACCGCGGTGGCAGACGTGGCCGCAGCCCGCCGCGACTACCTCGATGAGTCGGGCGGGCGGTACGCACGTGATCGCCGATGGCGCGATGGGACGCAGCGGCGACATCGTCAAGGCGATGGCCTGCGGTGCCGATGCGGCCATGGTCGGTTCTCCACTGGCGCGTGCGCAGGAGGCGCCGGGCGCCGGCAGGCACTGGGGAATGGAGGCGACCCACGCTGAACTGCCCCGCGGGGAACTGGTCGAATTCGACACGGTCGGGACCTGGGACGAGATCCTGTTCGGTCCCTCGCATGTCAGCAACGGCACCATGAACCTGGTCGGCGCACTGCGGCGTTCCGTTGCGCAGTGCGGATTTTCCGATCTCAAGAGTTTCCAACGCGTCGAGATGGTGCGCAGTCACTGAGTGATTCGGCGTGCCTGAGCCAGGCTGGTGCGAGGCGCTCGCAGCGGTTCAGGCTCGACGGCCGTAGCCACCCAGCGGTGCACTGCGCCCACGCCAGTAGTCGCCGTAGACGAACACACGGTCACGGATCTTGAGCCGCTTGAACAACCAGTCCTGCTGCCTCGGCCAGGTGCGCACGCACCCGTGGGACTGCGGACGTGTCCGGACTGGTTTGCGGACACCATGGAAGGCGATTCCGCGGTCGAAGTACACCGGCCGATACAGCCCGGGTCGGCCGTCGGGCTCCGGGAACAAGGTGCTGCGCTGCCAAGCATTGACCTTGTAGTAGACCCGCTTGAAGCCGGTCCGGGTCTTGTGGAATCCGTTGTCCTTACCGGTGCTGACTGGCAGCACTCGCAGCACAACCCCCCTGTTGTTCGTCACGTAGGTCGCTTGGCAGGTGAGACTCACCAGGGCTTTGACTCCCCAGAGTTTCTTCGGCAGCAGCGGCAGTTCGCTGGATGCGGAGACTCGGGCGGCGAGCTTCGCGGAGGCCGGTTTGCGGGTGGCGCGAAGGCCGTTGAGATCCCGGTATGTGCACAGCGCCCGGCGGGTCGTGGCCTTGATGCGCCCATCCACCTTTCCGGTCGGCAGCCCCAGTGCGGCCAATGATGTTTCCAAGGCGAGGCTCGGCGAGGTCGTCTGCGTGGGCAGCGGGACGGGGTCCGGCGGTGGTGGTGGTTCCGTAGCCGGAGAGCTGCTGGTGGGTTCGGGGCTCGGAGAGCTGCTGGTGGGTTCCGCAGTCGGCGAGCTGCTGGTGGGATCCGGAGTCGCGGAGGTCGTCGTCGTAGTGCTGGCGGAGGCCTCGGACGGCGAGGCGCTGGACGGGGTCGTATTCACGGCGGCGAGGGCGAGGGGGCTCACCAAGGCAGCGGCGGTGAGCCAACGGGCGGCGGGGAGCACCGACCCAGGGTAACCCGAGCCCTCAGGTGACCCGCTGGCCCGAAGGACGCCTTCCGATAATCGGTCAATATTGCGGAGGTCGTGTCACTTCGGACAGGCCTTGGTGCCACATCGGCTCCTTATCTCACAGCCAGAGGGGCGAGAGCCAGCCGCGTCACCACAGCGACGACGCCTGTTTACCCCTTTCCGGGGTCGCTACGGCGCGTACCGGTTTACGCTGTGGAATATGACGATCGCTGCCGAAAGGCTCCCCGCGCAGGTCGCCGGAATCGACGTGAACAGCCTGATCACACAGGTGGTCGCCTCGGCTCGAGCTGACAAACTCACCTCGGTCTCCCCGTTCACGCTGGAACCGCTGGCCGAGATCCCCATGAGCACCACCGAAGACGTCGAAATGGCCTTCGAAACCGCCCGTCGTGCCCAGAAACGGTGGGCGCAGTGGACACCCAAGGAACGCGCCCGCATCATCTTGCGGTTCCACGACATCATCGCCGAACACCGCTCAACCACGCTGGACCTGATCCAGATCGAGAACGGCAAAGCCCGCGCGCACGCCTCCGAAGAGTTCCTCGACGTCCTGCTCACAGCGCGGCACTACGGGCAAGTGGCCCCGAAGAAGTTGGCCACGCGCAAGCACCGTGGAGTGCTGCCCCTGCTTACGTCTGTCAGCGAGATCCGCCAGCCCAAGGGTGTCGTCGGCGTGATCGCTCCGTGGAACTATCCCTTGACGCTGGCCGTATCCGATGCGATCCCGGCGTTGCTGGCCGGCAACGGCATCGTGCTCAAACCCGACTCCCAGACCGTGCTCACCGCGTTGTGGGCGGTCCGGCTGCTGCGCGAAGCCGGGTTGCCGGAGGGTCTGTTCCAGGTCGTCGTAGGCCCCGGAACCACCATCGGCCCCGCCATCGTCGACAACGCCGACTACTTGATGTTCACCGGATCGACCGCGGTCGGACGGCAGTTGGCCGAACAGTGCGGAAAGCGGCTGATCGGCTGCTCCATGGAACTCGGCGGTAAGAACGCCATGCTCGTGCTGGCCGACGCCAACCTGGACAAAGCGGCTGAGATCGCGGTTCGCGCCTGCTTCAGCAACTCCGGGCAGTTGTGCATCTCGATGGAGCGGATGTACATCAACGAGAAGATCTATGACGCCTTCGTGGAGAAGTTCGTGGCCCGGGTCCGGGCGATGCGCGTGCACGCGGAGGTCGGCTGGGGCGCGGACATGGGCTCGCTGATCAGCCAGAAGCAGTTCGACACCGTCGCCGAACACGTCAATGACGCTGTGGCCAAAGGGGCGACGGCACTGGTCGGCGGCAAGGCCCGACCGGACATCGGGCCGCTGTTCTTCGAGCCCACGGTGCTCGAAGGGGTGACCCGCGACATGACCGCCTGCATCACCGAGACGTTCGGGCCGGTGGTCAGTCTGTACAAGGTGCAGAACGACGAAGAAGCCATCGACCGGGCCAACGACACCGAGTACGGTCTCAACGCGTCGGTCCTGACCCGCAACACCCAGCACGGGCGCAAGGTGGCCGCGAGGCTCAAGGCCGGGACGGTCAACGTCAACGAAGGATACGGCTCGGCGTGGGGCACAACGTCTGCGCCCATGGGTGGGATGGGGGCGTCGGGGATCGGCCGACGGCACGGTACCGAGGGCCTGCACAAGTACACCGAGTCACAGACCGTGGCCGTGCAACGACTGGTCCACTTGGGACCGCAGTTCGGGATGAATGATGAGCAGTGGGGTCACTTCATGGCCGCATCGCTACGTCTGATGAAGAAGATGGGAATGTCCTGATGGAACAGTTCGACTACGACGTCGCGATCATCGGATCCGGCTTCGGCGGATCGGTTTCGGCCCTTCGGCTCCCGGAGAAGGGCTATCGAGTGCTGGTCATCGAAGCCGGACGCCGGTTCGAGGACGAGGACCTGCCCAAAACCTCTTGGCGGACCAACCGCTTCCTGTGGGCCCCGGCGTTGGGCTGCTACGGCATTCAGCGCATCCACGTGCTGCCCGACGCGATCATTCTGGCCGGTGCTGGCGTGGGCGGAGGTTCGCTGGTCTACGCGAACACGCTGTACGTACCGCCGGAGCCGTTCTTCAAGGACAAGCAGTGGGGCCACATCACCGACTGGGAGGCTGAACTCGCGCCGTACTACGACCAGGCTCAGCGCATGCTCGGGGTGGTCCAGAACCCGACGATGACGCCGGCCGACGTCGAACTGAAGGCGGTCGCCGAACAGATGGGCGTGGGTGACACGTTCCGGATGACCCCGGTCGGCGTTTACTTCGGCGACGGCCCCGGGATCACCAAGGAGGATCCCTACTTCGGCGGCCGTGGCCCCGCGCGTACCGGGTGCAAGGAGTGTGGCGAGTGCATGACGGGATGCCGCCACAACGCAAAGAACACCCTGGTGAAGAACTACCTCGCTTTGGCCGAGAGTGCCGGGGCCGAGGTGCAACCGATGACGACGGTGACCGGCTTCGAGCAGTTCGGCGAGGGATACGCCATCGACGTCAAGCGCACCGATGCCCCGCGCAAGGGCCGCCGGCGGATCTACGCCAAGCAGGTCATCATGGCCGCCGGCGCGTACAACACCCAGCGGATTCTGCACCAGATGAAGGACACTGGTCGGCTGCCGAACCTTTCGCCGACCCTGGGCAAGTTGTCGCGGTCGAACTCCGAGTCGTTGCTCGGTGCCATCACCGACGATCGCAGCCGCGACTACACCCAAGGCGTGGCGATCACGTCCAGCTTCTTCCCCGAGCCCCACACCCACATCGAACCGTGTCGTTACGGCAAGGGATCCAACGTGATGGGCGCACTGGCCACAGTGCTGACCGACGAGGTCGACGGCGAGCCGCGCTGGCGCACATGGTTGCGGGAAGTCATCAAGCATCGCTCGGAGTTCCTGCAGTTCGTGGACCTGCGTGGCTGGTCCGAGCGCAGCATCATCTTGCTGGTCATGCAGTCGGTGGACAACTCGCTGACGGTCAGCGGCAAGCGAGGCCGGTTCGGTCGTTGGCGGTTGACGTCCAAGCAGGGCGAGGGCGAGCCGAACCCGACCTGGATTCCGGCCGGCAACGAGGCCGCGAAGCTGCTCAGTCAGCGCATCGGGGGTCTGCCCGGTGGGAACTACGGCGACCTGATCAAGGCCCCCATGACCGCACACTTCGTGGGCGGGTGCGCGATCGGCGACTCCGACCAGACCGGTGTGATCGACGCGTATCACCGGGTCTACGGCCACCCGGGACTGCACGTGGTCGACGGTGCGGCGATCAGCGCCAACCTCGGTGTGAACCCGTCGCTGACGATCACCGCGCAGGCTGAGCGCGCGATGGCCATGTGGCCGAACAAGGGTGAAACCGATATCCGCCCGGCAGTGGGTCAGGCGTATCAGCGGATCGCTCCGGTCGTGCCCAAGGAGCCGGTGGTCCCGGACTTCGCCCCAGGGGCGTTGCGGTTGCCGATCGTCGGAGTTTCTTAGGGGGATCGGCAGCAGCAGAAGATCCCGCCTTGACCTGAGAAGGGTGCATCGCGATTGGCTCGCGGGACCGCGGCTACGTCTTGATCAGCAGTTGTCGGTCCGTGTTGAACAATCCGCCGGCACGTTGTGGTGAGGCTCCGTCGCGGGTCGGGTTCGCACCGATAGGGAGTAGCCCGTTGGTTGCCCAGTGGCCTCGATATTGCGGGCCATCGGGCAACGACGGGGGGCCATCGCGCAACGACCGGGCCGTTTCGCACGACTACCGGGTGGGGTTCGCGCCGATAGGGAGTAGCCCGTTGGTTGCCCAGTGGCCTCGATATTGCGGGCCAACGGGCAACTACGGGGCCATCGCGCAACGACCGGGCCGTTTCGCACTCAGCCGACAGGTGGCCCCAGCGGGCGGTCAGTGACACGTTTCGCACCCAGGCGCGGAGAGCACCTTCTTCGCGGCAAGCACTCCAGTAGCGTTCGCGCATGGGCTCACAGGCGACGCGGTCACTGGTGCCGAGGTTCCTGGGGGTGCTCGGCTCACCGATCGAGGGCCGGGTCGTCATCGGTCCGAACTGGTTCGCATCGGTCATGGGTACCGGAATCGTGGCAGTGGCCGGTGCGACGTTGCCGATCGGTGTTCCCGGGGCGCTGACCACGGCGGCGTGGCTGCTGGCAACGGTGATCCTGCTCGGCCTGCTGATCCTCATGCCCTTGAACTGGATCCGCGAGTCCGGAACCCTGCGGGCCATCGCTGACGATCCCGTGGCGATCCAGTTCTTCGGTGCCCCACCGATGGCCCTGATGACAGTCGGCACGGCGACTCTGTTGGTCGGCGAGCGTCATATCGGCGCCACCGCAGCCCTGTCGATCGACGCGATTCTGTGGACTGTGGGAACGGTCCTGGGGCTGGTGACGGCTGTTGCGGTGCCGTACCGGTTGTTCACGCGGCTCGAGGTACGCCACGACGCGGCCTTCGGCGGCTGGCTCATGCCCGTCGTCCCGCCCATGGTCTCGGCCTCAGCAGGTGCTTTGCTCGTGCAGCACGTACCCGCAGGTCAGTGGCGACAGACCATGTTGTTCGCCTGCTACTCGATGTTCGGAATGAGTCTGGTGGCCTCTTTGATCATCATCACGCTCATCTGGAGCAGGCTGGCCCACTTCGGTTCGTCGGGGTCGGCTCGGGTGCCGACACTGTGGGTGGTGCTCGGGCCGGTGGGGCAGTCCATCACGGCCGCCGGTGCGCTGGGCACTGCGTCCCTGGTCGCACTGGATCCGCCGCTGTCCACCGGTCTGGATGTCTTCGCCGTCGCCTTCGGGGTGCCCATGTGGGGTTTCATGCTGCTGTGGATGCCGATGGCAGCTGCGCTGACACGCAGGGCCGCCAAGCGCAAGATGGGATTCGCCCTGACGTGGTGGTCGTTCACCTTCCCCGTGGGCACCTGCGTGACCGGCACCAGTCAGTTGGCTGTCCATACCGACCTGGTGATGTTTCGATGGGCAGCCGTGCTTTTGTACGGGGGTTTGCTGTTGGCCTGGATCACGGTCGGAGTGCGTACGTTGCGGCAATCGTTGGATGGCAATCTGCTCACACCCCCAGTCGTAAGTTTGCAGGCGGCGGCACAGAAAGGTTGAGGCGGGCGAGGGCGCCGAATCTCGCCACTGGCTCAACCTAGACTTGCGGCATGGCCACTTTGCCCCGTCCGGTTCTGGTCGTCGACTTCGGCGCGCAGTACGCACAACTGATCGCGCGTCGGGTCCGCGAGGCGCATCTGTACTCCGAAGTGGTTCCGCACACGCTCACCGCCGAACAGATCCTGGCCAAGCGGCCACTGGCCATCATCCTCTCGGGTGGCCCCTCGAGTGTGTACGTCGACGACGCCCCGGCTTTTGACGAGGCGATCCTGCACGCGGAGGTCCCCGTGTTCGGCATCTGCTACGGATTCCAGGTCATGGCTGCGGCCCTCGGTGGACAGGTCGACCAGACCGGCCTGCGAGAGTACGGGCGGACTGTTGTGCGGACCACCGAGTCGGTGTTGTTCGCCGGACAGCCCGCAGAGCAGTCGGTGTGGATGTCGCACGGCGACGCCGTGGTGCGGGCGCCGGACGGCTGCGATGTCGTGGCGACCACCGCCGCCACCCCGGTCGCGGCCTTCGTGCACCAGTCGCGACCACTGGCCGGTGTCCAATTCCACCCCGAGGTCGCCCACACCGACTACGGTCAGGCCATCCTGCAGCGCTTCCTGTACGACGTGGCCGGGCTGACGGCCAACTGGTCGACCGAGGGGGTCATCGACGCCGAGGTCAGCGCGGTCTCGCAGCAGATCGGGGCGGGACGGGCGATCTGCGGACTGTCCGGCGGGGTCGATTCGGCCGTGGCCGCGGCACTGGTTCAACGTGCGATCGGCGACCGGCTCACATGCGTGTTCGTCGACCACGGGTTGTTGCGGCAGGGTGAGGTCGAGCAGGTGGAGCGCGATTTCGTCGCTGCCACGGGTGCCCGTCTGGTGGTGGTGGACGCCCGTAAGCGGTTCCTCGACGCCCTGGCACGGGTAACCGACCCCGAGCAGAAGCGCAAGATCATCGGCCGGGAGTTCATCCGGGTCTTCGAGGCCGCGGCCAACGAGGTGGTCGACGAGGTGGGTGGTGACGTGCGCTTTTTGGTCCAGGGCACGCTGTACCCGGACGTGGTCGAATCCGGCGGCGGAACCGGTACGGCCAACATCAAGAGCCACCACAACGTCGGCGGTCTGCCCGAGGACCTGGAGTTCGAACTCGTCGAGCCGTTACGCGATCTGTTCAAGGATGAGGTGCGGGCGGTGGGCACGGCACTGGGCCTGCCCGAGGAGATGGTCTGGCGCCATCCCTTCCCGGGCCCCGGCCTCGCGATCCGCATAGTGGGCGAGGTGACCGAGGAGAATCTGCAGACCCTGCGACTGGCCGACGCCATCGCACGGGCGGAACTCACCGCGGCCGGGCTGGACCGTTCGGTGTGGCAGTTCCCGGTGGTGCTGCTCGCCGGCGTCCGCAGTGTTGGGGTGCAGGGGGACGGCCGGACCTACGGCCACCCGGTCGTTCTGCGTCCGGTCAGCAGTGAGGATGCCATGACCGCAGACTGGTCCCGGCTGCCGCACGAGGTCATCGCCACCATCTCCACCCGCATCACCAACGAGGTGGCCGCGGTCAACCGCGTGGTCGTGGACGTGACGAGCAAGCCTCCGGGCACCATCGAGTGGGAGTAGGCGGGGGGTGCTGACGGCGCTCGCCACCTCAATTCCGGGGGGACTTTGGACGAATACGGTCAGTGGGAGACGTCATGCGTCCAAACTCCCGCCGGACCACTGCCGAGCCGCGCCTGGCTTGGACCACAGGACCTGCTGAGGCGTCGATCGCGGTGAATAGGACTCCTCGCGGCCACCTAGCGTGAGCAAGCATCACCAACCGTGACCGTTTCGTGACACTAATAGACGCCGACATGCGCGACACCCCGTCTTGGTTTTGGCAAGGTGCCACGGGTGTTAGTGCGACGCATTCTTCCCCTGCTTGCCGCCCTGACCGTGGTGATGGTGGCCGTGACGCCGACGTCCGCGGCTAAACGGATCAGCACGGTCCTGCCCCCTGAGCGTCCGTATCCGGCGGTGCTGGACGCGCCCATCGACTACGAGGGCATGACGACCTGCGATCCGGTGGCGCGCCCCGGCGCCATGATGCTGCGGCAGTTGTTGCTCGACACCTACGGGCAGGCGGTCATCGGCATCAGCCGGGCGTGCGACCAGGACAGCATCTCCGAACACAAGGAGGGCCGGGCGGTCGACTGGATGGTCGACTGGAAGAACCCCCAGGAGCGAGCGGACGCGCAGGCCTTCGTCGACTGGGTGACGGCTCCAGGGCCCGACGGCACACCTGCGGCCAACGCCCGACGGTTGGGAATCATGTACATCGGGTGGGGCGACGAGATGTGGCGCGCGTATGACACGGATCGTGGATGGACCGAACTCAAAGGCTGCTACTCGCTGCAAGGTTCGGGCAGCGACACGTTCTGCCATCGCGACCACGTTCACTTCTCGATGACGTGGGACGGTGCTGCCGGTCGTACCTCGTACTGGGACAACACCCCGGTGCTCGACCAGCCTTGCGCGACCAAGCGGGCGAGCGGCTCATCGCGCTCCCTCAAGGCGTCCGCCGCGTTCATCCCCGTGAAACCGGTCCGGGTGTTCGACTCCCGCAAGAAGGGGGAGCAGGGGTGTTACCTGCAGCAACGCCGGTGGTCCGGTGACGATCGCAGCACAGCCGTGCGGGTCAGCGGACGCAAGGGCATCCCGACATCGGGGGTGCAAGCGGTCGCCGTGCGCTTCACGGCGTACGCCTCCAATGCGCCAGGCTGGATCACCGCGTCGGGTTCTCCTGGCGCATCGGGTCCGAAAGCGGTGTCGCTGGCGATGGAGGGCTCTTCGGCCGGGACCGCGATCGTTCCGGTGTCCGACACCGGCCGGATCTGGATCGCCACGGTCGCCGGGCATGCCCGCATCGCCGTGGATGTCCTGGGTTACTTCGCGAGCAACACCACGGCGGCCGCGAAGACGCGCACCGGAACCTGGACTCCGGTACCCGCGACGGTGGCAGCCACGGTCGAGATCCCGGCGAAGGGTGCGCAGACCGTGGACCTCAAACAGACACCTGGGATCCCGTCAGTGGGTCTGACCGGCCTGTCGCTGACCCTGAACACGAAGGGCTCGTCCGCGGGGCACGTACGGGTGACACCACCGGGAGGCAAGACCCGCGCTGATGCGGTGACGGTTGCGGCGAAAGGAACCCGTTCGGCCGCTGTTTTTGCAGCCAGCGCGGACGGAAGCGTGACGCTGCGCAACACCGCCAAGGCTCCCACCCGCGTGAAACTGCTGGTCACCGGTGGAATCACTGAACCCTCCGACGAGGGCAAGCGACTGCGGGCCACGTCAGCGGACCTGGGAACCGTGCGCACCGGCGGCGGCAAGACCCGCGCCATCGACGTGTCTGGCAAGGTTCCGGCGAGTGCCGAGTCCGTTGTCCTGGCGATCACCACCAAGGGCGCGAAGAAGGCCGGTGGGATCAAGGTCTGGGGAGCCGGGGAGCGTCCCACTGCGCGCAGCCTCGACGTTCGTCCCGGCAGGTCCAACACGGACCTGGCGGTGGTCGACCTCGGGTCGCAGCGCCAGGTGAACGTCGCCGGCAATGCGGCCAAGGGATCCGCCTCGGTCCGAATGGTGGCGGTCATCAAGTAGGCGTCGCCGCAACCTAGACTCGGGGTCAGTGGACGACTTACTCTCTGATCTCAACCCTCAGCAAGCAGCAGCAGTCACGCATCGTGGCGGCCCCATCCTTGTGGTGGCGGGCGCTGGTTCGGGCAAGACCCGGGTGCTGACCCGACGCATCGGGCATTTGCTGGCCACCGGCCAAGCCGTGCCTTCGGAGATCCTGGCCATCACCTTCACCAACAAGGCCGCGACCGAGATGAAGGAACGGGTCACCGCCGCCGTCGGTCCGGTCGGGCAACGGATGTGGGTGTCGACCTTCCACAGTGCCTGTGTGCGCATCCTGCGCAGGCAGGCCCACCACCTGGGGTTCCCGAGTTCCTTTTCCATCTACGACACCGACGACAGCCGTCGTCTGATCACGAACATCGGTAAGGATCTGGATCTGGATCCGCGCAAGTACCGTCCGCGCGGGCTGGCCCACCAGATCTCCGCGCTGAAGAACGAACTGATCGACCACGAGGCATTCGCTCCTACTGCCCAGACGGAGTCGCAGGAAGTTCTGGCCCAGGTGTACCGGCTGTACACCGAGCGCCTGCAGCGGGCCGGTGCGATGGATTTCGACGACCTCATCGGCAACACGGTGGCCGTCCTGAGCCTGTTCGACAGTGTCGCGGCCTACTACCACCGGCTGTTCGCGCACATTCTGATCGACGAGTACCAGGACACCAACCGTGCACAGTACGAACTGGTGCGACGGATGGTCGGTGACGGAGCCGAAGGCCTGGATCCCGCAGAGCTATGCGTCGTGGGCGACTCCGACCAGTCGATCTATGCCTTCCGCGGCGCCGACGTGCGCAATATCGAGGAGTTCGAGAAGGACTTCCCAGGTGCCGAGGTGGTACTGCTCGAACAGAACTACCGCTCCACCCAGACGATCCTGTCGGCGGCCAATGCGCTGATCTCGCACAACACCGGTCGCCGCGACAAGCGGCTTTGGACCGATGCCGGCGATGGTGAACAGATCGTGGGATACGTCGCTGATGACGACCGCGACGAGGCGGCTTTCGTGGTCAACGAAATCCAGCGGCTGACCTCAGAGGGTCTGGACGCCGGCGAGATCGCCATCTTCTACCGGACCCACGCCCAGTCCCGGCCGCTGGAAGAGGTCCTGCTGCGTTCGGGATTGAAGTACCGCATCGTGGGCAACGTGCGCTTCTACGAACGCCGCGAAGTGCGCGACGCACTGGCGTACCTGCGCGCGGTATCCAATCCCGAGGATGACGTCGCGGTGACCCGCATCCTGAATGTGCCCAAGCGCGGCCTCGGTGATCGGACCGTCGAGCAGGTGGCCGCTTTCGCCGCTCGTGAGCAGATCACCTTCGAGGCCGCCTTGCGCCGTGCATCGGAGACCGGCATCGGGCCCCGCGCGGAGACCCGGATCGGGGCGTTCCTGGCCTTGCTCGATGAACTGCGGATGCTGCTGGATTCTGGAGCCGATCCCGAGGAGATGGTCGAGGCGGTGCTGGAGCAGTCCGGCCTGGTCGGGGAGTTGCAGGCCTCGAACGACCCCCAGGACGAGTCGCGGTTGGAGAACCTCGCTCAACTGGCCTCGGTGGCCGGGGAGTTCATGAACGACAACGCCGACGGCACCCTCGCGGACTTCCTGGAGCGGGTTGCGCTGGTGGCCGAGGCCGACGAGTTGCCCGATCACGAGGGCGGGCTGGTCACTCTCATGACACTTCACACGGCCAAGGGCCTGGAGTTCGACGCGGTGTTCCTCACCGGCCTGGAAGAATCCGTCTTCCCGCATGCACGGTCGCTGGACGACCCGGTCGAGTTGCAGGAAGAACGCCGACTGGCGTACGTCGGTGTCACCCGCGCGCGCAAGCAGCTGTACATCAGCCGCGCGGCGATGCGCATGCAATTCGGCACCCCTTCCAGCAACCCCCCGAGCCGCTTCCTGGAAGAGCTTCCCGACTCCTTGATCCACTGGAAGCGCACGGGCAGGGATTTGTCGCGGCGGGTGAGTGCCGGTGGCAGAGGCGCGGCGCCGGCATTGGCGCAAGCTGCCGGATCGGCTCGGCGGACGGCCGGCCCGATCGTCGATCTCACTGCCGGGGACAACGTCCTGCACCCCAAGTTCGGCTTGGGCACCGTGGTCTCGACCGCCGGTGAGGCGGACAAGGCCGAGGCTCATATCGACTTCGGCAGTGAGGGTGTGAAGCGGCTGCTGCTGCGCTATGCGCCGGTGGAGAAGTTGTAGCGCCAAACGGCGCCGTCCTTGGGATTCGGGGATGCTGTTCGGAGTGCTGTGCGTGGTAGCCGTTGGAGTTCGGTACGGGGGTTGGAGTTGGGTACGGAGGTTGGACAAGCAGCGGCCGTGTAACTCCAACGTGTGTGCGGTTGTCCAACCTGTGTGCGTTTGTCCAACGCGTGTGTGTCCGCCTGGTGTCCGGGCACGGCCGGCGGTAGCCCGGTGCAGCCGCACAAATGCCGAGGATGTCTGACTGACACGGCCTCAATCGTGGGCCAGCCCACAAGCGAGTGTGTTAGGTCACGTCCCGTATGTACCTTTTGAGTGAAATGCGAAGTTTGAGGCCCGAATATCTTGAGCATGACTTGAGGCATGAAGAGACTTTCCCCGATCCTCGGCCTCGCAGTTGCCGCCAGCGTGATCGTGCCGGCATCAACTCCTGCGATGGCCGCTGACGACCATCGCCACTCGGCTGCATCATCCGCGGTTTTCAGCAAGTTGCCGACCAGCAACTACCGTCTCTCGGCCAAGTTCGGACAGCGGGGTTCCTACTGGTCCTCCGGACGGCACACGGGCCTGGACTTCGCCGCTCCCCGCGGAACCAAGGTCAAGGCCGTGGCCGACGGCAAGGTGGTCTTCTCGGGGTGGGCCGGGGCCTACGGCAAGGCAGTCATCGTCAAGCACAAGGGCGGCAAGCGCAGCCTGTACGCGCACATGAGTAAGCGCAAGGTCGGCAAGGGCCGCCACGTCCAGGCAGGTCAGAAGATCGGTCGCGTGGGAGGCACCGGCAACGTGACCGGCCCACACCTGCACTTCGAGGTCCGCACCAAGAATGGCAAGAAGGTCGACCCCCGCCAGCACCTGCGCGGCGAGTGATTCGGCCCCGAAAGGACATCCCATGAAAGCATCTCGTGCAAATGTGCTGCAGGCCGCAGGCCTGGCAGTTGTGGCGTCGAGCCTGCTGTTGGGGGCAGAGGTCACACAGGCTTCCGGCGCCGATGAGGCCGCCGAAGCACTGTCTGCGGGTTCCGCCGAGTCCGCGCTGATCGGCCAACCCGTTTCCCCCGACGCGATGGCCGAAGCAGCCACGGCGGCTCGACGTCAGGTCGTTCAGCGTCAAAAACGGGCGCGGGCGCTTGCCCAGAGGTCCAGCGGCGACATGCTCACCCCCACCCGTAACTACACCTATTCCGCAGTCTTCGGTCAGCCCGGCGGATGGTCTTCGGGCCACCACACCGGTCTCGACTTCGCGACGGCTACCGGCACCCCTGTGCTCAGTGCATTGGCCGGGGAAGTCGTCCAGGCCGGGTGGGACGGCGCCTACGGCAACCGGATCATCGTGCGCCATGACAACGGCGTGAAGACGATGTACGCCCACCTGAGCAGCACGTCGGTGAACGTCGGCGACAAGGTCACTCGGGGTCAGCGGATCGGAGCCGTGGGGACCACGGGCAACTCCAGTGGCCCGCACTTGCACTTCGAGGTGATCAAGAAAGGGACCCAGCGCGATCCCAAGGCATTCCTCTAGCCCCTGTTCTCCCGCGCCAACGCTCGGGCGAGTTCTCCTACGTCCAGCGACCAAAATGCAGCGGCCGCAGTAGTTGCGGCATCGGCTCGCCGCCGACCGAGGCCGCACGCTCGTGAGTGCCGCGGCATTGCATCACAGTTGAACGCGACTATCCCCAAATTTCGAGGAAGTCATCGTCGAGGGACGAACTGCCCACATGAATAGACAAAGCCAGCATCCGTCACCGAATCGGCGGTTTCCTAACTGGTCGCCGCCGGTCGCTGCGGCTGAGTCTTGGTCGATGGCGCCGGTGTTTTGGCCCGGCTGCTGCCGATCGAGGTGGTTCCCCGAACCAGGGTCGAGCCGTCGACATCGAGTTGCGCCAGAGTGGTGCAGATTTCGTGCACCACGCGCCCGTCCACCGGGAAGGACATGTGCCCCACACCGCGGACGAAAACGTTGCGCGCATTGAGATCGGGATGCACGATCCGGGCGTTGCGCTTGGGGATGATCATTTGATCCAGGTCCGACCAGATCGCGACCATGCGCGTGCGGCAGTGCGCGGCCGGTGCGTCCAGTTCGCGGACGATCGGACTGTCCGGACGCATTTGTTTGACCACCGAATGCGGCACCAAGTAGGCGGGCAAGGTGCCCGAATGCGGCGAGCCCAGCGTGACCACGGTGTGCACGCGCTTGTCGCCACCCAGACACTGCACGTAGTAGCGGGCCACCACCCCGCCCATGGAATGGCCGATGACGTGCACGCGCTCGTAGCCGGTCTCGCGGCGGACTTTCTCCACCAGCGATTTCAGTCGCCGGGCAACGCGCGGAATGTCGTCGGACAGCGGGGAGTAGTTCAACGTGATCACCCGGCCGAAGCCGCGCCGGTTGAGGGCGCGACGCAGGAACGCGAAGACGGTGTGATTGTCAATGATCCCGTGGATCAGGATGATCGGGGTGCCCGCGGCCTCCACGTCGCCGATGATCAGCCCGCGCTGGATGGGGGGCAGTCCGTCGAGGTTGTGCCGTTCCTCTGCGTGCCGGTATTTGTCCTCGACCAGTCCGAACGGATACATCGCCACGTGGGTGGCCAGCCAGGCGGCTTCCTTGGCGACGCCGCGGAAGCCCGTCGGGTTCAGCAGCGACCGTTTGGCCGAGTCCCCGGTCGCCCTGGCTTTGTCAATACTGCGCCGCAACGCGCTCTGCTCGTGCTCGTCGGCGGATTCGGGCATAGATGGAACCTAGCCGATGGATCGGGGGTTTGTACCCCGGACATAGCGGAATTGCGGGGATATCGATGGTTGAGCAGCGATATCCGGGGGCTGGCCTGTACTCAGCGTTAGGAATCAGTTGCACAGTGCGAACTTCGGCGGTTGGAGGAGCTCACTGCGTTTGATGAGTAGCGCGTGGTGGGCGCGAGCCCGATCGCAACCCGCTGCGTGTGACCCGATCGCGTAAGTCCCGGGCTCTGCGCCACAAAACACCGCACCCGAATCGCCAGCCCGCCCGGCGTAGACTCGATGGCGTGTCACCTCCTATCCGTGTGGTCATCGCCAAGGCCGGGCTGGACGGCCATGACCGGGGGGCGAAGATCATCGCCCGTGCTCTGCGCGACGGCGGGGTCGAGGTCATCTACACCGGCCTGCATCAGACACCGGAGATGATCGTCAACGCCGCGATCCAGGAGGACGTCGACGCGATCGGCCTGTCGATCCTGTCCGGCGCGCACATGACCTTGTTCAAGGCGGTCATCGACGAACTGGCAGCACGCGACGCCAGCGACATCGTGGTGTTCGGCGGCGGGATCGTGCCTGAGGAAGATCTGCAGCCGTTGGCGGACATGGGGGTGGCGCAGGTGTTCACTCCCGGTACGTCGACCGAGGACGTCTTGTCGTGGGTCAGGCAGAACCTCGGTAGCGCTCCGGTCGTCTGACCCCGTTATCCGATCTGTCGTACCCACGCAGTAGCGTCACACTCAGGGCCGTCGAGTGATGAGGTGGTGCAGTGGATCTTTACGAGTACCAGGCGAAGGAACTGTTCGCGAAGCACGGGGTTCCCACCCAGTCGGGTGAGATCGTCACCGATGCGAGTCAAGCGGCTGCCGCAGCCGATCGAATCGGCGGGCTGGTCGTCGTCAAGGCGCAGGTCAAGACCGGCGGCCGTGGCAAGGCCGGGGGCGTGAAGCTCGCCGAGAACCCCGCAGACGCCGAGGAGAAGGCCCGGGCCATCCTCGGACTGGACATCAAGGGTCATGTCGTCGACAAGGTGCTGATCACCGGCGCCGCTGACATCGCCGAGGAGTACTACGTCTCCTTCCTGCTCGATCGTGCGAACCGCAACTTCCTGGCCATGGCCAGTGTCGAGGGCGGCGTCGAGATCGAAGAGGTGGCGGTTTCCAACCCCGAAGCGCTGGCCAAGGTCGCGATCGACCCGATCGAGGGCGTCGATGCGGCCAAGGCGGCCGAGATCGTGGCCCAGGCCAAGTTCCCCGCGGACGTCGCGGACCAGGTCGCCGATGTGCTCGTCAAACTGTGGGACGTGTTCGTCAAAGAGGACGCGACACTGGTCGAGGTCAACCCACTGGTCAAAACCCCGGATGGACAGATCCTTGCCCTCGACGGCAAGGTCACCCTCGATGACAATGCCGACTTCCGACACCCCGACCATGAGGCGCTGGTCGACATCGCCGCAACTGATCCGCTCGAGGTCAAGGCGAAGGAGAAGGGCCTCAACTACGTGAAGTTGTCCGGCGAAGTGGGCATCATCGGCAACGGTGCCGGACTGGTCATGAGCACCCTGGACGTGGTGGCGTACGCCGGCGAGGAACACGGTGGCGTCAAGCCCGCCAACTTCTTGGACATCGGTGGCGGCGCGTCCGCGCAGGTGATGGCCGACGGGTTGGAGATCATCCTGGGCGACCCCGAGGTCAAGAGCGTGTTCGTCAACGTCTTCGGGGGCATCACCTCCTGCGACGCTGTCGCAAGTGGCATCGTGCAGGCAATGGGGATGCTCGCTGAGCGTGGCGACGCGGTGGACAAGCCCATCGTGTGCCGCCTCGATGGCAACAACGCCGCGGAGGGTCGCAGGATCCTCGACGAGGCCGAACACGATGTGATCGAACTTGTGGACACGATGGACGAAGCCGCCGCTCGGGTGGCCGAGTTGGCTGCGCGCTAGGGAGGACGAACAGACATGGCGATTTTCCTCGACGAAAACTCCCGCATCCTGGTTCAGGGGATCACCGGTTCCGAGGGTGGTAAGCACACCCGGCGGATGGTGGCAGGTGGATCCAACATCGTGGCCGGCGTCACCCCCGGCAAGGGCGGCCAGACCGTCGACGCGGACGGCACATCCATTCCCGTGTTCAACTCCGTGTCCGACGCCGTCGAGGCCACCGGCGCCAACGTGTCTGTGGTCTTCGTGCCGCCGAAGTTCACCAAGGGCGCGGTCATGGAGGTTGTCGACGCGCAGGTGCCACTGGCGGTCGTCATCACCGAGGGGGTCCCGGTGCACGACACCGCGAACTTCTTCACGTATGCCCAGAACGCCGGAACCACCCGCGTCAGCGGGCCCAACTGCCCCGGTCTGATCAGCCCAGGCAAGTCCAACGCCGGCATCATCCCCGCGGATATCACCAAGGCGGGCCGGATCGGACTGGTGTCCAAGTCGGGAACGCTGACCTACCAGATGATGTTCGAGTGCCGTGACATCGGCTTCACGACCTGCGTCGGCATCGGCGGCGACCCCGTGATCGGCACCACGCACATCGATTGCTTGGCCGCGTTTGAAGAGGACCCCGACACCGAAGTGATCATCATGATCGGTGAGATCGGTGGCGACGCCGAGGAACGTGCAGCGGCCTTCATCAAGGACAACGTGAGCAAGCCCGTGGTCGGATACGTCGCTGGTTTCACCGCCCCCGAGGGCAAAACCATGGGTCACGCCGGGGCGATCGTGTCCGGGTCGTCCGGTACCGCCGCCGCCAAGGCCGAGGCGCTCGAAGCCGCCGGTGTGAGGGTCGGCAAGACCCCGTCGGAGGCTGCGCGTCTGGCGCGGGAGATCGTCGCCGGGTTGTAGGGCTGCCCGGGTCAGTCCCAGTCGCCTGCCAGCGCTGTGTCTGCGGCGGCGATGCCGAGTTCGATCTGCGCGGAGAAGTACTCGTCGTCGAAGAACGTGTAGCTCAGTAGTTCCTGCTGTCCTGGTCCGGCGCCGACACCGCGCAGCAGCCGACCGAGGGCCAGGGAATCGCTCTCGCGCCACCAGTTGCGCCCCTTCGACCGCAGTACATCCGTGGCCAGCTGGGCCAACGAGCCCGGCTTTGGTGAGATCTCGAGCAAGGCGACATGGTGATACTCACGACCCGATTCAGAAGTGGGTGTGATCCCCTGCGACAACCATCGATTGCGGGTGCGCAGAGCCTTCAGATCCTCGATGATGAATCCGCCAGGTCCGGTTTGTCGCCTGGCAGGTGTGGGGTGCGGGCGGGGTAGCGGGTCGCGTGTGCTGCGATGACGACCAGATGGTCTGCGCCCAGCGCCACGGCCGGTCGTAGCGGGGCGTTGAGTCGCACCCCGCCGTCGACGTACCAGCCGGCGTAGTCCGCGGGCGATTGCACCTCGACGGCAGGAAAGGCGACCGGTATCGCCGCCGACGCCAGGACGTGCGCGGCCTCGATCGTCGTGGGGGCCACGCGGACCGCCCGGTCGGGGTCGGCCACTGCAGAGGCATCCAGGGTGGTGTCGAGGAAGACCACGGAATGGGTATGCGAGATGTGCCACCGGTCCATCGGATCCCCCGGTGTCGGGAGTTTGCCCGTTGCCGGTGGGATGCGAGTGGCAGCTACTCCCACGGCGTCCACCGCGCCGGATGCGACGTTGGCCGCGATCTGATCGGTGTCCAGCGACTCCTGAGCGGTCTGCGCCAGCGGTCTGGTGTCCAAGAGCGAATCCAGGCCGTTGCCCACGCCCAGCAGGGAGCCGGGCAGGATCCGCAATCCGTCGCGGATCAAAGACAGCGCGGGATGGGTGTACACGTTCTTGCGGTCCATGCTGCGCCACAGGGCGAGCACTCGCTCAGCAGCCACCTCGGCCGGCAGATGTGCGTACGACCCCCACAGAGCAGCGTTGATGGCGCCGGCGGAGGTGCCCAGGTAGATGCTCGGACGTAGGCCCTGGCGTTCGAGGGCCGGCGCGATCCGCGACAGGGCTCCGGCCTGGAAAGCGCCGCGGGCAGCCGCACCGGTGAGCACGATGGCAACGGTTGGTTGACTCATGATTCGACCGTACGTCGTGCGGATCTGCGGGGGCTGGTTTCCGCGGGGCTGGTCGTGGCGGTCCGGGGGACTTTGGTCGTATGTGGTCAGTGGCTGACGCGCTGTGTCCGAAGTCGTGGGGGCGGCGTGGGGTCGGTCGTGGCGTTCCGGGGGACTTTGGTCGTATGTGGTCAGTGGCTGGCGTGCTGTGTCCGAGTGGGGGGCGGGTGGGCCCGGGCTTTGGTCGTTGTGGTCGTGGCTGGTGTGCTGTGTCCGAAGTCGCGGGGGCGGCGCGGGGTGGGCCGTGGCCATCGGGGACTTTGGTCGTATGTGGTCAGTGGCTGGCGTGCTGTGTCCGAAGTCGCGGGGGCGGCGTTGCGGGGATCCCCTCGACGCGGCCAACCCCGCCATTCGGCGTGTATGTGCCACCGACCGGGCCGATGGATGCGAACCTAGTGCAGTGAGTCGTGCGTCGCAGGGCCCCGCCAACCGCAGGGGGTCGAGCCGGTCCCGGACCGCGTCGCGTCCGACGAACCGCACCTCCACTGGCCGCGAAGCCGACCGGATAAAGTCGACCCGTACCGGGTGGGCGGCCCCGACCGCGGCGGTGACCAGTTTCTGGCGGTCCGGCCCGCTGCCCTTACCCCTGGCGGCTGCGGCGGCGGGGCTTTGGGCGGCGCTGACCGGTCTGGTGATCACGGTCGTGGTCACCCTCGTGGTGTGGATCTTCGCTGCCGGGGAATCGGCCTCCGACACGGCGATGCGAGTCGGCGCCGACATCTGGCTGACGGCCCATGGTGTCCCGTTCGTCGTGGGGGAGGGTGTCTGGACGCTGCTGCCGTGGGCCTGGATCGTGTTTCCGACCCTCGTGTTGTGGGCGGCGGGCCGCTGGGTCGCGCACAGGGCTGCTGTCGCGTACCCCAAGTCACTGGCGGTGGCCGGCGCATGTCTGGGCGCCACCTATGCCGCGGTGGCGCTACTCGCGGCGCTGTTCGGCACCCTTTCCGGTGCCGCCGCGATGCCGGCCAGGGCAGCCCTGCACGCCGCGGTCCTGGGTTTCGCCGTGTCGGTGACTGCGATGGCGTGGCGCGCGCAGATGGGCCGCCAGGTCTTCGAACGGGCGTGGCACCTGGTCCGGCCGGCCGTGGGGGCCCTTGCGGTCCTGACCGCAGGCGCGGGAGCGGTGCTGGCCGCC
The DNA here is from genome assembly GCA_016719135.1 of Micrococcales bacterium. GTDB lineage: Bacteria > Actinomycetota > Actinomycetes > S36-B12 > UBA10799 > JADKAV01. The sequence continues at coordinate 140,810 of JADKAV010000002.1, read as the reverse complement.
TCCCTTCTGTTCTCACATAGCACGACCTCGGATGCGCTGTCGCAGATCGGCCCCGGTCTCTTCGGTGGCCTGGCGCTGTTCCTGGCCTGGCTGGGATATCTGCCCGCCGCGCTGATGTGGGCACTGTCGTACGTCACCGGTGCGGGCGTGGCGGTGGCTGGCGTGACCGTCACCCCTTGGGCTCCGATCGATGCCCGCGTGGACCTGCTGGGCGTGCAATTGCTTCCCACGACCGAACAGCCGTGGTGGCTGGTCGGCACGCTCATCCCGATCGGGGCGGGCATCGTGCTGTCCCGGTTGGCCGGATCCCCGACCAGACGCCGGGACTGGATCCTCGCCCGGGCAGGCGCAGTCGCGGTGGTCCTGATCGCGGTCGATCTTTGGTGGGCCATCAGCGTCGGCAGGTTCGGCGCCGGCCGCCTGGAACTGATGGGGCCACCGCCGGTCGTCATCGCATTGCTCGCCGCCGGTGTCGTCCTCGGAGTGCTGCTGGAACTGGCCGGTACCTGGGGTTGGCGGCACTGGCGAGACCGCAAAATCATCGATCTCACGGATCGGCAGAATATCGACGATCCCGACCTGGACCCGGACTCCGAAGCGGCGGAGCACGACGCTGACGACAAGCAGGATCCGGACGCTCAAGAAGCCGGATCACCCGAGCGTTGCTGATCGCCCACCTCGCTGCGTCCGGGACCGGCCGACCTAGGATCGGTACGTGCCCCGCGTCGCCGTGATGATCTCCGGGACGGGCACCCTCCTGCAATCACTGATCGACGATCCGCGCCGCACCTACGACATCGTCGCCGTCGCCGCCGATCGCCCGGCACAGGGTCTGGCCCGCGCAGAAGCGGCGGGGATTCCCACCGTGGTCGTGCGCCCCAGCGACCACCCCGACCGCCCCTCGTGGAGCCGGGCTTTGGCCAAGATGCTGGGAACCTTCGAACCCGATTGGGTGGTCTCGGCCGGCTTCATGCGCATCCTGGACGCCGCCTTCCTCGACCGGTTCCCGCAGCGGGTGGTCAACAGCCACCCCGCGCTGCTGCCGGCCTTCCCCGGCGCGCACGCGGTACCGGAGGCGTTGGCGTACGGCGTCAAGCTCACCGGTTGCACGGTTCATCTGGTGGATGCCGGTGTCGACACCGGCCCGATCATCGCCCAGCAGTCGGTACCGGTGGAACCCGACGACACTGAGCAGACCCTGCATGAACGGATCAAAGAGGTCGAGTGGCAGTTGCTCCCGGAAGTGGTGCAGGCCCTGGCCACGAAGGGATGCACCGTGAACGGACGAAAGGTGGAGCTATGACAATCGGACGCGCATTGATATCGGTGTACGACAAGACCGGCATCGAGGAGCTAGCCGCAGCGCTGCACGCCGCGGGGGTCGAGATCGTTTCCACCGGATCGACCTCGGCGACCATCGCCGCAGCCGGGGTACCGGTGACCCAGGTTGCCGACGTCACCGGGTTTCCCGAGATCCTCGACGGCCGGGTGAAGACGCTGCACCCGAAGATCCACGGTGGAATCCTGGCCGACCGGCGTAAGCACGAGCACGAACAGACCCTCGCCGAACACGACATCACGGGCATCGATCTGGTGGTGGCGAATCTCTATCCGTTCACCGAAACGGTCGCCAGCGGAGCAGCGGTGGACGAGTGCATCGAGCAGATCGACATCGGTGGTCCGGCAATGGTCCGGGCAGCGGCCAAGAACCACGCCAACACCGCCGTCGTCGTCAGTCCCAACGACTATCCACATGTAGTGGCGGTGGTGGAGTCAGGCGAGGGTTTCACTGATCAGCAGCGCCGGGAGCTGGCCGTCAAAGCATTCAGACACACTGCGGACTACGACGTCGCCGTGGCATCCTGGCTCGGCTCGCTCGACGCCTCGGAGTCCCTGCCCGGTTGGGTGGCGGCCACGTGGCAGCGCGCCGAGGTTCTGCGGTACGGCGAGAATCCCCACCAGAGGGCGGCGCTCTACATCAACGAGCACGGCCAGGGGCTCGCCCATGCCGAGCAGTTGCACGGTAAGCAGATGTCGTACAACAACTACGTCGACGGGGACGCGGCGCATCGCACGGCCTGGGACTTCGACCAGCCTGCGGCCGCGATCATCAAACACGCGAACCCGTGCGGGATCGCTGTGGGCGAGGATCTGCTGGGTGCCTACAGCGCGGCTTTCGACACCGACCCGGTATCAGCCTTCGGCGGTGTCGTCGCGGTCAATCGTCCTGTCACCGTGGACGTCGCACAGGCGATGAGTGAGATCTTCCTGGAGGTGGTCATCGCGCCGGCCTTCGAGCCTGACGCCCTAGCGGTGCTGACGCAGAAACAGAACATCCGGCTCTTGGTGGCTCCTGTGAGGCAGTCCGATGCGGAAGTGAGATTCATCTCCGGTGGGATGCTCATGCAGAGTCCCGACCGTATCGACGAGCCGGGCGACTTCCCGGCCACCTGGAAGCTGGCTTGCGGCGAGCCGGCCGACGAAGCGACGCTGCAGGATCTGGCCTTCGCCTGGCGCGCGTGCCGGGCGGTGAAGTCCAACGCCATTCTGCTGGCCAAGGGACGGGCCGCAGTTGGCATCGGCATGGGCCAGGTCAACCGGGTCGACTCGGCGCGGCTCGCTGTGCTCAGGGCCGGTGAGGAGCGCGCTCTTGGGGCGGTGGCCGCCTCGGATGCGTTCTTCCCGTTCCCGGACGGTCTGGAGATCCTGCTGGGTGCCGGGGTCAAGGCGGTCGTGCAGCCCGGCGGTTCGGTGCGTGACGAAGAGGTCATCGCCGCAGCCCGAGCGGCGGGCGTGACCATGTACCTCACGGGAGTCCGCCACTTCTTCCACTGAACAAACCACCGGCGGCCTGGCCGCGTCGCACGGCACACGACCCAGCGATCGCGCGCTGCGCCCCTGCCATCCAGGCGTCACCACCCGCGGCCGACCGCGCCCCACGCAGCGGTGGAACAATCGGGGTCATGGCAGCAGTGATCTTGGACGGCAAGGCGACAGCGGCGACGATTCGCGCCGAACTCGGCGAGCGGGTGGCAGCGCTGAAGGATGCCGGTGTGACGCCCGGGCTCGGCACGGTCCTGGTCGGCGACGACCCCGGAAGCCACGCCTACGTCGGCGGGAAGCACCGCGATTGCGCTGAGATCGGCATCAACTCCATCCGCGTGGACCTGCCGGCGACAGCCAGCCAGCAGGAGGTCGAAGCAGCGCTGCGAAACCTGAACGAGGACCCGGCATGCACTGGTTACATCGTGCAGTTGCCCCTTCCCGCCGGTCTCGACACGGGGGCGGCACTGGCGGCCATCGACCCGGCCAAGGACGCCGACGGCCTACACCCGATGAGTCTGGGGCGGCTGGTGCTCAACGAGCCGGCCCCGCTGCCGTGCACGCCGCGCGGGATCGTCGAACTCCTGCGTCGCTATGACGTGCCGATCGCCGGCAGCCATGTTGTCGTGATCGGGCGCGGAGTCACCGTCGGGCGTCCGCTTGGGCTGATGCTCACGCGCAAGTCCGAGAACGCCACCGTCACGCTGTGTCACACGGGGACCCCCGACTTCGGTGTCTTCACACGGCAGGCTGACATCGTCGTGGTCGCCGCCGGAGTTCCTGGCCTGCTCAGCGCCGAAATGATCAAACCAGGCGCTGCCGTGCTCGATGTGGGTATCACGCGGACTCCTGCGGGTTTGGTGGGAGATGTCGCCGCCGACGTGCTGGATGTGGCCGGTTTTGTGGCCCCGATGCCCGGTGGTGTTGGGCCGATGACCCGGGCCATGCTGCTTGTCAATGTCGTGGAAATGTCCGAAACCCGGAGCCGTTAACGGCCACGTGGTTCGGTGTTTGCCCTGATGAGGTACTACGGTTACCTGCATGAGCACGGCGTCGGGCGATGAGTACCTGGTCGCTGATTCAACGGCGCTGCAGGCGTCTCGGCAGGTGGCAGCACCCGCCGTCGAGAAATCCCCTCCTGCGCAATGGCCGTACTTGGTCATCTGCCTGTTCGCCTCGGTGGGGCTGATTCTGATCGCACTCGGCTCAGTGAGCGAAGGGCTGACGGGTCTGGCTCTGGCGATGGGGGTTGCTTCCGTGGTCCGCCTGGTACTGCCGTCGACGACTGCCGGATGGCTGACATCCCGCTCGCGTGTGGTGGATGCAGGGCTCTTCGCTGCGCTGGGGCTCGCGCTGGGTGCGGTGACCTACCTGCTGTTCAGTTGATCCACTGGATTAGCGTCTTGCTCTTCGGTCGCCTGACCACCTGAGTCCGTGAGCCTGGCTGACGCACGCACTTTCGACGCGCCAACTTCTCGAATCCGAACCAGGCTGCCTTGCCACAGCACGAGCACGTGCCGCCGGTGACCGAGTCCATGCGTCAGCTCCGTCGATCAAAGATTGCAGTCAACACCGGCCATCGCTGGGCGGTCTGACGCGGTGACAGGGACGTGGGTCCGATTCGGTAACGTTGGAAGAGGGCCATTAACGAAGCGAAGGGTAAGTCATGGGCGGAAAAGTGACGGTTGTCGGAGCGGGTTTTTACGGGTCGACGACGGCCATGAGGCTAGCCGAGTTCGATGTATTCGAAGAGGTGGTCCTCACCGACATCGTCGAGGGTAAGGCAGAAGGCCTGGCCCTGGACATGAACCAGTCGCGCCCGGTCGAAGGTTTCGAGACGAAGGTGATCGGCCAGACAACCGGCCTCGACGGATCCGGTTACGAGGCGATCAGCGGGTCGGACATCGTGGTGATCACCGCGGGCCTGCCGCGTAAGCCTGGAATGAGCCGGATGGACCTCATCGAAACCAACGCAAAGATCGTGCGGCAGGTGGCCGAGAATGTCGCCCAGCACGCCCCGAACGCAGTTGTCATCGTCGTGTCCAATCCGCTGGACGAGATGACCGCCCTGACCCAACTCGCCACCGGCTTCCCGCACAACCGGGTGATCGGCCAGGCCGGGATGCTGGACACGGCCCGCTTCACGAATAACGTGGCCGAGAAACTGGGCAAGCCGGTCGGCAGCGTCAAGACCCTCACGCTGGGCAGCCACGGTGACACCATGGTTCCCGTTCCCTCGCGCTGCACCGTCGACGGACAGCCGCTGTCGGAGGTGATGCCTGCCGAGGACATCGAAGAGCTCGTGGTGCGCACCCGCAATGGTGGCGCCGAAGTCGTCGCCCTGCTCAAGACCGGCTCGGCGTACTACGCCCCGTCCGCTGCGGCCGCCCGCATGGCCAAGGCAGTCATCGAGGACAGCGGCGCGATCATGCCGGTCTGCGCCTGGGTCGACGGCGAATACGGCATCTCCGGGGTCTACCTGGGAGTCGAGGCTGAGATCGGCCGCGAGGGTGTGCGCCGAGTCGTCGAAACCGACCTGACCGAGACCGAACTGGCGGGCCTGAAACAAGCCGCCGAAGCCGTTCGCGCCAAGCAAGCTGACGTACAGGACCTCTGACCATGGCGAAGATCAAGGTTAAGAACCCGGTCGTCGAACTCGACGGCGACGAGATGACCCGGATCATCTGGGACTTCATCAAGCAGCAGCTGATCCTGCCGTATCTGGACATCGACCTGAAGTACTACGACCTGGGCATCGAGAGCCGCGACGCGACCGACGACCAGATCACGATCGATTCGGCCGAGGCGATCAAGAAGTACGGCGTCGGGGTGAAGTGCGCGACGATCACGCCCGACGAGGCACGGGTCGAAGAGTTCGGCCTCAAGAAGATGTGGCGCTCGCCCAACGGGACGATCCGCAACATCCTCGGCGGCGTCATCTTCCGCGAGCCGATCATCATCAGCAACGTCCCCCGACTGGTGCCCGGCTGGACGAAGCCGATCGTCGTCGGTCGTCACGCCTTCGGCGACCAGTACCGCGCTACCGACTTCAAGGTGCCCGGTCCGGGAACGCTCACTATGACCTACACACCGACCGACGGTTCCGAGCCCATCGAATTCGACGTCTACGACTTCCCCGGCGGCGGGGTCGCCATGGGGATGTACAACCTCGACGACTCGATCCGTGACTTCGCGCGGGCCTCGATGCGCTACGGCTTGAACCGTGGCTACCCGGTCTACCTGTCGACGAAGAACACGATCCTGAAGGCCTACGACGGGCAGTTCAAGGATTTGTTCGCCGAGGTGTTTGAGAATGAGTTCAAGGACGAGTTTGCAGCCGCTGGAATCACCTACGAGCACCGCCTGATCGACGACATGGTCGCTGCGGCGATGAAGTGGGAGGGCGGCTACGTCTGGGCCTGCAAGAACTACGACGGTGACGTGCAGTCCGACACGGTCGCACAGGGCTTCGGTTCGCTCGGACTCATGACCTCGGTTCTTATGACTCCGGACGGCAAGACCGTCGAGGCTGAAGCAGCCCACGGCACGGTGACGCGGCACTATCGCCAGCACCAGCAGGGCAAGCCGACCTCGACCAACCCGATCGCGTCGATCTTCGCGTGGACGCAAGGGCTTGCGCACCGGGGCAAGATCGATGGCACGCCGGAAGTCACGAACTTCGCGCAAACACTCGAACGTGTGTGTATCGAGACCGTCGAGAGCGGCAAGATGACCAAGGATCTCGCGCTGCTCATCGGCCCGGACCAGCCGTTCCAGACCACGCAGGAGTTCCTCGCCTCGATCGACGAGAACCTCCAGGCGGCGATGGGCTGATTGAAGCTCGTCAGCGCCAACGTCAACGGCATCCGTGCCGCCGCTCGGCGCGGGGGTGTCGAATGGCTGATTGCCCAAGAAGCTGACGTCATCGCACTCCAGGAGGTCCGCGCCACCGACGATCAGTTGCGTGCCGCGTTGGGACCTCTGGCCGATTGGAATCTGCTGCATTCGCCCAGTGAGGTGCGTGCGGGGCATGCAGGGGTTGCCTTGCTGAGCCGGTGGCCAATTGAGCCAACCGGTGCGCTGGGGGAGTCCGACGATCAAGGTCGCTGGATCGCCGGGGTGACAGATGGCCTCGAGGTTGCCAGTGTGTACGTCCACACAGGGCAGGCCGGGACCACTGCACAGGACGAGAAGCATCGCTTCCTAGCGGCAATGGGCAAGTGGATGGAGCAGCGCCCTGGGGCTGTGATCTGCGGTGATCTGAATGTGGCGCACCGCGAGGTCGACATCAAGAACTGGAAGGGCAATATCGGCAAGGCGGGATTCCTCGAGTCCGAGCGGGCCTATCTCGACGAGTGGTACGGCCGGCTGGGTTGGGTGGACCTGGGGCGCCGCTTCGGGGGTGAGGGCCCTGGACCCTATACATGGTGGTCGTGGCGGGGCAAAGCGTTTGACAACGACGCCGGCTGGAGGATCGACTGCGTGCTCGCGGGTCCGGGAGTGGCGGACAGGTGTCGCGGTTTCGCAGTTGGGCGCGCCGCCACCTATGCCGAGCGGTGGAGCGACCACGCGGCCGTCGTGTCGGAGTTCGTGAGCTGAACGCGGCCGCCCGCTGCTGGGTTCCTCGAGGACAAGTGGTTTGGGGAAGATGTCGGACCCTGGGTTTATGGTCTGAATCAGTAGCTCGGGGAGGATGTCGGACCCTGGGTTTACGGTTCGAAACAGGTAGTCCGGGGAGGATGTCGCACCCTGGGTTCACGGTTCGAAACAGGTGGCTCGGGGAAGATGTCGCACCCTGGGTTTATGGTCTGAAGCAGTAGCTCGGGGAAGATGTCGGACCCTGGGTTTATGGTTCGTAACAGGTAGCTCCGGGAGATGTCGCACCCTGGGTTTATGGTCGAACAGTGCTCGGGGGTCCACCCTGGGTATGGTTCGAAGGTAGTTGGTAGTTGGTTTTCGTCAGCTCGTGGAGCGACGTCGCGGTAGGGCACCGGCCCTTCCGATACGACATTCAAAGTTCTTGTGTCGATCGGGGGTGTCCAATGGCCGTTACGTCTACTGCTGCTTCTTCTTCGTTCTTTGATGTGTCGCGGGCGGCGCACCGCCGGGCCCGGATCCGCGCCTCCCTACCCACTGCCGCCCCGGCCGGGTTCGACCAGATCAACGACGATATAGATGCGCTGCCCGACCCCGACCTGCTGTGCGCGGAGGAACGCGCCGCGGCGATGGCACACACCGCGAAGTTGCGTAACCGCATCGAGGCGTATCTGACCGGTCTGGCCGGTGCCGCCGATACGGCCGGGGATTCCCGGGTGCTGGGCGCAGGCACCACCGGGTCCCTGGTGGCGATCGCCACCGGGTCGCCGGTGGCGGTGGGGTCGGGGATGGTGAACACCGCCAACGCCCTGCACGACCTACCCACGGTCAAGGATGCGTGGGCTGCCGGGAGTATCTCGGGGTTGCATGTGTATCAGATCCTGGCCCACGCCCCGGCGATCGATGACTTCACCAGCAAAGAGGCCGCGATCGTCGGCCTGGCGAAGTTGACCGATGCCTCGGAGGTGCGCCGGGTGCTGCAGGTTGTCGCTGAGGCCGACAACCCCACCCACCTGGACCTCACGCTGGATCAGCAACGCGCCAAACGGTCCCTGCGGCTGTCCGCCCGCGCGAATGGGATGTGGGCGATCACCGGGATGCTCGACGAGGTCGACGGGGCGATCCTGGCCGAGACCCTGGCATCGTTCACCCGCCCCCCGGACACCCACGACACCACCACCCCGGCCCAACGCCGCGCCGATGCCCTGACCGACATGTCAAGGCGCGGCGGCCAACACCCACCCCGGTGGGGTGTCCGCGGTGTCCATCCTGGTGGATTTGGAGAACCTGCCCACCAGTGACAACGCGACCCTGGTCGACGGCACCCCCCTGGGCGCCGGATCGTTTGATTTGTTGTCGTGCGCGGCGGTGTGCACGGTGATCTTCGGGATCAAACGCAAAGGCACCTTCATCCCCCTCGCCCTCGGACGAAAACGACGCCGGGCATCCGCGGCCCAATGGGCGGCGCTGATCGCCCGCGACCGGGGCTGCATCCGCTGCGGACGGGCCCCGCGGCACTGCCACGCCCACCACATCATCCACTGGAAAGACGGCGGCAGAACCGACCTCTCAAACTTGGCCCTTCTCTGTTCGAGATGTCATAACGACCTGCACCACGGCCGGTACACCATCACCATGGACACCCACACCATCCCCGTCATCACCCACACCCGCGGACCCCCCTGAAACAACGGGGCCGCCGGGCTCCGGATGCGGGCGATGGGTGAGCACACAGCGCGGGACCCAGCCCGTGAGGGAACAGGGCACTGCTGCCCCAATCCAGAGGACATGCGTCCGCGTAACCTGGGACCCGTGAGTGAACTGCTGACCAATATCGGTGTGGTGCTGCTGTTCACCCTGATCGGTGGATTCTTTGCGGCTGCGGAAACGGCCCTCGTGAGCCTGCGTGAATCACAAGTGGAGCACCTGGCTGCCACACAGGGTGGGCGGGGTCGCCGGCTGAAGAACCTGGTGAGCAATCCGAACCGTTTCTTGGCGGCGGTGCAGGTCGGGGTGACGCTCGCTGGGTTCCTGTCCGCTGGCTTCGGCGCGTCCCGGATATCACCCCAAGTGACGCCGTGGCTGGAGTCGATGGGATTGCCGCCGGGAGTGGCCGGCAGCCTTGCGTTCATCGGCGTGACGGTGGTGATCGCATACCTGTCGCTTGTCCTCGGAGAACTGGTCCCGAAACGCTTGGCCCTCCAGCGCGCGGAAACGTTCTCGCTGACGCTGGCTGGTCCGGTGGATGCCCTGGCCAAGGTCTCGCGCCCGTTCATCTGGCTTCTTTCGGTGTCCACGAATGCCGTCGTCCGGTTGCTCGGAGGGGATCCAGAAGCGGCGAAGGAAGGCATCTCCGGTGAGGAGCTGCGCGGTCTTGTGGCTGCGCAGGAGTCGCTGACGACCGAAGAGCGCGAACTCATCGACGATGTCATCTCTGCCGGGGGGCGCGATCTGGCCAGCGTCATGGTGCCACGTACGGAAGTGGACTTCCTCGAAGCCGACCTGTCCGTCCAGAAGGCTGTGGCGAAGGTCCGTGAGTTGCCGCATTCGCGGTATCCGGTTGTGGAGGACTCAGCTGATGACGTGATCGGGTTCGTGCATGTTCGCGATTTGCTCGACCCGGAGGTGCACCGGTCCCTGCGTATCCGGCGGCTGGTGCGTCGGTCCCACGCTTCCCGGACAGCAAGGCCATCCTGAATGCGATGCAGGAGATGAGAGACGGTGGCAGTCATCTGGCCATAGTGGCCGATGAATACGGCGGTACTGCGGGGATCGTGACCCTGGAGGACCTTGTTGAGGAACTCGTGGGAGATATCCGTGACGAGTTCGATCTCAGGCAGACCCCCACGTTCAGCCCTGGCGGTCAAGCCGAGGTGGACGGGCTGCTGAGCCTGGACGACTTCGTAGAGGAGATCGGGTTCGCACTGCCTGAGGGTCCGTACGAAACGGTGGCCGGCTACATGGTCGCGCAGTTGGGCAGGCTCCCGACCCAGGGGGACACCCTGGACTTCGAGGGAAACACGCTGACAGTGACGGCGATGGACGGCCGCCGGATCGCCCGCGTCCTGGTCGCCCACGCGCCCGTGCCCCATCCCGAGCCGACAGAATAGGGCCATGGCACGACCCCGCATCCTCTCCGGCATCCAGCCGACCTCGGACAGCTTCCACATCGGCAACTACTTCGGCGCTTTGCGCCAGTGGGTGTCGTTGCAGGACGACAACGATGCCTTCTACTGCGTCGTCGATCTGCATGCGATCACGGTTCCGGGTGATCCGCAGGTACAGCGCGAACGGACTCGGGTTTCGTACGCACAACTGCTGGCTGCCGGCATCGATCCTCAGCGCGCAACGCTGTTCGTCCAGAGCGATGTTCCCGCGCACAGCCAACTGGCGTGGGTGATGATGTGTCTGACCGGCTACGGTGAAGCCTCTCGAATGACGCAGTTCAAGGACAAGACCGCCCGAGAAGGTGCAGGCAGTGCGTCAGTAGGACTGTTCACCTATCCCTGTCTGCAGGTCGCGGACATCCTGCTCTACCAGGCGAACGCGGTGCCGGTGGGCGAGGATCAGCGACAGCATTTGGAACTGACCCGGGATCTGGCCGAGCGGTTCAACCACCGCTACGGGCAGACATTCGTCGTTCCCGAGCCGTACATCGTCAAGGACAGTGCGAAGATCCTGGACCTGCAGGACCCATCGGCGAAGATGAGCAAGTCCGTTCCGGCCGGCTGTGTGTTCCTGCTGGATCCGCCGAAGCAGATCGCCAAGAAGCTCAAGTCCGCGGTCACCGACTCGCAGACAGAAGTCCGATACGACCCTGTGAACAAACCCGGCGTCTCGAACCTTCTCAGCATCTTGGCCGCGGCCACGGATCGCACGGTCGCCCAGGTGGAGGAAGAATATGGCGGCGGAATGTACGGTCCGTTGAAGGTGGCCGCGGCCGAGGCAGTGGTGGCCGTTGCTGAACCCTTCGCAGAGCGCACACGCGGATATCTTGCTGACCCGGCCGAATTGAACCGCCTCATGGCCGAAGGTGCTGTCAAGGCTCGCCAGGCGGCACAACCGACTCTTCAAGCGGCGTACGCAGCCTTGGGTCTTCAGTCCCACGCGCAATGAAGCACAACATAGGAGTGGCGATCGCCATTCCCGCGCCTTATGCCGACGAACTTGAGGCGTGGCGTGAGCATTTCGGCGATCCGCAGGCACACACGATTCAGGCGCACGTGACGCTGCTGCCACCCACCGCGCTTGCCGACCTCGATCCGGTCATCGACCACCTGCAAGCCGTTGCGCGCAGGCACGAGCCTTTCGAGGTTGAGCTGCGCGGGACTGGAACCTTCCGCCCGCTGTCCCCGGTCGTGTACGTCCGGGTGGCTGCCGGCGCGCAACCGATCACGACCCTTGAGCGTGACGTGCGTTCAGGTCCTCTGGCGCGCAAGCTCCGGTTCGACTTCCACCCCCACGTGACGGTCGCCCAAGATGTCCCCGACGAGACGCTCGTGGGCGCCCAGCGCACCCTGGCGGACTACGCTGCGGCTTTCACGGTAGGGGCGATCACCCTGTACGAGATGGGATCCGATCACGTGTGGAGTCCGATGCAGCATTTCCCGCTTGGCGTTGCTGCATAGCGCGGGCATAGGCCTCACGGCGTCGCCTGATGCGCCTGACCGCTCGGATGCGCAACAGGACCACGGCGACGCCCAGGAACAGCAGCAGCCACATGAACGCCTTGAACAGCCCCACGAGCAACGATGCGAGAAGTCCGCGCTGAGCGGGGGCCGGGTCCTGTGCCGGCTCAGCCACGACGAAGGGCGAGGAGGGGAAGCCCGAGACGTTCATGATCGCCGCCACCCCGGTGGTCGACTCTGGGGTGGCTTGATCCGCAGTCGCCGTGACGGCCTTGTTCGCGGCGGTGACCGCCGACTCGACGGCTTGTGCGGCTACGGCCTGGTTCTGCGCCTGCGTAGGAAGGGCCGCGACATCGTTGGGATCCGCAGTGCCCGCCGGTTCGGCGGTGATGGCGGCGTCCTGGGGGACCGCTGGGAGCTGACCGATGGGGCTCAACCGGTCGGCGTTGGCAAAGGACCAGTCGAGCAGCTGGCCCGCAGTCTGCGTTGTGCCCCCGCCGATGCCGAGCAGCGCGACGATCAGTCGACGGCCATCCTGTTCGGCGCCGGCCACATACGTCCTGCCCGCCTGGCTGGTGAAGCCGCTCTTGCCTCCCAGGAAACCTGGATAGTCCCGATTGAGCAGGTTGTCGTTGTTGAAGATCGTGAAGTCGCCGCGGGCCTTCGTCGGATCCTGCGGCGGCTGTCCCGGGAACTCCGCCTGCTTGGCGGTGAGGATCTCCTGCAAGCGCGGATCCTGAATCGCCACGCGGTAGATCTGCGCGAGATCGGCGGCCGTGGTCACCTGTCCGGGCTGGTCGAGACCGTTGGGCGATTTCGCGGTGGTGTTGGTGGCGCCGATGCGGGCGGCCTCCGCGTTCATCGCCGCCAGCGTGCGCTGGTACCCGTACGCATCGGCCAGTGCGACCGCCGCATCGTTTCCGCTGCGCATGAGCATGCCGTGGAACAGTTCCTCGACGGTGTAACGGCTACCTGCGAGAACTCCGACGTGAGCCCCCTCCGTCAGCGTTTCGGCGGGAAGGGCCTCGTAGGTGCTGTCGTACTGCAGTCGCGGCAGCAGGGTCAACGCGGTCAGCGTCTTGATGGTCGAGGCCATCGGGCGCTGCTCGTCGATGTTCTGCCCGGCCAACACGTCGCCGGAGTTGCCATCCACGACGATCCACGCACGGGTGGCGAAATCGGGGATCTCGACACCCTGTGCTGCTGATGGGGTCGGCGAAGGGGTCGCCGGGGCCTCCTGGGCCGCGACCGGGCCAGCCAGGAGTAGGACGCTGGCGGTGGTGATGAGAAGAGTACGCATTGCAAATCAGCGTACGGGCGGTTTTCGCAGGTGGGCGGCAACGCCACGCGCGCGTCTGCGGCCAGATTTCCTCCCCTCGCCTGACGGTGCCGCGCGAGCGAAACCCATCGACTCCCCACCGGGCCGACCATCTAGGGGAATAGGCTGACGAAAAAGGAGAGAGGCGGTGGGACTGCGATGAACAGAGATGATCTGGGCAAGCTGATTGTTGCCAGTGGGCCTGACATCGAGGCCATGGACTGGTCGACCTTGATGACGGGTGTGCACCAGAAGACCCTCTGGCAGTCAGGTGACACGACGCTGGGGTTCATGCGGGTCGACCAGGGCCACGAGAACCCTGAACACACCCACCATGCGGCCCATCACCACATCCTGATCCTCGAGGGTGAGTGCTCCATGCTCGGCCGTCGGCTCGGGCCGGGGTCCTACATCTACATCCCACCGACGGTCGCACACGCGGTCACCGACGTCGGTCCGGGCGGCTGCACGTTCTTCTACACCTACCGGCCTCTGGAGCACGAGCCTCCCGCGTCACCGCTGGACTCCGAGCACGGCGGGGTGGTCTAGCACTGGCAGCATTCCCCCGTGGGGGTCATAACGGATCGGCGCCAAGGGCGGACTCGACCCCGGCTGATCATCGCAGGCTTCCACCGCTGGTCGTCTGTACAGCTGGCCCGATCGGGGCTTGCGAGCCGCTCGCACCCAGCGGCACCGGAGCGAGCAGTCCCAACACGCCGTTCCTAGTCCCGGCGGAACATCAGGGCACGTTTGACTTCTGCGATGGCTTTGGTGACCTCGATGCCACGCGGGCAGGCCTCGGTGCAGTTGAAGGTGGTGCGGCAACGCCACACACCCTCTTTGCTGTTGAGGATGTCCAGGCGCAGGTCGGTACCAGCATCGCGTGAATCGAAGATGAAGCGGTGCGCCCCGACGATGGCAGCCGGGCCGAAGTACTGGCCGTCGTTCCAGAACACCGGGCACGAGGTGGTGCAGCAGGCGCAGAGGATGCACTTGGTGGTGTCGTCGAAGATCGCTCGGTCCTCGGCGGACTGCAGCCGCTCGCGGGTCGGCTCGTGGCCCTCGGGGATCAGGAACGGCATCACGTCGCGGTAGGCGTCGAAGAAGGGCTCCATGTCCACCACCAGGTCCTTCTCCAGCGGCAGGCCCTTGATGGCTTCGATGATCACGGGCTTCTTGATGTTGAGGTCCTTGATGAGCGTCTTGCAGGCCAACCGGTTGCGGCCGTTGATGCGCATCGCGTCCGACCCGCAGATGCCGTGGGCACAGGAACGGCGGAACGTCAGGGTGCCGTCGATCTCGTCCTTGATCCTCTGCATGACCGTGAGGATGCGGTCGGTCGGCAGGCACTCGAGGCGGTATTCCTCGTAGTGCGGTTCGGTGTCGGTCTCCGGGATGAAGCGCGCGATCTTGAGCGTCACATCCAGCCGGGTGATCTGCTCGGGAACGGTGGTAGTCATCAGTACTTGCGCTCCATCGGCTCGTAGCGGGTCACCACAACCGGCTTGTAGTCCAGGCGCACTGTTGGCTGCCCGTCCTCGCCGACATGGCGGTAGGCCATGGTGTGCCGCATGAAGTTGACGTCGTCCCGGGTCTGGTAGTCCTCGCGGGCGTGGCCGCCGCGGGACTCCTTGCGGGCCACCGCACCGACCACCAGAATCTCGGCCAGGTCCAGCAGGAAGCCGAGTTCGATCGCCTCGAGCAGGTCGGTGTTGTACCGCTCGCCCTTGTCGTGGATCGCCACGTTGCGGTAACGCCGCTGCAACTCCTGCACGTCGGACAGCGCCTGCTTCAGCGTCGCTTCGGTCCGATAGACCTGAGCATTCATGTCCATGGTCTCCTGCATGGCCTTGCGGATCTCACCGACACGTTCACCCCCGGTCGACTCGCGCAGGTCGGCGACCATGGACGCCACGAACGTCTCGGAGTCGTCGGGCAGGTCGGGCAGTTCCGCCGAGACGGCGTACTCAGCGGCGGCGATCCCCGCCCGCCGGCCGAAGACATTGATGTCCAGCAGCGAGTTGGTGCCCAGCCGGTTGGCCCCGTGCACGCTGACGCAGGCACACTCGCCGGCGGCGTACAGGCCGGGGACGACCGTGTCGTTGTCGCGCAGCACCTCGGTCTCGATATTGGTGGGGATGCCGCCCATCGCGTAGTGCGCGGTGGGGAACACCGGCACCAGTTCGGTGATCGGGTCGACGCCGAGGTAGGTGCGGGCGAATTCGGTGATGTCCGGCAGCTTGGTCTCGATCTGCTCGGCCGGAAGGTGCGTCAGATCGAGGTAGACGTAGTCGCCCTCCGGCCCGGCACCACGGCCCTCGCGCACCTCCTGAACCATCGCCCGGGCGACCATGTCGCGCGGCGCCAGGTCCTTGATGGTGGGTGCGTAGCGCTCCATGAACCGCTCGCCGTCCTTGTTGCGCAGGATGCCGCCCTCGCCGCGGGCGCCCTCGGTGAGCAGCACCCCGAGCCCGGCCAGGCCGGTCGGGTGGAACTGGTAGAACTCCATGTCCTCCAGCGGAAGCCCGTTACGGTAGACGATCCCGATGCCGTCGCCGGTGAGAGTGTGCGCGTTGGACGTGGTCTTGAAGACCTTGCCGAACCCGCCGGTGGCGAAGACCACGGACTTGGCGCGGAACACGTGGATCTCACCGGTGGCCAGTTCGTACGCCACCACGCCGGCGGTGCGTTGGCCGTCCTCGGACATCACCAGGTCGAGCACGTAGAACTCGTTGTAGAACTCCACGCCCTGCTTGATGCAGTTCTGGTAGAGCGTCTGCAGGATCATGTGCCCGGTGCGGTCAGCGGCGTAGCAGGCCCGGCGCACGGCGGCCTCACCGTGGTTGCGCGTGTGCCCGCCGAACCGGCGCTGGTCGATGCGGCCCTCAGGAGTGCGGTTGAACGGCAGGCCCATCTTCTCGAGGTCGATGACCGCGTCGATGGCCTCCTTGCACATGATCTCCGCGGCATCCTGGTCGACCAGGTAGTCACCGCCCTTGATCGTGTCGAAGGTGTGCCATTCCCAGTTGTCCTCCTCGACGTTGGCCAGGGCGGCACACATCCCGCCCTGTGCGGCGCCGGTGTGGGACCGCGTCGGGTAGAGCTTGGTGAGAACTGCGGTGCGTGCACGGGTGCCGGACTCCAGAGCGGCCCGCATGCCGGCACCACCGGCTCCCACGATGACGACGTCGTAGCGATGGATTTGCATGATCTACCTCAGCTGATGTTGGGGTCGAAGGTGAAGATCACGAGCGTGCCCAGTGCAATCGTGAAGACGGTGGCGGTCAGCAGTGCTGCCTTGAGCCAGAACCGGGTCTGGTCCCGCTCGGAGTAGTCGTTGATGATCGTGCGCAGGCCGTTGGCGCCGTGGATCATGGCCAGCCACAACTGCAGCAGATCCCACACCTGCCAGAAGGGGCTGCTCCAGCGACCGGCGACGAAGGCGAAGTTGATGCGCTGCACCCCGCCGTCGAGGATGTTCATGATCAACAGGTGGCCCAGGACCAGGAATACCAGCACGATGCCGGAGACCCGCATGAAGACCCAGGACCACATCTCGTAGTTCGTCCGGCCGCCGCTGCGGGCGGTTTTCGGAGCGTTCAGTGCCGGTGCGCTCATGAGGTGCTCCCGAACAGATTCTCAACGGTGTGGATCAACATGAAGTAGGCGCCGGGGACCATGAGAACCAGCCAGATCGCCACGATGGTCCAGGTCATCTGCCGCTGCAACCGGGTCCCCTTCGACCAGAAGTCGACCAGGATGATCCGGATCCCGTTGAGGGCGTGGAAGAGGACCGCGCCGACCAGACCCACCTCCATGAGGTTCACGATCGGGGTCTTGTAGGTCGCGATGACCGCGTCGTAGGCACTCGGGGAGACCCGGACCAGAGCGGTGTCCAGAACGTGCACGAGCAAGAAGAAGAAGACCGCAACGCCGGTGATGCGATGGGCGACCCAGGTCCACATTCCCTCATGCCCTCGGTACAGCGTGCCGACAGAAGCCTTTGGCACTGTTACCTCCTTGGGCGTGGTTACGGATTCATGCTAGTCGGGAGGGCTGGGCCAGGCTTTCCCAGCGTGCGTGTTGGGGCGGTATGTCCGAAAACCTGCTGGCAGATTCAAGCGATTCTGCGGTAGGCGGGTGGTTGTCTTGCGGCGCTCACCTGCGTCACCTGGCTACCCGGGCGGTCGAAGCTTGCGGCAGGCCCGGGCACTGCCTGGCACCTCGCGACCAGAACCGACGTCGAAGATGGGCGTCAGACACATCCAGTGGGACATAATCGCCGCAACGGGGTACGAATGGCCAGAGATCCGGAGCGCCGACCCATCAGTAGGTAAACGGGGAGTAAAGTCCGGGTCGAGTTCACATTTGGAGGAATGTATGAAGAAGCTTCGCCTCGCAGCCGTCGGAACGGTTGCAGCGATTGCCCTAGCGGGTTGTAGCAGCGCACCTGACGACAGTGCGGACGGGTCGCCGGCGGCAACCGGCAGCAGTGACTTCCTGGCCTGCATGGTCTCGGACGCCGGTGGCATCGACGACCGCTCATTCAACGCCAACGCCTACAAGGGCGTGCAGGACGCCGCGGCCGAGTTCGGCATCCAGGAGAAGTTCCTGGAGTCGAAGAGCCAGACCGACTACGCACCCAACATCAACTCCTTGGTCAACGACGACTGCGGCATCATCATCACCGTCGGTTTCTTGATGGAGGATGCGACGAAGGCGGGTGCAAAGGCCAACCCCGAGGAGCGATTCGCGATCGTCGACGCGGCAAGTGACCCCGACCTCGACAACATGAAGGGGCTGCTGTTCAACAGCGCACAGTCCTCCTTCCTGGCCGGTTACCTGGCAGCTGGCATGAGTGAGAGCGGCAAGGTAGCCACATTCGGCGGTCTCGCGATCCCGTCGGTGACGTCATTCATGGACGGTTACTGGGAGGGTGTGCAGTACTACAACCAGGAGAACGGCACCAACGTCGAGGTCCTCGGTTGGGACCAGAACAAGCCTGCCGCCGGATCGTTCGCCGGTGGTTTCGAAGACCAGGCGAAAGGCCAGCAACTGGCCAAGAACTTCATCCAGCAAGGTGCGGACATCATTTTCCCGGTGGCCGGACCAGTTGGCCTGGGTGCAGCCAAGGAAGCACAGACGACCGGTAAGGCCGCGGTCATCTGGGTGGACAGCGATGGCTACGAGTCGGCACCGCAGTACAAGGACGTGTTCCTCACCTCCGTGCTGAAGAAGATCGACGTCGCGGTGAAGGACACCATCGGCACAGCAGTCAACGATGAGTTCACCAGCGAGGAGTACATCGGAACCCTCGAGAACGACGGAACCGGTCTGGCACCGTTCCACGACTTCGAGGACCAGGTTCCGGCGGAGCTCAAGGCCCAACTCGATGAAATCAAGCAGGGCATCATCGACGGGTCGATCGAGGTCACCTCGCCGAACCAGCCGCAGCCCAGCAGCTGACAACGTGTGGGGGGCCCGGACGCGTTCTGGGCCCCCCACATCACTCTTCCGAGCGGAGGATTACCGGTGAAACTGGAACTGCGGAATATCACGAAGAAGTTCGGCAATTTCGCCGCCAACGAGGACATCTCCTTGACGGTCGATCCCGGTGAGATCATCGCGCTGCTCGGTGAGAACGGGGCCGGCAAGAGCACCCTGATGAATGTGGTCTACGGACTGCTGCAACCAACATCGGGGGAGATCTATGTCAACGACGAGCGCGCACAGTTCGACGGACCAGGCGAGGCGATAGCCGCCGGCATCGGCATGGTCCACCAGCACTTCATGCTCATCCCGCCCTTCACCGTCGCCGAGAACGTGATGCTCGGCAACGAACACACCAAAGGCATTTTCTTGGACCTCGAGACCGCCCGGACGGAGGTCCGGCGAGTCTCCGAGGCGTACAACCTGCACGTGGATCCGGACGCGCTCGTGGAGGACCTGCCCGTCGGGGTCCAGCAGCGAGTCGAGATCATCAAGGCCCTCGTGCGCGATGCGGGGGTGCTCATTCTGGACGAGCCGACCGCGGTGCTCACTCCGCAGGAAACCGATGAACTGCTCGCCATCATGCGGGATTTGCGGGCGAAGGGCACCAGCATCGTGTTCATCACCCACAAACTGCGTGAAGTGCGTGCCGCCGCTGACCGCATCGTGGTGATCCGGCGCGGACGGGTGGTCGGGGAGGCGACTCCTGACGCCACCCAGTCCGAACTGGCCGGAATGATGGTGGGCCGCGAAGTCAGTCTGACGGTGGAGAAACCCCCTGCCGATCCCGGCGAACCGGTGCTCACAGTCAAGGAGCTCTCGGCTGCGGATCTCGAAGGCCGACCCATTCTGCGTGACCTGAATTTCGATGTCAGGGCCGGGGAGATTCTCGGGATCGCGGGAGTGCAGGGCAACGGCCAGACCGAACTCGCCGAGGTTCTCACCGGACTGTTCGAAGGCGAGGTGACCGGCTCTATTGCCCTGGATGGACGCGAGCTCACCGGCTTGACGCCGCGTAAGATCCTCGACACCGGGCTCGGTTATGTCCCGGAGGACCGGGAACACGACGGGCTGATCGGCTCCTTCACCGTCACCGAGAACCTGGTCCTGGATCAAGTCGTCAACCCGCCCTATTCCTCAGGCATGGTGTTGCGCAAAGCAACGTGATCGATCAAAAGGCCGCGGAGCTGATCGAGGAGTTCGACGTCCGGACCCAGGCCGCGAATGCTCCGGTCTCCTCACTGTCCGGAGGAAACAAGCAGAAAGTCGTCATGGCGCGTGAGATGTCGCGTGAGTTGCGGGTGCTGGTAGCCTCCCAGCCGACCCGCGGGGTCGACGTCGGGTCCATCGAATTCATGCACAAGCGCATCGTCGCCGAACGTGAGCAGGGGGCGGCGGTGCTGATCATCAGTAGCGAGCTGGATGAGATCTACGCGCTCAGCGACCGGATCGCGGTGATGTATCGGGGAGCGATCATCGGGATGGTCGGCCCTGACACCTCCCGTGACGATATGGGCCTTCTCATGGCAGGAGTGACACATGAGTGACACGAAAACCAAGCCCGCGGAGAAGTCTTCCCCGAGTCGCCTGCGCACTGCGCTGAGTGGGACGGCCGGCATCACCTTCTTGTCGATCGTGATGGCGTTGGTCATCGGCGCGTTCTTCATCGCGTTCTCCGACCCGGCGGTGCAGGAGGCCAGCGGTTATCTGTTCGCCCGTCCGCTCGACACCTTCAGCGCGGCATGGACCGCCGTTGTCGAGGCCTACAAGGCCTTGCTGACGGGGATGCTGTTCGACCCGGCGAAACTGTCCAGCGAAGGCCTGGTGGGGGCGCTGAGACCGCTCAGCGAGACCATCACGATGGCTACCCCGCTGATCCTCGGTGGTCTGGCCGTCGCGCTGGCCTTCCGGGCGGGACTGTTCAACATCGGTGCCGAGGGGCAGATCATCCTCGGATCGATCTTCGCGGCCTACATCGGTTTCGCGTTCGACCTGCCCTGGTTCATCCACCTTCCGTTCGCCGTGCTGGGAGCTTTCGTCGGAGGGGCCATCTGGGGCGGCATCGCAGGTTTCCTGAAAGCCAAGACCGGGGCTCACGAAGTCATCACGACGATCATGCTGAACTGGATCGCGATCTACCTGGTCGCGTGGCTGCTGACCAAACCCGCGTTCCTGCGCGAGGGGCGGCTCGACCCGATCAGTCCGCCGGTGAACTCCGGCGCGGAGTATCCGACCATCGTCGACCAGTGGCGAGTTCACGCCGGGATCATCGTGGCGGTCCTGTGCGCCGCCGGTGTGGCCTGGTTGTTGGATCGTTCGACGCTGGGATTCCAGTTCCGTGCCGTCGGCGCCAACCCGAGCGCGGCCCGCACCGCAGGGATGAACGTTGGGCGCATGTACATCCTGGTCATGCTGATCGCCGGTGGACTGGCCGGTCTGGCCGGTAGCGCGCAGGTCCTGGGCACGGAGAAGTCCCTGACCGGTGGGATCTCGGCCGGAATCGGGTTCGACGCGATCACCGTTGCACTGTTGGGCCGTGCCAATCCGTGGGGCGTGGTCGCCGCCGGTTTGCTGTTCGGCGGGTTGCGCGCCGGCGGTCTGAACATGCAGACCGCTACCGGCACCCCCATCGACATCGTGCTGGTGATCCAGGCCTTGATCGTCTTGTTCATCGCAGCACCACCGCTGGTCAGATCGGTGTTCCGACTGCCTGAGACCGGCGGCGCCGGCTTCATGCAGACGGCGAAGGGATGGAACGCATGAGCGTCACTCAAGCCCCCGCCCCCGAGGTTCTGCCCGAGGTCCACATCATCCCGCCCGTGCCGCGCCTGGTGAAGGTGCTGATCGGACTGGGAGTGTTCGCGATCGTGGTGTTCGGGTTCTTCACGCCCACCGGCGAAGATGTCACGTTCCAACTCACGCTGGGCGACGAGGCACTTGCCCTTCCTGACGTGACGCTGCCCGCGAAGATCAGCGCGATCGTCTTCAGCGTGCTGGCGCTGTTGTCCGCGCTCGGGGCCATGTGGGCCTCGCGCAAGGAGAAGGCACAGTGGCCCTTCACGTCGGCGTTCGGTGTGTTCTTCGTGCTGGGGTTCCTGGCCTGGGCCGTGGCCGGGGCCACCATCAACCTGGTGGGGTTGTTGCAGGGCTCGCTGCTATTGGCGGTGCCACTGGTCTTCGGCTCCATGTCCGGTGTCCTGTGTGAACGGGCCGGTGTCATCAACATCGCCATCGAGGGGCAGTTGCTGACCGGCGCTTTCGTGGCCGCGGTGGTGGCGAGTCTGACCCAGAACGCCTATCTGGGGCTCATCGCCGCACCCCTGGGCGGACTGTTCATCGGCTTGCTCCTGGCCATCTTCGCGATCAAGTACTTTGTGGACCAGGTGATTCTCGGGGTCGTGCTGAACGTGCTGGCGGTCGGCCTGACGTCCTTCTTCTACGGACGCCTGCTGGCACCGAACCAGGAGACCTGGAACTCCCCACCGACGTTCACGCCGGTGGCGATCCCCGTACTCAGCGACATCCCGATCCTCGGGCCGATCCTGTTCAACCAGAACATCGTCGTGTATCTGATGTACATCGTCGTGATCGTCATCAACGTGGCTCTGTTCCGCACCAAGTGGGGTCTGCGGGTCCGTGCTGTCGGCGAGCACCCGACCGCTGCGGACACCGTGGGCATCAAGGTCAACTCCGTGCGGTTCCGCAACGTGCTGCTCGGCGGCATGGTGGCCGGGCTCGGCGGTGCGTTCTTCACCGTGGCTTCGGTCGGCGCGTTCGGCAAAGAGATGACCGCGGGTAAGGGCTTCATCGCACTGGCCGCACTCATCTTCGGGCGATGGAAGCCGCTGGGCGCGCTGGCCGCAGCGCTGTTCTTCGGCTTCGCTGACAACTTGCAGAGCGTCCTGAGCATCATCGGCACGCCGATCCCGAGCGAGTTCATGCTGATGACCCCCTACCTGGCGACACTGCTGGCTGTGGCCGGACTCGTGGGCAAGGTGCGGGCACCGGCGGCCGACGGCATCCCGTACAAGAAGTCATGACCGACTGGAAGGCTCTGCGGGAGGCGGCGACTGCGGCGCTTTCGGGCAGTTACGTCCCGTATTCCTCATTCCCGGTCGGTGCGGCTGCGCTGGTGGACGACGGCCGGATCATCTCCGGGTGCAACGTCGAGAACGCGTCGTACGGTCTGACGCTGTGCGCCGAATGCACGCTGGTGGGCGCGCTGCGCATGTCCGGTGGCGGGCGTCTGGTGGCTTTCTCGTGCGTCGACGGCGCCGGCAATCTGTTGATGCCGTGCGGGAGGTGCCGACAGCTGTTGTACGAATTCGGTGGGCCGGATCTGCTCGTGGATCACCCTGACGGCATCAAGACCCTCGACGACCTGCTGCCCAGTGCCTTCGGCCCCGCAGACCTGGGGCGCGACGTCTGAGAGGATCTCAGGTATGCACCTCGACGAGATCCGCGCACTGCCCAAGGTCCTGCTGCACGACCACCTCGACGGCGGCCTGCGACCGCAGACCGTCATCGACCTCGCCGCTGCCTGCGGTTACGACCGACTGCCCACCACCGACGCCCAGGAGTTGGGTCAGTGGTTCGTCGATGCCGCCGACAGCGGATCCCTGGTCCGGTATCTGGAGACGTTCGAGCACACCCTGGCGGTCATGCAGACCGAGGACGCGATTCGCAGGGTGGCGGCTGAATGTGCCGAGGACCTCGCCGACGACGGTGTGGTGTATGCCGAAGTGCGCTTCGCCCCCGAGTTGTTGACGGCCGGAGGGTTGAGCATGACGCAGGCGGTGGAGGCCGTGCTCGACGGTTTCGACACCGACCGCGACATCGAGGTGAACGCTCTGCTGTGTGCGATGCGGCAGTCCGATCGCGGACCGGAGGTGGCCGACCTCGTGATCGCGTTCCGCGACGACGGGGTGGTCGGCATGGACATCGCCGGACCCGAGGACGGGTTCCCCGCATCGCTGTTCGCCGACCCTTTCGCCACCCTGCGTGCGGCCATGTGCCGTTACACGATCCACGCCGGGGAGGCCGCCGGTGTTGCGAGTATCGCCGACGCGCTGGCGACGTGTATGCCCGAGCGTCTCGGCCACGGCGTCCGCATCATCGAGGACATCCGGGTTGAGGGGGACACCGCGGAGATCGGTCACGTCGCCGCCTACGTGCGCGACCGCCAGATCCCATTGGAGGTCTGTCCCTCCTCGAACCTGCAGACCGGGATCGCGGACTCCATCGCAGAGCATCCGGTGACGCTGCTGAACGATCTTGGATTCGCGATCACGATCAACACGGACAACCGGTTGGTGAGTGGCACCAGCCTGAGCCGCGAGATGCACCTGCTCGTGGAGGAAGCCGATTGGGATCTGCAGGATCTGCACGCGGCCACGATGAACGCGATCGATGGGTCCTTCATGTCGTTGGACGACAAGGCCGACCTGATCGTCAATGTGGTGCAGCCCGCCTGGGAAGGCTGATGCGCCGGTAGGTGGGTCAGCCCGGGCAGGACTGGTGCAAGACCGCGGGCAGAATCTCCTGCGTGGGTTCGATGCCCATAGGCGTTGGAGTTGTGTACGTGCGTTGGAGATCGGCACAGCCGTGAGAGAACAAACGGCCGTGGTTGTCCAACGCCCGTACCGTCGTCCAACGCCTGTACCCAACTCTCACGCCTGCGGTGGAATCGCGCTGGTGCCCACGTCCACACCGTCCCAGCCGAGGCGCCACCAGAGCCGCGCCAACCGCCGAGCAATGCGCCACAAACAGCGAGTGCATCTCCGGAGAACGAGTTATTGTTGCTGGCCGGCCGACGGACGCCCGCGCGCGACCGTCTAGCCTCGGAGTATGCGTTCGCGTTCGGTCCTGGTCGGCCTTGTACTGTTCGCGGCGGGAATCCTGGCCGCGTCCGTCGTGCTGTCGAAACTGGTCTTCGACGCTGCGCCCGTGCTGCCGGTGCTGTGGTTCATGGCGATGCTCAGCGGAGTGGGTTTCGCGGTGCTCCTGGGGTGGCTTTGGGTTCAGTCGCGGCGCCGGCGCCGGGCGATCACGCGCCAGACGGCCGAGCCTCGTTCATCGAACCCGACCTGAAACCGCGCGGATCGATGTGGGCCTGTGCGAATCCCACCGCCCGCACCGAGTCCACGACGTCATCACGCCACGGCCCGCTCAGCTGGGCCACGGACCGATCCACCTCTATCCGCGCAGCGTCCCCGAGATCGCGAACCCGCACATTGGCGGTCTGGATGCCGTGGCGGCTCAACGATCCACGCACGGCGATCTCCGCCTGTTCGACCCGCGCGAGGCGGGCCGGCGAGATCTGGATGCCATAGGCGATCCGGCTGGAAAGACACGCCGCCTGCGGTTTGTCCCAGACGGTCAGGCCCCAGGCCTGAGCCTGCGCGCGGATCTGCTCCTTGGTCAGCCCGGCATCGGCCAGAGGCGTCACCGCCCGCCGTTGGGCCGCTGCTCGGATGCCCGGGCGGAAACCGGCCACGAGGTCGTCGGCGTTGGTGCCCGTGGCCACCCGCGCCCCTGGCGCAAGCCTGTCCAAGTGCCCGGAGACGACATCCATCAGTTCCGCTTTGCAGAAGTAGCAGCGGTCCGTTCCGTTCTGGCGGTACCCGTCACGATCCAACTCGTTCGTCGACGCCTCGAGGTGCTGGGCGCCGACCTCGGCTGCGAAACGCCGGGCGTAGTCCAGTTCTGCGGCCGGCAGTGAGTCGCTCACGGCGGTGACGGCCAGCACCCGCTCTGGTCCCAGCGCACGCAGCGAGGCGGCCAACAGGAACGCCGAATCAACACCGGCCGAGAACGCGACCAGCAGTCCGGGGTACGTGCGGAGGTCGTCCAGAAGCCCGTTAACGGGATCCGCGTTGGCGCGCACGACCTGCATGTACGTAACGTAGTGCGGATGGCTTCTTCTGCGGTGCCCCGGTCCCCACGCTCCCTGGCCGACGATTTGCGCTCTCGCACGCCCGGGCAGATCAGTCGCCTGCTGCTGCTGCGTCCCGACCTGGTCAACCCCTGGCCCGCCGACATCAGCCAGGTGGCTCGGCGTGCGGCAGACGATGTCAGCGCTCTGGACGCGATGCAGTCACTGAACACGACCGCTTTGCGGGTGCTCGAGGTCTTCGCGTGCCTGCACGAGGGGACCGCTGCCGAGGCGGTCGCGGGCCTGCCCGAAGAACCAGAAGCGGTGGAGGCCGCGATCGATGAACTGTGGTCGATGGCCTTGTTGTGGGGTGGTCCGACGAACTTCCGCATCGTGCGAGCAGCGCAGCAGGCGTTCGGCGCGTTCCCGTGTGGCCTGGCCGGGGTGGGGCAGCCCGGTCTGGATGCCGCTCAGGTCACCGATGCTGCTGCCGACGTGGACCCCGAACTCCTGCAGAGGCTGGTCTGGGTCGACCCGGTGCACGACCAGCCACATCCCCTTCTGGTCACCAGGGGTGAGCAGTTCACGCTTCCCAGGGAATCCTCATTGATCCTGCGCGAAGGCAAGTACCTTGCCCCGGTAGCCGGGCCGCCGGCCCACGAGTCCGCCGAAACCCCGCCGGGCACTTCCTTGTGGGTACCGGTCGCCGGTGTGCGCTATGTCCTGAGCTCACTACAGCGCGAAGGCCTCGCGTGGCACCCCGCGCGGGGGGTGTCGCGGCGCAACCTGGCCGACCGGGCCGAGCGGATGTCTGTGCCGACCGACGATCTCATGGCATGGCTGGAGCTGGCGGCGGCTGCGGGTCTCATAGGTGGCGCGGGGGATCGTGTTGCGGCCACCTCGGCTGCGGCAGCCTGGCTCGCCTCACCACCGGCCGACATGTGGGCGGCGCTCATCGCGGCGTGGCTGGACAGCGATCGGCCCTTGCGGGCGTGCTGCCCGGATGAACTCGGCGTACTCACCACGGCCTCCACTCCCAAGACGGCTCATCACCGAGCGCACATCCTGCGGGTGTGGCCGACGCAGACCGCCATCGATGCCGAAGGCCTGGCCGAGACCGTGGCATGGCAACGACCGAGGATGCATCGCGCCGCCGAACAGGCCCCGGACGTTTTCGGCGAGGCGACGCTGCTGGGGCTGGTGGAAGGTGCGGTGGCGACCGCGGCACTGGGCCTGCTGCCCGAGAGCCTCGAGCAGGCCGCGACGACCCTGCCGCAGGCGGTTGGCGACGCGAGCCTGATCATCCAACCGGACCACACGCTGATCGCGCCGATCACCTTGGATGCGGGGACCTGGGAGTTGGTCGACGCGGTCAGCCATCTCGAATCCTGGGGTCCGGTCACGATGCACCGCCTCGATCCCGCGCGGCTGCGCTCGGCGGTCTCGGGCCAGGATCCGCAGGACCTTCTGGACCGTCTGGGTCAGGCCTCGCGCACCCCGCTTCCGCAGTCTGTGGAGTACGCGGTGCGCGATGCGGCCCGTGCCGCCCCGGTCCGGGTGGTGCGCGCCACTGTGGTCGAGGCAGGTCCGCAGGATGCCCAGACGCTCAGCAGTCTGGGATTCGACAAAGTCGCGACCAACCTGTTCACCACGGACCTGCCGCTGGACGTGGTGCAGCGCAGGCTCGCCGCGGCCGGAATCGCCACGGACTCACCGGCACCGGCCGAACCTGCCGAACCGTTGGACTACCCCCGGGCCTCACCAATGCCAGATGGGCAGTCCGTGACCCGGCTCGTGGCCCATCTGCTGGGGGAACAGGCACGAACCGACCTCGCCCCGCCACCGCTGGCCGATGCTGACCCCGGGACAATGGTGGATGTGTGCAGAAGGGCCATCGCCGACGATCAGCGCTTGTGGTTGCGCTACACCGACGGCTCGGACATGCGCACGGAGTTCGTGGAACCCATCGAACTGCGGTCCGGGCGCCTGACGGCCTGGAGTCTTTCCACCGGCCGCACGGTCGGCGTCGCCCTGTCCCGGATCGCCGCCTATCGGGGTGTGCAGTGACCGACGGCCCCTTGATCGTGCAGAGCGATCACACCCTGTTGCTGGAAGTGGACCATCCCGAGGCCCAGGCGTGCCGGCGCGAGATCGCCGTGTTCGCCGAGCTTGAGCGCTCGCCCGAGCACGTGCACACCTACCGTCTGACGAATCTGGGCCTGTGGAACGCGCGTGCCGCCGGGCATGACGCCGAACAGATCGTGGACACGTTGGTCCGGTATTCGCGCTTCCCGGTCAGTCCGGCATTGCTGCTGGACGTCACTGAGACCGTCAGCCGGTACGGTCGCCTCGAGCTGCACAACCATCCCGCGCACGGCCTGGTGCTCATCAGCCACGATCGCGCAGTGCTCACCGAGGTGCAACGACACAAGCGGACCGCCGCCATGCTCGGTGCGCAGATCGACGCGTCAACGGTGGTGGTGCACCCCAGTGAGCGCGGTCATCTCAAGCAGGCGTTGCTCAAGATCGGCTGGCCGGCAGAGGATCTCGCCGGCTACGTCGATGGCGAGCAGCACCCCATCGCCTTGCGCGAACAGGGCTGGAGCCTGCGGGAGTACCAGAGGCAGGCCGCGGAGAACGCGTTTCACGGCGGTTCCGGGGTGGTGGTCCTGCCCTGTGGTGCCGGCAAGACGATCGTGGGTGCGGCGAGTATGGCTCTGGCGCAAGCGACCACGCTGATCCTGGTGACGAACACCGTGGCAGCGCGCCAGTGGCGCGACGAGTTGATCGCCCGCACATCGCTGACCGCCGAGGAGATCGGCGAGTACAGCGGGCAGTCCAAAGAGATCCGGCCGGTGACCATTGCGACCTACCAGATCCTCACGTCCAAACGCAAAGGTGTGTACGCCCACCTCGAAGTCTTCGATGCCCGGAACTGGGGCTTGATCATCTACGACGAGGTCCACCTGCTGCCGGCGCCGGTTTTCCGCTTCACCGCCGATATCCAGAGTCGACGCCGTATCGGCCTCACGGCCACGCTGGTACGCGAGGATGGCCGGGAGTCCGATGTGTTCTCCTTGATCGGTCCCAAGCGGTTTGACGCGCCGTGGCGGGACATCGAGGCCCAGGGGTACATCGCTCCGGCCGACTGTTGTGAGGTCCGGGTCAGTCTGCCGGAATCCGACCGCATGACCTATGCCGTGGCTGAGCCGGAGGACAGGTACCGGCTGGCAGCGGCTGCCGACGTGAAGACCGACGTCGTGCGGGCGCTGATCGCGTCCCACTCCGAGGATCAGATCCTGATCATCGGACAGTACCTCGATCAGCTCGAGGCCCTGGCCGAGGAACTGGATGCCCCGCTGATCACCGGCAAGACGCGGGTGAGTATGCGCCAGGAACTGTACGACGCCTTCCGTGCCGGCGAGATCCCGGTGCTGGTGGTCAGCAAGGTCGCCAATTTCTCCATCGACCTGCCGCAGGCCCGGGTGGCGATTCAGGTGTCGGGCACATTCGGATCGCGCCAGGAGGAGGCTCAGCGCCTCGGTCGGGTTCTGCGGCCCAAGGCGGACGGCGGGACGGCGCATTTCTACACCGTCGTCACCCGCGACACCGTCGACGCGGACTTCGCCGCCCACCGCCAGCGATTCCTGGCCGAGCAGGGTTACGCCTACCGAATCCTGGACGCCGACGACCTGTGACCGGGTGTCGCTGGACAGCGCCCAGCCGGGTGGCCGAGGTGCGCCAGCGACAAACCGGTCCACGCCTCGACGCCCCTGCCGCAAAAATGGGCGTGGCAGGCACGGGGTGCTCGGTGACCGACCCGTTTACCGGACACCTGATGGCAATTGGGGTAGACATCCTGAGACGCTTGTGCACAGAATGGTCTCGGAAGGGTAACGATTTGATCACGAAGCAGGGGAAGGGGTGTCACATGGTACTCAATGAGACCTTCGAAATTCAGGGCCAGCGCGTAGGCGGCTCACCGGTCCAGCATGAGCTCAATGACACGGCCGATCGGCTGGTCCTCGACGTTTTAGCAGCCGTCGATGACGGCTATACCGGAGTTCCCGAGTGTCACCGTCTGACCGCCTGGCTCAGCGCCGAGTTCATCCCCTACGTGGCGCCCCGGTTCCCGCAACCTCCGGCAGACCTGCAGGAGTTGCACGCAGTCCTCGATGACATGCACGGTGCCAACGGGGTGGATGCTGCTCAACTGTCTCTGCGGGCGAGATCTTTGATCTTCCGCCTGCTCTAGAACCTCGCACTTCCCGTCGCCTCCCACGGGAAGTCAGCCGAAGTGAACCCCGGTCCCTCCCCCCAAGGGCCGGGGTTCACTGGCTCCGGGCCAAGCCGGAAGGGATCGCAAACCGAGGTCAGGAAAGTTCACC
Organism: Micrococcales bacterium; assembly: GCA_016719135.1. Taxonomy (GTDB): domain Bacteria; phylum Actinomycetota; class Actinomycetes; order S36-B12; family UBA10799; genus JADKAV01. The sequence continues at coordinate 110,693 of JADKAV010000002.1, read as the reverse complement.
GGCACTCATCCGGGCGAACCACCGCCCAGAATCTCTGACTGTTCGCTGTTGTGTCTCGAAATCGACGTTGATCAGGCCGAACCTCTGTTTCGTGCCCTCGGCCCACTCGAAGTTGTCCAGCAGTGTCCAGCAGAAGTACCCACGGATGTCCACCCCTTCGGCCATGGCCGCCGCCACCGCCCGCAGGTGGGAATCCAGGTAGTCGATCCGGAACTGATCATGGACGGGCTCGGGCCACGAGGTTCCGTTCTCGGTGATGTACAGCGGTGGTAGCCGCGTCGCGTAGTCCGAACGCAGCCGCAGCAGCAGGTCGGTCAGCGCATCGGGGACCACCGGCCAGTCGAATGCCGTGCGCGGGAATTCGGTCGGAGCGTCGACGAGTTCGAAGCCCAATGGGTTGTCAGGTCCGGGGGCCTTCACCCACTGCGGGCTGTAATAGTTCACCCCCAGGAAGTCCATCGGTGCGCCGATGGACTCCATGTCGCCGTCCCGGATCACGTCGGCGGCCAACGGTCCGTACAACTCGACCGGGTCTCCCGGACTGCGGCTCAACAGGACCGGATCCAGATACTGCCGGTTGTAGAGCAGGTCCATGCGTTCGGCGGCCAGGATGTCTACCTCCGACGCCGAGTCCTGCGCGATGATCGGGGAGTGGTTGTTCGTCAGGCCCACCGGCGCCGATGACGCCGACCTGATCGCGGCGACGCCCAGGCCGTGGGCCAGCAGCTGATGGTGGATCACCGCGTACACCCGCGCCAGGTCGTACAGTCCCGGTGCATGCACACCGGCGACGTGGCCGAAGAACGTGTGCACTGACGGCTCGTTCAAGGTGATGAACGCGCTGGCCCGGTCTCCGATGCGCTCGGCCACGATCCGGGCGTAGTCCGCGAAAGCCCTCGCGGTGTCGCGGTCGTACCAGCCGCCGCTGTCCTGCAGGGCCTGCGGGAGATCCCAGTGATAGAGGGTGGGAAAGGCCTTGATGCCGCGGGTCTCGAGCCCGTCGACCAACCGGTCGTAGAAGTCCAGCCCCCGGCTCTCGACCCGGCCGGTGCCTTCTGGGCAGGATCCGTGGCCAGGAGATCGAGAAGCGATAGCCGGTGCAGCCGATTTCGGCGAGAAGGTCGAGGTCCTGCTCCCATCTGCGGTAGTGGTCGCAGGCGACGTCTCCGGTCTCGCCGGTGAGGATCTTCCCCGGGGTGTGGGCGAACGTGTCCCAGATGGACACGCCCTTCCCGTCGGCGGTGGGGGATCCCTCGATCTGATAGGCCGAAGTAGCAGTGCCCCAGAGGAAGTCGTCCGGGAAGGAAGGCATGGGGGTCATGGTTGCGGATTCTGCCAGAGGCCGCAGCACCGAGGCTCGATGCAGGGGCGGGCTCAGGCCGCGGTAGGCGCGACCACCTCGCGTTCTGTCTTGGCCCAGGTGGTGCTGCCGCGCAGTTGTTTCCAGATCCCGATGCCCACCACCGGCCACATCAGCCACGTGTAGAGCAGGTAGGGAAAGGCAGTCGCGAGCGTCGTGCCCAAGCCCGAGAGGCCCTGTCCGCGTCCCACCACCATGACGCCCAGGAAGGTGGGTCCCACGGACAACTGCACGAAGAACACCACCAGCAGCGGGGATCCCCAGGGTAGGTAGGCGACGTTGAAGAAGACCGCCAGCACGATGGCCAGCACCAGGGCCAGGCCCACGACGATCTGCAGGATCGGCAGCCCGAGGGAGATCGCCACGTCCAAGCGGCGGATCCCATGCAGTCGTGGCGCGTTGAGCCGGCCGAAGTCCTTCAACACCTGCAGGTTGCCCTGGAACCAGCGGCCCCTTTGCCGGTAGAGCCGCTTGAGATCGTTGAGCCCTTGCTGGGCGACCTGGGTGTTCGGCTCGTGTTCGCCGCGCCACCCATGGGCCAGACATCGCAATCCCAGTTCCTGATCCTCTGTCAGGACCAGGGCCCTTCGTCGCCGGCAACACTTCGCAGCGCTGTCATGCGGTTGAACTGGCCGTTGCCGCCGAGGAACGCGGTGCCCCACCACGAGCGCCCGACTTGGTAGAGCCCCCCGAAAATGCGAAACTCCAAGCCCTGCATGCGGGTGAGCCAACTGGTCTGGTTGTAGATGTGCACGTGCACCTGAACACCACCGACCTCGGGGTCCTCGAAATGCCGGGCGACGGTCGCAGGTGCCTCGGGGGCCAGGCGTCCGTCGGCGTCCACGATGCCGAAGATGACCCGGCTGGGATCGATGTCGCTGTATGCGGGCTTGGCCAGGATCGTCCGTTCCACATGCTCGAAGGCCGCATTGAGTGCTGCCGCTTTCCCGACCCGGGCATGCGGAGCAGTGCGGGTGAGGACCTCCAGGTCGGCACCGGCGATCGATGCCAGGACGTCGCCGGTGTCGTCGTCGGAGCCGTCATTGATCACGAGGATGATCATGCGCGTGGCCTGCACACCGCGCAGGCGTTCCACGCTGTCGGCGATCGTTACCCCTTCATTGAGGGCGGGCACCATGAACACCCACAGGTAGTCGGCCTCGCTGCCTGCCGGGCGCTCGCGCAGCACTCGGAGGTATCGTCCGCCGGTGACGAACAGCACCACCGTCCAGGCGTAGCCGATGACGATCGCCACGAACGACACGTAGTAGATGACGAAGACAACCCAGTCCCACGCGCCCATGGGTCACCCTCCGGCCGGTCGCCGCCGCAGCCATACCACCAGCGCCAGCAGCAGGATCGCGGTGACGACCGCCGCGGCGATGATCTGGGGCGTCCGCTTGTCGGGCTCCGTGCTGGCGGTGACGAAGGCCTGGGGTTGGCTCTGCCCTTCGGCAAGCACGTAGGCCTCACCGGTCAGCGCGGACCAGCCGCCCGGCTGCCCTTCGACCCAGCGCGCAAGGTCGTCGGTGGCGGATTCGCTGTCACCGGAGAGCACGATCAGGTTTGATCCGGCGCTCTGGAACGCTTGCAACGCCGCGTACGAGGTGGTGGCGCCTGCCGGGAAGCCCGGATCCTCCTGCTGAGTCGGCACCGGCGCAGCGAGTGCACCTGCCTGTAGCGGGCTCAGTCCGGCGCCCACGGCACCGCGCCCGGTCAAGGATCCCGCGTCCACCAGTTCGGTGCGGTACTGCAGGGGCTGGCCATCACGGCGGCGTCGAGGACAGCGGCAAGATCCGGTAGGGACTCTGCCAGCGGTCCGCCGGTTGCGACCGGGATCACCGACTCGAACGCCTGCGGGAAGCGCTGGAATCCGGGGCCTGCGGAGGTTCCGAAGGTGGGAGTCAGCGTGGTTGCCTGAACATCGATGGTGACTTCCCCGGGAAGGGGCGGGTTGCTGCATTCGCCGCCCGCCGGTAGGTACTCGAGTTCGAGGTCGAGGTAGTTGACCGAACGCAGGTTCTGCGCGGGCACCCAATGCGCGCGACGCGACCAGCTCTTCGTTCCAGCGGACGTTCACGCGCCCCTGTTGGCCGGGCAGCACCGGGGTCGCTGCACCGAGCAGTTTGACGATGAACTGCGACACAGGAGCCCCGAACGCGGCTTGCGGCACTGTGATGGCTTGTGAGACCCGGCCGATCCCGCGCACGCTCAAGGAGTCGATGCCCAGTTCCGTCAGGCTGCCCGCCGCCGGTATCGGTTGATGATCGAGGTCGCCCGGAAGGTCGGAGACCTGCGCGACATCCAGCAGGGAGGTGTTCGGGTCGGCCAGCGAGACCGCCGCGTCCGGCAGGGTTCCGCCGCCGCCGCTGATGACCAGTCGGCCGTCGGTCACGACCAGGCTGTTGTCCTCGGAGGTGGAGTCCTCACCGACCACCACGGTTCGGCGCTTCGGGGTGGTCGGCGCAGGGGAATCCGTGACCTGCAGATCGATGGCGGTACTCGGTTGCGAGATGTGCCGCAGCGCGAGCACCGCATCGAGACCCGCGGTCTGCTCGGCCGGCGTGGGCGCCGCCGGTATCGCTACCAGGAACGAGGTGGCATCACCCTCGAGGAACCCCGCGAGGGTCGTGGGTGGCGCCGGTGCTCGGTCCAATTCCACCCGCGGTTTGACAACCGTCGCCACCGCGAGTTCATCCCGGAAGCAGTTTCGGTCCGGGTCGAGGTCGGCCCGCAAACCCACCGCCAGGGTGCCGCCGTCCACATCGGCGGCGTCCAGCGGAATCTGGAAGCGGCCGCCCCGCTGAGCCGGCAGCGACGCCGCGACCCGGCCGTCGACGATCACCAACAGATCTCCCGCGGTGGTGTAGTTGGATTCGATACCGCCGGTCAAGCGCACCGGACGTGTGCCCTCGGGAATGGGCACCAGGACGTCCGCGGTGCCGTAGGCGCCCTTGATCGACAGGTCGTACGGGAAGTGCGCCCCGGACGCCGAGGTGGCTGCACCCGGTGATGTGACCGCCAGGAGCAACATGGCGGCGAGCACACCGATTCTCCGCCAGGTCTTGAGCCGGTGGACGCTAGACACTGGTCATCACGATGCGGTCGAAGGTCACGTCGGCGTCCTCGGTGTACAGTCCTGCGCGACCGCTGCGGTAAGCCCGCTCGTCGTCGGTGAACGTCACCACCACCTCTTTGTTGATCTTGACGGTCAGCCGGGGCCCCTTGTGCACGAGCTGGACCCGCGTTGACTGTCCCAGGCGGGCGCACGGCTCGTCGCCGGTGGCGAGAAACCGCTGGCCACCGGGGTAGGCCGGGTCCCGCTTGCCGAGTTCCCAGCCGTTGGTCTTGCAGGCCACGTAGTAGAAGTGCTCGGGGTCCGTGTAGCCCGCGATGAGCCAGCCCGCCTCCCAAGGGTTCGCCGGGGAAGTGGTCCGCAACTGCTCGTTGAGCCGCACCCGCGAACTGACCTTCGACACGTTGTCCGCTGAGACGACCAGGGCGGCATGGGTGGATTCAGAGCCTCTGCTACCGCCGGGCGTAGGTTCAGCCATCGGGTCGGTGGCGTTCACCGCTCCGTAGCCGGCGAAGACGACCTGCCAGGAGCCGAACGTGTCGCCGTCGGTGAGGACGGAGAGCTCGCGGGCGGCTGCCGGGATGCGCCCCCCGAGCATCGCGAGCACACTGGTGCCGATTACCAGCACCACAGCGCGAAGTCCGACGAGGCCCACATCCTGGATATCGGCACAAATGGGCCATTTCTTCAGAGCTCACCTTCATGCACGGTCGCTTTCTACCGATACCTGCCACATGGCCGTTCCAACCCTGCCTCGCCCGCGTCCGGAACCAGCAGAGGACCGGGTTCGATGCCTGGTCGTCATGGGGACCAGACCCGAGACGATCAAGATGCTGCCCGTCGTGCAGGCGCTGCGGCAGTCGAGTCTGTTGCAGCCTTTCGTGGTGAACACCGGACAACACGCGGACATGGTTCTTCCCATCCTCGAGGCGGCAGGTATCACCCCCGACGTAGACCTGCGGATCGGCCGCGCGAACAACACGATCAACGGTCTGGTGCGCGACTGTGTGGATGCGTTCGATCAGTTGCTCACCGATCTGCGCGGCGGCGCGGAACGGCGCAACCGACCGCGACTGTTCGGTGCCGCTGAGCACCCGGGCAGTGCGTATCCGGCCTTGACGCTGGTGCACGGGGACACGACGTCGGCCATGTCCGCCGCATTGGCATCCATCGGATGCAAACTTCCGGTGATCCATGTCGAAGCCGGTCTGCGCACCCGTGACATCCTGTCGCCGTTTCCGGAGGAACTCAACCGGCAACTGATCTCCCGGATGGCCGCGTTCCATCTGGCTCCGACGCCGGCCAACCAGGCGAATCTGATCCGGGAGGGGGTCGACACCGAACGCGTCTTCGTCACCGGCAACACCGGCATCGACGCGTTCCACTGGGCGGCCGGCCTGCATGCGGATTGGCCCGATCCCCGTCTGCGCGCACTCGACGATCCCGCGATCCCGGTGGTGGTGGTGACCGCGCATCGACGCGAAAACCTCGGAGAGCCGATCCGGCGCATCGCCGAGGCCGTCAAACAGATCGCCCAGGTTCGTCCGGATGCGCTCGTCGTCTGGCCCGTGCACCCCAACCCCAAGGTTCGCGAAGTCGTCTACGAGGTGCTCGACGGCATGTCCAACGTGCTGCTCACCGAGCCGATCGACTACATCCCGTTCGCGCGCCTGCTCGAACGCGCGACGCTGGCGATCAGTGACTCCGGCGGCGTACAAGAGGAAGCCCCGAGTGTCGGTACCCCCGTCCTGGTGGCCCGCACCGAATCCGAACGCCCTGAGGGCGTGGACAGCGGCGCTCTGATCCTGGTGGGCAGCAACACCGACCTCATCCGCGAAACCACACTGTCACTGCTGGACGACAGCCGCGCCCGGCTGGCGATGACCGCGAACATCAACCCGTTCGGTGACGGTCATGCCGCCACGAGGGTGCGCAGTGCGCTGGAACACCTGGTGTTCAACACGACTGCACCGCGCAGGTATGGAGCGGCTTTCAGCCGGGTCAAGGTGCTGGAAGCATCCGGGTTCGACCCGGAAGAGATCGCGATCACCTCGACCAAGATCGCCCGCGCGCACCCCGAGTTGGCGCCGACGGCCGGGTCGCCGGTCCAGGGCAGTGCCCGCCTTGCGGCGATGCGGCGGTAGGGGGAGGGCTCGAGGCTGAGCCCGCCTTCTGGAGCCTCGGCCTCCTTGCGGCCTGGTCGAGCTCACGGCGGGCGTGAGAGTTCGGTAACGCCGTTGGGCAACCCCAGGCGTTGAGTTGGGGTACAGGCGTTGGAGAACCGCACAGGCGTTGGACCTGCGCGGGCCGTGTTGTCTCTCAACGTGTGTTTTTCCAGGGCCCCGGGTGGGGGCTTGTGCCTTGTCAGGTCGCGGGTGTGGGCCCCCCGGCTGCGCGGATCTCCAACGTGGGTAAGCAACTCCAACGCCTGTGGACCTTGTGCCCCGTGACGCCGGAGATCCTCGCAAGCCGCGGACGTATGCAATGACGAAGGGGCCGACCCGCAGTGCGGATCGGCCCCTTCGTGCTGTGAGGATCTGGACTAGAAGTCCATGCCCCCCATACCCGGGTCACCGCCGGGCATGGCCGGGGCGGCCTTTTCCGGCTTGTCGGCAACAACGGCCTCGGTGGTCAGGAACAGTGCGGCGATGGAAGCAGCGTTCAGCAGCGCCGAGCGCGTCACCTTGGCGGGGTCGATGATGCCGGCCTCGATCAGGTTGACGTACTCACCGGTTGCCGCGTTCAGGCCGAAGCCGGGCTCGAGGTGGCGCACCTTCTCGGCCACGACTCCACCTTCGAGGCCCGCGTTCACAGCGATCTGCTTCAGCGGTGCCTCAACGGCGACCTTGACGATGTTGGCGCCGACGGCCTCTTCGCCCTCGAGCTCCAACTTCTCGAACGCAGCCTGGGAAGCCTGCAGCAGGGCCACGCCGCCACCGGCGACGATGCCCTCCTCGACGGCAGCCTTGGCGTTGCGCACTGCATCCTCGATGCGGTGCTTGCGCTCCTTGAGCTCCACCTCGGTGGCAGCGCCGGCCTTGATCACCGCAACACCGCCGGCCAGCTTGGCCAGGCGCTCCTGCAGCTTCTCGCGGTCGTAGTCGCTGTCGGAGCTGTCGATCTCGGCGCGGATCTGGTTGACCCGACCGGCGATCTGGTCGGGGTCGCCCGAGCCCTCGACGATGGTGGTCTCGTCCTTGGTCACGACGACCTTGCGGGCGCGGCCCAGCAGCTCGATGCCGGTGCTCTCGAGCTTCAGGCCGACCTCCTCGGAGATGACCTGGCCACCGGTCAGGATCGCGATGTCCTGCAGCATGGCCTTGCGGCGGTCGCCGAAGCCGGGGGCCTTGACGGCCACCGAGCGGAACGTGCCGCGGATCTTGTTGACGACCACGGTTGCCAGGGCCTCACCCTCGAGGTCCTCGGCGATGATCGCCAGCGGCTTGCCGGACTGCATGACCTTCTCGAGGATCGGCAGCAGGTCCTTGACCGCGGAGATCTTGGAGTTGGCGATGAGGATGTAGGGGTCCTCGAGCACGGCTTCCATGCGCTCCGGGTCGGTCACGAAGTAGGGCGAGATGTAACCCTTGTCGAAGCGCATACCCTCGGTGAGCTCGAGCTCGAGACCGAAGGTGTTGCTCTCCTCGACGGTGATGACGCCTTCCTTGCCGACCTTGTCCATGGCCTCGGCGATGATCTCGCCGATCTGGGGGTCGGCCGCGGAGATGGATGCGGTAGCGGCGATCTGCTCCTTGGTCTCGACCTCCTTGGCCATTTCCAGCAGTTGCTCGCTGATGGCCTCGACGGCCTGCTCGATGCCGCGCTTGAGCGCCATCGGGTTGGTGCCGGCGGCCACGTTGCGCAGACCTTCGCGCACGAGTGCCTGGGCCAGCACGGTCGCCGTGGTGGTGCCGTCACCGGCCACGTCGTCGGTCTTCTTGGCGACCTCTTTGACCAGCTCGGCGCCGATCTTCTCGTAGGGGTCCTCGAGTTCGATCTCCTTGGCAATGGACACACCGTCGTTGGTGATGGTGGGGGCGCCCCACTTCTTCTCCAGAACGACGTTGCGGCCCTTCGGCCCAAGGGTGACGCGGACTGCGTCGGCGAGGGTGTTCATGCCGCGCTCAAGAGCCCGGCGTGCTTCCTCGTCGAAAGCGATAATCTTCGCCATCGGTTGAAATTCCTCCCGCACATGGGTGGTTGGATCAGGTCCCGGGTGCCCGCGACGGACGACCGTCCAACGCGCCGGTCACGTCCCGGCCCGCAGAGTGGGTCTCACCCTGGTCCTATTAGCACTCTCCCGCTGAGAGTGCTAGTCCCATTGTTAGCACTCTCAGCGGGAGAGTGCAAGTATCGGCAACCGCTTTGGAGGTCCACCATGCGGTTCGGAAGAATGGGGCGGTCATGGCAGAACAACCGTCACGAACTCGCGGCCGCGTGTCGAATGGTCTCGTCGCGATCGACGGGCTCCCGGGGGGCTTGTCACTTCATCGTCAATCACTGGACCGAAGGCCGGTGGCTCGCGTCCCCTCGCAGGAACGGCACCTGGATGTGGTGCCGCGATCGCCCTCGGCTACTGGTGGCGGTTCGGCGTTCGGCTGAGCCGCGTGTGAGATGCGGCCGGACCTCAGTCCTCGAACTCCTCGAGGTCGTGCAGAATCTCGTCGGAGAGGTTCTCCTCGACGCCGCTGTCCTCTTCGAAGTGCATGGCGGACTCCTCGGCAGACAGATCGGTGGTGTCGTGGCTGTCCCAGGCGATCTCTTCGGAGGTGTGGTCGTTGCCGTTCTCGTCGTCCTGGGAGATCAGGTGCCCGATGGTGTGCCCGTCGTTGGGATGGGTGTCGGTGTAGCCCGGTCCGTCGGTTCCGAGTTCCTCGCTGATTTCGGTCCAGAGGGCTTCAACAACCTCGTCCCCAGGACGATCCCCGAATTCCCTGCTCATGATGGCTCCTCAGGTTGTCCCGCTAACTCCAGCGTAGTCCTCAGGACTTGCCTTGGTTGGCCACGGCTGCTGCAGCGCTTTCGGCAGCTGCGGGATCCAGATACTGACCGGGACCGGTGGGCCGCATCTGGGCGTCGAGTTCGTACACCAGCGGGATTCCGGTCGGGATGTTGAGCCCGGCGATGTCGGCGTCCGAGATCCCGTCGAGGTGCTTGACCAGCGCGCGCAGCGAGTTGCCGTGGGCGCCGACCAGAACCGTGCCATGGGTCATGAGATCTGGCACGACCGCGTCGTACCAGTAGGGGAGCATCCGGGCGACCACATCCTTGAGGCACTCGGTCAAGGGGCGGACCTCGGGTGGCAGCGCCGCGTACCGGGTGTCGTGCATCTGTGAGTACTCATCGTCCGGGTCGATCGCCGGCGGTGGCGTGTCGTAGGAGCGGCGCCACAGCATGAACTGCTCCTCGCCGTACTCCTCCAGCGTCTGCTTCTTGTTCTTGCCCTGCAGCGCTCCGTAGTGCCGCTCGTTGAGCCGCCAGGACCGGCGCACCGGAATCCAGTGCCGGTCGCACACGTCGAGGGCGAGGTTGGTCGTGCGAATCGCGCGGCGCATCACCGAGGTGTGCACGACGTTGGGCAGCACTCCTGAGTCCGCCAGCAGCAGACCGGCGCGACCGGCCTCTGCCACGCCCTTCTCGGTCAGGTCCACGTCGACCCAGCCGGTGAACAGGTTCAACGCGTTCCATTCGCTTTCGCCATGGCGCAGCAGTATCAGGGTGCTCATGGGGCCAACGGTAGCGACACCGTTGTCGAGGATGGGTCGGCTGGCTGGATTTCGGGGCTGGGCGGCCCGGGTGCTGGGCGAGGTCGGGAAGCGCGGGATCGCGACATCCGGTTCTCCCGGTGGTCCGGCAGATCCCGGGTCACGCCGCACCGCGCCGAACCCTCAGTCGCGGGGACGCAGGTGCTCGAAGGCCGCGAGGTTGGCCGTCGGCTCCCCGCGGGACAGTCGCCAGCGCCACTCCCTCTCGATGGACGAGCGGAAGCCCATTTCGAGGATGGTGTTGAACGAGCCATCGGCTTCCTGCAGCACCGCTCCGAGCAGGGAATCGAGCAGGTCGGCACTGACCGCTGCAACGGGGACCCGGCCCACCAGATAGATGTCGCCCAGGTGATCGATCGCGTAGGCGACGGCGAACAGGCGGCGATTGCGTTCCAGCAGCCAGCGGTGCACCTCCGAAGCGTTCTCGTCGGGGTGCCGTGCCACGAAGGCGTTCACCGCCAAGGAGTGCCGACCGACTGCCAGGGAGCACGTTGTCCGCAGTTTGTGCTCACCGGGCAGGATCACCGTGAAGACGTCCCCGGCCCGGTCATGGTCCAGACCGGAGGCGTCGAGCCAATCCGCGATGATCTCGATCATGCGTACCTGCGCAGCAACACCGGGCGGCTGTCCAGGCTTCGGTGGTAGGCCTCACGTGTGGCGTCGGCGGTCGCTGCCCAACTGAACTGCTCTGCGTGGTCTCGAGCCGCCAGTGAGAGAGCGCTGAGCCGACTGGGTGCCAGCAGGACCTGTTCCAGCGCTGTGGCGTAGTCGCGCGGATCGTGCCCGGCGACCAGGATGCCAGCATCGGCGACGGCAGTGGTCAGGCCGCCAACTCGACTGGCGACCACCGGTGTGCCGCACGCCTGCGCCTCGACAGCCACCAGCCCGAAGGATTCGGAGTAACTGGGGACGACCACCAGATCCGCGGCCCGGTACAGATCCGGAAGGGCATCGCGGCTGACCGGATCCATCATCCGCACGACGTCGCCCATGCCCAGGGAATCGATCAGCGCCGGCAGATCCCCGGCCCGTTCGATCCCGGATCCGGACGGGCCGCCGTTGATGACCACTTTGAGTCGGTGGCGCAATTCAGGACGCCGGGCCAGCAGTTGCGCCGCAGCAGCCACCAGCACGTCAGGTGCCTTGAGGGGCTGGATGCGCCCCACGAACAGCAGGATCACATCGTCGTCGTCGAAGCCGTATCGGTGGCGGGCCGCGGACTGCGAGCCGGGGGTGAATGCGCCCAGGTCGACCCCGGGCAATGCGACCGTGATCGACGTGGGATCGGCGTCGTAGAGCGCGATCAGGTCCTCGGCCTCGGTCTCGGTGTTGGCGATCAACCCGTCGGCTGCGGCAACCACCTGTTCCTCACCCATCACCCGTTCGAACGGTTCGGGTGCATCACCGGCGGCCAACGTCAGGTTCTTCACCTTCGCCATGGTGTGCATGCTGTGCAGCAGCGGTATCTGCCAGCGCTCGGCGGCCACCCAGCCCACTTGCCCTGACAGCCAGTAGTGGGAGTGGACGATGTCGTAGTAACCCTCGGGACGGTACGCCTCGGCGTGCAGCACCGACGCGGTGAAGGCGCACATTTGGGCGGGGAGTTGTTCCTTGCGAAGGCCCTCGTAGGGTCCTGCGCTGACGTGGTGCACCGTGACGCCGTCGGTCACCGAAACCTGCGGGGGCTGTTCGCTGCTGGTGGCCCGGGTGAAGATCTCGACTTCCGTGGATCTCTTGGCGAGTTCCTTGGCGACCTCGAGGACATAGACGTTCATGCCCCCGGCGTCACCGCTTCCGGGGGTGGCCAACGGTGACGGGGGGTGCTCGCACGTGGAGACGGCGTCAGGGCCCACCCGCGCGGGGCATCGTGCATCGTCACCATGTCGCACCCTGTCTGTCGCCGAGTGCTGGTGAACGAAACATGACGAAGGTGTCGCATTGGCCGTCGGGTTGGCTTGCGGCCCGAGCCGGTGTGTTGGGGGTTCGTCAGGAGGGCGTTGAGTACTGGCGTCCTGCCCACACGCGCCCTGTCCTCGGTGCTCGGTGTCGCTGGCCCAGGGGACCGTCATGACGGGCTTCCAGGAAGCACGCAGGGCTCGGCGTCCATCTGGACCGGTCGTCAGATTCCAGATCATCGTCATCATGGCCACACCTCCTGGCTTTTCTGAACGCGAGTGTACCCCGCCTGAAAGTGAACGAGACATGAACAAGGCAACGTGCCGTGGGCAGGAGGCGGCCATTCCGTCCCCCCCACGCTGGAGCACGACCCACAGAGCCTCTTGCGGGCACCGCCGTCACGCAACCGGGCGGCTGCCCAGACGCAGATCGCCCATCCGCTCCAAAGAGCCGGTGATTCGTTGGGCCGCCAGTTTTCGGTGCCTGGGCAACGGTTGCTGCTGAGCCAACAACGTCGCCCTGATGCGCGTGGTAGGTCCACCGTGACCGATGAGCGACTCGGCCAGAGTCCGGCCCCAACAAGGCTCGGGCCGGCCCATGCCACGCCGCCCGCCGCCCCCCCCGGGGCGCGGCGGGGCGGGGGGGGGGGGGGGCGGCGCATGGTGACATCTGCCGTGTGGGGCGTACATGAGATGAACGGCAGGCAACACAAAGGGGGCGGCGCACCGTCTGCTGCGACCCTTGCCCGGCGATTCGTATCCTCACAGGTGTGGCAGGACTCTGGTTGCTGGTCGGGGCCGTCATCGGCCTGGGCATCGGTCTGCTCGTGGCGCGGTGGCGGTCGCGGAGCCTCGTCGAGGGCACGAATGCTCGCGATGAGGCCGAGGAGGTCCAGCAGGCCGAGATCGAACGCATCCTGTCAGCACTGCCCGGTGCCTCGATCATGGTGGACGGTTCGGGGGCGCCCATCCGCGTGAGCAATCAGGCGCTGGCGCTGACGCTGGTGCAGAACGGCCGGATCGCGATCCCCGAGATCGTGTCGATGGTCGCCGACGTGCGCAGGGACTCGGTGATCCGTGAACACGATCTGACGGTGCGTCGACCCCCGCTGGGCAAAGGTTTGATCTCTTTGCGGTTGCGGGTCGCCCCGCTGGGCCCGGACACCGTTCTGGTGCTTGCCGAGGACCTCTCGGAGGCCCAGCGCATCGACGCCGTCCGCCGGGATTTCGTGGCAAACGTCAGCCATGAGCTGAAGACCCCGATCGGTGCCCTGAGCCTGCTGGCCGAGGCTGTTCTCAGCTCGGCGGACGAGCCCGAGGCCGTGCGTCATTTCGCCGGCCGGATGGAGGCCGAGGCCGGTCGGCTCAGCGAGTTGGTCGGCGATCTGATCGATCTGAGCCGACTCCAGGGGGCCGACCCCCTCAAGGATGCCGAGCCCGTGGACATCGATGCACTAGTGTCCGAAGCGGTGGACACCACCCGACTGCAGGCGCAGAACTCACAGATCGAAATCGTCGTGGGCGGACAACCCGGCCTGCAGACCCTGGGAGTCGAGGGGCAACTCGTCACGGCCCTGCGAAATCTGCTGGCCAACGCCATCAACTACAGCACTCGGGGAACGAAGGTGGCTATCGCTACGCGGCTGTCCAAGGGCGTCGTCGAGATCAGCGTCACGGATCAGGGCATGGGCATCCCGGAGAGCGAACTGAACCGCGTCTTCGAACGCTTCTACCGCGTCGATCAGGCCCGGTCACGCGTCACTGGCGGCACCGGGCTCGGGTTGTCCATCGTCAAACACGTCGCCGAGAATCACGGCGGTGAGGTAGGGGTGTGGAGCGTGCTGGGCGAGGGCAGCACCTTCACTTTGCGCCTTCCGACCTATACCGAGGCAGAAGTCCCCGTAGCCGTCAGAACCGCCCAAGAGGAGAGCACCCCATGAGCAGGATCCTGGTCGTCGAGGATGAGCCGTCGTTCAGCGATGCGCTGGCGTTCATGCTGCGCAAGGAAGGGTTCGAGGTGTCGGTGGCGGCCGACGGCAACACCGCTGTCGAGACCTTCGAACAGGAGGGCGCCGACCTCGTCCTGCTCGACATCATGTTGCCGGGGATGCCGGGCACGGAGGTGTGCCGGGTGATTCGCAGCACCTCGCAGGTGCCGATCATCATGGTCACCGCGAAGGACTCCGAGATCGACAAGGTCGTGGGCCTGGAACTCGGCGCCGATGACTATGTCACGAAGCCCTTCTCGTCGCGCGAACTGGTCGCGCGCATACGGGCGGTGATGCGTCGGCGCGGCCCCGAGGAAAGGAGCAACGCCGAGCCCACGTTGGTAGTCGGCAACATCCGGATGGACGTCGACCGGCACGTGGTGACGGTCGACGGCGAGGTGGTGAAACTACCGCTCAAGGAGTTCGAACTGCTCGCCCTGTTGATGCGCAACGCGGGACGGGTTCTGACGCGGGGGCAGTTGATCGACCGGGTCTGGGGTTCGGATTACGTCGGCGACACCAAGACGCTGGACGTCCACGTCAAACGCCTGCGGTCCAAGATCGAGGCCGATCCGGCGGAGCCGACAATGCTGGTGACCGTGCGCGGACTGGGTTACAAACTCGAGGTGTAGGCGCGAGCCGACTGGCCCGACTACTCGCCGGCCGCCTGTGCCTTTTTCTTCTTCTTGGCTTTGGCGACCTTCTCGGTGGTGGTCGTGTCGTCCGTGGTGTCGGTTTGCTCGACCAACTCCTGAAGTTTCTTCTGCTCGACCAGTGAGACCGCCACACCGGCGTACTGGCCGGTGTTCGGCGTGGTGAAGACATCGCCGGTGACGGTGCCGGCGTTCTCGAAGGTGAAGGTGGTGGTCACGAACGTCGAGGGGAACGCCTGCACACCGAACGCGTTGATGAAGTTCGGGCTCCAGTAGCCGGTGCGCAGCGACCCGATCACGGGCACCTCAAGCTCCCCGCCGGTGATGCCCATGGGTGACGGTGGCTCGATCTCCACCTTCACCAGCTTGTCCGGCACGTCGCTGTTGTTGACGAATGTGGCGGTCAGTGTCGCCTCGGCCGGGTTCGCGGTGTTGCGCACCCAGGTGGCGCCGCGGATCTCGATGTCCCCGGTGGACATGTTGGCGCCGTTACCGACTGCCTGGTTGGCCTGCATGGAGGTCTGAGCGTCGAATCCCGCCCAGCAGCCCGACAGGGATGGCAGCAGTACGGCGGCAGTAGCGATCGCTACGAGGCGGCGACGGGCTGTGGTCACGAGTTTCCTCCCGGGGGCGGCAGTGCTGTGGGCACTCTATCGGGGGCGGGTCCGGCGATCAAAGGCGACTCGACGGCACTGACTGGCCGCGGGCCTGGTTTACGAACCTTTAACCGCATGAATACGGCGTGTTACGATGGAGTCCACGGAAGGGACAACTCAACTTATGGCATTTTCCGTCGGAGACACAGTTGTCTACCCACACCACGGAGCAGCTCTCATCGAATCGATCGAGCAGCGCGTGATCAAGGGTGAAGAGCGAGAGTATCTGGTTCTGCGCATCGATCAGGGCGATCTGGTCGTCCGGGTGCCGTCGGACAACGTCGATTTGGTCGGCGTTCGCGACGTGGTGAACTCGGAGGGGCTGGAGCAGGTCTTCTCGGTCCTGCGTCAGCCGTACACCGAAGAGCCCACCAACTGGTCGCGCCGGTACAAGGCCAACGTCGAGAAGCTGGCCTCCGGCGACGTCATCAAGGTGGCTGAGGTCGTGCGTGATCTGTGGCGCCGGGATCAGGACCGAGGGCTGTCCGCGGGCGAGAAGCGCATGCTGTCGCGGGCACGTCAAATCCTGGTCAGCGAGTTGGCCCTGGCCGAACAGACCAACGAGGACAAGGCCGAGATCATCCTTGATGAGGTCCTTGCGTCCTAGTCTGGGGTCATGCCCCGGCTGTCTCGCGTTCCAGACCTTGGCGCTGAAGTCCTGCGCCTGCTGTTGGTCGTCTTCGGCGCCGCGGTAGGTTTCCAGGTCGGCACCGGTCTGCAAGCCGACAACCCAGGTCGCATTCTCGGCCTGTTCGACGTCACCGTCGCATCGGTCATCGTTGGTGCGGGCCTGGGCTATTCCCTCGGTGGCGTCTTCAGCCGCCGCCTGCTGCGCAGCATCGAACGCGGAGAGCGACGCCTCAACACCCTTCCGCCGGACCAAGTTGTGGCCGGATTCACCGGTGCGATCGTGGGAATGGTGGGCGTCTCGCTGGTGGCCTGGCCGCTGTTCCTGCTGGGCCCCGCGGCGATGATGGCCGCGTTGTTCGCCTTCCTCGTGGTGCTCGGCGCTCTCGCCGGCTTCCGGATCGCCCGCACCCGAGGGGCGGTGATCCGCGGCGACCTCGCGGGACAGCGTGCGGGTTCCTCGACTGTCAGCCCTGGCTGGGGGCCCAAAGTGGTGGATACGTCCGTGGCCATCGACGGGCGGATCTTGCAGGTCGCGCGATCCGGCTTCCTCACTGGAACCCTGCTTGTGCCGCAGGCAGTCGTGGGTGAGTTGCAGGGCTTGGCAGACAGCGCGGACGAGGGCCGCCGCGCCCGTGGGCGCCGGGGACTGGACGTTCTGGCGAAGCTGCGAGACGACCTGCCGCTCGAGGTGATCCAGGATGACCCGGCCGGGGTCAGCGAGGTGGATGCCAAACTCGTCCAGATCTGTCTTCGCCGCAAGGTCGCGCTGATCACCCTGGACCAGCATCTGGCCGATGCCGCGGGACTGGCCGGGGTGAACGTGCTCAACCTGCATGCCCTGGCCAAAGCCATGGCCGCACCGGTGACCTCCGGTGACGAGGTCGAAGTGCACTTGGCGAGGTCCGGCAAGGAGCCCGGACAGGCCATCGGTCATCTTCCGGACGGCACGATGGTGATCGTGCAACGCGCCGACCATCTGATCGGGGACACCGTCAAAGTGAGCCTCACGTCGGTGACCACGACCAGTCACGGGCGCCTGGTGTTCGCGCGGCTGGCGCAGGCATGATGCCTCAGGCGGCAAGGACACCGCCATGATCGGACTGGTACTGGTGGCCGCCGGTAGCGGTCAACGCCTCGGTGCCGGTGTTCCCAAAGCGCTCGTGCGGGTAGCCGGGCGGTCCATGATCGAGCACTGTCTGCGAACCGTGAGTCAGGTGGACCGGATCGGCCAGGTCGTGGTTGTCGCCCCGCCAGGACGCGCCGACGACCTGGTGTCGACAGGCGTGATACCCGAGGGGGTGCGGGTCGTTGCCGGAGGAGCATCCCGCGATGCGTCGGTGCGCCACGGTCTGGGTGTGCTCGACGCCGGGACGCAGTTCGTGCTGATCCACGACGCGGCCCGGCCATTCGCCCCGCCGGAGGTGTTCGAGCGGGTGCTCGACGCACTGGTCGCCGGACAGGACGCCGTCATCCCGGTCATGCCCGTCACCGACACCATCAAGGTCGTCCGCGACGGTGTGGTCCACAGCACGCCGGTGCGTGACGAACTGGTCGCCGTGCAGACACCGCAGGGCTTTCGTCTGGACATCCTCAAGGATGCGCACGCCACGCTGGATGTCCGAGTCACCGATGACGCCATGCTGGTGGAACGTGCCGGGATCGAGGTGCACGTGGTCGACGGATCCCAACGGTCGTTCAAAATCACCACCGGATTTGACATGCGTGTCGCCGAGTCCGTCCTGGCACAACAGGATCCTGTCGTCGGCGGTTCGGTGGCCTTCGACCCGACAGTTCAGGAGGACTCCATGCTTGCGATGGTGGGTATCGGCACCGATGTGCACGCGTTCGACCCAGGTTCCCCCGCGTGGGTCGCGGGGCTGTTCTGGCCCGGTGAGGTGGGCTTGGCTGGGCACTCCGACGGCGACGTCGTTGCGCACGCTTGCGCCGATGCTGTCCTCAACGCCTGTGGGCTCGGCGACCTCGGTGGACTGATCGGGACCGACCGTGCGGAATACCGCGGCGCCTCGGGTGCCGAGATACTGCGAGCGGTGGCCGTGCACGCGCGCAAGCAGGGCTTCGACCTGGTCAACATCGGAGTGCAGATGATCGGCAATCGTCCGCGTATCGGCCCGCGTCGACTGGAGGCACAAGAGGTGCTGGGGGCCGCGGCCGGATGCCCGGTTCACGTATCGGCCACGACCACCGACGGACTGGGTCTGACAGGTCGGTCCGAAGGGTTGGCCGCAATGGCCACCGCCCTGGTCACGCGCAGTCGATAGCCTTGTGCCGTGACCCTGCGCCTCTATGACACCAGCACTCGCAGTGTGCGCGATTTCGTGCCGTTGCAGGAAGGGCGCGTTTCCGTCTATTACTGCGGAGCCACGGTGCAGGCATCCCCGCATGTGGGTCACCTGCGGCCCGGAGTGGTCTTCGACGTCCTGCGGCGGTGGATGATGGCCCGCGGCTACGACGTGACGGTCTGCCGCAACGTCACCGACATCGACGACAAGATCCTGCTCAAGGCAGCGCAGGAGCAGCGACCGTGGTGGGCGGTCGCCCAGCACTACGAGCGGGAATTCAGCCACGCCTACGAGATCCTTGGCTGCCTGCCGCCAACAGTGGAACCCCGCGCCACCGGCCACATTCCGCAGATGATCGCCTTGATCGGCAGACTGCTGGATTCCGGTGCCGCGTACGCCGTGGGCGGGGACGTCTACTTCTCGGTTGCCTCCTACCCGGACTACGGGCAGCTGTCCCGGCAGCGGCCGGACGACCTGCAGGCCGCAGCGGACCCTGCCGGCGACGTGCTCAAACGCGATCCCCGCGACTTCGCACTGTGGAAGGCCGCCAAGCCGGGGGAGCCGGCGTGGGAATCGCCGTGGGGCCCGGGCCGGCCGGGCTGGCACCTGGAGTGCTCGGCGATGGCCGTGTACTACCTGGGGGAGCAGTTCGACATCCACGGTGGCGGGATCGACCTGATCTTCCCGCACCACGAGAACGAACTGGCCCAATCGAAGGCCGCGGGGGACCCGTTCGCGCGGTACTGGTTGCACAACTCCTGGGTGACGGCCGCCGGGGAGAAGATGGGCAAGTCCCTGGGCAACGCGCTGGCCGTGGACGAGGTGCTCAAACACGTACGTCCGGTCGAGTTGCGCTACTACCTGGCGGCCGCGCACTACCGGTCGACGCTGGAGTTCTCCTACGAATCCGTCACCGAGTCGGCTGTCGGATTTCGCCGCATCTCGGCTTTTCTGCAGAGACTGGCCGGCGAACCGCTACCGGCGGCCCTGGCGTCGGAATGCCCAGACCCCTTCGTGGCCGCCATGGACGATGATCTGGGAGTTCCGGCTGCGGTGGCGGTCATCTTCGACACGGTGCGGGTAGGTAACGGGGCGATCGAGGCCGGCGACGAGCAGGCCGCGCGACGGGCGTGGCGGTCGGTGAGTGCCATGTGCTCGGTACTGGGCGTGAACCCGCTCGAGGATCCGTGGCGCTCGCGCGACCGGGAATCCGAGCAGGCGGCAACCGCATTGTCGGCCTTGGTCGAGGAACTGCTGGCAGCACGTCAGCAGGCCCGGGCCGACCGGGATTGGGCACAGGCCGACGCGATCCGGGATCGACTGGCCGGCGCAGGCGTCCAGATCGAGGACCGACCCACCGGGCCGGTCTGGGCGGTGGTCTCCGATGGCAGGTAACTCTCAGCGGCGTGGAGCGCGGCGCACATCGGGGTCCAAGAAGGGTGCCAGCGTCGGTTCGGGGGGCCAGCGGCGGCAGGGCTTGGAAGGCAAAGGTCCCACACCAGCGGCGAAGGACCGCCCGGGACACCCGGCCGCCCGACGGTCCAAGGCGAAGGACCGCGCGGCGAGCAAACCCCGGCGCGAGGGTGGCGGCGGTAAGCGCCCCCGCGACGTGGTGGCTGGGCGCAACCCCGTGGTCGAGGCGCTGCGTGCCGGTATTCCGGCGGTAGAACTTCTGGTGCAGCAACGGACCGACCTCGACGAGCGTGTCCAAGAGGCGGTCACCCTGGCAGACGCCGCCGGGCTGCCGATCAAAGAGGTTCCGCGGTCGACTGTCGATGATGCAGCCGGTGATGTGGTGCACCAAGGTGTGGTCCTGGTGACACAGCCGTTCCAGTACAGCGACCTGAACGCTCTGTTGGGCACGCAGAACCCTTTGTGGGTGGTCCTGGATCAGGTGACCGATCCGCACAACCTGGGAGCCATCGCGAGGTCGGCAGCCGCCTTCGCAGCCACCGCTTTGTTGATCCCGCAGCGCCGCTCGGCGCCGGTGACGCCCGCGGCCTGGCGCACTTCCGCCGGAGCGCTCGCACGGCTGCCCGTCTGCCAGATCGGCAATGTCTCGCAGACCCTGCAGACACTTCAGGAACACGGGGCGTTCTGCGTGGGGCTCGACGGTGAGGCTCACCACGATCTCGGTGAACTCGCGAAGTTGTCCGACGGACCGTTGGCCCTGGTCGTCGGGGCTGAGGGCCGCGGCTTGGGCTCGTTGGTTGCCAAGCGCTGCGATCTGCTGGTGTCCATCCCGATGACAGCGGCAACGGAGTCCCTGAATGCCTCTGTTGCCGCCGGGATCGCGCTGCACTGGGTGGCTGCCCATCGGAACCGCGAAACGACGGCTCCCAGCCGATAGTCTGGTGGCCGTGAGCCAACCACCTCCGCCTCCTGCATACGGGTACCCGCAACAACCGCAGCCTCAGCCGCAGACGTCCTCCGATGCCATCGTCGCGCTCGTGCTGGCGATCCTTTCGTGGGCCGTGTGTCCGTTCGTGCTGGCGATCGTCGCCCTGATCTTCGCCAGTAAGGCCTCAAAAGCGATCGTGGCTTCCAACGGCTGGGTGAACGGTTCCGGCATGGTCACAGCGGCCAAGATCATCGCGTGGATCAACATCGCGGTGGGCATTCTGGTCGCAGGTTTCCTGGTCGTTGCCCTGATCGCGGGCCTGGCATCGACGAGCGTGGACACGAACAACGTCAACGCCTTGATCGGTTGGTGGTAGGAGTCGCGCGCTGCCTGCGGCGCGTGCGGCGAGGCGTGACCGCGTTGTGGATGCCATCGGCTTAACGGCAGTCCAACGGCTGTGCGGCGTCGAGCGGCTGGGTGCGGCTGGGCGCGGGCCGCGTCGCCGGTGCCATCGGCGTGAGAGTTGTGTACATCCGTTGGACATCGGTACAGGGGTGAGAGAAGGAACGGCCGTGGTACTCCAACGGTTGTACCTAAGTCCAACGGCTGTGCGGCGTCGAGCGGCGAGGCGCGGGCCGCGTTGTGGGTGCCACAGGCCCAACAGTTGCCGCGGACGTGGCCCCCGCACGCCCCCAACACCATGGACCGTCCTCGCGAATCAGACGGTTTCGACCGGTGGTGCTTCGCCCGCCGGAGCCGTGTAGCCGATACGTCGCAACCGGCGCAACGCACGCACCGCCCAGTTGTCCACCGAACCCCCGCCCTCTACCCGACTGTTCCGACGCCGCCAGGCCAGCCGGATAGAACCGAACCACAGTGCGGTGATGACGAAGTCGAACATGACCAGGCCGAACCAATACGTGTCGACCAGGTCCACGGGTATCTGTTCGATAGTTGTGGTCGCCGCGTCGATCCCGGTGAATCCTCCGCCGATCAGGATGAAACCCAGGATCGCGATCGGCACCGCCTTCGCCAGTTCGTGGGCGATCTCCTCGTGCACGTGAGCCAGTAGGCGTGCGCCGCCGATCACCGCGGACGTCGCGACGACGATCTGTTCACCGCTGCGGTCCCTCGCGGCCGCGGTCAGAAGCGCCAGCAGGACGAACATCCAGAACGCCACCATCAATGGTGTGGTGAGCAGATAGCGCAGCACGCCGGACCAGGTCACGCTCGGTGGTGATGAAGCGGGGCGGTTGACCGGCAGTCGCGGGTGCTGGAGGGTCTTGTAGGCCATCCACAACAAAGTGGCCAGTAGCGCCATCCCGATCGCGAGGAAGAAGACGTCGACGGCGGAGTCTGCAGCGAACTCGGTCATGCGGTAAGTCTGACGGGTGTCGGGGCCGCTCGCTGAACGCCTCGGACCGAAGATGACCCTCAGCAACGCCGCGCACGGGCGCCGAATCACCCCACCCGTGCCTCGGAGGCCGCTAGGGTAAGCAAGGTCACAGGCCAAACGCCAGATTCACCGGCAACCCCCTTTGACCCGGCCGTGAGACGTGCGGTACCTTTTTAGGAGTGTCCGGGACGTCCGGACGCCGCCGTTAGTGACCTACTAGCCAACCTACCGGGGCCTCAAAGCCCAGGGGTTGGCTTGCGCTGTGAGCGCTGGGAACTGACCCCGACCTACAAACCGGTCGCGTTGCATGCGGAGAAATCCGCGACACGCCCGACCGCGTGGGTCGGAGGAACCGGACGTCGCAACGCAGGTGCCACCCGGCACCACCACTGACCACCGATCGAAAGAGCGGAGACGTAGTGCCCACGATCCAGCAGTTGGTCCGCAAGGGCCGGCAGGACAAGGTCGCCAAGAACAAGACCCCTGCGCTCAAGGGAAGCCCGCAGCGTCGTGGGGTCTGCACCCGTGTCTACACGACCACCCCGAAGAAGCCGAACTCTGCGCTGCGCAAGGTTGCCCGTGTGCGCCTGACCAGTCAGATCGAGGTCACCGCGTACATCCCCGGCGTCGGCCACAACCTGCAGGAGCACTCGATCGTGCTCGTGCGTGGCGGTCGTGTGAAGGACCTGCCCGGTGTGCGGTACAAGGTCGTGCGCGGTGCGCTGGACACCCAGGGCGTGAAGAACCGCAAGCAGGCTCGTAGCCGCTACGGCGCGAAGAAGGAGAAGGGCTGATGCCTCGCAAGGGACCCGCTGCCAAGCGCCCAGTCGTCGTTGACCCGGTGTACGAATCGCCGCTGGTCACCCAGTTGGTGAACAAGGTGCTGCTCGACGGCAAGAAGAGCACCGCCGAATCGATCGTCTACGGCGCTCTTGAGGGATGCCGCCAGAAGTCCGACCAGGACCCGCTGGTCACGCTCAAGCGTGCCCTGGACAACATCCGTCCGACCCTCGAGGTCAAGAGCCGCCGTGTCGGTGGAGCGACCTATCAGGTCCCGGTCGAGGTCCGTTCGGGCCGTGCGAACACCCTGGCCCTGCGCTGGCTGGTCACCTACTCGCGCGCCCGTCGTGAGAAGACCATGACTGAACGCCTTACCAACGAACTTCTCGACGCCAGCAACGGCCTGGGCGCCAGCGTGAAGAAGCGCGAGGACACCCACAAGATGGCCGAAGCCAACAAAGCCTTCGCGCACTACCGGTGGTAGGGGCGTAACGACATGGCAGACCTCAACAACGTGCGCAATATCGGCATCATGGCCCACATCGATGCCGGTAAGACCACCACGACTGAGCGCATCCTCTTTTACACCGGTATCAACTACAAGATCGGTGAGGTCCACGACGGCGCAGCCACGATGGACTGGATGGAGCAGGAACAAGAGCGCGGCATCACGATCACTTCGGCAGCCACCACCTGTGAGTGGAAGGGCACCCAGATCAACATCATCGACACCCCCGGGCACGTCGACTTCACCGTCGAGGTGGAGCGGTCGCTGCGGGTGCTCGACGGTGCGGTCGCCGTGTTCGACGGTGTGGCCGGCGTGGAGCCGCAATCGGAGACTGTATGGCGCCAGGCCGACAAGTACTCCGTGCCGCGCATCTGTTTCGTGAACAAGCTCGACCGCACCGGTGCGGACTTCTTCTTCTGTGTCGACACCATCGTCTCGCGCCTGGGCGCCACGCCGTTGGTGCTGCAGTTGCCGATCGGTGCCGAGGCGGACTTCATCGGGTTGGTTGACCTGATTCGGATGAAGGCCATGATGTGGCGCGGCGAGACCCAGATCGGTGAGGACTACGTCCTGGAGGACATCCCCGCAGACCTGACCGACAAAGCCGCTGAGTACCGCGAGAAGCTGATCGAGACGCTGGCCGAGGCTGACGACGACATCATGCACATGTACCTCGAAGGCGAAGAGCCCTCCGAGGCGCAACTGCAGGCCGGCATCCGGCGGGCGACCCTCGACGGCAAGCTCACCCCGGTGCTGACCGGTACCGCGTTCAAGAACAAGGGCGTGCAGCCCATGCTCGACGCGGTGGTGGCCTACCTGCCGACTCCGCTGGACGTGGCGGCGATCACCGGGCACAAGCCCGGCGACGAGTCCGTGGTCATGGAGCGCAAGCCCAACGACGAGGAGCCTTTCTCCGCGCTGGCGTTCAAGATCGCCAGCGATCCGCACCTGGGCAAGCTGACCTACATCCGGATCTACTCCGGTGTGCTCAATGCCGGCACCCAGGTGCTGAACAGCGTGAAGGACCGCAAGGAGCGCATCGGCAAGATCTACCGGATGCACGCCAACAAGCGCGAGGAGATCGCGTCGGTGGGTGCCGGCGAGATCGTCGCGGTGATGGGTCTGAAGGACACCACCACCGGCGAGACCCTGTGCGACCCGGCGAACCCGATCGTGCTGGAGTCGATGACTTTCCCCGCCCCGGTGATCGAGGTGGCCATCGAGCCGAAGACCAAGGGCGACCAGGACAAACTCGCCACCGCCATCCAGCGACTGGCCGAGGAGGACCCGACGTTCCAGGTCCATTCCGACGAGGAGACCGGCCAGACGATCATCGCCGGCATGGGCGAGCTGCACCTCGAGGTGCTCGTCGACCGCATGCGCCGCGAGTTCCGGGTGGAGGCCAACGTCGGCAAGCCGCAGGTGGCCTACCGCGAGACGGTCACCCTGCCGGTGGCCAAGCAGGAGTACACCCACAAGAAGCAGACCGGTGGTTCCGGACAGTTCGGCCGGGTGATCATCGCCCTGGAGCCGAACGCCGATTCGGAGTCCGAGGACCGCGCCGAGAACGGTTACGAGTTCGTCAACAAGGTCACTGGTGGCCGCATCCCGCGGGAGTACATCCCCAGCGTGGACGCAGGCTGCAAGGAGGCCATGACGACCGGGATCCTCGCCGGCTATCCGATGGTCGACCTCAAGGTGACGCTGCTCGACGGTGCCTACCACGACGTCGACTCCTCGGAGCTGGCGTTCAAGATCGCCGGGTCGATGGCCTTCAAAGAGGCCGCCCGCAAAGCCAAGCCCGTGTTGTTGGAGCCGATGATGGCCGTCGAGGTCACCACCCCGGACGACTTCATGGGTGAGGTGATCGGCGACCTGAACTCCCGCCGTGGCCAGATCCAGGCCATGGAGGAGCGCAGCGGCGCCCGTGTTGTCAAAGCTCTCGTACCCCTGTCGGAGATGTTCGGCTACGTCGGAGATCTGCGAAGCAAGACGCAGGGGCGCGCGAGCTACAGCATGCAGTTCGACTCCTATGCCCAGGTTCCGAACAACGTGGCCGAGGAGATCATTGCCAAGGCGCGCGGGGAATAGTCCCGAACGTCAACGTCTCGAGGTTTGAGGCACCCACCCACAACAAACAACCGAAGTTAGGCAGTCAGGCCGAATCCCATCCAGGGGCGGCCGTCAGTCCAGAATCATAAGGAGGACCGCAGTGGCGAAGGCGAAGTTCGAGCGGACGAAGCCCCACGTCAACATCGGCACCATCGGTCATATTGACCACGGGAAGACGACGCTGACCGCGGCGATCACCAAGGTGCTGCACGACAAGTACCCCGACCTGAACCCCTTCACGCCTTTCGACATGATCGACAAGGCCCCGGAGGAGCGTCAGCGTGGTATCACGATCTCGATCGCGCACGTCGAGTACCAGACCGAGGCCCGGCACTACGCCCACGTGGACTGCCCGGGTCACGCCGACTACATCAAGAACATGATCACCGGTGCTGCGCAGATGGATGGTGCGATCCTCGTGGTCGCCGCCACTGACGGCCCGATGCCGCAGACCAAGGAGCACGTGCTGCTCGCCCGCCAGGTCGGCGTGCCGAGCATCGTCGTGGCCCTGAACAAGTGCGACATGGTCGACGACGAGGAGATCCTCGAGCTCGTCGACATGGAGGTCCGCGAACTGCTGACCACCTACGAGTTCCCCGGCGACGACACCCCCGTGGTGCAGGTTGCCGCGGCTCCGGCGCTGAACGGCGACGAGAAGTGGGGCGAGTCGATCCTGGAGCTCATGCAGGCCGTGGATGACTTCATCCCGACCCCCGAGCGCGAGATCGAGAAGCCGTTCCTGATGCCCGTGGAGGATGTGTTCACGATCACCGGTCGTGGCACCGTCGTCACCGGTCGTATCGAGCGCGGCATCGTCAAGGTCAACGAGGAGGTCGAGATGATCGGCATCCGCGACACTCGCAGCGCACCACCGTGACCGGCATCGAGATGTTCCGCAAGCTGCTCGACGAGGGCCAGGCCGGCGAGAACGTCGGACTGCTGCTGCGTGGCACCAAGCGCGAGGACATCGAGCGCGGAATGGTTGTCTGCAAGCCCGGTAGCGTGACCCCGCACACCGAGTTCGAAGCTCAGGTCTACATCCTGAGCAAGGATGAGGGTGGCCGTCACACGCCGTTCTTCAACAACTACCGCCCGCAGTTCTACTTCCGTACCACGGACGTGACCGGTGTAGTGACGCTGCCGGACGGCACCGAGATGGTCATGCCCGGCGACAACACCGAGATGTCGGTGCAGCTGATCCAGCCGATCGCCATGGAGGACGGTCTGCGGTTCGCGATCCGGGAAGGTGGCCGCACCGTCGGCGCCGGCCGGGTCACCAAGATCAACAAGTAGTACCAGCACCACCCCCGGTCGGGGGCAGTGGGCACCACCCCGCTGCCCCCGACCACCACCAAGGACCACAGCGGCGAGAAGAAGAGGAAACACACGCCATGGCGGGACAGAAGATCCGCATCAGGCTCAAGGCCTATGACCACGAAGTCATCGACAAGTGGGCGAAGACGATCGTGGACACCGTTTCGCGCACTGGCGCGAAGGTCGCCGGTCCTGTGCCGCTGCCGACGGAGAAGAACGTGTACTGCGTCATCCGCTCGCCGCACAAGTACAAGGACAGTCGCGAGCACTTCGAGATGCGTACCCACAAACGACTGATCGACATCCTCGATCCGACCCCGAAGACCGTTGATTCGCTGATGAAGCTGGATCTGCCGGCCGGTGTCGAGATCGAGATCAAGCTGTAGGACACCACATGAAGACGAGAACTCGCAAAGGGCTGCTGGGCACCAAGCTCGGCATGACCCAGGTATGGGATGAGAACAACCGGATCGTGCCGGTGACCGTGGTCGAGGCCGGCCCGTGTGTGGTGAGCCAGATCCGCACGCCGGAGACCGACGGCTACTCCGCGGTCCAGTTGGCGTTCGGCGCCATCGACCCGCGCAAGGTCAACAAGCCCGACGGCGGACACTTCGCCAAGGCCGGGGTGACCCCGCGCCGGGACATGGTCGAGCTGCGCACTGAGGATGCGTCGGAGTACACGCTGGGTCAGGAGCTCAAGGCAGATGTCTTCGCCGCGGGCGACCTGGTCGATGTGACCGCCACCAGCAAGGGCAAGGGTTTCGCCGGTGTCATGAAACGGCACGGCTTCCACGGCCTGCGCGCCAGCCACGGTGTGCACCGCAAGCACCGCTCGCCGGGTTCGATCGGTGGCTGCGCCACTCCGGGCCGGGTTTTCAAGGGTCTGAACATGGCCGGACGTATGGGCTCCGACCGCGTGACGACCCAGGCGCTGAAGGTGCAGTCGGTTGACCCCGAGCGCAACCTGATCCTGATCAAGGGCGCCGTGCCCGGACCAAAGGGTGCGCTGGTGCTTATCCGCGACATCGCGAAGGGCGCATGACCATGACATCGATCGACATCAAGACCCCAGGCGGTGACGCCGCCGGCAGCGTGGAGTTGCCAGCCGAGCTCTTCAACGTGCAGACCAACGTGCCGCTGATCCACCAGGTGGTTGTGGCGCAACTGGCTGCTGCCCGGCAGGGGACACACAAGACGAAGACCCGCGCCGAGGTCGCCGGTGGTGGCCGCAAGCCGTACCGGCAGAAGGGCACCGGCCGCGCCCGTCAGGGTTCGGTACGCGCTCCGCAGTTCGCCGGCGGTGGTGTGGTCCATGGCCCGACGCCGCGCAGCTACGCGCAGAAGACCCCCAAGAAGATGAAGGCGGCCGCTCTGCGGGGTGCTTTGTCCGACCGCGCTCGCGCCGACCGCGTGCACGTGGTGACCGGTCTGGTCGAGGCGGTCTCCACCAAAGCCGCAATGAGCGCTCTGCGGAGCATCACTGATGCCGCGGCCGTGCTGGTGGTGGCCCAGCGCTCCGACGACATCACATGGTTGTCGTTGCGCAATGCGCCCGAGGTGCACCTGCTGACCCCGGATCAGCTCAACACGTACGACGTGCTGATCAACGACGACGTCGTGTTCACGCAGGCTGCTCTGAGCAGTTCCTGTCGGACCGCGAGTCGGGCAAGCCCGCCCGGAGGCCCCGCGACCGGGCCGCGGACAGCCGAGCAGACCGACACTGAAGAGGAGTCCGCATGAGGATCGCAGACCACCGCGACGTCCTGCTGGGACCGGTGATCTCGGAGAAGGCCTATGGCCTGCTCGACGAGAACAAGTACACCTTCCTGGTGCGTCCGGACGCGAACAAGACCGAGATCAAGATTGCCGTCGAGAAGGTCTTCGGCGTGAAGGTGACCGGTGTGAACACCCTCAACCGGGCGGGCAAGCGCGTGCGCACCCGGGCTGGCTTCGGCCACCGCGCTGCCTCGAAGCGTGCCGTCGTGACGGTTGCCCAGGGCGATCGCATCGACATCTTCGGCGGACCGGTCAGCTGAGGCAGGGAACAGACATGGGAATTCGCAAATACAAACCGACAACACCGGCCCGACGCGGGTCCAGTGTGGCCGACTTCGCCGAGGTGACCCGGTCCGACGCCGGAGAAGTCGCTGTTGCGTCCGCTGCCGCAGAAGGGTGGCCGGAACAACTCCGGGAAGATCACCACCCGTCACCAGGGTGGCGGCCACAAGCGGGCCTACCGGCTGATCGACTTCCGCCGTGCGGACAAGGACGGCGTGCCGGCCAAGGTCGCGCACATCGAGTACGACCCCAACCGCACCAGCCGCATCGCCCTGCTGCACTACGCGGACGGCGAGAAGCGCTACATCCTGGCACCGCAAAACCTGCGCCAGGGTGACCGCATCGAGACCGGCCAAGGCGCGGACATCAAGCCGGGCAACAACCTGCCGCTGCGCTACATCCCCACCGGTACCGTCGTGCACGCGGTGGAGATGCGTCCCGGCGGCGGGGCCAAGATCGCCCGCTCTGCCGGAGCCAGCGTGCAGCTGGTCGCCAAGGACGGGCCCTACGCACAGCTGCGGATGCCCTCCGGCGAGATCCGCAACGTCGACCTGCGCTGCCGCGCGACGATCGGCGAGGTCGGCAACGCCGAGCAGTCCAACATCAACTGGGGCAAGGCCGGCCGTATGCGCTGGAAGGGCAAGCGCCCGACCGTGCGCGGTGTCGCCATGAACCCGGTCGACCACCCGCACGGTGGTGGCGAGGGCAAGACCTCCGGTGGTCGCCACCCGGTCAACCCGAACGGCAAGCCCGAGGGCCGTACCCGCAAGCGCAGAAGCCGAGCGACAAGTTCATCGTCCGCCGCCGCAAGACCGGCAAGAAGCGCTGAGGGAAATACGATGCCACGCAGTCTGAAGAAGGGTCCCTTCGTCGACACGCACCTCATGAAGAAGGTCGAGGCGCAGAACGACAAGGGCAGCAAAGCGGTCATCAAGACCTGGTCGCGCCGGTCCATGATCGTCCCGGCCATGCTGGGTCACACACTCGCGGTGCACGACGGCCGCAAGCACATCCCGGTGTTCATCACCGAGAACATGGTGGGCCACAAACTTGGTGAGTTCGCCCCGACCCGGACCTTCCGCGGTCACATCAAGGACGACCGCAAGGCCAAGCGCCGCTAAGGGCGCACGAAGACACCAGACACGATTTCGAGAAGGCAGGGATAGCGATGGAAGCCAGGGCCCGCGCGCGGTATGTGCGCGTCACGCCTATGAAGGCGCGTCGGGTGGTGGACCTCATCCGGGGTCTGCCGACCGAGCAGGCGCAGGCGGTTCTCCGATTCGCTCCGCAGGCGGCAAGCGAACCGGTGGGCAAGGTGCTCGACAGCGCCATCGCCAACGCCACCAACAACCACAGCATGGACCCGAACGACTTGTTCGTGTCTGAGGTGTACGTGGACGAAGGTCCGACGATGAAGCGCTTCCGCCCCGGGCGCGTGGATCGGCGGCCCGCATCCGCAAGCGCACGAGTCACATCACCGTGGTCGTCGCGTCGCGCAGGCGACGCCGCAAGAAGGAAGGGCCGGGCCGTGGGTCAGAAGATACACCCGCACGGGTTCCGGCTTGGGATCACGAGTGAATACGTGACCCGCTGGTTCACCGACAGCACCAAACCCGGGCAGCGCTATGCCGACTACGTGGCCGAGGACGTCAAGATCCGCCGGCTGCTGTCCCAGGGCATGGAGCGTGCCGGGATCTCCAAGGTGGAGATCGAGCGCACCCGCGACCGGGTCATCATCTACATCCACACCGCACGTCCGGGCATCGTGATCGGCCGCAAGGGCGCCGAGGCCGAGCGGCTGCGCATGGAGCTCGAGAAGCTCACCGGCAAGCAGGTGCAGTTGAACATCCTCGAGGTGAAGAACCCCGAGGTCGACGCCCAACTGGTGGCACAGGGCATCGCCGAGCAGTTGGGCGCCCGGGTGGCGTTCCGCCGCGCCATGCGCAAGGGGATGCAGTCCGCCCAGCGAGCCGGTGCCCTCGGTATCCGGGTTCAGGTCGGTGGACGTCTCGGCGGCGCGGAGATGAGCCGTACCGAGTTCTACCGCGAGGGCCGGGTCCCGCTGCACACGCTGCGCGCGGACATCGACTACGGCTTCTACGAGGCACGTACGACGTTCGGCCGGATCGGCGTGAAGGTGTGGATCTACCACGGCGAGGTGTCGACCGACCGCACTGAGCGTGAGCAGCAGCGCCAGGCGCGTCTACAGCGCTCGGGTTCACCGGGTGGTCGTGGCCGCCGGGATGGCCGTGGAGGCCGTGACCGCGGTGATCGTGGTGACCGCGGCGACAGGGGCGATCGCGGAGCCCGCGGCGCCGAACAGCAACCCCAGACCGCACCGGTCGAGGCACCTGCCGAGACCCCGGTGGCGACGGAGGCCTGACATGTTGATGCCCCGAAGGGTCAAGCACCGCAAGCAGCACCACCCCAAGCGCAGCGGTATGGCTAAGGGCGGTACCAAGGTGTCGTTCGGCGACTGGGGCCTGCAGGCCGTGGAGCCGGCCTACGTGACCAACCGTCAGATCGAGGCCGCGCGTATCGCGATGACCCGTCACATCAAGCGTGGCGGCAAGGTCTGGATCAACATCTACCCGGACCGTCCGCTGACCAAGAAGCCGGCCGAGACCCGCATGGGTTCCGGCAAGGGCTCGCCCGAGTGGTGGGTCGCCAACGTCAAGCCGGGCCGGGTCATGTTCGAGCTGACCTACCCCAACGAGCAGACCGCGCAAGAGGCACTGCAGCGCGCAGCCCACAAGCTGCCGATGAAATGCCGGATCGTGCGGCGCGAAGTGAGTGAGGACTGATGCCTGCTACGAAGACCGAAGAGTTGCGGCTACTGAGCAACGAAGAGCTCGTGGCGAAACTGAAGGAGAGCAAGGAAGAGCTGTTCAACCTGCGCTTCCAGTCCGCCACCGGCCAGCTGGAGAACCACGGCCGCCTGCGGGCGGTCAAGAAGGACATCGCTCGTATCTACACGATCATGCGTGAGCGCGAGTTGGGCATTACGAATGACGAGGTCGTGGCATGAGTGAGCAAGTAGTCCCAGAGGACGCCGTGCAGTCGCGCGGGTTCCGCAAGGTCCGCGAGGGCCTGGTGGTCAGCGACAAGATGGACAAGACCGTTGTGGTCGCCGTCGAGGACAGGTTCAAGCACCCCCTGTACGGCAAGGTCGTGCGACGCACGAGCCGGCTGAAGGCACATGACGAGAACAACGAGTGCGGCGTGGGTGACCGCGTCGAGCTCATGGAGACCCGCCCGACCTCTGCCACCAAGCGGTGGCGGGTCGTGAAGGTCCTCGAGAAGGCGAAGTAACCATGATCCAGCAGGAATCCAGGGTCCGGGTCGCGGACAACACTGGCGCGAAGGAGCTGTTGTGCATCCGCGTGCTCGGTGGCTCCGGGCGCCGCTACGCCGGCATCGGTGACGTGATCGTGGCAACGGTCAAGGACGCCATCCCCGGCGGGGCAACCAAGAAGGGCGAGGTCGTCAAAGCCGTCATCGTGCGGACCACCAAGCAGAAGCGCCGTCCGGATGGCTCCTACATCAGGTTCGACGAGAACGCCGCGGTGATCCTCAAGGCCGATGGCGAGCCGCGCGGGACACGCATCTTCGGCCCGGTCGGTCGCGAATTGCGTGACAAGCGCTTCATGAAGATCATCTCGCTGGCACCGGAGGTGCTGTGATGGCAGGCGTGAAGGTCCGCAAGGGCGACACCGTGCAGGTGATCTCCGGCAAGGACAAGGGTATGACCGGCCGCGTGCTGATCGTCGACCCCGACACCCAGCGGGTGATCGTGGAAGGCGTGAACCGGGTCGTCAAGCACACGAAGGTCGGCCAGGGAGACCGGGGCGCCAAGACCGGCGGCCTGATCCACACCGAGGCACCGATCCACATTTCGAACGTGATGGTCGTCGACGACGAGGGCAAGGCCACGAAGGTCGGCTCTCGCCGTGACAGCGTTGAGAAGCGGCGCGCCGACGGCACGACCTACGAAGGAACACGACGGGTGCGGGTTGCCCGGCGCACAGGTAAGGACATCGAATGACGCAGACCACCCCGGCAGCACGCCGCGCCTCAAGGCGCTACCGCGACGAGATCCGCGGCAGCTCAAGGAGCAGCTCGGACTCGACAACGTCATGCAGGTTCCCGGCGTCGTCAAGGTCGTCGTGAACATGGGTGTGGGTGAGGCGGCCCGCGACAGCAAGCTGATCGACGGTGCCGTGCGGGACCTGGCCACCATCACCGGCCAGAAGCCGCAGGTGACCCGGGCACGCAAGTCCATCGCGCAGTTCAAGTTGCGCGAAGGACAGCCGATCGGAGCCCACACCACGCTGCGCGGCGACCGGATGTGGGAGTTCCTCGACCGGCTGATGTCGGTCGCGCTGCCCCGTATCCGCGACTTCCGGGGTCTGTCGCCACGGCAGTTCGACGGCCGCGGCAACTACACCTTCGGACTGACCGAGCAGGTCATGTTCCCGGAGGTGGACCCCGACAAGGTGGACCGCGCCCGTGGAATGGACGTGACCATCGTGACCAGTGCGGTCGACGACGAGGGCGGCCGCGCGCTGCTCACGCTGCTCGGCATGCCGTTCAAGGAGAACTGACATGGCCAAGAAGGCATTGATCGAGAAGTCCAACAAGAAGCCGAAGTTCAAGGTGCGCGCCTACACCCGCTGCACCCGCTGCGGCCGTCCGCGCTCGGTGTACCGCAAGTTCGGCGTGTGCCGTATCTGCCTGCGCGAGATGGCCCACCGCGGTGAACTGCCCGGCGTCACCAAGAGCAGTTGGTAATTGACCAGCACCGAGCAGTTGCTAAACCAGACCCCCACCGCCGAAGGTCCCGAGCGGAAACCACGGCGAGAAAGTAGAACCCCATGAGCATGACCGACCCGATCGCTGACATGTTGACGCGCGTGCGCAACGCCAGCGCGGCCCACCATGACGAGGTGGCGATGCCACACTCGAAGATCAAAGAGGGGATCGCCGCGATCCTGCAGTCCGAGGGCTACGTCGCCGGCGTGCGCACCGAAGAAGCACCCGTTGGCAAGACCCTGATCGTGGACCTGAAGTACGGCCCCAACCGCGAACGTTCCATCTCCGGCGTGCGCCGTGTGAGCAAGCCCGGACTGCGCGTGTACGCCAAGCGCGGCGCCATGCCGCGAGTACTGGGCGGGCTGGGTATCGCGATCATCTCCACGTCGTCGGGTCTACTGACCAACCGGCAGGCTGAGAAGAAGGGCGTAGGTGGGGAAGTCCTCGCCTACGTCTGGTAAGGGATCGACATGTCACGTATTGGAAAGAACCCCGTTCCCGTCCCCGGCGGCGTCACTGTCGAGCTCGACGGCCAGACAGTCACCATCAAGGGCCCCAAGGGGACTCTGAGCCACGTCGTCGCCGAGCCGATCAAGGTCGCACAGGCCGATGGCGTCATCGAGGTCACCCGGCCCGACGATGAGCGCATCAGCAAGTCGCTGCACGGTTTGAGCCGCACCCTGATCGCCAACATGGTGATAGGCGTCACCGAGGGCTACAGCAAGACCCTGGAGATCTCCGGTACTGGTTACCGTGTGGTGCCCAAGGGTCAGGGTCTGGAGTTCTCGCTGGGCTTCAGCCACCCGGTGCAGGTCGACGCCCCCGAGGGCATCACCTTCGCCGTGGAGGGCCCGACGAAGTTCACCGTGTCCGGCACCGACAAACAACTGGTGGGCGAGGTGGCTGCGAACATTCGCAAGCTGCGCAAGCCCGACCCGTACAAGGCCAAAGGCATCCGGTACTCCGGCGAGGTCATCCGCCGCAAGGCCGGGAAGGCAGGTAAGTAATGAGTAACGTTGTCACCAAACTCGGATCCGGATCCAAGCGATCGGTGTCCCGCAGCCGTCGGCACTCCCGGGTCCGCAAGAAGGTCACCGGTACCGCGCAGCGTCCCCGTCTGGTGGTGTTCCGCTCCACCCGGCACGTCGAGGCGCAGATCGTCGACGACACCACGGGCACGACGCTGGCAGCCGCCTCGACGATGGAAGCCGACATGCGTGCCGGCGACGGCGACAAGACCGCCAAGGCGAACACCGTGGGCAAGTTACTCGGTGAGCGCGCCAAGGCCGCCGGCGTTTCCGCCGTCGTGTTCGACCGGGGTGGCTACCGCTACCACGGCCGGGTCGCCGCGGTGGCAGACGGTGCCCGCGAAGCCGGCCTCGAGTTCTAGGAGAGAAGATGTCGAATCAGAATCGTTCCGGCCGGGACCGCCGTGATGGCGGCCGTGGCCAGGAGAAGTCCCAGTACCTCGAGCGGGTCGTGAACATCAACCGCGTCGCCAAGGTCGTCAAGGGTGGCCGGCGCTTCAGCTTCACCGCGCTGGTCGTCGTCGGCGACGGCGACGGCATGGTGGGCGTCGGCTACGGCAAGGCCAAGGAGGTGCCCGCGGCCATCGCCAAGGGTGTCGAAGAGGCTAAGAAGAACTTCTTCAAGGTGCCCCGCATCCAGGGCACCATCCCGCACCCCGTGATGGGTGAGGACAGCGCCGGTGTGGTTCTGCTGCGTCCGGCTTCGCCGGGTACCGGTGTGATCGCCGGCGGCCCGGTCCGCGCCGTGCTGGAGTGCGCCGGTGTGCATGACGTGCTGAGCAAATCGCTGGGTTCGGACAACGCGCTGAACATCGTGCGCGCCACGGTGACCGCGCTTCGCGAACTCGAGCGTCCCGAGCAGGTGGCGGCCCGCCGCGGCCTGCCCCTGGAAGACGTCGCACCGGCCGCGCTGCTGCGCGCCCAGGCGGCGGGGACGGGGTCCTGATGTCAACGCTGAAAGTGACCCAGACGCGTTCGCAGATCGGCGGCACCGAGTCACAGCGGGCCACACTGCGCTCGTTGGGCCTGCGCAAGATCGGCCAGACCGTTGAGATCGAGGACCGTCCCGAGCTTCGGGGTATGGTCAACACCGTCATCCACCTGGTGACGGTCGAGGAGGTTAACTGACATGACGCTCAAGCTGCATCACCTGCGACCGGCCCCCGGGTCGAAGACCGCTAAGACCCGCAAGGGTCGCGGTGAAGGTGGTTCGAAGGGTAAGACCGCCGGCCGTGGAACCAAGGGTTCGCACGCGCGCGGTCAGGTGTCGGCGGCCTTCGAAGGTGGCCAGACTCCGCTGCACATGCGACTGCCGAAGCTGAAGGGCTTCAAGCCGCCGAACAAGGTGACCTTCCAGGTCGTCAACCTCGCCCAGATCGAGAAGCTGTTCCCCGAGGGCGGCACCGTCACGGTCGAGGACCTCGTGACCAAGGGCGCGGTTCGCAAGAACCAGCCGGTCAAGGTGCTTGGCAACGGCGACATCTCGGTTTCGGTCCAGGTGACGGTCGACGCCGCTTCCGCGACGGCCAAAACCAAGATCGAGGCTGCCGGCGGCTCGGTGACGACCGCTTAGGAGTTCTACACACGAAAAGGGGCGTCGGGAGACCGGCGCCCCTTTTCTTGTTCGTGGAGGAGGCGGCCGGTGCCGGTTTCCGCGTTCTTGGGCGAGGCCGCGCCTCCGGCAATCCGGCTATTCAAACTTGATAGGGCCGGCAATCCCGTTGGAGTTAGGTACAGGCGTTGGAGATCGGTACATCGGGGAGAGTTGCGCGGGCCGTGGTTCTCCAACGGCTGTGCGTTTGTCCAACGTGTGTGCACAACTCCAACGGGCGTTCAGGTGGGGTGGGCGCAGGCGGCACCCGTGCGCCCCATGACCGCCGGTTGTTCAGCGGGTCCCGTGTGGCGTCCGGCCGATCCCCTCGGTAGCCGTTGGAGTTAGGTACAGGCGTTGGAGATCGGTACATCGGGGAGAGTTGCGCGGGCCGTGGTTCTCCAACGGCTGTGCGTTTGTCCAACGTGTGTGCACAACTCCAACGGCTGTTCAGGTGGCGCAGGCGCAGCCGCGCAGCCGGCACCCATGTAAGCCGGCGCCGCGTACTCTGAAGCGCATGTGGCGTCGCGACCTCATCAAGCTCGGGGCCGGGGTCGCTGCCCTTTCGGCGTGTGGGTCAACTGCGAAGCCATCAAAGCGGCCGACCAGTGTCGTGACCCGCTGGGATACCGACCCGTGGGCGAGAGGCTCCTATTCGGCGCTTCCGCCGGGCACGCCGTACTGGGTGCGCGAGGAGCTCGGCAAGGCGGTCATCGAGGGTCGGATCATCCTGGGAGGGGAGTACACCGCTACCGACTATCCGGCCACGGTGCACGGGGCATATATGTCCGGCCAACGAGCGGCCAATCGTCTGCTCGCCAAGCTCCCGCAGGCGCAGTCAGTCGTCGTGATCGGAGCGGGGCTGGCAGGACTGCGCGCCGCCGCGGTGCTGCAAGACGCGGGAAGAACCGTGACGGTCTTGGAGGCTCGGGATCGGGTCGGTGGCCGGGTGTGCACGGACTACTCGATGGGTGTGCCGGCCGAAGAGGGGGCATCGTGGATACACGCAGTGACGGGGAACCCGATGGTTCCCGTGGTTCGCAGCGCTGGGCTGACACTGGTGGCTTCTGACTACGACGACATGGTGGTGCGCGACTACCGCACCGGGAAACGCGCAACGGGAGTGGCTGCTGCCGAAACGCAGCTGTGGCGGGCGATGACGGCAATAGGGAACAGCAGACCGCCCAAGAAGCGCAGTTCCAAAAAAGCACTGGCCCAGCAAGGCTGGACCGCCGACACCGCCGGGCGCCGGCTCGTTCAGCACAGCGAGTTCGACCTTGAGTTCGGGCTGCCACCCGCGCAGCTCGGAGCCCAAGCGCTGTGGGAGGGCAAGGCGTACCGCGGTGGGGATGCCCTGGTCCAGGGCGGTTTCAATCGCGTGCCGGAATATCTGGCACGGGGCTTGGACGTCCGGCTGAACACCCCCGTCGAGCGCATCGTCGTCGAAGAAGGTGTCCGTGCTGGCCAAATCGTGGCCGACGCCGCCGTAGTCGCCGTGCCGCTGGCGGTATTGCAGCAGAACCGGCCCGCCCTGCCCTGGCCAGGACGGCTGCGCACGTACCTCGACGCCCTGACGACCGGGAACCTGGAGAAGGTCTTCTTGCGCTATGAGAAACAGTGGTGGCCCGACCGGCAGATCCTGGGTGTGCTCAACGCGCCGGGACTGCGCTGGTCACA
The DNA here is from genome assembly GCA_016719135.1 of Micrococcales bacterium. GTDB lineage: Bacteria > Actinomycetota > Actinomycetes > S36-B12 > UBA10799 > JADKAV01. The sequence continues at coordinate 72,753 of JADKAV010000002.1, read as the reverse complement.
GTGGTACAACCTGATAGGGCTGGTGGACGCTCCGGTCATCTTCGGCTTTTGCGGAGGCACATCGGCCTGGAGCCGCCCCGGGGACGACGCGGCTCTGGTGCGGCAGGCGCAGACAGTAGTGGAATCCGCCTACCTCACTCAATGAGCAAGCCACCGACCACCACATAGCGTCGGTCAGCCTTGCTACCCTCAGTGCAGTACCGGACAAGTTCGTGTGCGCGCTGTCGGCGCGCGAGGAGGATCTTTGCTATCGCAATTCGCTGCAGCGTTCCGGACGCCGGACCTGCGCAACAAGATCCTGTTCACGCTGGGCCTCATCGCGATCTACCGCGTCGGCGCCATCATTCCCACCCCCGGGGTGGACTACACCGCGATCCAGACCTGTCTGACCCTGGTCGAAGGCAACTCCCTGTACGGCCTGATCAACCTCTTCAGCGGCGGTGCGTTGCTGCAACTGAGCGTCTTCGCGCTAGGCATCATGCCGTACATCACGGCAAGCATCATCATCCAGCTGTTGACGGTGGTCATCCCGCGACTGGAGGCTCTGCGTAAGGAGGGCCAGTCCGGCCAGGCGAAGATGACGCAGTACACCCGGTATCTCACGATCGGGCTGTCGGTTCTGCAGGCCACCGCCTTCATCTCGCTGGCCCGCTCGCCGGGGCAGCTGTTCCAGGGCTGTAACGAGAACCTCATCCCGAACCAGTCGATCCCGCTGATCATCACGATGGTGCTGGTCATGACCGCAGGTGCCGCGATGTTGATGTGGTTCGGAGAACTGATCACCGACCGTGGGGTCGGCAACGGCATGTCCCTGCTGATCTTCGTGTCGATCATCTCCGGCATGCCCGGGCAGTTCTACTCGATCTACGTCACCCGCGGTGCCTTCATGCTCACGCTCACGCTGGCCGTGGGTGTGGTCATCATCGGTGCGGTGGTCTACGTCGAGCAGGCGCAGCGCCGGATCCCGGTGCAGTACGCCAAGAAGATGGTCGGGTCCAAGCTCATGGGCGGGGCCTCGACCTACATCCCGCTGAAGGTCAACATGGCCGGTGTTATCCCGGTCATCTTCGCCTCGTCATTGCTGTACATCCCGCAGTTGCTGGCCACGGTCAGCGGCAACACGGGCTCGGGGTGGGGTCTGTGGATCCAGCGAAATCTCGCGAACGGCACCGAGCCGCTCTACATCCTGTTCTATGTCGCGATGATCGTCTTCTTCGCGTACTTCTACGTCTCGATCACGTTCAACCCGGTCGAAGTCAGCGACAACATGAAGAAGTACGGCGGCTTCATTCCGGGTATCCGGGCAGGCAAACCCACCGAGCAGTATCTCGCCTATGTCCTGAGCCGCCTTACCTTCCCCGGGTCCATCTACCTGGCGGTGGTCGCGGTCATCCCCTTGTACGCCTTCGGGGCGCTGGGGGTGGGACAGAGTTTCATCTTCGGCGGGACGTCGTTGCTGATCATGGTGGGTGTCGGACTCGATACGGTGAAACAGATCGAGGCACAACTGCAGCAACGAAGCTACGAAGGGTTCTTGCGATAATGCGCATTGTTCTGATGGGACCGCCCGGCGCGGGCAAAGGTACCCAGGCCATCAAGGTCGCCGAAAAACTGCAGGTGCCGCACATCTCCACCGGTGAGATCTTCCGGGCGAACCTGGCCGATGGCACTCCGTTGGGGCTCGAAGCCAAGCGGTACATGGAGGCCGGGGAGTACGTCCCCGATGAGGTGACGAACTCGATGGTGGCCAGCCGGCTGGCCGAATCCGATGCCGCCGGGGGCTTCATCCTCGACGGGTACCCGCGCACGGTGGCGCAGGTGGGGGAACTGGACACCATCTTGGCCGGGCTGGGAACTCCGCTGGACAAGGTCGTGGAGATCACCGCGAACACCGACGAGGTCGTGGCGCGCTTGCTGAACCGTGCGCAGGAGCAAGGGCGCGCAGACGACACCGAAGAGGTCATCCGGCGGCGCATGGACGTCTATGCCGAGCAGACCGAGCCGTTGGTACGCGTCTACTCCGAACGCGGCTTGCTGCTGAAGGTCGACGGTATGGGTTCCATGGATGAGGTCACCGCTAGGTTGCTGACCGCGCTGGGTGCGTAGATGTTCCGTCGCCCCACCAGGCTGCAAGTGAAGACCGACGATCAGATCGGTCTGATGCGGCAGGCCGGACTCGTGGTGGCCGATGCCTTGGATGCGGTCGTGGCCGCGGTGCGCCCGGGTGTCACCGGCAAGCAGCTCGATGCGATCGCCGAAGAGGTCATCCGCTCGGCTGGTGCCACTCCCTCATTCTTGGGGTACCACGGGTTTCCGGCGAGTATCTGCGTGAGCATCGACAATGCGATCGTGCACGGTATCCCCAACGATCAGCCGCTGCATGAAGGAATCCTGGTCAGCATCGACTGCGGGGCGATCCTGCATGGCTGGCATGGGGACGCTGCCGTCACCGTGGGGGTGGGGCAGGTGGGCCGCGGCGCCCAGGACCTGTCCGACGTCACGCGTTCGGCGCTGTGGCACGGACTTGCACACGCCCGCCCTGGCGGCAGGCTGACCGACATCGGCGCGGCGGTGGAGCGCACAGTGCGCGGCGCTGTGCACGACTACGGCATCGTGCGCGAATACGTGGGCCATGGGATCGGCACCCAGATGCACATGCCGCCGGACGTGCCCAACGTCGGGCCGGCAGGTAAGGGTCCGCGGCTGGTCCCCGGTCTGGTGGTCGCAGTGGAACCGATGGTCACCCTGGGTGCGCCCGACAACGTGACCCTGCCCGACGGCTGGACGGTGGTCACCATGGACGGCGGGCTGGCCGCGCACTGGGAACACACAGTTGCCGTCACCTCGACCGGCCCCTGGGTCCTGACCGCCCGTGATGGCGGCCGGGCCGAACTCGCGGCCCTGGGGGTAGAGGTGTCGGCGCTCGCAGGGTGAACGTTCTGAAGTGGTTGGTGAGAACGGCTCGTCGACTCAGAACGCCGGGCCAGTCAGTACAGCAGTTCTCGCCGCAGTTGCGTCATCACCGCCGGGGTGGCGGGGTCCCGTGCATCACCCGCGCCCCCCTAGCCACTGTCGGAACCCATGCCTTACACTCGAACGGAGGGCACATGCCCTCGCCTGCGGTACAACAAACCGCACAATCCGCACACAATCGGAAGACTGGATCACGCATGGGTAAGAAAGACGATGCGATCGAGCTCGAGGGCACGATCGTCGAGTCGCTTCCCAATGCCATGTTCCGCGTCGAGTTGGACAACGGCCACAAGGTCCTGGCCCACATCTCCGGCAAAATGCGCATGCACTACATCCGGATCCTTCCGGATGACCGTGTGGTCGTAGAGCTCTCGCCCTACGACTTGACCCGGGGACGCATCGTCTACCGGTACAAGTAGAGGAATCAGCAGCACCGATGAAGGTTCAACCGAGCGTCAAGAAGATCTGCGACAAGTGCAAAGTGATTCGTCGCAACGGTCGCGTCATGGTGATCTGCGAGAACCCTCGCCACAAGCAGCGCCAGGGCTGACCCCGGGCACGACGCCATCCGAACCTGGCGCCCGAAGCCAAGGGCTGCCAGACGCCACCCCCGGACGTGAAGGCCGGGGACCCACCAGGGCGGTGGGACCGATGACGTCACCAGACCTTCACGACAGAACGAGGAGAGCCCAATGGCACGCATTGTGGGTGTCGACCTGCCGCGTGAGAAGCGCGTCGAGGTCGGCCTGACCTACATCTTCGGGGTGGGACGTTCCCTTTCCCAGAAGGCCCTGGCCGCGACCGGTGTTGATCCCAACACCCGTGTGCGCGACCTGTCCGAACCCGATGTGATCGCATTGCGCGACTTCATCGAGTCCAACTTCCAGACCGAGGGTGACCTGCGCCGCGAGGTGCAGGCCGACATCCGGCGCAAGGTGGAGATCGGTTCCTACCAAGGGATCCGGCACCGCCGCGGTCTGCCGGTGCGTGGGCAGCGCACGCACACCAACGCGCGTACCCGCAAGGGCAAGCGCAAGACCGTCGCCGGCAAGAAGAAGGTCGGCAAGTGAGCATTCGAGCAGGAGTCTGAGCAGCCATGGCACCCCAGAAAGGCGCGAAGAAGCCGCGCCGTAAAGAGAAGAAGAACGTGGCGTTCGGCCACGCCCACATCAAGAGCACCTTCAACAACACCATCGTCACCATCACCGACCCGCAGGGCCAGGTCATCGCCTGGTCATCGTCGGGTCAGGTCGGATTCAAGGGTTCACGTAAGTCGACCCCGTACGCCGCCCAGATGGCAGCCGAGGCCGCGGCCCGGCGCGCGATGGACAACGGCATGCGCAAAGTCGATGTCTTCGTCAAAGGCCCGGGTTCCGGGCGTGAGACGGCCATCCGCTCGCTGCAGGCTACTGGCCTGGAGGTCGGAACCATCCAGGACGTGACCCCCGTACCGCACAACGGCTGCCGTCCGCCCAAGCGGCGCCGGGTCTGAGCAGGAGATAGAAAATGGCCCGTTACACAGGCGCGGACTGCAAGCGCTGCCGCCGCGAGAAGACCAAACTGTTCCTCAAGGGTGCCAAGTGCGACTCGCCGGCGTGCCCGGTCGAGAAGCGCCCCTACCCGCCCGGCCAGCACGGCCGGAACCGGATCAAGGAGAGCGAGTACTTGCTGCAGAAGCGGGAGAAGCAGAAGTGCGCCCGTATCTACGGTGTGCTCGAGCGCCAGTTCCGCAGCTACTACGACGAGGCCAACCGCCAGCAGGGCAAGACCGGTGAGAACCTGCTGACGATCCTCGAGAGCCGCCTGGACAACGTGGTGTACCGCGCTGGCCTGGCCAAGAGCCGCGACATGGCCCGGCAGCTGGTCCGCCACGGTCACATCACCGTCAACGGCCACAAGGTCGACATCCCCAGTTACCGGGTGTCGCCCAACGACATCGTCGAGGTCCGCAACAAGTCCCGCGAGATGACCCCGTTCATCGTGGCCCACGCGGAGGCCGGCGAGCGCGAGGTTCCTGCGTGGCTCGAGGTCATTCCCTCGCACTTCCGAGTGCTGGTCCACTCCCTGCCCAAGCGTGAGCAGATCGACACGCTGGTGCAGGAACAACTCATCGTTGAGCTCTACTCGAAGTAACCCCGCAGCAGTCCCGCTGTGGTTTGCAGGCGTCATATAGCGGTCGCCTGAGAAAGGAAGAAGTCACGTGCAGATCGCCAGTCGGCCCGTCCTGACCGAGGAGTTCGTCTCCGACACCCGTTCCCGGTTCGTCCTCGAACCGCTGGAGCCCGGGTTCGGATACACCCTGGGCAACAGCTTGCGCCGAACCCTGCTGTCGTCGATCCCCGGCGCAGCGGTCACCAGCATCCGCATCGATGGTGTCCAGCACGAGTTCAGCACCGTCCCCGGCATGACCGAGGACGTCACCGAACTTGTGCTCAACGTCAAGGGCATCGTCGTGAGCACCGAGATGGACGAGCCGGTCACCATGTACCTGCGTGCGTCCGGACCCGGAAAGGTGACCGTGGCCGACATCGAAGCGCCGACCGGGGTCGATGTCCACAACCCCGACCTGCACCTCGCCACGCTCGGCGAGGACTCGTCGTTGGCGATGGAACTGACCGTGGAACGTGGACGTGGTTACGTCCCGGCAGCCGCCGGCTCCATGGTGGAGAAGCAGGCCGGGCGCATCCTGGTCGACGCCATCTACTCCCCGGTGCTGAAGGTGACCTACAAGGTCGAGGCGACCCGTGTCGAGCAGCGCACGGACTTCGACCGGCTCATCGTCGATGTGGAGACCAAGCCGAGTATTCGTGCCCGCGACGCCGTGGCCAGTGCCGGCAAGACCCTGGTCGAGCTCTTCGGCCTTGCTCGCGACCTCAATGCCGCGGCCGAGGGCCTGGAACTCGGACCGTCCGAGGTGGACACCTACATGGCCGAGCAGTTCAGCCAGCCGATCGAGGCCCTGAACCTGTCGGTAAGGTCCTACAACTGCCTCAAGCGCGAGGGTGTTCACACCATCGGCGAGCTGCTGACCCGCAGTGAGGCCGACCTGATGGACATTCGCAACTTCGGCCAGAAGTCCATCGACGAGGTCAAGGACTCCCTGGCCGGACTGGGACTGAACCTCAAGGACAGCCCCGCCGGTTTCGACCCGTCGCAGGCGGTCACGTTCTACGCCGAGGACGACCAACAGTACGCAGAGGACGAGCAGCTCTGACGAGCTGCCGCTTAATCAAGGAGAACCACGATGCCCACGCCGTCGAAAGGACCCCGCCTCGGTGGCGGTCCGGCGCACGAGCGCTTGATGCTGGCCAACCTGGCCACCTCGCTGTTCCAGCACGGGCGCATCACCACGACCGAGGCGAAGGCCAAGCGCCTGAGCCCGCTAGCCGACCGGCTGGTCACATTCGCCAAGCGTGGTGATCTGCACGCCCGGCGCCGGGTGATGTCGGTGATCCGCGACAAGTCTGTGGTGCACGAGTTGTTCACCGAGATCGGTCCGCAGTACGCCGGACGCCCCGGTGGCTACACGCGGATCACCAAGATCGGCCCCGCAAGGGCGACAACGCGCCGATGGCCGTGATCGAGCTGGTGGAGCCGATGGCTGAGGCTGTCGTCAAGGAAGCGACGTCGGCGGCCAAGCGCGCCGCGCGTGACGCGCAGAAACCAGCGGCGACCGAACCCGAGACCACCGACGAGGTCGAAGCCACTGACCCGGTCGAGGCCCCCGAGGCGCAGGCTGAATCCGCGGAGGAGACTGCCGAGGCATCGGAAACGGCTGAGCCCAAGGGCGATGCCTGACCTTCCGCCATACACGCACGAGCCCGCGCCGGAAGGTGGCGGGCTCTTGCGTGTCCGGTTGGATCTGGCCTACGACGGCCGGCAGTTCGCAGGGTGGGCGCCTCAGCCCGGCCAGCGCACGGTCTGCGGCGAGCTGGCCACCGCTGTGCAACGGGTCCTGCGGGTGGACGACATCCGGATCGTGGTCGCCGGGCGTACTGACGCCGGCGTGCACGCGCTGGGTCAGGTGTGTCACCTCGATCTGCCGGGCGATCTGTGGCCCGGCGGGCCCGCGGCGACGCGTCGGATCAACGCGGTGCTGCCGGCGGACATCCTGGTCCTCGACGCGCAGGTCGCCCCAGCTGGCTTCGACGCGCGCTTCTCCGCGCAGTACCGCCGCTACGAGTACCTGATCAGCGACAGTGGGCGCCACGATCCACGGGCCCGGGGATCCGTGCTCATCCACCGCCGGCCACTGGACGTGGTGTCGATGCACGCCGCCGGGCAGGTCCTGCTCGGCGAACACGACTTCGCAGCCTTCTGTCGCGCCCGCCCGGAGGCCTCGTCGGTGCGCACGGTCCTTGCCCTGACGGTAGACCGGCGACGCGATCCGCGAGATCCCGCGCTCATCAGCGTGCAGATCAGTGCCGATGCGTTCTGCCACTCGATGGTGCGTTCGGTGGTGGGTGCGCTGATCGCCGTCGGTGAGGCCCGGATCACCGCCGAGCAACTCGCAGACTTCTTGCATGCCGCGCGTCGGATGCCGGGGTTCACGACGGTTCCGGCCCATGGTCTGGCCCTCGTGGAGGTCGGGTACCCGGCCGATGCCGAGTTGGCCGAGCAGGCCCGTCGCGCCCGCAGGTTCCGCGGATGATCGCCGTCGTCGTCGCAGGGGCGGATCGGCCGGATTCGGCGCACCGTCACTGGATCGGTGGGCAATCATGGAGCCACGGGGCAACCGCAGGGTCTGCGGCGGGACGGGGACGCCGGTGCACGCCATCCCCGCTGTCCCGTACTCGGCTCGGTAAGTTATCCTTCTAAGAGGTCGTGTGCACTGTGTGCGCGTCAACCAGCGGTTGAGACTGCGTTCACGCGCAGCACCACAGCCCAACAGCAGAGCTACTGCTCCCCGGCAGGGCCACCACACTGAACTAGGTAGGAAGTCGTGCGTACGTTCACCCCGAAAGCCGACGACGTCACCCGCGAGTGGCACGTCATCGACGCTCAGGACATCGTCCTGGGCCGCCTTGCGACTCACGCCGCCACGTTGCTGCGCGGAAAGCACAAGGCGACCTTCGCCCCGCATGTGGACACTGGCGACTTCGTCATCGTCATCAATGCGGAGAAGGTGGCGCTGACCGGCAACAAGGCCGAGCAGAAGCTCGACCAGCGCCACTCCGGATTCCCCGGCGGTCTGAAGTCCACGACCTACGGTGATCTGCTGGAGAAGAACCCGCGCCGAGTCATCGAGAAGGCCGTCGCCGGGATGCTTCCGCACAACAAGCTGGGTAACAAGCAGATCCGCAAACTCAAGGTCTACGCGGGCCCTGATCACCCGCATGCTGCGCAGCAGCCGACCCCCTACGTCATCACCCAGGTCGCGCAGTAGCGCCGAGGAAGGAACACCCGTGACTGAGACTCTGACCACAGAGACGCCTGCCGCGACCACCCGCGAGGCGGTGAACCGCCCAGGCGGTGGCACCGGCCGTCGCAAGGAGGCCGTAGCCCGCGTGCGAGTCGTACCCGGCTCCGGACAGTGGAAGATCAACGGCCGCGACCTCGCGACGTACTTCCCGAACAAGGTTCACCAGCAAATCGTGACCGAGCCCTTCCGGGTCCTGGGCCTTGACGGACAGTACGATGTGGTCGCCCGCCTGCATGGCGGCGGTGTGGGTGGTCAAGCCGGTGCCCTGCGCCTGGGGATCGCTCGTGCTCTGCTGGAGATCGACGAGGACGACTACCGCCCCGACCTGAAGAAGGCCGGATTCCTCACCCGCGACCCGCGGGTAGTCGAGCGCAAGAAGTACGGACTCAAGAAGGCACGCAAGGCACCCCAGTACAGCAAGCGCTGACCTGCCGTCGGCATGGGCGTATTGTTCGGCACCGATGGGGTGCGGGGGTTGGCCAACCGCGATGTCACTGCGGAGCTGGCGCTGGACTTGTCCGTGTCAGCGGCTCACATCCTGTCCGAAGTCGGTTCCCGGCGCACGGCGGTCGTCGGCCGTGACCCGCGCGCCAGTGGCGAGTTCCTGCAAGCGGCGGTGTCCGCGGGCCTGGCCAGCGCAGGTGTGGACGTCATCGACGTCGGTGTCCTGCCCACACCCGCGGTCGCGTATTTGACCAAGGCGCGACGGGCCGATCTGGGCGTCATGCTGTCGGCCTCCCACAACGCCATGCCGGACAACGGGATCAAGTTCTTCACCGCGGACGGCAACAAACTGCCCGATCATGTCGAGGCCCAGATCGAGGCCCGCCTGCGGGAGACCTGGGACCGGCCGGTCGGCGACGCCGTCGGTCGCATCGTGACCGACACCTCCGCGGACGGCGAGTACGTCAGCCATCTTCTGACCAGCCTGCCCGTGTCCCTGAAGGGATTGACCGTCGTGGTCGATGGCGCGAACGGCGCAGCGAGCCATGTCGGCCCGCTCACGTACCGCGAGGCCGGCGCCGACGTCATCGAGATCCACTGTGAACCCGACGGCTACAACATCAACCACGGTTGTGGCTCGACCCATATCGAAGACCTGCAGAAAGCAGTCATCGAGCATGGGGCGGATCTGGGCATCGCACACGACGGGGACGCAGACCGTTGCCTGGCCGTCGACGCCGAGGGCAACCTCGTCGACGGTGACCAGTTGATGGCAATCATCGCGCTGTCCCTGCGTGATCAGGGGCGCTTGGCCAAGAACACCGTCGTCGCCACGGTCATGGCCAACCTCGGCTTCAAACACGCGATGCAGAACGAGTCGATCGAGGTCGTACAGACCGCGGTCGGAGACCGTTACGTGCTCGAGGCGATGATGGCGTCCGGTTTTGTCCTCGGCGGTGAGCAGAGCGGACACGTCGTCATGACCGACCACGCCTCCACCGGCGACGGCATCCTGACCGCACTGCAGGTCATGGCGCGGATGTCGGCCACCGGCACGTCGTTGGCCGAACTGGCGGGCGTCATGCAGCGGCTGCCTCAGGTCCTGATCAACGTCGACGGTGTGGACAAACACGGCGTGGACACCGATCCCGTGGTCGCCGCCGCCGTGGCCGATGCCGAACTGAGCCTGGCCGAGAACGGCAGGGTGCTCTTGCGCAAGTCCGGCACCGAATCGCTGGTGCGGGTCATGGTTGAGGCGCAGGATGAACACACTGCTGCAGCGGTGGCCAATGACTTGGCCGACCTGGTCAGGCAGCGTCTGTCCCTGTGACCCTCACATGGGCGTCAGACTCAGCGCCTCGAAGTTCGGTCCGTACGCCTCGATAGCCCCCAGCAGGTCCCGGACGTCGACCATCTGACCCAGAAGGTACTGGCGGCCGTCAGGTGCCGTGTAGAGATCACACGGTCCGAGATCCCCCTGCAGTATCGTGCGGCCGGCGTCGTTGAGCAGCGTCGCCGCCGCCTGCGGATCGAGTCCGGTCACATACAATTCGGGCGCATCTTTGCCCGTCAGCCCGACCGTGTAGGCGAAGGACGCATAGCCCGGCTCCGCCTCCACGTACTGGACCAACCATCCGTACTTCTCGATCGTCCGGAACATGTCCGCGCGCACATCGGCCATGGTCAGGCTCGGGTCGTCGCACATCTTGCACATCGGATCATCGCCTCCTTCATCCGGGGTCCCTCCCCGTCACGAGCAGTCAACGCCGGGGGTACGACATTTGAATCGGGATGCCGGTAGCGTATGTGGATATGTGCGGAATCGTGGGCTACGTCGGGGGTCAGGACGCCACTGAGGTCATCGTGGAGGGCCTACGCAGGCTCGAATACCGGGGATACGATTCCGCGGGCGTAGCCGTGATCGCCTCCGACGGCGTCCAGTCGCGCAAGCGGGCAGGGAAGCTGGCGAATCTGGAGAAGGCACTGGCCGAGTCGCCACTGCCGGAGACCACGGTGGGCATCGGACACACCCGCTGGGCCACGCACGGGGCACCCAACGACGTGAACGCCCACCCGCATCTCAGCGAGGACGGCCGGCTGGCGGTCATCCACAACGGCATCATCGAGAACTTCGCGGAGTTGCGCGATCAACTCAGCTCTGGCGGTGTCAGGTTCCTCAGCGAGACGGACACCGAGGTGGCCGCGCATCTGCTGGCCGTGGAACTGCGCGACAGCGCTGACCTGACCGAAGCGATGCAGCGGACCTGCCAGCAGTTGCGAGGGGCATTCACCTTGGTGGCCGCGTCCGCCGACGATCCCGACACCCTGGTGGGTGCACGCCGCAACTCCCCGCTGGTCGTGGGACTCGGCGAGGGTGAGACTTTCCTGGCCTCCGATGTCTCTGCGTTCATCGCGCACACCCGCTCGGCCATGGAACTCGGACAGGACCAAGTCATCACCATCACCCGTGACGGCGTCGAGATCACCGACTTCGAGGGCGGACCGGCCAAGGGCGAGCAGTTCGAGGTGACCTGGGACGCCAGTGCCGCCGAAAAGGGCGGATACGACCTGTTCATGCTCAAGGAGATCGCTGAGCAGCCGAAGGCTGTTGCCGACACCCTGCTCGGCCGCATCAGCGAGGACAACCAGTTGGTGCTCGACGGGCTCACGATCTCAGACGCCGAGCTGCGCGAGATCGACAAGATCGTGGTCGCCGCCTGCGGTACCGCCTATCACGCGGGACTGGTCGCCAAGTACGCCATCGAGCACTGGACGCGGATCCCGGTGGAGGTCGAACTGGCCAGCGAGTTCCGCTACCGCGATCCCATCCTGAACCGGCAGACCCTGGTCGTGGCCATCTCGCAGTCCGGCGAGACGATGGACACCCTGATGGCGGTGCGACACGCTCGCGAGCAGGGCTCCCGCGTGCTGAGCATCTGCAACACGCAGGGCTCGACGATCCCGCGGGAGTCCGATGCCGCGCTGTACACCTACGCCGGCCCGGAGATCGCCGTCGCTTCCACGAAGGCGTTCCTCACCCAGCTCGTGGCCACGCAGCTGTTCGGCATGTACCTGGCGCAGGTCCGCGGCAATTTCTTCGGCGACGAGATCCGCGGGCTCGTGTCCGACCTGGCGAGCATGCCGAACAAGATCGACCTCGTGCTCGACACGATGGACCCGGTACGGGAACTCGCCCGTGGGCTCAAGGACGCCCGCTCGGTGCTGTTCCTCGGCCGGCACGTGGGCTACCCGGTGGCCCTTGAGGGTGCGCTGAAACTCAAAGAACTCGCCTACATGCACGCAGAGGGATTCCCCGCCGGGGAACTCAAGCACGGACCGATCGCACTGATCGAAGATGGTCTGCCGGTGATCTGCGTCATGCCGTCGCCGAAGGGGCGTTCAGTTCTGCACGAGAAGATGATCTCGAACCTGCAGGAGATCCGGGCCCGCGGGGCGTTCACCATCGTCATCGCCGAGGAGGGCGACGAGGGAGTGGTGCCGTACGCCAACGAGATCATCACGGTGCCTGCTGTGCCCACGTTGATGCAACCCCTGGTGACCACGGTGCCGCTGCAGGTGTTCGCGTGTGAACTGGCTACAGCCAAGGGGCACGATGTGGATCAGCCGCGCAACCTCGCGAAGTCGGTCACCGTTGAGTAGCGCAGCGCAGTAGGAGCCGCAACGATTTGACCTTGACGCTGCGTCAACATCTAACGTCGTTGATGTGGAATACAGCATCCAGCAGGTCGTCGACGCAGCGGGCGTGACCAGTCGCGCCTTGCGTCACTACGACACGATCGGGCTGCTGCCCGCGCATCGCACCTCATCGGGGTACCGCTGTTACCGGGCCGCGGACCTGGTGAGGCTGCAACGCATCCTGTTGATGCGCGAGATGGGGATGGGGCTCTCGCAGATCGCGCAGGTGCTCGACGGACAGACCGACGACGGTGCCGCGCTTAGCGCCCATCTGGACCATCTACGACGAGAAGGCCAGCGTCTGCAGCGGCAGATCGCCGCGGTGGAACGCACCATTGCCGGACTCAAGAACAAGGAGCAACTCATGGCCGACGACATGTTCGACGGATTCGACCACACGCAGTACAAGCAGGAAGTGGAAGAACGCTGGGGGGAGCAGGTGTACGCAGACGGCGACCGCTGGTGGCGTTCGACCAGCGACGAGGACAAGCGCGGGTACCTCCAGGAGCATGAGAGCATCGCCGCGGCTTGGGCCCACGCCCGTGCCCAGGACCTGCCGGTCGACAGCGACGAGGTCCAGCAGATCGCCGCACGGCACACGGCCTGGATCGCGATCGGCTGGCAGGGTCGCTCACCCAGCGCGGAGGCGCTGGTCAGCCTCGCTGAGATGTACGTCGCCGATGAGCGGTTCGCGGTGAACTACGGCGGAGTCGACGGCGCGACCTACGTCAGGGACGGGCTCGTGGCCTACTCCCGGACCCTCTGAGGGTCCAACACGCCGGATAGTCTGCGAAATGCAGGCAGGACGGCGAAGGGTGGGTGACGCTAGAACCGTGGAGAGGACCAGCACGATTCGGGCTGCACAGCGCCCGGGTCTGACCACCGGCCGGTTGACGGTCGTGGTCATCATCGCGGCAGCGCTTTTGCTCACGCTCGCGCTGCCCTTGCGTGAGTTCCTCAACCAACGCTCCATGATCGCCGAACTCGAGGTCACCACCGCCGCTCAACGCGAGCGGGTCGAGGCTCTGCAAAAGGAGGCCGACCAGTGGGCCGACGATTCGTATGCGATGGCGCAGGCTAGGGAGCGGTTCCACCTGCAGTACCCCGGGGAGACCGGTTACGTCGTGACGGATCCTCCTGTTCAGCGGCCTGCGACGCAGCCGTTGACGACCAACGTCGAGGACAATTCGGCCTGGTACGAGCGCGCCCTGCGATCGGTGCAGCAGGCTCAGCAGCAGCCCGATGAGTCCGTGGTGAGCGTCCGGCCCGATGCCCCGCGCTGAGGCGGTCTGCGACGCTGACCTCGCTGCGATCTCAGCGCAACTCGGGCGGCCGGCACGCGACGTGGTGGCGATCGCGTCCCGCTGTCCCTGTGGTCTTCCGGACGTGGTCAGTACAGCGCCTCGATTGCAGGACGGCACGCCGTTCCCCACCTTCTTCTACGTGACGTGTCCGCGGCTGAATTCGGCCATCTCGACCCTGGAATCGGAAGGCTTGATGGCTGCGATGCAGCAGCGATTGTCCCAGGAGCCTGCGACGGCTGAGCGGTACCAGCGTGCGCATGACCTGTATCTGCGGGGCCGTGCTGAGCATGGAGAGGTGGCTGAGATCGACGGGATTTCCGCCGGCGGTATGCCTGAGCGCGTCAAGTGCCTGCATGTGCTCGTCGGGCAGGCGCTGGCGATGGGCCCGGGGGTGAATCCGTTCGGTGATGAGGCACTTGCGGAACTGCGCGCGCGTGGGTTCGAACGGTCGCACGCCTGCGTGGAAGTGCCATGAGAGTCGCCGCCATCGACTGCGGTACCAATTCGATCCGGCTGCTGATCGCCGATGTGACCGACGCCGGACTAGTGGACGTCGCCCGAGTGATGCGGGTCGTCAGGCTCGGTGAGGGGGTGGACGTGACGGGCCGTCTCGCGCCGGGGGCCATCGAACGGACATGGAGTGCCGTGGAGGACTATGCCGCCCAGATCCGGCAGGCAGGGGCCGAACGTGTGCGGATGGTTGCCACCTCTGCCTCTCGAGATGCTGAGAATGCCGATGAGTTCACCGCCGGGGTCGTGCAGCGTCTTGGGACGCCGCCCGAGGTGATCTCTGGAGACGAGGAGGCACGACTGAGTTTCGCCGGGGCGGTTTCCGTGCTCGAGGTTCCCGGCCGGGTCGCGGTTGTGGACATCGGGGGAGGATCCACCGAGTTCGTCGTCGGGCACCACCAGGTGGAGGCCGCCGTCAGCGAGGACGTCGGCTGTGTCCGAATGACCGAACGCCACCTGCGGTCCGATCCCCCGACGGCTGCGGAGATTGCGGCTGCGACCGCTGACATCGATGCGGCGATCATGCATGCATTGACGGCGACGGCATTCGACAGCGTGGACCGCATCGTGGGACTCGCCGGTTCCGTGACGACAGTCGCCGCCCTGGCGATGGGCCTGCCCGAATACGACTCCCGGCTCATCCACGGCAGCCGGATCAGTTCGGGCCAGGTGCACGAGGTGACGCTGCGGATGCTGGCGGCGACCCGTGCCGAGAGGGCCGCTGAACCCGTCATGCATCCGGGCAGGGTGGATGTCATCGGGGGAGGCGCACTGGTCCTTGATCGCATCCTGCACCTGGGCGGGTTCGACGAGGTCATCGTCAGCGAACACGACATCCTGGATGGGATTGCGCTGGGGCTGGCGGGTGCCGAGAAGTAGGGTGCCAAGCATGGCATCTTTGGCAATCACCGTCCTCGGTCACGATCGTCCCGGCATCATTGCGGACGTCACCGCCGCTCTTGCCCTGCGTGACGCCAACGTGGAGGACTCCTCCATGACCCTGCTGCGCGGACACTTCGCGTGGACCTTGGTGGTGGGAGCGGAGGCGACAGCTCGGGAGGTGGCGTCTGACCTCAGCTTCTTGGAGAGCGATGGGCTGGTGGTCAGCGTGCTTCCGGTCACCGATGAAGCACCCGAGCGCGACGAGGACCTGCAGTCCTTCGTCGTGAGTGTGCACGGCGCCGACCGGGTGGGCATCGTGGCTGCCATCACGGGAGCGATCGCCTCGTATGGCGGCAACATCACCGACCTGCAGACCCGACTCGGTGGCGGACTGTATGTCGTGGTGGCGGAGGCGGACTTCCCGTCCTACGCCGACCCCGAGAAGCTCACCGCAGCTCTGACCGCAGTGGGCCAGAGCGTTGGCGTGGACGTGTCGATCAAACCTACGGATATGGATGTGCTGTGATCGAACTCGCCGTGGATCTTCCCGCTGGGTCCATCCGGCCGGTGATCACTGCCCCCGATCCGGTTCTGTCCGCGATATGTGAGGAGGTCGACCCGGCCGATCCCGCGGTCGTGCAGTTGGCCGCAGACCTCTTGGCCACCATGGACGTCTCGCCCGGTTGTGTGGGCCTCGCGGCGAATCAGGTGGGGGTGGGCTGGCGGGTTTTCTGCCTCGATGTCGGTTCGCACCCGAAGACGCGGACCTGTCATGGCAGGTTCGTCCTGGTGAACCCGCGCATCGAACAGGCTTCCCGCAATGAGAAGGCGCGCGAGGGGTGCATGTCCATCCCGGATTTCACCGGTGACGTGAAGCGGGCGACCCGGTTGACGGTCAGCGGACGACTGCCGATCAGTGGGGAGATGGTCACGTTCAGCACCGACGCGTTCGAGGCCCGCGCCATCCAGCATGAGGTGGATCATCTGGACGGCATGGTCTTTCTGGACCGGGTGATGTCGGCGGCCGCGGTCCACCGGCGCAAGGTGTACCTGGACTAACCTTGGCGGTGCGCCCGGGTGGCGGAACAGGCAGACGCACTCGGCTTAAACCCGAGGGTCGAAAGACGTGCGGGTTCAAATCCCGCCCCGGGCACGTAGTGCCCATGGGCTTGGATTTGGGAGGAGCGAGGCCCGCCAGGGCCGAGTGACGGTTCCCGCCCCGGGCACGTAGTGCCCATGGGCTTGGATTTGGGAGGAGCGAGATCCCCGGCCGAGTGTTTGCCCGCCCCGGACGAAGTGCCCATGGGCTTGGGTTTGGGAGGGAGCGAGGCCCGCCAGGGCGAGGTACTGTTCCCGCCCGGGCACGAAGTGCCCATGGGCTTGGATTTGGGAGGAGCGAGGCCCGCCAGGGCCGAGTGACGGTTCCCGCCCCGGGCACGTAGTGCCCATGGGCTTGGGTTTGGGAGGAGCGAGGCCCGCCAGGGCCGAGTGACGGTTCCCGCCCCGGGCACGTAGTGCCCATGGGCTTGGGTTTGGGAGGAGCGAGGCCCGCCAGGGCCGAGTGACGGTTCCCGCCCCGGGCACGAAGTGCCCATGGGCTTGGGTTTGGGAGGAGCGAGGCCCGCCAGGGCCGAGTGACGGTTCCCGCCCCGGGCACGTAGTGCCCACGCGCTTGGGTTTGGGAGGAGCGAGGCCCGCCAGGGCCGAGTGACGTTTCCCGCCCCGGGCACGAAGTGCCCATGGGCCTGGAGCCGGAGGCCGGGAGGCGGCCTGACGGTTCCCGCCCCGGGCACGTAGTGCCCATGGGCCTGGAGCCGGAGACGAATCGCGTCAGGGGCACCGATCATGGCGTAGCGGCGTCCAACGTCCATGAGCACGTACCCTGAGGGGATGCTGGGTCCTCGCTCAATGGCGACTGCGGCGGCGGTCGCTGTGGTGGCTGGCCTGTGCGCTGCTCCGGCCGGGGCCACCCAAACACCTTCGGAGCATTCCGCTATCCCACACGAGGAGGTGGTCGGTCTGGTGCTCACCCGGGAGCGCGGGACCTCAGCGGCGCAGGCTGAGGATCTCGTGGCTGCTGCGGTTGATCAGCCGACTGACCGAAGCCCCGTTGCAGCCGGTGTCACGGCGGTTTCGGTACCGCGCCTGGACTCTGGGCAGGCCGAGCGTCTTGCGCAGGAGTTGGAGAAGCAGGACGGAGTCGAGAGCGTCGAAGTGGACACGCGCGTTCGCCCGGACGCGGTCAACGACCCGGACTTCGACAAGCAGTGGTCGCTGACGGATGCACTCACCGGGGTAGGTGCGCTACCCGCCTGGACTGCGGGGACCGGGTCCGGACAGGTCATCGCAATCGTGGACACCGGCATCACCGATCACCCCGATCTGGACGCCAACGTGGTTTCCGGATACGACCTGGTCACCGACGAGATCGTCGCCAACGACGGGGATTCCCGGGATGCCGATCCTGCCGATCCGGGCGACTGGGTCAGCGCGGAGGACACCGGCGAGCATCCGGACCAGTTCTCCGGATGCTCGATCCAGTCCAGCTCCTGGCACGGCACACACGTGGCAGGCATTGCTGCCGCGGTCCAGAACAACGGCGTAGGGATCACCGGACTGGCGCCGGGCGCGAAGATCCAGCCTGTGCGTGCACTCGGCAAGTGCGGCGGCACGATGTCCGATGTTGCGGCTGCTATCACCTGGGCGTCCGGTGGTGACGTGCCCGGCACGCCGGTCAACCCGACTCCCGCCGATGTGATCAACCTGTCGGTCTCGTCGGATTCGGTGTGTCAACCTTTCCTGCAGTCGGCGATCGACGGAGCTTTGAGCCGGGGGTCGAGCGTGGTCGTGTCAGCTGGTAACCGGGGTGCGGCATTCACCCAGGCTTCGCCGGCAGGCTGCTACGACGTCCTGGCCGTGGGTGCGGTGACCCGCTCCGGCGACCGCGCGTTCTACTCGAACTTCGGCGTCGCGGGCAGGGACCTGCCGGTCTTCGCTCCCGGCGGCGTCACGGGCGGGGCCGAGGCCGCGATTTTGAGTACTTGGAACGAGGGTGATCGGAGCCCGGGGGCCGCGGGATACACCGCATACCGTGGCACCAGCATGGCGGCTCCGCTGGTGTCGGCAGCGGCCGCGCTGCTTCGTTCGCGCACTGGTCTGGGCCCAGCGGCCATCGCCCAGCACTTACGCAACACCAGCCGGCCATTCCCGACCGGAAGCAACTGCTCGGGATCGTGTGGTGCCGGCATGGTGGACGTGGACGCGGCGCTGCGTGAGGCCACCCGGGCGCCCGGGGCCCCGGCTGAGGTTACGGCCACCGCGTCCGATGGTGTGGTCGTCGCTTCGTGGGAAGCGCCCATGGACCCGGGCGGTGCGCCTGTGTCGGGCTACGACGTGCAGCTCCGCGCGGCCTCCGGGCAATGGCAGGCGTACGGAAATATCTGGCCCAGTACCCTGCGACAGCGCGTCCTCGGCGATTTGACGAACGGAGTGACCTACCAGGTGCGGGTCGCGGCGCACAATGTGTTCGGAACCGGCGACTGGCGCGAATCGAATGTCGTCACGCCGCTCGCGCTACCCGGCTCGGTACAGATTCGCTCGGTGCAATACCCGTCCAAGACCAGCGTCCGACTCGGCTTGAGCCTGCCCTTGGATCCGTTGACCGGGACGCAGTACCGACTCAGCCGTCCCAATCGCTCAGCCACACCGTGGCGGGCCGCGCCGGCCTCTTCGCAAGTAACCATTGCGCGACTGCGGGCAGGGGTTCGTTACACCGTGGAGGTACGAGGCCTGAACGCCCTGGGTGCCGGACCGGCGGCCCGCCGCGCCATCGCCACGCCGACGAAGCCCGGCAAGGTCCGCGCGCTGAAGGCGGTGCGGAAAGGTAAGCGCCTGACTGTGCGATGGCGGGAGCCGAAACGTACGGGCCTGATGCCGCGCTACCGTCTGCGGGTCGCTGGCGTGACACGATGGCAGCGGACGAAGAAGACCGCAGTCACCGTCAAGCGCGTCGGTGTTGGCCCCGTGCGGGTCCAGGTGCAATCGTTGAACGAGACCGGCAAGGGGCCGATCCGGAGTTTGACGAAACGTAAGTGACGATTTCGACACCGCCTGAGGGTTTGGCGGGCCGACCTGGATACCCGTATCCTGGTGACTAAGGAGGAATACATGGAATCCAGAAATCCGATGTTTCGCAACATCGAGAAGCAGCCGGGGTTTGCGTACAACGAGGGTGTGAACGCCTACCAGCAGGCCGCGGCTGGAACCGCCACCCTGGACCAGCAGACGGCTCCCACGATCGGCAGGCCCGCGACCGATAGGGCCATGACCATCGACGACGTGGTCATGCGTACCGGCATGGCGTTCGTCGTCCTGTTGATCGGTGCAGGGATCGGTTGGGTGCTCACCCCATCGATGCCGTGGCTGCCGTTCGTCGCGATGCTCGTCGGACTGGGACTTTTCTTCTTCGGCGCTTTCCGCAAGGTCCCCAAGGCCGGGATCGTGCTGTCGTACGCCGCAGTCGAAGGTGTGTTCCTCGGTGGAATCAGCCTGATCTTCCAGGACTACGTGAACCAGTTCGGCAACGGAACGAACATCGTTGGACAGGCTGTGCTCGGCACGCTGGTCGCATTTGGGACGATGCTCGTCCTTTACCGCACCCGCATCATCAAGGTCAACGGCACCTTCATGAAGGTCATGATGGTCGCCATGATCTCCTACCTGGTGATCGCGCTGGCCAGTTTTGTCGGAGCGCTGTTCGGCGTGGGTGGCGGCTGGGGCTTCTACGGCGTCGGTGGTCTCGGGCTGCTGCTGTGTGTGGCCGGTGTGGCGCTGGCGGCGTTCTCCCTGAACCTCGACTTCGCGGCGATCGAGCAAGCTGTCAACGAGGGTGCCCCGGAGGTGTTCGCCTGGCGCATGACCCTGGGTCTGGTGGTCACGCTGGTGTGGCTGTACCTGGAGATCCTGCGGTTCCTGGCGATCCTGAACAGCAACAACTAGATGGCTGGTGTCGTCGCCCTCGGTCAGGGGGTCCATCGGATCCCGACCGCGGGCGACTTCATCAACTCCTTCGCATTCGTCGAAGAGGACGGCTCGGTCACACTGGTCGATGCCGGCACCCGGTTCGCGAACAAGCGCATCGTCGCCGGGCTCGCGCAGATCGGCAAGCACCCACGCGATGTGCAGCGGCTGGTCCTGACCCACGCCCATTTGGACCATGCGGGATCCGCCGCGAAGGTGGTCGAACAGTCGCAGGCCCGGGGCGTCACCGTGCACGTCGATGATGCGCAGTACGTCCGTCGCGGAAGCCCCCCTGCGACAGGGTCACGGATGATGACAGTGCTCAACCGCCTGCCGGGGACGGGATGGACGCCATGCCCGGTTGCCGCCACAGTGCAGGACGGGGACGTGCTGGACGTGGCCGGCGGGATGTCGGTGCACCACACCCCAGGTCACACGCCGGGGCACATCAGTCTGATCCACCAGGAGTCCGGGGTACTCATCACCGGTGACTCCATTTTCAACATGAACGCCCGCATGACCTGGCCGGTCAAAGTCTTCTGCACCGACTTTCCGTTGACCAAGCGAACTGCGGCGGTTCTCGGCGACCTCGACTACCGGGTTGCGGCCTTCACCCACGGCCCGCAGATCGATACGGCGGCGCGGGAGACCGTGCGTGGATTTCTGCGCCGCGAGGGTGTCGTTCGGTGACCGAAGGGCCGCCCCGGTGATCCGCGCCACGCATGCCAAGCGCATCGCGATGGCGGCGGCCTACGGAGGTGGCGGATTGATCGGAGCCGGCGCCGCGGCCTTTGGCGTCGCATTCGCGCAGGGACGTCACGCGCGCAAAGAGATCGGAATCCGGCGTTCTGCCGCGCCCTATGCGGACCGCTTGTACGGGCCGCGCCGGACGGGCACCTCGCAGCGCTTCGTGATGCTCGGGGACTCACTGGCCGCAGGCCTCGGCGCTGAACACACCTTCAACACTCCCGGCGCCATGCTCGCGCAGGGGATCAGTAACGTCCTGGATCGGCCGGTGCGGCTCATGAATGCTGCCACTGTCGGGGCGCGAAGTGCGGATCTGCCAGGTCAGGTGGACCGGGCCCTGCACATGCGCCCGCAGGTCGCGGTGATCATCATCGGGGCCAACGACGTCACGCATGTGGGCAGGCCGCAGGCGGCTGTAGGCCACCTCGAGGACTCGGTGCGCCGGTTGCGCGAGGTGGGTTGCCAGGTGGTGGTGGCGACGTGTCCGGACGTCGGCTCGGTGCGTCCCATTCCGCAGCCGTTGCGATGGGTGGCGCGTCGCTTGAGCCGGCAGCTCGCGGCCGCTCAGATGATCGCCTGTGTGCGCCAAGGTGCGCACGTGGTGTCGTTGGCTGACGAACTGGGGGAGGAGTTCAGCGCTGATCCGGACCTGTTCGCCGAGGACAGGTTCCACCCCGGTCCGGAGGGTTACGAGCGTGTCACCCAGGTCCTGTTCCCCGCAGTCCTCGCTGCATTGGACACCCCGCAGCCCGGTGATGAGACCTCCGCTGAGGTGATGGAGCTCGCGGAGGCCGCCGTGGATGCGGCCCAGGAAGCAGGGACTCACCTGCAGGCCGGTGGGCGCGGGCCCCGCGGGCCGTGGGCCTTGATCCGCCGGGTGCGCAGGCGTCCGATGCCTGAGGTCGAGGAGTCGGTGGCCGGTCCCTCGTGAGCTACGAGATGCAGGTGCAGCGCACCGCCGACCGCTTGCGGCAACTGTCACCAGAACGGCTGGCGCCGCGCGAAGAGGACTTCTACGCATTGCTGCAGACGATGACCGAACGCCGGGTTCCGCGGGTGCAGGTCCATGGATGGTCCGACCAACTGATCGTGATCGGCAACGACGCGCCGTTGGACCGACAGGAAGCATTGGCCGATGAGCTGATCGAATTCCGTCGCAGCTTCGATCTGCTGCCATAGGCTCCGGAAACTGACATGGAAATGGGGCCATCCGCGGCGTGCGGACGGCCCCATTCTCTGTGAGGATTTAGCTCAGCGTCGTGTTTTCGAACAGCACCGACGAGGAGGCGTTCCAGCTGCGGAACCCGACCTCGGTCCCGTCCGGCTCAGCCATCTTGCAGCCTGAGGTTTTGATCGCTGTCTTCAGGCTCGGCACATCGAACATCTTGATGCCGTCGATCGAGGCGTACAGGGTGTCACCCTCGTTGACAACGACGATCTTGTGCTTGTCGTTCACCTCGAGCCCCTTCGGCCACTTGACCTTGGCGATCGGGGTTCCACACTCCTTGCCGTTCTCCCAGAGGCGCAGCAGCAGGGCCTTGCCGAAGCCGGCGTTGACATTCGCGTAGCCGGGGTCGTACTGGAAGGAGTAGCCGCTCACTGATGCGCCCTTCTCCAGCGACGCGCGGGTCCAGATGCCGTACCCCCAGCCGGAGCGCAGAGTGGCTTCGGTGGTGAACACTGCGTTCTTGGATGCGCGCTTCGTGGTCGACATGACCCGTGACTCGTTGCCGTAGCGCATGTCAACCTGGTTGCCCTTGATGTCGGCCCTGCCGAACACCAGCTTCCACTGGTCGGCCGCGATCATCCCGGTGTCGCAGCGGTTGATGACCTGGCGGCCGAATTCCTTGGACTCCTTGTCCGGGCCAAGACCGGTCACAGTGACGGTGTAGACGCCGCACGGAACCTGCGTGAAAGATGCCTCGCCCGCGTTGTTGGACACGACGTGCGCGTCGCTGAAGCCCTTGTTGCCCACGGTCGGCTGGATCTTCAGCAGCATGTTTGGGTACTTCTTGCTGGATCCCACCGGACCGGTGAACGAGAGGTCCACAGTGCCGTCGGTCTCGGTGATGGTGACCGCCGGGTCAAGTTCCTCGGTGCCCGGGGCGCCATCCTTGAGCAGGGTCACCGCGCGTGACAGGTTGCCGCGCTCGCTGCCGACCGCGCGCACCTGGAAGACCCACTGCTTGCCCGGATCCAGTTTGAGCACCATCGACGTTTTGTCGGCCGGAACCTTCTCCTTCAAGACCTCTTTGGACCCGGCCCACCGGTAGAGCACCTCGTAGGCATCGATGCTGCCGTAGCCACGCCACTTGGGTTCTGTCCACTGCAGGTTCACCAGTGCCGAGGCGGAAGCATCCCGAACGACGGTGAGGTTGGTCGGCTCAGCAGGCTTCTCGTTGCGCAGCAGACTGGTGCTCGTCACACATGATCCGTACTCGTTGTTCGCAGTGATCTTCGCGGCGTAGGTGCGTTTCGGATCCAAGTCGTTGAACTCCACCTTGGTCGAATCGGTCTTCTGCTCGTCGACGATCTTGCCGTTGCTGAGCTGCTTCAGTTTGACCTCGTAGTGGGTCACGCCGCCCATACCCGGGTTACGCGGGCTGTCCCAGAAGGCGACCGCCCTGGTGCCGTCTGCACTGCGGTCGAGGTTGAGATTGCTGACTCCGCCGGGAGCCAATGGCGCAATGCGGTAGGTTCCCGTGGATGCTGTGGCGCCGTCGGCGTCGACTGCGGCAACACGCACCTGGTAGCGCGTGCAAGTGCCTGGCGCCTTGACCGTCATGGTGTCGGTTTTGGCGTCAACCACCTGCGACACGTCCTTCTTGCCGTCAAAGACCGTGACGGTGTAGTGGTCGATGTTCTGTACTGATCGCCATGAGATGGAAAGCTCTTAGCCGTCGCCGACCCTTTCCACCTTGAGACTGCCAGGAGCCTTCGGGCCCGCGGCGAACGCGGAGAATGCAGGGACGAGTGACAGTGAGGCGGTTGAGACCGCAACCGCGGCTGCGATCGTCCGTTTTCTGAAAGAGGTGTTTGGTTTCACTTGGGCAGAATGCCCACCGAGGTTCAAGAGAACCTCAAGTCTGTGTCGGCATACCAGCAGGATTGCAAGTGCCGTGAGTGGGCGGTGGATGAGGCGCCTGCGTGCTTGCGCAAGGCCGGTCCTCTCTGACGCCGGGAGAAACGGTCGCTTGTCGGACGGCGTGTTTGTGGTGTGAATCGGTAGTGCTCATCTGGCTCGACGGTCTTGTCAGAGGGTCGGTCTATGGTGTGAATCAGTGATCGGGGGAAATGTCACAGGTCCCGTTTATGGTGTGAATCAGTAGCTCGGGAGGAGATGTCACAGCCTGGGTTTATGGTTCGAAACAGGTAGTCCGGGGAGGATGTCGCAGGTCCGGTTTATGGTTCGAAATAGGTGGTTCGGGCAGGATGTCGCACCCTGGGATTATGGTTCGAACAGGTAGATCAGGGAAGATGTCACAGCCTGGGTTTATGGTTCGAAACAGGTAGTTGGTAGTTGGTAGTTGGTAGTTGGTAGTTGGTTTTCGTCAGCTCGTGGAGCGACGTCGCGGTGGGCACCGGCCTTCCGATACGACATTCAAGGTTCTTGTGTCGATCGGGGGTGTCCTATGGCCGTTACTGCTACTGCTGCTTCGTCGTCGTTCTTCGATGTGTCGCGGGCGGCGCACCGCCGGGCCCGGATCCGCGCCTCCCTACCGACTGTCGCCCCGGCCGGATTCGACCAGATCAACGACGATATAGATGCGCTGCCGGACCCCGAGCTGCTGTGCGCGGAGGAACGCGCCGCGGCGATGCGGCACACCGCGGAGTTGCGCAACCGGCTGGAGGCGTATCTGACCGGTCTGGCTGGCGCCGCCGATGCCGGTGGGGATTCCCGGGTGCTGGGCGCCGGGACGTCGGGGTCTTTGGTGGCGATCGCCACGAACAGTCCGGTGGCGGTGGGGTCGGGGATGGTGAACACTGCCAAGCAGTTGCAGGATCTGCCGGTGGTGGCCGACGCATACGCTCAGGGCGCGATTTCGGGGTTGCATGTCCATCAGATCCTGGCCGCGGCCCCGCACATCGATGACTTCCCGTCCGCGCAACCGGCGGTGGTTGCCCTGGCCAAAGCCACCGACGCCAGTGAGGTGCGCCGGGTGTTGCAGACCGTGGCTGACGCCCACAACCCGACCCATCTGGATTTGACCCTCGAGCAGCAACGCGCCAAACGCTCCCTGCGGCTGTCCGCCCGCGCGAACGGGATGTGGGCGATCACCGGCATGCTCGATGAGGTCGACGGGGCGGTGCTGGCCGAAACCCTGGCCGCGTTCACCCGCACGCCGGACACCCTGGACACGACCACCCCGGCGCAGCGCCGGGCAGACGCCTTGGCGGACATGGCCAACGCGGCTGCTAATAATCAGCGCCCGCTGGGGGTGTCCGCAGTGTCCATCCTGGTGGATTTGGACAACCTGCCGGCCGGAAACGGGGCGTGTTTGACCGACGGCACCCCACTCGGGGCTGACAACTTCGACCTGCTGTCGTGTGCCGCGGCGTGCACGGTGATCTTCGGGCTGAAGGTGAAAGGCACCTTCGTGCCACTCGCGCTGGGCCGCACCCGACGCCTGGCGTCGGCGGCGCAGTGGGCGGCGCTGATCGCCAGAGACCGTGGCTGTATCCGCTGCGGGCGGGCACCGCGATACTGCCAGGCCCACCACATCCACCACTGGAAAGACGGCGGGAGAACCGACCTGTCAAATTTGGCCCTGCTCTGCTCACGGTGTCATCACGATCTGCACCTGGGCCGCTACACCATCACCATGGACACATACGCGATTCCCGTCATCACCCAGACCAGAGGACCCCCGTGACCAGTGGCCCAGGTGACGGGCGGGTTCAGGAGCACTCAGCCGATCCGGAATCGACGACTCCCTTGCCGAGAGCGAAGAAGGACCAGTCATACGAAGTTGGATTCAAGGTAAGTCGAAGGACGCCGTGGTGTTTGGTGTCCATGAACTCGCTGGGAACTGGTTTCGCCTTCGCTCGCCACTTTGCGTTTCCGACCTCCGGGTCGTAGGTGACCTGTCCGCCGGTTCCGACCACGAACTGGCGGACTCCACCGGCGATCGGCTGTCCACTGCCATCGAGTGGGGCGAAACGTTCGTAGTCAGCCTCGTGGCCGGACAGCAGAACGTCGACGTTGTTGTCGAGCAGAGTGTCGTACAGCGCCGACGTGCGCGCGTCCGAGCCCGCAATGCCGTTGGACCAGCGGGGATGGTGCCACACGGCCATTTTGCATCGGGCCGTGCTGTTGGCCAGGTCCGACTCAAGCCACTTCTGCTGAGGGGATCCCGATGCGCATCCGCCAGTCACCACGGTGCAATTGGAATTGAGGACGACCACATGCCACTGTCCGAGTTCGACAGACCAGTAGCCCTGTTCAGGGCCCGCGCGCTCCGCGAAGTAGGTCCGGAACGTGTTGGCCTCATTCACCTTGTACTCCTGATTGCCCAGCGCCGGGTAGGTGATGTCGCGCAACCGGCCCCAACTCGGGGCGTAGACGTAGTTGTAGCCCTCGGTGGTAGGGATCTCGTACTGATAGTCCCCGAGTCCCATGAACGCGTAGGGCTTCAGGCCGACTGCGATGTCGGACACTTCCTGCGCCTTGCACTCACGGGCGCTGCCGGTCGCGGGATCCTCGGGAGCGCAGCCCATGTCTCCTGCAGCCACGATCGTCACGCTCTGTGGCTGCTCTTCACCGCAAGAACGCAGGAGCAGCAGTACCCCGACGACCAACGCCACGCCTACGAGAATGGAGCCAATGGCTCGCCGACCACGAAGGAACTGAACGCCGGCTCCAGCAACCGACCGGTCAGACTGCGACTCCCTCGCCGATTCGTCATCCATCAGCGCGCACCTCCCCTGCGTCGGCGCCAGAGTGTCCCGGCCCATATGGCGAGGAAGGCGGCGACCACGGCTATCGGCAGGAGGTACAGGGCCAAGCGGCTCTTCGATGAGGGCAGATACCTGGCACTGCCGTCAACAGCCTGGCCATCGACCACCCATGACGCCATCCAGCCCCTGGGGGCCGACGACTTGCCGAAGCCGTCAGGTTCCATCCGGGGGCGTTCGTCTGGGTCAAGGCGACCAGCGCGGCGCTTCCGGCCCGACGGTGACATCGGTGCGGGCCGGGTTGATGGGAGTGGACCGCGCGGATGGTCCGGCCTGCCATGAGGTTGGCGGCCTTGCCTTCAGGTTGGCGGACCAGCACGACCGCGCTGGGAGAGGCCACCGGATTGAGCCGGATCGACCGGTACTCGACCCGGGCCTGCTCCTGGCCATCCAGGTCGCGTAGGCCGTACAGGTAGACCCGTGTCTCTACCGCCTTGGCGCTCGGATTGACCAGAGCGGCGAACGGCGTCCAACGCATCTTCCACGGCCCGCCTGTCGGCAGTTTCTGGCAACGGTCCGGGCCGCGCAGGTAGAGGCAGAACTTGGGGTTGCGGTCGTTGAGCTTGCGCGACTCCAGCGAGAACCGGTACAGCGAGATTGGCCCATGTCCGGAACGGTGGCGCCCAGACAGGCCATGTGGTCGCGCGCGCCGAGGGTGATCGTGGGGTCGCGCAGATCGCCGGAGTACTCAGCCATGAGGCCGGCCTGCTCCTGATCCTGGTCGTCGTACCGGAAGCAGTCCTGCAGCGGTTCGAAGTCTGCAAGCGTCGATCCGGACGGGCCACCAGTCACGGAAATGGTGTGTTCGCCCCCGGCGAGGTCGACCTCTCGTTCGGCGATCGGGGCTGGCCAGATCTCCGTCTCGAGAACCGGATCAAGAGCTTCGATCGAGATGGAGCGGTAGTCGGTGACTGTGCGCCCGAGCAGTCGTTCACCGACGTCGGCGTGCAGGACCAGGATCAACGAGTCGGCACCGGGCTGGACGGTCACGATCTGTTCGAAGGGGTGCCAGCCCTTGTTGAGCGTGGGTCGGGGGGTCAGGATGCATCCGTCCGTGCCCACCTGCCACAGGCAGATCTGGGGACGTTTTCCCTCGACCATCCGGTATTCCATGCGGACCCGGTAGGTCCGTCCTGGTTTCGGCGTCCCGGATCTCGATGCGGGTGCAGGCCGCGTGGTCCGCGGCGCTCAGACGGATGGCCGGGCCCTTGTCGGTGGGCACGATGCGCTTTCGCAGTTTCAATTCCGGGGCCGGGCGCGGTTCGTAGTTGTTGCAGTCGTAAACGTCGGACGGCGGGGCCGGATCGGCAGGCTTGGAGGACGGCGAGTACGCGACCAGGGGGGTGGCCGACCCAACCGGAACGGATGGCGCTGGACCGGGCTTCCGGGCGGTCGGGGCAGCGCCTCGCGGCCCCACGCGTCCAGCGACACGGCCGCGGTCCGGCCTGGATGGCGACGATGTCGGTGCGGGGGATGGACCCACGGGGTCACGCTGGACACCACCTGACCGTCGACACGCACCTTGGTCGGGTCGCTGAAGACCAACTTCTTGCGCGGCGGTGTCCAGCGAGGGCGCAGTACCGCGGAGGCCCGAGCTCGCTGCGCCACCACGTACGTACCGGCTTTGAGGTCCACGGTGGTGCGAGGGACGCCGGCATCGACAGCCGGGACCGGCCATTGCACGGAGTCCTTGGTCACCTGGGGCGAGTCGTCCACGGTCGCCAGCAAGGACGGTTTTGTGCTGGCCTTGAGCGCCATGACCGCATTGCCGGTGCCGACTGACCCGATGACCCCGGCGGCGGCATCCGGGCGGGCGCCCGCGGACACGATGTTGTTGTAGGCCCGGACCGGATCGCCGCTGGCCGGCTTGGTCTGCCACAGTTCGAGTTCGCCGTTCGACGTTCGCGTCATGCCCGGCGTGCGTTTGAGTGCCTTGGCCAGCACCTCATCATCGGCGATGTTGCGACCAGGCATGTCCCGGATCAGGTCGTGCCGAACGATGATCTTGTCGATTCCACTGGCGTCGAGCAGGCGCGGTACGGCAGCGAGATCGCCTGACAGCAGCGCGGTCTGAGTCGCCTGGATGTCGGCCTTGTAGCCGGGCACGTCTCCGAAGTAGCCGTCTGGTTTGGGCTGGACCACCCCGCGTTGGATGAGCAGGTTGGCGATGCTGTCGACGCCGAAGAAGCCCCATTTCGTCGGCATCTGGTAGTAGTCGTCCAGCGGGAGCACGAGGACCTTGCCGGGACTCGGGATCAGCGTTGATGGTCGCCGCGGTGTCCCACCAGAACTGCGGCACGCGCACATGCGCCGACGGTTGCATCGGCCGGGCGTCGGGGATGACCGCGCCGGTCGCGATGGGATACGGATACATGACAACCAGGACTGCAGCCGTGGTGGTCCCGATGAGGGCCAGTGTCGAACCATCGGGAGCCCATGCCGGCCAGCGGGTCGATTTGCTCCCACGATGTCGCCAGCGATGAACGACGCCCTCGACCAGGATCGCCATGAGCAGCGCGAAGAGAACGACCAGTAGGTTGACCCAGTTTGCTCATCGGCTCGCGGAACAACCAAAATCCGGGCAGGTTCAGATACAGCCAGAGGTTGACGTCGGACAGCGGTTCCATGAGGCCCTTGGCCAGGAACACGAAGACCCCCGACAAACCCAGCAGCACCATGGCCACCCGGCGCCGGACCGGAAGTGCGGCCAGGGGAGCGGCGAACACCAGGGCCGGAATCAGGTATCTGATCCAGATCCAGGAGGGTCGGTCCAGGGCTTCGGTGAACGGCAGGTACTGGGGCAGGTACCAGGCCCAGTTGGCGGTCAGCGTCAAGGCATTGGGGATCTGATTGTTGATCTGCGCCCAGGTCCAGTTGGTGGGGTCGGTGAAGGCGGCGTTCGACTCCGCTCCACCCCCTCCGGTGTAGGCCTGTAGGAACGGCAGGATCCACCACAAGTTCAGCGCGATGACCCAGGGAATTGCCATCGCGTCCCACTTGAGCAGGCGCAGGAATGCGCGCCAGCCGTACAACATCCACACCAGTACCAGGGCGAAGACGCTGGCCCAGAACGCCGCCACCACGAACATGGGCGGGTTGAAGGCCAGAAAGGCGATCGGCATGAACGCGAAGCCGGCGATCGGGGTGGGAACGGTTCTGCCTTGCGCAACTCGCAGCGCGATTCCTGTGAGCAGGGCCAGCGTGCCCACCGAGATGATGTTCAACGGGTTGGGGATCCGCGTCAGGAAGAAGCCGTTCATGACCGCGAACGTCCCGGCCAACACGATCCCCCATTCGCTCCGGACGATGGCGCCCGCCGCGTAGGCCACGCCGAAGGCGACCAAGCCGTAGATGAGGGTGTAGAACATCCATTGCGCGACGGTTTCGTCGAAGCCCAGGGCGCCGCTGAGCCAGATCAGGAAGAACTCCGGTGCCCGTCCGATCGTGTGAGCCGCCGAGCCCGCGCCAGTGATCTGCTGGTTCCAGGACCACAAAACCCCCGGCTCCCAGCCCTGCCGAATGAACGGGCCCATGTCGCCGGTGGCGATGAACGTCCCGGCCCGGAACCACCGGCTGACGATCAGCGTCGAGATGGCGATCACGATGAGATAGGCGCGTCCTGGGTGGAAGCCGGCTGGCCATACCCACTCGAACCTGCGAGGCGCGCGCTCGCCACGTTCCGCTGTTT
The DNA here is from genome assembly GCA_016719135.1 of Micrococcales bacterium. Lineage (GTDB taxonomy): Bacteria > Actinomycetota > Actinomycetes > S36-B12 > UBA10799 > JADKAV01. Next base: position 42,113 of record JADKAV010000002.1, on the reverse strand, counting down.
GCGGCTCGATCGTGGTGGACATGGGTTCCAGACTCACGGGGAAACCTCAAGGGACGGGCAAGGCTCATTCAGGTTCGACTGCAGAAAAAGCCCCGGCATGGCGACCTGCCCTAGTGTGAGGCTCATGATGACTGACCTGCCGGCCGGATGCCAGCGGGCTGAGGTCGTTGCCGCGCTGCCCGGCATTCTGGGCGACAGCGGTTGGGCCTGGCAGGGCCCCGTGGGCGCGACGACGCAATGGGAACATGACCGGGGTCCCAAAGACCTTGACATCTGGTGCGAAAGTACACGGGCCCCCTCGGTCAGGGCCGCCATCGAGCAACTGCTTCCCGCTGCCAGGGTGGAACATGCCGATGACCCGAGAAGGCTGCGGCACACCGGCTGGGCGGTCCTGGCCGACGGTGGCATGGCCGTGGTCGATGTCACGTTCGGTGACCTTCGGGTGGGCCCGGTTCTGCTGGCGGCCGAAGCGGACATCCGTGTCGATTCCCACCGGTTCAGCGGACAGGCCGCCGCCGCGGACCTGCTCATCCGGCCATTGCTGCGAGGACGCATCCCGCCCACCGATCGGATAGGCGAAGCGCAGCAGGCATGGGCCGCGACATCGCAGGACGAACAGCGCACGGCGTTGCGCACCTGGCAGCGCGAGCTCGGTGCGCTGGCTGCCGATGTCGTTTCGGTGCTCGACGGAGCCTCGCCCCCGACCGATCTGGCCAAGCGTGCCCGGCGTGTGCTTCTGCAGCGCACGTTGGCTCCTTCGGGGTTGGCGGCGGCGTGGAAGCAGCGGCGCTCGATCCTCCCGGCGGGCCGGCGCAAGGGGCCATTGGGGCACCGGACGCGCGGCGTTGTCGTGGCAGCAGTGGGCACCGACGGCTCCGGAAAATCGACGGTCGCCGACGAACTCGAGCAACACCTGCAGCGCCTCGGTTTCACCACGCGGACCGCCTACTTCGGTATGGCCCGTGGCAACCTGCCGGGGGTGGGAATCGCTCGGCGAATGTTGGGGATCGCGACGCCCGGCGGTGAAGTGGTCGCGCAGGATCAGCCGAGCGAAACCCCGGCGCCGCCAAGTGAACACCAGGCACTGCGCAAAGTCGCTGCTTGGTACTACGCATTCGAGTACGGATGGCGCTATCTGAGCACCGTGGCTGGGCCCCGGCGGAGGGCCGAGGTCGTCATCTGCGATCGCTACATCTACGACTTGCGGGAGTCCCCGTGGCCAGGCTCGCCGGCTAGCGCATTCGTCGAATGGTTGGTCCCGCGACCAGACGTCATGCTGCTGCCCGATGCTCCCGCGGAACTCATCCACGCCCGCAAACCCGAACGCTCACTGTCCGAGCAGCGGCGCCAGCAAGAACAGTTCCGGGCCCTGCTGGCCGAGAGCCCCGGCCGCTACGCGAACATCATTGTCGACACGTCCGGTCAGGAGGCCGACGCCACCCAGCCGGTTGTCCGGGCCGTCCTCAGTGCGGCCCACCTGGGGTCACCTCCGAGGCCATGAGGACACGGGTCACCCTTGAGGCGGCCGTCGGGGGCCTGATCGTCGGCCTGGCTGTTGTTGTGCCCTGGATGCGTGGCGGATATCTGCTGCTGCTGGACTGGGTGAGCGGACCCAACCAGACCCTCACCCCGGGTATTTATGGACTGTCCGGTTCGGCTCTGGATGCGATGCCGTTTCGGATCGCCACCCAGGTGCTGCGCGAGGTGTTCGGGTCCTCTGCGACCGCCTGGCTGATCATCTTGGTCTTCTTCCCTTTGGCCGCTGCTGGTGCCAGCGTCGCCGCGGGCGGAAACAGGTGGCGACGACTGTCCGCTGCTCTGTTCATGGTCTGCAACCCGGTTGTCGTGGACCGGGTGCGGGTAGGACATGTCGCTTTTCTGCTCGGAATGGCCCTTTTGCCCTGGCTGTACGCCGCGTTGCTGGAGGCGCGTCGTCAGCGGAAGTGGTTCGCGGTGCGCCCGGCGCTGTGGTTCGCACTGGCGATCTCGGTGAGCCCTCACGCCGCCTGGCTGGGCATCGTGGTGGTGCTCGCGGTCGCTGTTCTGCCCAGGCCGTCGTGGCGTGATCTCGTGCGCTCGGCGCAGGTGACGCTGTCGGCCGGGTTGGTCTACTCCTACGCCCTCGTGCTGTGGTTGACGAACACGCCGGCCCTGCGCGTGACGGACGCGGATCTCGAGGCGTACGCGACCCGTGCGGGTCCCGGCGGCCTCCTACCGACCGTGGCGACTCTGCATGGCTTCTGGCGCACCGCCGACGTGGATACGGTCCGGGACTGGCTGGGTCCCGGCTTCGGGATGCTGGTCACTGTGATGCTCGCGGTCGCGGTGGTCGTGGGCTACACGGTGCTATGGAAGACGGAGTTCGACAGGGCGACGCCCCTGATTGCGGTGACGGTTGTCGGGCTGCTGCTGGCGGCCGGAGTTTCCGGACCGGCCGGTGGTGTGTATCGCTTCGCGTTCGACAACTTGCCTCTGTTCGAGGCGATGCGCGAGCAGCAGAAGTGGATCGCGCTGGTGCTGCTCGGCTACGCGGTGGCCTTCGGGGTCAGTGTGGAATGGTTCGCGGCCCGCGTGGCGGACAGGTCGGCGTTGCTTGCGCTCCCGCTGGCTCTGGCGCCCGTGGTGATCGCGCCCACTCTGGTCTGGGGGCTCGGCGGGAGTATCTCCACCAGCCGCTATCCCGAGGGCTGGTCGCAGGCGAACGCACGCATGGGCTCAGGCGACGGGCTGGCGCTGTTCCTGCCGTGGCACGCCTATCAGCCGTTCGGCTTCTCCGATGACCGCACGATCGCCACTCCCGCCAACGCCTTCTTCGACCGTACGGCACTCACCTCCGATGCGGTGGAACTGCCCGGACTGCGTACTGATTCCACCTCCCTGCGCACGGCGTACGTGGACAGGTTGGTGGCCGATGGCGGGGGTGACGCGTTCGGTCGTTTGGTGGCTCCGCTCGGTGTCGAATACGTCGTGCTTGCCAAGACCTCCGAGCTGCCCGACTACGGCTGGGTTCGCAGACAACCCGACCTTGCACTGGTGCTCGACACTGCCACCATGGCTGTGTATCGGGTTGAGGCACGCGGCACGGGTCGAGTTGTCGCACGGCGCAGCGCGACTTACGAGCAAACACTGCAATGGGCCGCGGCGGGGGAGTTGGGCACCGAGGCGATCACGCCCACGGGAGGTGTCGACGGGGGCCGCAGTCAAGCCGCCGGAAGTCTGCGCAAGCTCAGCGCCACGCAGTGGCAAGTTGAGGCGGGAAGCTCCGGATGGGTGGTGATCCCCGAGGAGTACAGCGATGGCTGGCAGGTCGACGGTGTCGCTGGAATCCCAACGCTGGCAGGCACCATTGCTTTCGATGCTCCGGGCGACGCGCTTACGGTCAGTTACGCGCCGTGGCGATGGTTGCTGCCTGCCACCTTCGCCTCAACAGCCGTGCTGTTCGCCTTGATCGTCGGCGGCCTCATCGAGCATCGGCGAACATGGTTGCGGCGACGTTCGTCACCAACATCAGGCCGGTGAGGGAACAGGATGTCCGAAGACCATGTTGGCGTCGTTCTGTTCGGCCGGGCGTCGTCTGATCAGTGACAGGGCGGCGATCCCCACGACCGGCACGACGATGAACCACGGAACCATCCCCATCAGGTTCGTCCCGGAGGGCATGGGCGGTACTGAGCCAACCAGCGTGCGAATGGCCCCGGACGGACCACGGCCGATGGCGACGATGGTGGTGCCCGGGGCATCGGTGCCGGTGGCCGGGAACGTGGTGCTCATGGTGCCGGTCTGGTCGACGCGGACGGCGACGGGGTCTTCATCGCCGAACTGGACCGTGACCTCGGACAGACCGCGGAACCCGATGCCCTCCACGTTGAGGCTGGACTGCTGGGGGGACAGCGCCAGTCGCTTGGGGTCGGTGACCGGTCCCTGCGACACGCCGCCGTTCTGCTCGGTCGGCACTGCGGGCGGCCCGGCGGCCATCGCCTTGTTCTTCGGGTTGTCCCACGTCACAGCCAGTTCATCGGCGTCGCCGCCGTAGCCGGGGCCTTGTTCGGCGTACACGACAGAGGGCACACAGAGGAAGAGCAACATGAGTAGTGCGGAGGCGAACTTCACCTTTCCACTGTGACGAGTAGGGAACGTCCGCGCCATAGCTGGACATGGATGTGGAACGAACCCGTAGTGTCTCTTGAGGTGTTCTTGAGGAACCCCGGTCACGGTAGGTGGGTGACAGCACTAACGGCGCCCGAACGCCGGTCGATACGGTCCAGTCGCTTGTCCCGACTGGCCGCCCCACTGTTCATCGCGGTGATGGTGCAGAGTGCTGCGAACCTGCTCTTCCACGGGGTGGTTGGCCGCACGCTGAACCCGGCTGAGTACGGGGCACTGGGCACGGTGCTGGCCGCGATGACGCTGGTCGCCGTGCCGCTGTCGGCGCTGCAGACCGCGAGCGCCCGGGCCGCCGCGGTGTACGGGTTGTCCACGTCGACAGCCAGGCGGCTGCTGGTTCGCACGACCTTGTATGCCGCTCCGGTGGTGCTCCTGCTCGTGCTCGGCGCGGGGCCCGTGGCGGGCTTCCTGCACCTGGACTCGACCTGGGACGCAGTGATCCTGGCCCCCACTTTGCTGGTGGCAGCACTCATCGCGGTGATGCGCGGTCTGCTGTTGGGCGTGGGCAGAACCGGCACCGTGGCATCCAGTTACGTGGTGGCAACCGTGATCCGCATGGGACCGGGATTGGCACTTGCTGCCGTCGCCGGAGTCACCGGTGCTCTCATCGGGACTCTGCTGGGTGAGCTGTGCGGACTGCTGGTCGTCCTGCTTGCCGCACTTCGATCCGGGACCGGGCCGCTGGCCGTGCTGTCCGGAGGGGACTACCTGCGCACGGGCGCGGTGGTCAGCGGGCTGTTCCTGTTCACGACGGTCGACCTGTTCCTTGCCCGCCACTTCTTGCCCAACACCGTGTCCGGGGGTTATGTCGCGGCGGCCACGATCGGCAAGACGATCCTTGCCCTGCCTGCCGCAGCAATCGCCGTGGCATACCCGAAACTGGTCGCCGGCTGGGTGGACCAGAACCGGTCGAGTGCCCTTCGTTCGTCACTCTTGGTAGTCGGCGTGCCAGCCGTTTTTGTTGCGTTCGTGGTGGCTGCGGTGCCGGGTCTGGTGCTGGGCGCGCTCTATGGTCCTGGCACCTACGCCGATGCGATTGCTGTCACCAGGGTGCTGGCGATTGTCGCCGGGCTCAGTGCGTTCGTCAGTGTGCTGGTCCACGCTGGACTCGCCCGCCATCACTGGACGGCTTGGCTGCCATGGGCCGGCGCGACAATCGAGATCGTCGTGATCGGTCTGTGGCACAGCAGTGCCGAACAGATCGCGGCCGGATCTGCGGCAGCTGGTTTCGTGATTCTGGTGGCCCTGGTCGCGCTCGAGGCGCCTGCCTGGCGCAAGTCTGTGCACGCCTGATCGCGCACCCTTACAACGCTGATTCAGCATTGCTTGCGTCTTGAACTACCCTTGAACTTGTGCGGCCACGTTTGATCCATGGCCCAAATGACCCCGCAAATCCCCACCGTTCTCCTGCAGTCCCGCGTCCTCGCCCGGCAACTGGTCCGGCTGCTGATCGTGGTTCCTGCGTTCGTGATCGCAGGCCTGTTGCTGATGGTCGACCGTCGCCGCCCCGCGGTGCAGTCGCCGGTTCCGGCGCAGTCCCTGCGGCAAGCACCGGAGGTGGAACTCAGCGTGGTCATCCCGTTCTACAACCCCGGTGACGCATTGCGGCCCAACGTTCTGGAGCTCGTCTCCGCGTTGCGCACTGACGGCATCTCACACGAGGTCCTTGCCGTGTCCGACGGCTCGACCGACGGATCAGAGGCCAGCATCGCCGACATCGATGGGGTCCGGGTGATCACCCAGCCGCGCAACATGGGCAAAGGGGCGGCATTGCACAGCGGGTTTTCACAGGCCAGGGGTCAGTACCTTGGCATGGTGGATGCTGACGGCGACATCGACCCGACCTACCTGTGTGACTATCTGCAACGGGCGAAGGCGCACAACCTCGAGGTCGTGTACGCCAACAAGTACCTCGCCGGTTCGCAGTCCGCAGCCAGTTCGCTGCGCAAGGTCGTCTCGCGGGGCTTCGTCACCTTCGTGACCGCGCTGTTCGACCTCGGCGTCACCGACACGCAGACCGGCTGCAAGCTGTTCCGGCGTGACGCCATGGCCAAGGTGCTGCCGAACCTGCGTGAGCAACGCTTCGCCTTCGACCTCGAGTTCTTCGTGGCAGCCAAGCAGGCCGGCATCTCCGGCATGCAGGCCGCGCCCGTGGAACTGCGTGAACGGCTCGCCGGTTCGTCGGTCGGGGTCAAAGCCATCCTCCGCACCATCGGGGAGGCGCTCAGCGTCTTCGGCCGGCTGCACCTGACCGGGACCTACCGCGGCGAAACCGCAACGGTCACCGCGCTGCCGGTCGCCCAGCCCGTCCACCTGATCCCCGAACTGCAGGCGGCCTGAAATGCGAATCCTCATCCTCACCTGGCGCGACCTGGCCAACCCCGCGGCCGGCGGTGCCGAGGTCTACACCGAGCAGGTGGCAAAGCGGTGGGCGGCGCAGGGTCACCAGATCACGCTGTTCGCCGCCGCGGTTGCCGATCGTCCCATCGCGGAGAAGGTCGATGGTTACACCGTCGTGCGGGGTGGCAACCGCTACACCGTGTACCGGCGGGCCCGCACATGGTGGAAACGAGTTGGGCAGTATCAGGGTTTCGACCTGGTCATCGACATGATCAACACCGTTGCGTTCGAGGCGCACACTTGGATCAAGGATGTGCCGACGGTGGCCTTCATCCACCAGACGTGTGAAGAGATCTGGGCGCACAACTCCCCGTGGCCGGCCAGCCTGCTGGGCCGCTATGTGCTGGAACCGAAGTGGTTGCGCTCCTACCGCGACCAGCACGTGCTTGCGGTGTCCGAGTCGACCAAAGCCTCTATCGAGCGCTTCGGCGTGCACAACGTCACCGTCGTGCCCGAAGGTTTCGACCCGCCGGTGCAGGTGCCCGATGTGCGCAAGGAAGAGCGGCCGACGCTGGTCTGGTGCGCGCGCCTGGTGCCGTACAAGCGCCCGCTGGATGCGATTGAGGCATTCGAGATCGCACGCCGGCAGATCCCCGACCTGCAGTTGTGGATGATCGGCGGGGGACCCGACCTGGAGAAGGTCCAGGCGGCGGCCACTGACGGCGTCACTGTGTTCGGGCGCGTGAGTGAGCAGGAGAAGGTCCGGCTCATGGCCGCGGCGCATGTGCACATCGCGACCAGCGTGCGCGAAGGTTGGGGTCTCGTGGTCACCGAAGCGGCCGCAGTAGGAACGCCGACGGTGGCCTACGACGTACCCGGCCTTCGGGACTCGACGCGTGCTGCCGACGGTGTGGTGGTGCCCGCCTCCCCGATGGCGCTGGGCCGCTGGATCCCGACGATGATGAAGCACTGGCGTGAAAATCCGGTCGCACCGCAGCCTTTCGGTGGTGCTCACTCGTGGGACGATGTCGCCCGCGAGGTCTTCCTCGCGGCAATATCGGTGTTGCCCGCGTCGGCCCGGCTGAGGCTGGTGCATGATGCGGCCTGAAGCTTCGAATCTGCGCCGGTGGGCGTGGCGGGTCCCGCTGATCGTCGCAGTGCTGGCGATGCTGTTCGCCGCCGCGCTGGTCAGCATGGGTCAGCGAGCGGTATCTGACGTCTTCGTCACCATGGGTTTCGCATTCGGCATCCTCAGCGTCCCGATCTGGATGCTCACCGGCAGGGAGCAAGCATGAGAGTCAGCCTGATCGTTCCGGCCCGCAACTCCGCGCGCACGCTTGCCGCATGCCTGGAGTCGTGCCGCACTCAGACCCATTCGGACGTTGAAGTGATCGTGGTGGACAACAGTTCCACGGATGGCACCGTCGAGATCGCGCAGGCATTGGCTGATCTGACGTTCGACCAGAAGCCTGAACGCAGCGCGCAACGCAACCGGGGCGCTGCAGAATCTACCGGCGACATCGTCGTGTTCATCGACTCCGACATGGTCCTTGAGCCGACAGTGGTCGCGGACTTCGTGGAGGTCTTCGAACGCAGGCCCGAGGTGGGCGCTGTGATCATCCCGGAGCGTTCCTTCGGGGAAGGCTTCTTCGCGTCCTGCCGTGTGCTCGAGAAGAGCCTGTACGTGGGCGACGCGGATGTGGAAGCCCCCCGTGCGTTCCGCCGGGAGGTGTTCGACGCCACCGGCGGCTGGGACGAGACGCTGACGGCTGCGGAGGACTGGGATCTTGCCGACCGCACCAAGGCGCTCGGCGTCATCGTCGACCGCATCGACTCATTGATCTGGCACGACGAGGGCCGGATCCAGCTGCACGTCACCTACAGCAAGAAGCAGTACTACGGCCGGTGGGTCGCCGAGTACCTCAGCCGGCATCCAGAAGGCCGCGCACACCTGGCCCGGTCCGGTGTTCTCAAGCAAGCCGGCACACTGGCCAAGCATCCGGTCAAGGCCTCGGGTCTGGGGCTGCTCAAAGGTGTTGAGGCGGCCGGTCTTCTGCGCGGAATGCGCAGGGCTGCGGCATGACCTTGCGGGTGGTGCACGTCATCGCTGAGTTCTCGGGGCACGAGGCGATGGGGCGGACCGTCACCGAAACGGCCCAGCGGGTGCCGGGCGAGCACTTCCTGATCACGACGGCGGCCCACGACGGCACCGACGTCTTTGCAGGTGTCACCGAGCTCGGCGGTGCGGTTGAGACCTTTCCGATGGGTCGACGCGAAGCGCTGGACTCAGCGTTGCGCGCGTGGCGACCCGACATCGTGCACCTGCACGGCGGTGCGCTGGCACCCCTGTTCGCTGGGCGCACAGGCATCCCCTCCTTTGCGAACCTCATGACGATGTATGCGTGGCCGACGCTGCCGTCGCCGCGTCGGTTGCGCTCAGGTGGATTGAAAGCCGCACTGCAGTCGAACGTGTTGCGCCCTCGCGTGGCGGCGACCACGGTGGTGCCACCGGCCCTTGTCCGCCGGGCGCTGCGTCGGGCCGGGACCCACACGGTACTCACCCCGGACCCGCGGGTACTGGACAGGTTGCGCGGCATGGACGTTCGTCGGCTGGGCTCTGGCGCGCCGGTGGATCCGCGGCGGGCGCAACGTTCCAGCAGCGCGCCGGTGGTTCTCTTCGCCGGCCGCGCGGAATCCGTGCGCGGGATCGACACGCTGCTCGACTGTTTCCCGCTGGTGCTCAAGGCTGTGCCCGACGCTCGCTTGCGGCTGCTGCTGATTCCGCGTCCCGAACTCGACGGGTTACTGGCCAAGGCGCATGCCGCCGGACTGGGAGACCACCTCGATGTGGTGACCGAGCCGGTGTCGGATCTGCTCGGGGAGATGGCGTCGGCGCAGGCCGGAGCCTGGCCCTTCAAATACGACTACACGACCTCGCCGCCGGCGATGGCCGCTGCCGAAGCCCTCAGCGTCGGCCTACCGACCGTGGCAACCGACGTGTCGTGCCTGCGTGCGGTCGTTGAGGACGGTGTCAACGGGATGGTGGTGCCTCCCTCTTCTCCCTCGGCGCTCGCAGCGGCTTTGGTGGAGTTGCTGCGCCACGAGGCCCTGTGGAAGCGCTACGCCGATGCGGGTCCGATCACGGTGACGCGTCGGCTCGGATGGGATCAGATGGCGGCCACAACATCGGCTGCCTACGACGCTGTGCTGGAATCGGCGTCGCCCAGGTTGCCGGTCGAACCCCCTGCGGCCTGAGCGGTCCGGGCCTTGTTGCCTACGTCGTTTCGAGCGACTCGACGCGAATCGCGGTGATCGATACCTGGGCGACCTGCGGGCTTCCTACTGACTTCCAGGCAGTTCAAGGTGAGTGTCCCGCGCCCCCGCCGCCGCCCGGGCCCAGGCCACCCCCCCCCCCCCCGCCCCCCGCGCCGCCCCGGGCCGCCCCCGCCCCCCAGCCCGCCAACGCCGGCGCCCCGCCGGCGGCGCCACCGGGGCGCCCCGCCCCCGGGGCGCCGGCCGGCCGGCGCGGCGCCCGCCGGCCGGGGGCGCGCGGCCGGGGGCCACGGGCCCGGGGCCCCCGCCGGCGCCGGCCCCCGCCCCAGCCCCCCGGCCCGGGCGGCCCCCCGCGGCAGCCCCCCCCCCCCCCACGCGCCCGCCGCCGCGGGCCCGGCCGCCGCCCGCCGCGCCCGCGGGCCGCCGCCCGCGCCGGCCGGCGCCCGCGGCACGCCCGCCGCGGCCGGCCGCCGGCCCGCCCCGGCCGGGGCCCGGGGCCGGGCCCAGCCACGCCCGGCGGCGCCCCCCACCGGCCCCGCCGGCGCCCCGGGGCCCGCCGCGGCGGCGGCCCGGCCCCGGCCCCCCCCGCCCCGCCCCCCCCGGGCGCGCGCGGGGGCCGCGGCCCGGCCGCGCCGCCCCGCCGGCCCGCCGCCGCGGCCCGGCGCCCCCCGGCCCCCCCGCCGGCGGCCGCCCCCGCCGGCCGGCGCGCCCCGCCCGCCGGCGCGCCGGCGGCGGCCCCCGCCCCCCCCCCACGCGCGCCGCCCCGCCGCCCGGCCCCACCCCGCCCCCCCCCCGGCCCCCCCGCCCGCCCCCCCGGCCCGCCGCGCGGCCCCCCCCCCCCCGCCGGGCGCAACGGCCCCCAAGCCCCCCCACCACGCCCCCAACGCCCCCCCCGGGGCCGCCGCGGGCCCCCCCCCGCCCCGCCCCCCCCCCCCGCGCCGGCGGCCGGCCACAGCCGCCCCGGCGGCCGGGGCGCCCGCCCGCCCCCGGCCCCCGGGCCGCGCACCGGCCCCCCCCCCACCCCCCCCCCCCGGCCCCCGCCCCGCCGCCGGCCGCCCCCCCCCCCCCCCCCGCCCCGGCCGCCGGCCCGCCCCCCCCGCCGCCCCACCGGCCCCCACCCGCCACCCCCCCCCCCGCGGCCCCCCCCCCCCCCCCCCCCCCCCCAACCCCCAGGCCCCCCGCCGGCCCCCCCCCACCGCCCCCACCCCCCCCGGGCAGGGCCCGCCGGCCCCCCCCCCGGGCCGGCACGCGGCGGCGCGCCCCCCCCACGGCCCCCCAGCGCCGCGCCGCGCCCGCCGCCCCCCGCCGCCCGGCCCCCTGGGAGCACGGCAGCTCCAGAAATCCTGCATGGGAGTCGCCGGCGTACGACACTCAAGACGTGGAGGCCGCCGAATCGAGCAGACGCTCGGTCGTCGAGGGCTTGCGCCCGACGTTGTTCGTCACCTTGCGAACGGACGTGCGTCAGTCGAGCCACGGGTCCACGCCTGGCGCGGTTCAGGAGTATCTGGCCTCGGTGCACGTGGAATGGTCGCCGGACGACGGCCCCGACGTTGACCTGGCAGCGCTGTCCACGCTCGCCCACGTCGACGCCGCCACCTACCTGCCAGAGTTGAGCCGGCTGCTCCCGGAGACGCTGATCATGCCGGTCGGCAACGGTCGACTGGTGACCGCGGATCTACGGTCTGAGTCCTGCTGGGACGGACTTTCCGCGCTTGGTCTGGATGTGGCCCTGGTCGGGGAGGCGTTGCTCGGTGAGCATTTCGAACTCGCAGAACTCACCGCCGAAATGGAACTGGTTCACGGTCGGGCAGTGATCGTCAACAGCATGGAGATCAGCCCGGATTGGCGAGGCGCGGAGTACGGGCTCCTGGCCACAGAGCTGGCTCTGCGGGAACTCGGCAGATGTGCCGATGTGGCGGCTCTCTACCCCATGCAGCCTGATCTCGCGGACCTTGATGAACGGGCCGCGGCGAATCGCGCCCTGTCGCAGTATTGGGCCCGATTGGGTTTCGTCGACTTCAACGGGATCATGGCCCTGGCCCTGCATCAGTAGTTGGTCCGCGGCAGCGCTCTACAGTGGTCGAGTCCGCCTTGCCGATGGGAGCAGTGATGTCCGAATCGCTCAACGTTCAGCAGCGAGCAATCCAAGGGGTGATCCGTGGCCTGGGTATGCTCCCCGAGCCCGCCCAGCGCCTCATCGCGGGCAAACCGGTCGTCATCGACGGGCAGCGTCTGCTCACCGAGGTGCAGATGGCGTTGCGGTTGCTGAACGCGATGCCCGGCTCGAGTTTCGAGGATCTGCCCCTTCGGCAAGCACGTGAACAGGTCGATGCCGAAGCCATGATCTTCGGTGCTCCCGAACAGGTCGACATCATCGAGGACGTACGGATACCCACGCGCGAGGGGTCGGTCGCCGGCCGGGTCTACCGAGGGTCTGCGGCAGCCGAAGTCGAAGGTGCCGTCGCGTACTACCACGGTGGTGGTTGGGTCGTCGGGAGTCTCGTGTCCGTCGATTCGGTATGCCGTTTCCTGGCCGCGCACACGAACCTGGTGATCGTGTCGGTCGACTATCGGCTGGCCCCTGAGCATCCGTTCCCGGCCGCCGTGCACGACGCGGTCGACGCCTACCGATGGCTGCGTTCGCATCCGCAGTGGGGAACCACCGTGGCGGTCGCGGGGGACAGCGCGGGCGGGAACCTCAGCGCCGTTGTCTGCGCCGAGACCCTGGACGACGAGAACGGGCCTCCTGACTTCCAGTTGCTCTTCTTCCCCGTCACCGACGTCAGCACCAAGCACGCTTCGTACCGACTGTTCTCCGACGGCTACTTCCTCACCGAGAAGCAGATGGACTGGTACATCGGGCACTATCTGCCCAATCCTTCGGACCGGACCGACCCACGGGCCTCACCGCTGCTCGGTGATCCGACGGGACACCCGCCTGCGCACGTTGCGGTCTCCGGTTTCGACGTTCTTCGTGACGAAGGCATCGCTTACGCGAAGAAGCTGCGGGCCGCGGACGTACCCACATCGCTGCAGCTCGTGGAGGGGCACATCCACGCGTTCGTCAATGCCACCGGGGTGGGGAAATGGAGCAAACGAGCGCTGGCCGAAGCCGTGGCGGCCTTGTCTGCCGGGATGCAGCAGGCGCGCGAACGGGGCTAGCCGCGAGTCCACGGAATCACGGCGGGGCGTGCCGGCGTCAGCCGTACGCCTGGCTTCCGCGGAGGTAAGGTCTTCGTGGGGTCGAGGTCGGGAAGGTATTCGATTGAACGCTCAGGCCTTGCCCGCGATCCTCGCATCTGTGCTCCTGGTCGGCTGCGGAACGGCTGCGGGGGCAGTGTCATCAGCGCCTGCACGCGGCGAACCTGCGCGACTACGTTTGTCGCCTGGTGGGTCAACCGCGGCAGTGGCCGCGCACCGACCCCACAAGGCCGCGCATGCCGGGCGCCGGAACTTCGCCAAGCGGGTCGCGATCCAGGGTGGTCGCAAGCTGTTCATCACGTGCCGAGGCACTGGCAGCCCCACCGTCGTGCTCGAGGCCGGAACCGGTGACCTCGCGAAGGTGTGGAGCATGCCGCCGTCGGGGCCGGGACGGGCGGTGTTCCCAGCGGTGGCCCGGTTCACCCGCGTGTGCGCCTACGACCGCCCCGGCACGTACCTACTGCCCGGCACGTTGAGCCGCAGCGACCCGGTGGCGATGCCGCGCAGCGCTCTCGACATCGTCGTCGATCTGCGCAAACTGCTGCATGCCGCCGATGTGCCAGGCCCCTATGTTCTGGTCGGTCACTCCTTCGGCGGCATGGTTGCCCGCCAGTATGCGACCCTTCGCCCGGGCAGGATCGCCGGCCTCGTGTCGATCGACGCACAGAATGAGGACTTCGTCGCCGGGTACAAGGAGTTCCTGACGCCTGAGCAGTATTTGGCCGCGGTGCTGAACCCTCAGCCTCCGCCAAGTCTGCAGACCTACTCGGCAGTCGAGCGACTCAGCTTGGAGATAAGTGCCGCCCAAGTGCGCCAAGCGCAGGCCGACACCCCATTGCGCCGGATGCCGCTCACGGTCCTCTCCCACTCCCGCGACCTTGCGAACCCGTTCGGCTTCCCGCCCGATTGGCCGATCAACGACCTCGAACGCGCATTCCAGGCATCGCAGGACATGCTTGCCGAACTCGTGCCGGGCGCACGCCATGTGACCGCCGCCAAGAGTGGGCATTACATTCAGCTGGATCAGCCCAGACTGGTGACCCGAACCATCCGGGCGATGGTCCGTGAGGCTCGCCTGAAGTGAAAGCGGGCCGCATCCGCAACCATTGTGGCGACGCACCGAGCGAGCGAGATCTTGCCACCCTTTCTAGGCTCACGACATGACCCTTCTGCGTTTGGACAACATCGCGATCGTCGTCGACGACCTCGATGCCGCCGTGGCCTACTTCTCGGAGATCGGCCTCGAGGAGCAGGATCGGGTCGACATCGAAGGGGCGTATGCGGATCAGACCGTGGGCCTCGACGGTGTCCGCAGTCAGATCGTCATGATGTGCACGCCGATGGGTCCGGCCGGTTGGAGTTGACCAGATACGAGACGCCGGCCGCGCTGAGCGCTGACCCGCCGTCCCCGTCCCCGAACACCCTGGGCCTGCACCGGGTCATGTTCGCCGTCGACGACATCGACGACACCATCGCTCGCCTGCGTCCCCATGGTGCGCAGGTGCTGGGTGAGGTTGCGCAGTACGAGGAATCATTCCGGCTGTGCTACCTGCGCGGTCCGGCCGGGATCATCGTTGCGCTTGCGGAGCAGATCGGTTGAGGAGACGTGGGATGCCGCGTTCCTGATTTCGTTCGATCAAGGTGGGCCGCGAATGCCGTCGTCGATGAGGCCAAGGCTGCCGGTTGTTGGAGTGGACGCGACGGTCAGCGACGGCGCGGTTGCGGGGGGACTTCGGTCAGATCAGGTCATTGCGTGGCACGCTGCGTCCAAAGTCGAGGTTCCGTGGCGCAGGCCCCGCGTCTGTGGCGCATGTAGCCGTTCGACAGCCCGCCCTGGATCAACTACGGTCAGTGCATAGCTCCGCGGCCTCGCGTGGCAGGAGAGGCCGGGCGACATGCGCATCGTCAAGATTCTGTCAGCCACAGTGGTAACTGCGACGGTGTTCGGGGGTGTGCCTGCAGCCCAGGCCTCGGTGGCCCTCAACAAGAAGCCGGCGCCGTCGTTTGACACCACGATCAAAGAAGGCCGCAAGGCCGTGCGGTCCGCGCTCAAGCAGACCTCATCGACCTCGGCATCCATCGCCCTGGTGGCGAACGGCAAGACGGTGTGGAGTCAGACGTTCGGCCGGGTCAACCCCGCCGGAAACAAGCCATCGCCGACGACCCAGTTCGGGGTCGGATCGGTGAGCAAGGTGGTCACCACGATGGCGGTGATGCAGTTGGTGGACCAGGGCAAGGTCTCGCTGGACGCTCCGGTGACGCGCTACGTGCCGGATTTCGCGATGCAGTCGCCGCAGTACAAGCAGATCACCGTGCGGATGCTGCTCAACCATTCAGCAGGAGTGCCGGGCACGGACTATGCAGACGCCTGGAGTAACGAACCGATCCCCTCGTACGTCGATCGCGCCCTGGCCGGGCTGCGCAACTCGCCTCTGAAGACGACGCCGGGTGCGATGAATGTGTACTGCAACGACTGCTTCACGCTGGCAGGAGTGGTGGTGGAGCGGGTCTCCGGCATGCCGTTCCAGGACTACGTGACCGCCAACATCCTGAAGCCACTGGGCATGCGGCACTCGCGCTACCAGACGTCGGTTCCGGCACCTGGAACTGTCGCCCCGATCATCCAAGGGGGACAGGTCCAGCCCATCGAGATCACCAACTTGTTCGCATCCGGTGGCCTCATGTCCACATCCCGGGACATGGCACAACTGGCCAAGGTGTTCACCAACGACGGAAAGGTCGGCGGCAAGCGGATCCTGTCCAGCAGCGCCATCCAGCGAATGGCGGCCGACGAGACGGCGACCACTCTGCGAGTCGGACCGCCCAGCTTCCTGCGCTACGGCTTGGGTTGGGATTCGGTCCAAGACCCGGCGTTGAAATCCGCTGGTGTGCTCGGGTGGACCAAGGGCGGCGACACCGTCGACTACCACGCTTCGTTCGCAGTCGCCCCCGACGACGGACTGGCGGTCGTCGTCGAGGGCGCTGGCAGAAGCTTCAGTTCCATCGCCGCCGAAACCGTGGCGCAGACCGTGCTGCTCAACGCCCTGGTCGAGACGAGCGCCATCAAGAAGATGCCCAAGCAGGTCGGCGGTGAGCCGGGCAAGGGCAAGGTGACGTCGAAGATGGCCAAGAAGAAGATCAAGAGACTCTCGGGCACATTCCTGGCCCAGAACGAGACGCTCAAATTGACCAAGGGCAAGAACCGGTCCCTGAAGGTCGCACGGTTGGTCGATGGCCGTTGGGTGAACAACCCAGGCCGTTTCGAGTTGCGCAATGACGGGGCCTTCTGGTCCACGCAGAGCCCCGGTGCCTCGATCCGCGCCGTCAAAGCCTGGGGCCGCACCTACGTGGTGCAGCGCAGCATCGGTGGAACCGGCACGTACTACTCCCACGTCGCCAGGGGGCAGAAGACCCGTTCCGGAGGTTCGTTGTCGCCGGCGTGGCAGGCGCGGGTCGGCACGAAGTGGTTGCTGGCCAATGAGAGTCCACAGTCGTTGAACTGGACGCTGGCCGGCACCGCTGCCGTCGAAATCGCGTCAATCCCCGGGCTGTCGGGATATCTGCTGGCCAAGGGTGCGCTCGTCGAGACCGTACCCTTCGACGCCACCACCAGCGACACAGTCGGCAGCATGTTTCTTGAGATTCCGTTGGGCTTCGGCCGTGATCTGTATGACTTCGACTTCTCCATGCAGAGCGGGGAGGAGTATCTGTCGTTCAGCAGCAGCGTCCTGCGGCCTGCCGCGACCGTGCCCAGCCTGGCGTCTGGCCCGAACACTGTCACCATTGACCCCCGGGGTCTGGTCCAGTGGTACCGGGTTCCTGCTGCGTCGACGGTGACGATCTCGGGTCAGAGCGACTGGAAGTTGTTCGACGGCGCGTTGTCGATGGTGGACTCCGGCGATAGTGCCCCAGTGACGAAACCGGCACCTGCTGGCGCCTACTTGGCGGTCTTCGGCCCGGCAGGCAGCACTGCGAGCGTGCTCGTCGAGTAGGGAGTCGCTGAAGGTTGCGCATTTCACGCCGATGAGCGGGCCCCCGCGGGGACTTTGGTCAAATCTGGTCGCTGGGAGGCGCGCTGCGTCCAGAGTCGCGGGTTGTGCGGGGCCGGCTCGCGTAACCGCCTGGGCGCGCGGGACTTTGGTCAAGATCTGGTCACTGGGAGGCTGTCGCAAAATAGTGCGGCGTGGTTGCCGTTGTGCTGGTGGGTTGTTCGAGAGAATTGGCCATGGCGGGTTCGTATCGGCCGGTGAGCCGGGATCAGCAGTTTTTGTTGCCTGTGGATATGGGCGAGTGGTTGCCGGATGATCATTTGGCGTGGTTTCTGATTGATGTGGTCGCGGAGTTGGACACCTCGGCGTTTCATGCTGATCGGGTGTTGGGGGGTCGGGGCCGGGCAGCGTATGACCCGGACATGATGTTGGCGTTGTTGTTGTACGCCTACGCCAACAAGGTCCACGCTTCGCGCAGTATTGAGCGGTTGTGCGATTCGGATGTGGCGTTTCGGGTGATCTGCGGGTCAGACGGTCCGGATCACGCCACGATCGCGCGGTTCCGGGCGGTCCACGATCAGGGGTTCAAGGCGTTGTTCGCTTCGGTGTTGGGGTTGTGCCGGGCCCACGGGATGGTGCGGGTGGGGGTGGTGTCGATCGATGGCACGAAGGTGTTGGCCAACGCCTCGCGGGGGGCGAACCGTTCCGAGCAGTGGCTGCTGGAGCAGGCCTCGAAGATTGTCGACGAGGCGACCGCGGTTGATGCCCAGCAGGACGCCGAGTTCGGTGATGCGGTCGGTGATGAACTGCCTGCGCAGTTGGCCGGGCGTTCTGGTCGGGGGGCGCGGATCCGTGCGGCGTTAGCCGAGGTTGACCGGCAAAAGCAGAAGGCCGCGGCTGATGATGACGCCGACGCCCAGCGGGCACGGGATTATCTGGCCCGGGTGCAAGCCGGGCAGCCGGTGGGTGGGCGTGCCCCAGCCGGGACGGATCCGGTGGCGTTGGCGCAGGCCAGGCTGGCCAATGCGCAGGCCAAACACGCCGCGTCGGCGCCCTGTTCGAATGCCCGAGCAAACGCCTCGAAAGCGATCAAGAAACACACGCAGAAGCTGGCCGAGGCCAAGGCCGCGCAGGAGGCCGGCACCGTGCAGGTCAGGCCCGGGCGGGCCGCGCGCCGACGCGCACGGAACGGGACATGGATCCCCCACGCGAATCTCACCGATCCCGACTCGCGGTTGATGACGGCGGCCAATGGCGGATCGGTGCAGGCTTACAACGTGCAGTTGGCGGTCAGCGACGACCATGTGATCATCGCCTGTCAGGCCCATCAAAGCGCCTCTGATCAGGGCAGTTTCGAACCGATGCTCACCGCCGCGGTGCACGCCGCGCAGGCCCTGCACGGCCACGACCGGCACACCGATCGTGACCGCGATGCTGCCGGTGGGCCGGCCGGGATCGGGGTGGTGCTGGCCGACGCCGGGTATCTCAGCGAACACAACCTGACCGTGGACGGTCCGCCACGACTGATCGCCACCGGCAAGCACCGTGACTTACACAAAACCCCGCCGGGGCAGCCACCACCGGCATCCGATGACCGGCCGATCTCACAAATGCGTCAGCGCCTGGCCGACCCGGCGGTCCGAGAACAGTACAAACGCCGCGGAGCGACCGTGGAACCAGTCAACGCCCACCTCAAACACGGAGTCGGGCTGCAACGATTCAGCCGTCGGGGCCTATCCGCGGTCACCTCCGAACTCAACCTGGCGGCCACCGTGGTCAACCTGCAACGCCTACACCACCGGACGAGGGCCACCAGCTAGCCCCCGGGCCCTCCCAGGCCCACCCATGAGCCGCCGCCCGGCACAGGCGAAGCCTGCAAACCCCCAGCCCCAACAAAAATGCGACAGCCTCTGGGAGGCGCGCTGCGTCCAGAGTCGCGGGTTGTGCGGGGCCGGCTCGCGTAACGGCTTGGGCGCGCGGGGACTTTGGTCAGATCTGGTCGCTGGGAGGCGCGCTGCGTCCAAAGTCGCGGGGCGATCCCGGCCTCACACCGGCAGCGCCACCCCCGTGTTCGCGTGACACCGATACCCGTGCGGCACCTTGTGCAGGTACTGCTGGTGGTAGTCCTCGGCGTAGAAGAACGGGTGCTCGGAAGCGGGTGCGATTTCGGTGGTGATCTCGCTGAGGCCCCTGGCGGTCAGGACCTCCTGGTACGCCGCGCGGGTCTTTTCGATCAGCTCGCGCTGCTCCTCTGTGGTCCAGTAGAGCGCAGACCGGTACTGGGTGCCGACGTCGTTGCCCTGCCGGTACCCCTGCGTCGGGTCGTGGTGCTCCCAGAAGATCCGCAGCATCTCCAGCGTGGAGGTCTTGGTGGTGTCGTAGGCCACCATCGCCGCCTCGGTCTGACCCGTGCGTCCGCTGCACACCTCTTCGTAGGTGGGGTGTGCGCTGTAGCCGCCCTGATAGCCGACCGCCGTTGAGACGACACCGGGCGCGTTCCAGTAGTACTCCTCGGCGCCCCAGAAGCAACCCATACCGACGTACAGGACCTCGACCGTGTCGCCCCATGGCCCGTGCAGCGACGTGCCCAACACGGCGTGCCGATCGGGGACGGCGAACGGGTAGTCGGGTCGACTGGGTATCGCATTGTCCGGCGCCACCATCGCGCGCTTGTCGGCCGGGGTGAAGAAATTGCGTAGGTCCATGCCTCTAGTCTCGCCCACATTCAGCAGGTGCGAAAGTGGCTGCGATAGTGGCTCGAGTGAAGTCCTGGGTGCCGAGGTTCGGCGGATTGCCGCGCGAGGTCAGTGTTCTGGCCGCCATCGCGTTCTGCGTGGCGCTGGGTTTCGGCATCGTGATCCCCGCCATTCCGCTGTTCGCGCGGACTTTCGGCGTCTCCGCTTTCGCGGCGAGCGCGGTGATCAGCGTCTTCGCGGCCATGCGGCTGGTGAGCAGTCCCGCGGCGGGCTGGGCGGTCAACCGGTTCGGCGAGCGCACGATCATGTCCAGCGGACTGGCCATCGTCGGACTGTCGAGCCTGGCCGCCGGCTTCGCCACGGACTACGTTCAGCTGCTGGTCCTGCGCGGGGTTGGCGGTGCGGGTTCAGCGATGTTCACGATCTCCGCCACCGCCCTGTTGCTGCGTGTGGCGCCACCGGAATTCCGCGGCCGTGCTTCGGGCCTGTTCCAGGCGGGATTCCTCATCGGCGGTGTGATGGGTCCGGCGGTGGGAGGGCTCGTGATCGCCATCTCCATCCGCGCGCCCTTCTTCGTCTACGCCGGCACGCTGCTGGCGGCATTCCTGGTAGCAATCACCTTGTTACCCAGGCTCGAGCATGTGGAAGCGCCGCAGCTTGAACAAGACACCGAACCGATCCGTTTCCTGCCGACGCTGCGCCTGCCCGCCTACCAGGCCGCACTCGGCGCGAACTTCGCCAACGGCTTCGTCTTCTTCGGCCTGCGTTCCTCGCTGGTCCCACTGTTCGTCGTCGAAGGATTGCGGCAGGGACCGGGTCTGGCCGGAATCGGGTTCGTGGTGTCGGCCGGCGTGCAGGCTGCCTTACTGACCTTCGGCGGACGTACTGCGGACCGTCGTGGCAGGCGTCCTGCGCTCGTGATCGGCCTGGCCATCGGAGTCATCTCCTTGGCGATGCTGGCCTTCGCCCCGAACCCAGCCTGGTTCCTGATCGCGATGGCCGTGGCCGGCATGTCCGGTGCGTTCCTGGGCCCTTCTCCGACCGCGATCGTCGGGGACGTCGCGCGCGGCCACCACGGAGGGTCGGTCGTGGCGGGTTTCCAGATGATGTCCGATGTCGGGTCGATCTTCGGTCCCCTGGTCGCCGGACTGCTGTTGGATCAGTCAGGCTTTCCGCTGGCGTTCTCGGCGGGAGTCGCCGTGACGCTGCTGGCGCTGGTCCTCGCCGTTCGGATGCCCGAGACACTCGAAGCGCAGGAGCCGGAACCGGCACCGCAGGAGCCGAAGGAGTAGCCTGCGTGCCGTGGCAGCACGGCGCAAGTGGTGGCTCGCTTCACTGGTCTATGCCCTGATCGCCGTCGTCATCGGTTTCGGTGTCGCATCGGCCACCAACAGCCTGCTGGCGCTGTCCTTGTCCGACAAGGAAGTGGCAGCGAAAGCCGTTCTGCCGGACCCGACACCGATCGCGCAACAGTCGCCGCCCGAGATCGAATCCATCGGGATGCCGGCCGGCTACCAGGATGACCCCCTGCTCGTCATGGCTGTCGAGCGACTGCAGGATGCGGTTGCGTCGAGCACGGGGAGGCGGCCATCGGTTCGCGAGGCCGAAGGTGATTTCATCGTCCGTCGCGACACCGAACTGAAACCAGAGGCTTATCGTTTGAGCGCCAGCGGGGTCGACGGCGCCGGCCGCGAAGGAATGGCCAACGGATTGCTGGCAGCAGCGGATGCCATTGGGGCGGGCGCCGCGCTGCCGGATCTGACAGGCGCAGCGATCGTGCCCGACCTCGAGTACCGGTTCGCCGACTTCGGTGCCGTCGGGGTCACGCCGGATCCACAGGCATGGGCCACCCAAGACGACTACTCACACAACTCGAATCAGTTCGCCGACGTCATCCTGTCCGAACCGCCTTACGTCGACCCCGTGGGTCTTGCCGAGGCCAAGCGCGACTGGAAGCAGTACATCGACCACATCCGTGCCTACGGCTACAACGGCGTGATCGTCAACGGCTTCCTCGAATATGTGAACTTCGACGGCGTCGGTGACGGCTTCGAGGTCTACGGGCAGGACAGCCCCTATCGGGCCCGGCACGAGGCGATGGTCGAACAGTTCGGCTCCATGTGGAAGTACGCCGCCGACATGGGGATGCGGGTCGTGTTCAAGACGGACATGCTTGCCAACACCGGCCCACTCAACGACTACATCGAACGCGAACTCGGAGGGTTCGACGTCAACGATCCCCGGTTGTGGGAGGTGTACCAAGCCGGGTTGGCGGAGTTCTTCACCAACATGCCGTACGTCGACGGGCTTATGATCCGGATCGGGGAGGCGGGCACGGTCTACAACAAGCCGGGCTGGGACTACTTCTCGACGCTGGCGGTGACCACCGTCGATTCCGTGCGCACCATGCTCACCAAGTTCACACAGACTGCCGGCGACTATGACAAGACCATCTACTTCCGCACGTGGTCGGTGGGGGTCGGCGACATCGGCGACATGCACACCAACCCGCAGACGTACGAGAAGATCCTGGGTGGACTGCCCGATGACAACCTGGTGGTCGTCACCAAATTCACCATGGGGGACTTCTACTCGTGGCTGCCGCTCAACCCGACCCTCGAGCAGGGCGATCAGCGCCGCATCGTGGAATTCCAGTCCCGCCGCGAGTTCGAGGCCTTCAGTTCGTTCCCCAACTACCTGTCCGGCGATCACCAGATCGCGCTGCAGGATTTCGAGCAAGCAAACCCGAACATCGTGGGGGTCTGGGTCTGGACACAGGACGGCGGACCGTGGCGGGCCGGACCGATGTCCTTGTACCTGAAGTCGGGCTTCTGGCAGTTGTACGACCTCGACGTCTATGCGACAGGGCGATTGGCCTGGGACCGCGACGCGAACCTCACCGATGTCAACCGGGCGTGGATCGCCAAGAACTTCTCCGACGACCCGGCCACCATCGCGACGATCGAGGACATCTTCGCGCAGTCTCGGGAGGTGGCCAAACTGGGCCTGTACGTCACCCCCTACGCCGAGCAGCAGGTACTGGCGCTGGGACTGGAACCACCGCCGATGTTGTGGATCTTCGAGTGGGACATCGTCAGCGGTGACAGTGCTGCACTCAGTGCCGTGCACCACGCCTCGAGCGGGCGGGTGGAGGAGGCGATCTCCGAGGCCGACCGTGCACAGGCGGCGACCCTGCAGATGCTGGAACAAGCGCGATCGACCGATCCTGCGACCTGGCGCGACCCGGTCCTGCGCGACAAGTTGATCCATTCCCTGGAGTACGAGGCCGACCTGTGGGCCACGCTGGGTTCATTCCGGCAGGCATTCTTGTCCTATTACGACTGGCTCGACACCGGTGATCCGGCTGCTTGGCAGGCGTGGCAAGAGGGCAAGCGGGAGTACGACGCAGCGGTCGCCGGGCATGTGTCCACCTACGGACAGGATCTCGACACCCCGGCGTACAGTTTCTTCGCGGTTGACGCGGGCCTCGCCCACGCGCAGCGCACACGTTCGGCGCAAGTGGTCACGGCCGCGGTGATCGTTGCCATCCTCGGGCTTGTGCTGCTGGGCGGTCCGCTCGGACGGCGTTGGCGGTCCAGCGCGCTGGGGACTGCCGCACACGGGCTCCTGCTCGGGCTCACCCGGCCATGGCGCCTGGCTGACCAGACCGCGGGGCCTGGTGCGCGCCTGCTGGCCTGGTTGCTTCCGGCCGTAATCCTGGTGCTGAGCCGCGGGGCCTTCTCGAACTGGCTGTCCTGGTCCTATCTGCTGGCCACCCTCGGGTCGATCGCCCTGTTCACCGGCAGCGTCCGGCTCCTGCTTCGAGGCCGTGATGGTTTCGCGCTCTTCGCCGGGGTCGGTGCCGCGCTGCTGCTGAGAACGTTGGTTCTCAGTGCAGTCGTCGTGGTGCGCGGGCCGATGTTGTACTGGTACCGGTTCTGGACCGACGACCAGTGGCGCACCGTCTACGTGACCATCAGTTTCGCGGTCTTCCTCTGGCTGTTCTGGGTGACCTACCTGGTGCTGCGCAGTGCCTATGGGTGGGGGCGGCTGGCGGCGTTGGGCCGGGTTCTTGTCGGGGTCGCAGTGCCGATGGTGGCGCTCGGCGCGCTGATGATGTGGTCTGGCCTGGAATCCGCACTCACGACCTTCAATGATCAGATGGCGTTGTTGCCGCTGGGGCTGTCGCGCATCCTCGGGATCACCGTGCACCTGGGGATACCGACCGAGATCCCGCTCTACCTGGTGATAGCTGGTGCGGGACTGGCACTGATCGGGTTCGTGCTGGGTGCAGCACGCACGCCCTCAGCGGATCTGGCTGCGCGGTAGGCCGTAACCAGCAAGCCGGTGACGATCAGGCTCGCCACACCGGGAATGACCAGCGCGGCCCGCGGCCCGAATTCGTCGGCCAGCAGACCGATCACCGGTGCCCCGATCGGGGTGGTGCCGAAGAAGACCGCCATGTACAACGACATGACCCTGCTGCGGTGATCGTCGTCGGAGCGTGTCTGCAGATACGAGTTCGCCCCGGTCATCATCGTCAAGGCCGCGGCCCCGTTAGCAATGAGGGCAGCCGCGAAGGTGGGTACTGAGGGCATCAGCCCCGCCAGGATCGTGGTGAGCGCGGCGAGCCCAGCGGCGATGGTGACAAGGCGCAGATCGGTGCGGGCCCGACGTGCCTGCACAAGTGCGGCCAGCAGCGAGCCCACCGCCATCAGCGATGCCAGGATCCCGTAGCTGCGGGCGTCGGCGGCGAACTCGTCGGAGACCATCAATGCGATGGTGATCGGGAAGTTGAATAGCAGCATGGCGACTGAGCCGGCCAGTGCGATGACGAACCAGAGGTCCGGACGGCCGCGCACATAGCGCAAGCCGTCGCGCATCCCGCCGACCCGGCGGCCGGTGTTCCGTGGCGCCAACCGGATCCGGCTCAGGGCCAAGAACATGACGGCGAAGGTGGCGGCGTTGACCATGAACACCCAGCCCGGGCCCCACGCGGCGATCATGAGTCCGGCCACCGCCGGGCCCAGCAAGCGCGCGGCGTTGAAGTTCGCGCTGTTGAGTGCCACTGCGTTGACCACCTGGTCGGCCGGAACCAGGTCGGAGACGATCGATTGCCGCGCAGGGCCATCGACGGCGGTGAAGATCCCCAGGATGGCGGCGGCGACCAGCACCAGGGGTCCGGTCGCGTGACCGGTGAGTACGAGCAGTCCCAACCCGAGCGCTTGCAGCCCCATGCCCACCTGCGTGATCGCCAGGAGGCGGCGCCGGTCGTAGCGGTCGGCCAGGACCCCGGCCCATGGCGCCAGGAACAGCATGGGCGCGAACTGCGCGGCGACAACCAGGCCCAGCATGCGAGGGTCGGCGGTGAGCATCAGCACCAGCCAGGATTGCGCGATCCGATGCATCCACGTGCCGACGTTGGACGCCAGCGCCCCCGCTGCGTAGGTCCGGTAGTTAGGGATCCGCAGCGCGGAGAACGTTCTCGCTAGTCCAGAGCGATCGCGTTCAGGATCGGAACGGCTTGTAGAAGTGTCTGCCGGTCCTGCGGCGACAGCGTCGTCATCTTGCGGGCTAGCCAGTGATCGCGACGTTCCCGGTCCTTGCGCAAGACCGTGCGGGCGGCGTCGGTCGTCTCGTAGAGGACCTGTCGGCCGTCCGTCGGATGCGCCGTCCGAGTGACCATCCCGGCCTCCTGCAGACTGTTCAGGATTCGGGTCATGGACGGTGGTTGCACCCGTTCGGCGTGAGCCAGGTCGCCCGGTGACAGCGGACCCTCCCGCGTCAACGTGGCCAGAGTGGCCATTTGGCTGGGGGTCATCGCATCGCTGGCACGTTCGGTTCGCAGTCGCCGGGCCAACCGCATGACTGCGATCCGCAGATCCTGAACATCGGTCGACGTCGACACCGGGCCCCCTGAGGTCGGTCTTATTCGTCATAGTCATTACCTTTGCTAACGATAATGGCGACCCGGATATTCCGCAAATTCATCTGTGCCTTCTCAGATGCCGATTACTGTCGGCAGAGGGAGACAGCATGCGGACCAGAAGTGCAGCAGTGCTCACGACGGTTCTGCTTGCCGTTCCCGGCGTGGCGTGGTCCGCTCCCGCAGCAGACGTGCAGACCACGCGGATCGTCACCGTCTCGCGGCAGCCCGACGGCGGACTCGACGTGGACGCACGAAACGTGCGGGGCCGGTCGATCTCAGCGGCCGTCGCGCAGGAAGCCGCGGACCCCGACACCCTGAGTGTGGAGATCGACTCACGAGTGCGGGCCAGTGGGGTCATCACCGAGCCGCTGTTGTCCGAGCAATGGGGGCTCGCCGCGGTTCGGGTGGACGCGGCCTGGGAGGTCACGCAAGGGGCAGGGGTGACCGTGGCCGTTCTGGACACCGGGGTCGATGCAGACCACGAGGATCTCGCCGGCCAGGTGCTGGCGGGGATCAACCTCCTCGGCAACCAGACCAGCTTCGACTCCGATGACGAGAACGGCCACGGTACGCATGTCGCCGGGATCATTGCCGCCGCCGACAACGAGGCAGGGGCCGTGGGCGTTGCGCCGCAAGCGCGCATTCTGCCGGTTCGGGTACTGGACTCCGACGGTTCTGGGTACGCCAGCGACGTCGCCGAAGGCATCGTATGGGCAGTCGATCACGGCGCTGCGGTCATCAATCTCAGTCTCGGAAGTCCGCGGCCGAGCTCCGCGCAGCAGCTCGCGATCCAGTACGCGGTCGAGCGTGGGGTAAGCGTCTTCGCGGCCGCGGGCAACTCAGGCCCCACGTCCGTGCCGGAATACCCGGCTGCGTTCCCCGAGGTCACCGCGGTGGGCGCGACGACCCCGCAGGGTCTGGCTGCCTCCTTCTCCAGTCGCGGTTCCTATCTGGACCTCGCGGCGCCGGGCACCATGATCTTGGCCGCCCACGCCGGAGGTGGCTACGCCTTCCAGTCGGGCAGCTCCATGGCCTCGCCCTTCGTGGCCGGCGTGGCCGCGCTGCTGCTCGGCCTGCGTTCAATGTCACCCACGCAGATGCAGGCGCTTCTGATGCAGACGGCCATCGATATCGATGCCCCTGGCACCGACACGGCAACCGGCGCCGGATTGCTGTGTGCGCAGTGCGCGGTGGAAGCGGCGGGCGGCCCGCGGCAGGGGGATCGACCGGATGTCCTGGAGCCTTCGGCCGAGGAGCCGGCGGCGAACGAAGCAGTGACTGCGGCCCAACCTGTGTCACGGTCGCGGACCATCGTGCGGTTCGCTCGAGGTGAACGGGCCGTCGTGCGGGCGCCCACAGCGCTCAGCGACTGCGAATGGTCGAGGCGGACGCCTGCGCGAACGTGGAGGTCGATCCCCTCGAAGGGGTGTCGGTTGTCGTTGGGCAAGGCGCGCAAGGGGTTGCATGGCAGTCGCTTCAAGGTCGATGCGCAAACGGGCTCGGAGCGTGTGTTCGTCGTGTTCCGGGTCAAGATCACCCGGCGCTGACCCCGCGCTCATCGGTCGCGATATCCCTCTCTTACCCTGGAAACACCGGGCTTCCCGGCTTACTTTCCGAAGGAGATCCAATGACCGAGACCATCGAGCCCACCCGCCTGCCGCTGATCGGTGACCCAGCCCCGGCCTTCGAGGTGGAATCGACGCACGGCGTCATCTCGCTGGACGACTACAAGGGCAAGTGGATCATGCTCTTCTCGCACCCGGCGGATTTCACCCCGGTCTGTACCACGGAGTTCATCGCCTTCGCCCAGAACATCGAGGAGTTCGAGAAGCGCAATGTGCAGCTCATCGGCAACTCCGTCGACTCGATCTTCAGTCACATCGGGTGGGTGCAGTCCATCCAGCAGAACGCAGGAGTCGAGATCACCTTCCCGATCATCGCCGACCTCGAGATGAACGTCGCCCACGCCTACGGCATGATCCACCCCGAGAGCAACGGCACGAACGCGGTGCGTGCGGTGTTCATCATCGATGACAAGGGCATCGTGCGGGCCATGGTCTACTACCCGCTGAACGCGGGCCGCAACGTCGACGAACTGTTGCGCCTGATCGACGCACTGCAGACCTCCGACCGGGAGGGCGTCTCCTGCCCGGCCAACTGGACCCCCGGTGACGAGGTTGTGGTGGGTGCCCCGCGCACGACCGAGGACCTCAAGAAGCGCCTCGCGGACGACTCGCTGAACCTGACGGACTGGTACCTGGCCAAGAAGTCGCTGTAACCGCTGCGGAACGTGGCCGCCTCCAGATTTTGGGGCGGCCCGTTCTGTTTTTCGGGGCCTGGTGCGGTCGAGTAATCGGGAATCCCCGGGCATAGTCCCAGAGTCACATCACGCGTGGATTTTCAACGGCGCTCAGCGAGGTCAGGCGCGCGATGCGTCCCGCGGGAAGTCGGAGTTGAGTCTTCCGACGAGCGATCACTGGTCGTGGGTCATCCAATCGCCGGCCACCTGCGCAGCCAGACCAAGCATCCAGCCCGCGCCGAAGTCGCCGAAAACCCCGAATCGTCGGCCCACTGGGCCCCGCTCCACGCCACGGTTGGGTGACGGATGTGTGCCCAACCGCCGATGGCGCCCGTCGATGGGCGAGAATACTGCGGTGGGACTGGTTGGTGAGGGACTGGCGATCGCGCAGGGCCCCGGCCCGGCGGATATGACTGCTCTGGCGCGCAAAGCGGTCAAGCAGGCGTTGATGATGTTGGGCTCGGCACCCAACCTGGCCTTCGTCTTCGTGGCCGCGGACAACGCCGAAGACGTCGAGCAGGCCATGCTGGCGTCCCAGGCGCATCTGACCTCGGCGACCGTCATCGGAACGTCGGCCTCCGGTGTGCTGGCCGACGGGCGGGGCAGCGATCAGGGCACCGCGGTGTCCGTGTGGGCTGCTCGGATGCCGGGCCTGCGTGCACGTTCCTTCCATCTGGAAGTCATGGCTGGACCCGACGGTCACCGGATCGTGGGGCTTCCCGGTCGTCGCCGCGACGATGTCGTCGCCATCATGTTCACCGACCCGTGGTCGTTCCCCGCGACCGATTTCGCCGCTCACGCCGCAGAACTCATGACGGATCTTCCGGTCGTCGGGGGGGTTGCCTCGGGACCAGCCCCTGCCCGGACCACGCGCTTCCTGCTGGACGGGCGCATCCATAACCGCGGAGCTGTGGGAGTGATGCTCGGTGGGCACGTCGAAGTCGACACCCTGATCAGTCCTGCGTGCCGGCCGGTCGGCCCGATTCTCACGGTCACCGAGGCCGAGGGTTTTCTGCTCAAGTCGTTGGCTGGAACCCCCGCCGCCTTGCGCGCCCAAGAGGTGATCGCGGCCCTCGAAGAGCCCGAGCGCAGCCTGGCGCTGTCCGGTATGCAGATCGGCGTCTCCGTGTCCGCGCAGGATCCCCGGATCGGGGACTTCCTCATCCACGACTTCCAGGCCGCCGAGGGGCAACGCGGGGCGCTGCAGATGGTGGCTCCCATTCCGGTCGGGGCCACGGTCCAGTTCCACGTGCGCGACGAGGCGGCCGCCGACGAGGACCTCAACGTGATGCTGGAGGGTGTGGCGGCGCGAATGGACCCCCGCCTGGCTGGCGCCTTGCTGTTCGCGTCCACCACGCGGGGCCGGTTCATGTTCGGCAATGCCGACCACGACGCGACGGTGACGCGTGCCCGGCTTGGGGTGCCGGTGGGCGGCTTCTTCACCGAGGCCGAAATCGCGCCGATCGGCGGACGCGAGTGTGTGAACTATCTGACGGCTACGGTCGTGGCCTTCGGTGCCGGACCTCGGGCAGTGCCTGGGCATCACGCGGCACTGCGGCCACAGCAGGTGGCCGACGTGGACCCCATGACCCGTGAAGTGCACAAGATGCTCGCCGAACTGTCCCGCCCGGTGGACGAGGGCGAACTGTGACCAGCGCCGGCGACGAGGCCGAGTCGTCCGTTGTCGGCCCCGCCCAGATCCAGCAAGCCCGCGAGCGTCTGGAAGGCATCGTCTTCCGCACGCCCGCGGTGCCCGCCCGCTGGTTGACCGAACTGGTCGGCGGCCCGGTCTATCTCAAGTGCGAGAACCTGCAGCGCACCGGCTCCTTCAAGATCCGTGGGGCGTACAACCGGATCGCCCAACTGAGTCCGCAGGAGCGGGCGCGCGGAGTGGTCGCGGCCAGTGCCGGCAACCATGCACAAGGCGTGGCACTCGCCGCGGCGCTGCTCGGCGTGCGCTCCACGGTGTTCATGCCAGAGGGGGCGACGCTGCCAAAGATCGAAGCAACGCTGGCGTACGGGGCCCAGGTCGAATTCACCGGTAACACCGTTGATGATGCGCTCGTGGCTGCCACTGCCTACAGCCAGCGGACCGGCGCTGTGTTGATCCATCCCTTCGACCACCCGGATGTCATTGCCGGCCAGGCGACGGTTGGCCTCGAGATCGCCGAACAGCACCCGGAGGTCCGCACCGTCGCGGTGTGCACCGGCGGTGGTGGGTTGCTGGCTGGGGTCAGCCTCGGTCTGGGTCAGTCTTTGCCCGATGTGCGACTGGTGGGCGTCCAGTCCTCGCACGCCGCGTCCTATCCGCCGTCGCTGGCCGCCGGACACCCGGTGCCGCTGGACACGATGAGCACCATGGCTGACGGAATCGCTGTGGCGCGACCGGGTCAGCTGCCGTTCGGGATCATCGAACGGGCCGGGGTGGAATTCCTGACCGTCGACGACGAGCAGATCGCCCAAGCGGTTGTCACCTGTCTGGAGCGCAGCAAACTGGTCGTCGAACCCGCCGGCGCTGCGGGTCTGGCGGCGGTTCTGATCCACCCGGAACTCTTCGAGCCACCGCTGGTCGTCACGCTGTCCGGAGGCAACGTCGACCCGTTGCTGCTGCTGCGCATCGTGCAGCGCGGCATGGTTGCCGCCGGTAGGTACATGGTCATCTCGGCGCGCATCCCCGACAAGCCCGGGCACCTCGACCGGCTGCTGGCGGAGATCGCCGCTGGCAAGGGCAACGTGGTGACCGTGTCTCACAATCGGGTCGATCCGCGCTTGCGAGTCGACGAATGCGCGGTCGTCGTGGAGGTCGAGGTCAGAGGTTCTGAGCATGCGGCGGAACTGTTGGCCGACCTGGAGTCGAAGGGTTTCGCCGTAGCCGCCGGCTGAGCCCGTTCCGGTTTTTGAGAATATACCCCTAGGGGGTACCATGATCCCTATGCGTAAACTGCTCGTCGCCGTCATGATGTTGTTCGCCCTCACGGCCTGCTCCTCGAGCACGTCGACCACCCTGTCGCCCAGTCAGTTCGACGAGCTGACCAAACAGGCCGCAGTGGTCACCCTCGATGTCCGCACGCCCGGTGAATTCGCGTCGGGCCATCTGCCGAACGCCGTGAACATGGATGTGGAATCCGCCACCTTCGCCCAGCAGGTGTCCGAACTCGACCCGGCCACCACCTATGCGGTGTACTGCCGCAGCGGGAACCGCTCCAAGACCGCGATGCAGCAGATGTCCGATGCGGGCATCGAGAAAGCACAGGATCTCGATGGCGGGATCGTGGCATGGGAAGCGCAGGGCCTGCCCGTCATCCGATGAAGGTCTGGCCTTGCGCGTCCGACCCGGGTTAGCGTGAAACAGCACGTGGACGCCCAGCGGAAGGAATTGCTCATGCAAAGGCTGACTGGAAGGGTGGCCCTGGTAACAGGCGCCGCCAGCGGAATCGGGGCGAAAACCGCCGAACGACTCGCCGAAGAGGGTGCCAGCGTCCTGGTGACCGACGTTCAGGACGACGCCGGCCAACAGCTGTGCCGACAGATCGAAGACGGCGGCGGAACAGCCGCGTATGCGCACTTGGATGTCACGTCCCCCGATCAGTGGGACACGGCAGTCGCCTCGGCGGTTGATCAGTTCGGATCCTTGGACATCCTGGTCAACAACGCCGGGATGGGTGATCTGGCCGCGATCGAGGACACCTCACTGGAGGACTGGGAGCACACGATCGCCATCGACCAGACCGGCGTGTTTCTGGGGATGAAGCATTGCGCCGACGCGCTGGCCGCGTCCGACCACGCCTCGGTCATCAACATCAGTTCGATCTTCGGGACCAGCGGCGGCTTCGGTTCTTCGCCGGCGTATCACGCGGCGAAGGGTGCCGTGCGCACGCTGACCAAGAACATCGCTCTGCACTGGGCGGACAAGGGGATCCGGGTCAATTCGGTGCACCCGGGTTTCATCGATACCCCGATCCTGGACCAGGCCAAGGGAACACCCATCGAGCAGGCCATGCTGGATCTGACACCGATGGGTCGACTGGGCCTTCCCGCTGAGATCGCCGCGGGTGTCGCCTACCTCGCCAGTGACGATGCGTCCTTCGTGACCGGGCTCGAGTTGTACATCGATGGGGGCTACATCGCGCGCTGACAGCGGATGCTGCCGGCTCGACCTGCTGGTCTTGGCGCTACCCAAAAAGGTCACTGCCTCGTCACATCTGCACCCCCAACCGGTGCCTAGTCGTGAACCTCGACGATCTTGACCTTCATCGTGCGGCCGTTGGGCAGATCGTAGGAAACCTCGGCACCGGCGTGCTTGCCCAGCAGGGCCCGACCGAGCGGTGAGTCCGGGGAGCAGATCTCCAGATCGGTGTGCTCCTTCTCCTCGCGGGACGCGACCAGCATCGCCTCCCGATCGCCGCCCGGGAACTCGATGGTCACCGTGGACCCATGACTCACCGCGCCCTCGACGGTGTCCTCGGGCCGGCCGACGCGGGCATGCTCGAGCAGGTGTTTGAGTTCGCGGATACGGGCCTCGTTGCGGCCCTGGTCTTCCTTGGCCGCGTGGTACCCGCCGTTCTCCTTCAGGTCCCCCTCTTCGCGGGCCAGTTCGATGGTCCTGGTGATCTCCGCCCGGGTCACCTCTTCACGCTCGGTGAGTTCCTCGGCCAGTCGGTCGTAGGCGTCCTGGGTCAGCCAAGTGACCTTCTGCTCACTCACGTCATCACTCCTGTTATCGATACGGCGGCCCACCGGCGACGCCTAGTGCGTGACCGGAGGGCCGTTTTGCGCCATTGTGCCGGTTACCAGGCATTTTGGGTACCCGAACCGGCTGGGATCGTTGTCGCAACCCCATCACCGCAAGCAGACCTCGCCGCTGGCGGGTCGGCCGTGGCGGCAGCGCGTTATCCTTGCGCGCGTGGACACCGGCCTGCGTTTGATGCACGTACACGCCCATCCCGACGACGAGGCGAGCAAGGGGGCCGCGAGCACGGCCAAGTACGTCGCCGAGGGGGTTCGGGTCAAGGTGGTCACCTGCACCGGCGGCGAACGCGGCGACGTGCTGAATCCTGGACTGAGCGTGGATCCGGCCCGGCTTGCCCTGTTGCGGCGCGAGGAGATGGCCCGAGCCGCGCAGATCCTCGGTGTGGAACACGCCTGGCTCGGTTTTGAGGACTCAGGATTTCCCAGCGGAGACCCGCCACCGCCCCTGCCGCAGGGGAGTTTCGCGGAGATCGACCTGGAGGTGGCGGTGGGTCCGCTCGTGGAGCAGATTCTGCAGTTTCGTCCACAGGTGGTGACCACCTACGACGAGAACGGTGGATATCCGCATCCCGATCACATCCGGTGTCACGAGGTCACCATGGCAGCTGTGGCCCAGGCCGCGCCGCTGTGGCAGGTCAGCAAGGTGTACTACCACCAAACCTTCCACCAGCAGAAGGTAATGGCCCTGCACGAGGCTGCCATCTCGAACGGCTTGGAATCGCCCTATGCGGACTGGATCGACGACATCCTCGCCCGCCCCGACGACAGTCACCTTGTGACCACCCGGGTGCAGTGCGGGGAGTACTTCGAGATCCGCGACGCCGCCTTGAAGGCCCACGAGTCGCAGATCGATCCAGCCGGGCACTGGTTCGTGCTGCCAGCCGAGATCGCCCGGCAGGTGTGGCCCACCGAGGACTTCGAGTTGGCGCTCAGTGTTCTGCCCGACCAGGGTCCTGAAGACGATCTGTTCGCCGGGCTGAGGTAGCAGCCGGGTGGGCCAGCGGGGACAGGCGGCGTAAACTCACAGATGTGTCGTCTATCCTCGCCGCCCAAGGCGAACTCCCCGACCCCAGTACCGTCGGTC
This sequence comes from Micrococcales bacterium, assembly GCA_016719135.1. Classification (GTDB taxonomy): domain Bacteria; phylum Actinomycetota; class Actinomycetes; order S36-B12; family UBA10799; genus JADKAV01. Next base: position 8,389 of record JADKAV010000002.1, on the reverse strand, counting down.
CTGGAATGGCGGGTTTTCTCACCTTCCTGGCTCTGATCGTCGCGGCCGTGTTCTTGTTCAAGTCGCTCAACAAGCAGATCAAACGGGTCGACTTCCCCGAGTCCGGCGACCCCGACGCCCCCGCTGAGCGCACGCCGGAAGGGCGCACGACGTCCTGATGCGTAGCTACCTCCTGCAGCCGCGATGGATCCCCTGGCACATCCTGTGCCTGGTCATCTCGATCGTGTTCATCCGGTTGGGCTGGTGGCAGTGGGACTCCGCGCACCGGCAGCAGACACTGGACTGGCAGAACGCCGCCTACGCGGTGCAGTGGGTCGTCTTCGTCGGTTTCGTCGGCTGGTTCTGGTACAAGGTCATCGCAGATCAGCGCACGGTGGAAACCCAGCGCGAAGAGGAGTTGGTCGACTGATGTCGGGTTCGCTGACGCGCTATCGGGTGATGGCGTACGTGGTCGGTGTGCTACTGCTGCTGCTGGTCTTCGTGGCTATGCCGCTGCGCTACATCTGGCACATCGAGACGCCCGTGGCCATGGTCCACGGTTATGCCTACATGGTCTACCTGGTCACCGTGCTGGACCTGTCCCTGCGGTGCAAATGGCAGGTGTTCCCGCGCACGCTGCTGATCATGCTCGCCGGGACCGTCCCGTTCTTCTCGTTCTACGCCGAGCACAAGGCCACACTGTGGGCCAAGCAGGCGATCGCACAGCAGCAGTCCGGATCCTCGCGCGGTGCGGAGCAAGCGCAGGTCTCCCAGGGCGCCGACCGGGTGTCTGGCGCGGGGTCCACGCCCACCGACAACTAGCATCGGGGCCATGATCTCCGACCTCGCGAGCCTGCCTGGGCGCCGGCGGACGATCGCACTGATGGTCCGGCAGGACCTCAAAACGCTGTACCGCCGCTACCGTCTGGGTTTCGTGTGGACGCTGGGTGAGCCGTTCCTGCTGGCGATGCTGATGTGGGCGGTGTTCTCGTTCATCTTCGCCGGCGGTCGCGGGATCGGCCTGCAACCGTTCATCGTCTTCCTGATCACGGGGATCTATCCGTTCACCTGGCTCTCGCAGACGATCCGCAAGAGCCCCCGGGCGTTCATCCGCTTCGGTGACGTGCTGGAGTCCAGCCCTCTGTCGCCGGTGACCTGGCCGCTTCGGATGGTGCTGGTCGGGATGTTCGAGTTCATCACCTCGATCCCCATCATCTTGGTCTTCATCTTCGTGGGTGGGGCCGGTCTCACATGGGGAACCGCCTTGTTCCCGGTGGCGATGGCGATGCAGTTCCTCCTGTGTCTGGGGTTCGCCACCTTCCAGGCCGGGCTGGCACTGCGGTGGCCGGACATCGAGGTGTTCGCATCGGTGATGACCAGGGCGTTCTTCTGGGGCAGCCCGATCCTGTGGTCGCAGAAGAACTTCCCGGAGTGGATGGTCCCGTACCTGTACCTCAATCCGTTCCACGGCGTGCTCGATTTCTACCGTGCCGCTGTCTGGCCGGAGGTCCTCACGTCATGGACCAACTACGCGTTGTCCTTCGGCGTGATCCTCATCATCCTGGTGACCGGACTTGTCCTGTTGTTCGGTCGCGGAGTGAACATCCGGCGGACCGTGTGAACCCCCTGGCCACGTTCTCGCACGCCGGCATGGAAGGCACCCGGCTGCGCAAGAAACGACAGATCATCAAAGGTGTCCCGCGCATGATGGGATCCCACGACCGGGAGTCCTACTGGGTATTCCGCGAACTCAACGCCGAGGTCGGGCCGGGGGAGGCGCTGATCATGGTCAGCCGCAATCCCGTGCGAACCAATGCGGCCGCCCGCGCCTGGGCGGGTCTGCTCCCGATCGACCAAGGCGAGATGACGCGCGCACCCAGTGTGCTGCTGCTCGCGTCGCCGCAACCGCGTTGGGTGCGAGAGCTCAGCGTCGAACAGACCATCCGCATGCTCGCGGGGATCTACGGGTTGCGGGACGCGCAGATCGACCAAATGGTGCAACCGGTGGCCCGCACCGCGATGGTCGATGGCCTGCTTCACCGGTCGATCGAGGATCTCGGCAAGCAGATCCGCGACCAGATCGCGTTCGGCGTGGCACGACACGCCCCAGTCTCCATGATCATCTTTGACCACACCGCGACGATGGGCACCCGTCCGTTTCGCGAGACCTGCCTGGACCAGGTGATCGCCCTGCGGGAGTCCGGGAAGGCCGTAGTGGTGGTGACCGACAAACCCCGGGTGGCGCTGGGCGTGGGAACGTCCGCAGTCATCATCAGGGGTAAGAAATCCCAGCAGGTGTCGGTCGTGGAAGCCGCCGAGTTCCTCGTACGCGACCGGGTGCGGGGGCCCAAGAAGACCTCCGCCCGCTTCGAAGAAGAAGAGGACGACCCGGGGTTCTAGCCTGGACGGACGCCGGTCGATACGCACTTGTGACCTCCGAGCGTGGCGCGACCGGGGCCAAGACGGCGTTGTTGTACCCGGGGCGCGGTACTCTCCACAAAAAGGAGGTGGGCATGGGTCTGCGCAGTGTCGCGTACTCGCTGTACGAGCGTCGGTTGCTCGCTGGTCTCGACACCGACCGCGTACCCCGCCACGTCGGCGTGATCCTGGATGGCAATCGGCGCTGGGCCACGCTGCAGGGCACGAGCGCCTCGGCCGGACACCGAGTGGGCGGTGAACGCATCGCCGAGTTCCTGCGCTGGTGCGACGACGTCAACGTCGAAGTGGTCACGCTGTGGCTCTTGTCCACCGATAATCTGACCCGGCCCGCACAAGAACTGGATCAGCTTCTCGGGATCATTACCGACACCGTCCACGACCTGGCTGCGACCCGGGAGTGGCACATCCACCCGGTGGGTGCTTTGGACCTACTGCCGGTGGAGACCGCGACCGCCCTCAAGGAAGCCGACGCCGCCACCCGTGACGTGGACGGCATGACCGTCAACGTCGCTGTGGGTTATGGCGGGCGGCGCGAGGTGGTCGACGCGGTGCGCTCCCTGCTCGCCGAACATGCCGGGCGCGGGACGACCCTGGACGATCTGGCGCAGGTCCTGGAACCCGAGCACATCGCCGAGCACCTGTACACCCGCGGCCAGCCGGATCCCGACCTGGTGATCCGCACGTCCGGGGAGCAGCGGCTCTCAGGTTTCCTGCTGTGGCAGAGCGCCCACTCCGAGTTCTACTTCTGCGAGGCGTACTGGCCGGATTTCCGCCGCGTCGACTTCCTACGGGCCATGCGTGCCTACGCCGACCGGCAGCGCCGCTTCGGCAACTGAGGTCTGCTCCCGGCGCGTCAGCCGGACCCGAGGCTCACCGGCGTCCAGGCAGATGGCATCGGTGCGCGACGGCGTGGCATCCGCGGTGGTCGGCGCGTGGCGCCTAGGGTCCTGGCATACCGGATCCGTCCGGGATCCGTGGAACGGAGGCCCAGCGTGCCCTTTGACGATCCATTCCGCACCTATGTCATCGACACCAGCGTTCTGCTCTCAGATCCCCACGCGATCCTGCGTTTCGACGAGCACGAAGTGGTGTTGCCGGCTGTGGTCATCGCGGAACTCGAGGGCAAGCGAACCCACCCCGAACTCGGCTACTTCGCGCGCACTGCGCTGCGCCTGCTCGACGACCTGCGGATCTCGGCTGGACGCCTCGACCAACCCGTACCCCTGGACAACGGCGGGACGCTGCGCGTGGAACTCAACCACGCCGATCCCTCGATCTTGCCCAGCGGCTTCCAGATCGGTGACAACGACACCCGCATTCTGGCGGTAGCCCGCAACCTCGCAGCCGAGGGTCATCACGTGGTGGTGGTGTCCAAGGACTTGCCGTTACGGGTCAAGGCCTCGGCGGTGGGCCTGATCGCAGAGGAGTACCGCGCCGAGCTGGCCGCAACCAGCGAATGGAGCGGGATCGAGGAAGTCGACGTCGCCGCCCAGTGGGTTGATGAGTTGTACCGCAACGACATCGCCGATCTCGACCAGGCGCGGGACCTGCCCTGCCACACGGGGCTGATCTTGACCAGCGAGAACGGATCGGCGCTCGGCCGGGTCACCGAGGGCAAACAGGTGCGCTTGGTGCGTGGCGACCGGGAGGCGTTCGGACTGCACGGACGCAGCGCCGAACAGCGCATCGCCCTGGACCTGCTGCTGGATCCCAGCGTCGGAATCCTGTCGTTGGGTGGCCGGGCCGGGACGGGTAAGAGTGCGCTGGCACTGTCCGCGGGCCTGGAAGCGGTCCTCGAACGCCGGCAGCACCGCAAGGTCATCGTGTTCCGTCCGCTCTACGCGGTCGGCGGCCAGGAGTTGGGCTATCTGCCGGGCTCCGAGCAGGAAAAGATGGGTCCGGTGGCGCAAGCGGTGCACGACACTCTGCAAGCGGTCACCACCGCGGAGGTCGTCGACGAAATCGTGGACCGCGACATGCTCGAGGTCCTGCCGCTGACCCATATCCGGGGCCGTTCACTGCACGACTCGTTCGTCATCGTCGACGAGGCGCAATCGCTGGAACGCAACGTGCTTCTCACCGTCCTCAGCCGGATCGGACGTGACTCGCGGGTGGTGCTGACCCACGACGTCGGGCAGCGGGACAATCTGCGCGTCGGTCGCCACGACGGGGTGGTCGCCGTCGTCGATCGGCTCAAGGGGCACCCACTGTTCGCTCATGTCACGTTGACCCGATCAGAGCGTTCCCCGATCGCCGCCCTCGTGACCGAACTCCTCGAGGACTACCCGTTGTAGGGGCTGGCTGAAGGCGCCGCCTCGCGCGTCAGGTGAAGGCTAGGAGCTCGACGCGCGCCCACGCGACGGCCGTGAGCGGCTCACGATTGACCGCCACTGTCGACGGGCATGTTCCGGACGACTGTCTGGAGGAGTCCTATGCCCACTCGCCTCACCCGCGTCGGAATCGGGGCACTGGCTGTCGCTGTGCCGGCCGCAGCGCTCATCCTGGTATCCCAGAGCGCGCCCGCCGCTGAGACCAGCGGTGCCGCCGCGAGCCTTTCCGTGGTCCATGCGTCGAAGCCCGCGGATCCGATCGTGAACGTCGAGCTTCCCGGTGGCTCCGCGTGGAAATCAGCCGCTGAGCGCCAGGGAAGCGACTTCCGCGCCAGTCGCAGTGCCTCTCCCGCATCAGTTCGGGACTGTGGAGTACAACAAGTGGTTCGCGCGGCTGTACATGCAGCAGCACTACGGGTGGGGAGCCGACCAGTTCTCAGCCCTGGAACAGTTGTGGCAGCGCGAGTCCGGCTGGAGCCAGAACGCCCACAATGCCTCGTCCGGGGCGCACGGTATTCCGCAGTCGTTGCCCGGGTCGAAGATGGCCTCGTTCGGTGCCGACTGGGCGACTAATCCGGAGACCCAGATCAAGTGGGGGCTGCCCTACATCGAGAGCGGCTACGGGACCCCCGGCGGCCGCGCTCGGGCATTCGCATTCCCACGACTGGTACTGATCAACGGGCCGTGGCGACGTCCGATTTACCGGTATAGGAGCTATGGGCGTGATGATAAGTCACGGGATCCGCGGTTGAACTACATCGGTGTCTGGGTCAGTGTGGCCGACAGGACCATCCAAGAGTTGGTGGGGGGGCCCCCCACCCCCGTGGCCTGTCGTGCGTATGCAGGTGTCCGGGTGTCCCCGCAACAACGGGTGTGTGGCGGTATGAAGCGCCTGTCGTCTTCCTGCCCTCACCATCGCCCCCGGCGCGACCCGGCGTGGCCGCCAACCGGGGATCTGCCCGGCCCAGCCGCTCCGGATGCTCCATCCCGTTTCGGCACCGTCCAGTACTCCCAGTGGTATGCCCAGCAGGCCGCCGCGATTCGGTACGGGTGGGGCCCCAAGCAGTTCACGGCCCTGAAGTGGGTGTGGTACCACGAGTCGGGCTGGAACCACAAGGCTGTCAACCGCTCCTCGGGGGCCACCGGCATCCCGCAGTCGCTGCCGGCACGAAGATGCGCAGCCACGGCAAGGACTACCGCACCAACCCGGAGACCCAGATCGACTGGGGCCTGGACTACATCAAGGGCCGCTATGGCTCGCCGGTCAAGGCCAAGAAGTTCTGGCTGTCCCACAACTGGTACTGAGTTTGTGAGCCGGTTCCATGGCTGTGAGCCGGTTCACGATTCCCCCGGCTCGGGGCATCACGAGGGGTGTGCACCAACCCCTGTAGGAGATGTCCCCATGACTTCCAAGTTCGTCGCCGGCGCGTTGAGCATCCCGCTGCTGTTCGGCACTGTGGCCGTGGCTGCGCCCGCCGTGGCCCAGGAGACTGTGCCGGACACCAGCGTGTCCACCGTCGAGACGCAGCAGCCAAATGCCCGCGGCAAAGCCAAGAAGGCCTCCCGCAGCGTGGCTCCGACCCGTAAGCAGTCGCCGCACAAGTACGGCAGCGTCGGCTACAACAAGTGGTACGCCAAGCACTACATGGAATACCGCTACGGCTGGGGCCAGCAGCAGTTCAAGGCCCTCGAGAAGCTCTGGACCCGCGAGTCCGGCTGGAGCCAGCACGCGCACAACGGCGGCTCGGGTGCGCACGGCATCCCGCAGTCCCTGCCAGGTTCGAAGATGGCCTCCCACGGTGCCAACTGGCGCAGTAACCCTGAGACCCAGATCAAGTGGGGCCTGTCCTACGTCAAGGGCCGCTACAAGACCCCGATGGGTGCCTGGAACGCCTTCCAGCACAAGGGCTGGTACTGAGCAGACCAGTGACGAAACCCCCGCGCGTTTGGGGCGCGGGGGTTTCGTGCTGTCGCTGGGGGGGGGGGCGGGCGGGCTGGTCACTAGTCCCTTCGGGGGACCGGGATCCGGGTGGCGATGGGTCGCATCGTCTCGGCGAAGAAGTCATTGCCCTTGTCATCCACGACGACGAAGGCGGGAAGTTCTCGACCTCGATGCGCCACACGGCCTCCATGCCGTGCTCAGGGAAGTCGAGCACCTCGACCTTGCGGATGCAGTCCTGGGCCAAGCGGGCGGCCGGACCGCCGATCGAGCCCAGGTAGAAGCCGCCGTTCTGCTGGCACGCGGTGGTCACCGCCTTGCTGCGGTTGCCCTTGGCCAGCATGATCATCGAACCGCCAGCCTTCTGGAACTGGTCGACGTAGGAGTCCATCCGCCCGGCCGTCGTGGGTCCGAAGGAGCCGGAGGCGTAACCCTCGGGGGTCTTGGCCGGCCCCGCGTAGTAGACGGGGTGGTCCTTCATGTACTGCGGCATCGGCTGACCGTGGTCGAGCATGTCCTTGATGCGCGCGTGTGCGATGTCGCGGGCCACGACCAAGGTGCCGGTCAGGCTGACCCGGGTCTTCACAGGCAGTTTGTGCAGGTCGTTGAGGACCTGCGGCATCGGCCGGTTCAGGTCGATATTCACCACGTCGTCATCGAGGTGGTCGTCGGTGGTCTCGGGCAGGAAACGGGCGGGATCGCGTTCGAGATCCTCCAAGAAGATGCCCTCCGGGGTGATCTTCGCCAAGGCCTGGCGGTCCGCCGAGCAACTCACGGCGATGGCGATGGGGGCGCTGGCGCCGTGCCGGGGCAGCCTGATCACCCGCACGTCGTGGCAGAAGTACTTGCCGCCGAACTGGGCGCCGATCCCGAAGTCGCGGGTCTGTTCCAGGATGATCTGCTCCATCTCGACATCGCGGTAGCCGTTGCCGTCGGGGCCGCCGTGGGTCGGCAGGTCGTCGTAGTAGCGGGCCGAGGCGTACTTGGCGGTCTTCAGCGCCAGCTCCGCGCTGGTCCCGCCGACGACCACACCGAGGTGGTACGGCGGGCATGCCGCGGTGCCCAGCGCCCGCAGGGAGGCGTCCAGGAACGTGCGGAAAGTGTCAGGGTTCAACACCGCCTTCGTTTCCTGGTACAGGTAGGACTTATTGGCACTGCCGCCGCCTTTGGCCATGAAGAACAACTCGTACTGCAGTTCATGGCCGGGTTTGGTGTCCGCGGCGATCTCGATCTGCGCGGGCAGGTTGGTGCCGGTGTTCACCTCGTCCCACATGTTCAGCGGGCTCATCTGCGAGTAGCGCAGATTCAACTGCTGGTAGGCGTCGAACACGCCGTGGGAGATTGCCCGTTCGTCGGGGCCGTCGGTGAGCACCCGCTGGCCACGCTTGCCGGAGATGATCGCGGTGCCGGTGTCCTGGCACATGGGCAAGACGCCGCCAGCGGCGATGTTGGCATTACGCAGCAGATCCAAGGCGACGAATCGGTCGTTGGGGGAGGCTTGCGGGTCGTCGAGGATATTGCGCAACTGCTGCAGGTGCCCGGGGCGCAGAAGGTGCTGGATGTCGCGCATCGCGGTGAACGTCAGGTCCTTGAGGCCTACCGGAAACGCGCGCAGGAACTGCTGATTCCCGAGGTGCACCACTCGATTCCGTCGGTGCTCAGCAGTTTGTATTCGGTCTGGTCTTCGCCGCGGGGAGCAGGT
>JADKAV010000001.1 GCA_016719135.1 Micrococcales bacterium | reverse complement strand
CTTTACCGTTTCGGCCGGAAGCGGGCTCACAGAACATCGAACGAAGCGTCGAGCCCGCGCTAGACGGCCAGCAGGCGTTGGGCGATGAAGGCGATGTCCGCCGAGTCCGACTTGCCCGGCTGCACGATGTGACTGAGTACCACCCGGACCACAGTTTCGACGGCGATCCGCAATTCAGGTGCCGGTGGCAGCTCGTCGAAACGCGACGTCAGCCCACCGGTGATCAGAGTGACTGCCGCGTCGATCACCGGCTGCGACTGGGACGTGAGCAAGGGCAGTACGGGGGAGTCTGCGCCGACGGCCGCGCCGAGCATCGAGTGCACCAACGGGTTGTCCTCAGCCAGGGTGAACACGGTATCGGCGGCTCGGGCCAGTGCCTCTGCGGGCGAATCGCCCGAGGCCATCTGCTCGGCGACGGCGTTCAGGAACAGTGAGACTTCGCGGGTGACCAGGGCGGTCGCCACTTGGTCTTTGGAACCGAACTCGTTATAGACGCTCTGCCGGCTCACACCGACGGCTTGGCCCAGTCCGGCCATGGTCACCGCGGACCACCCGCGTTCACTGGTCGTCTGGCGCGCGGCGTCGAGTATGCGCTCCCGCAGGTCGTCCATTCAGCTCTCGACGAAGTCGATCTTCTCGCGCACACCGCAGTCCGGGCAGGCCCAGTCGTCGGGCACCTCGCTCCACGGTGTGCCTGGTGGGAATCCTTCTCGCGGATCGCCGGCGTTCTCGTCGTACACGTAGTCGCAGCTGTCACAGCGAAAACGGGCCATAGGGTGAGGCTACTTCAGGCGGACGCCGACTGGGTCGCCAGTACGTGCTCCCGCCGTGATGGCTGGATGTTGGCCCGGCTCATGTCGCCGTCGAAGTGGGTCAGCACCCGTGGGTCCATGACCCGGAACCACAGCGGGGGGACCAGGGCCAGCAGGATCATGCCCGCGTAGCCGGTGGGCAGCACCGGCGCCTCCTCGAAGTCGCGCAGCGCCTGGTAGCGCCGGGTCGGGTTGGCGTGGTGGTCGCTGTGCCGTTGCAGGTGGTACAGCAGCACGTTGGTGGCGATGTTGTTGCTGTTCCAGCTGTGGCCGGGGCGCACCCGCTCCCACCGGCCGGTGTGCTCCTTCTGGCGCAACATCCCGTAGTGCTCGAGGTAGTTCACGATCTCGAGCAGCACGATGCCGACCGCCGCCTGGAGCAGCAGGTACGGCAGGATCGCGATGCCGAACACCACCAGCAGCACCGCCCAGAGCACGACCGACATCAGCCACGCGTTGAGCACGTCGTTGCGGATCGACCAGTGGCTTTGGTTGCGCCGCTTGAACCGTGGTTGCTCAAGGCGCCACGCGTTCTTCAGGCTTCCGACCACGGTGCGCGGAAGGAATGCGTAGACCGTCTCGCCCACCCGGCTGCTCGCCGGGTCCTCCGGCGTGGCCACCCGCACATGATGGCCGCGGTTGTGCTCGATGTAGAAGTGACCGTAGAAGGACTGCGCCAGCGCGATCTTGGCCAGCCAGCGCTCGACCTTCTCCTTCTTGTGCCCGAGTTCGTGGGCGGTGTTGATGCCGATGCCGGCCACGGTGCCGACCGTCAGTGCGAGGCCGACCTTGTCGAAGACGGACAGGCTGTGCCCGGACCACAGCCACGCAGGCCCAGACGAGCGCCGCGTACTGAAGAGGCAGGAACAGGTAGGTGATCCAGCGGTAGTACTTGTCGGCTTCCAGGGTCTTGATGAGGTCGTCGGGCGGGTTCGAGCGGTCAAGTCCGGCGATCAAGTCGAGGATCGGGATGAGGCCCAGAATCAGGATCGGTCCGAGGTACCAGAAGATCCCCCAACCGGTCACGGTCGCCAGCGCCCCACCCATGAAGGGGAAGAGGGGCACCACGAGGCCGAACAGCCACAGGTAGCGTTTCCGGTCGGTCCAGGTCTCCATCATCACCTCCAGGTTTACAGGACTGTACCTTTTGTAAAGCAGTCTGTCCAGGGCTCGGGGAAAGTTTGCCGCCATGCAGATCGAGATCAAGCAATTCCCCGGCTTCCTCGCAGCGCCACCGTCACCCCTCGCTCGCCCAAGCAGGTGAAGGCCGAGGCCAGCGCCATGATCATGAAAGACCCCCAGCGTGGAACATCAGGAGGCCAGCACCCAGGGCGGTTTCATCGAGAGGCCCAGGCGGGTCTTCGGCGGTGAGTCGTTCTTCATGAACACGTTCACCGCGGGGCCGCAGGGCGGCGAGGTGTCGTTCGCCCCGGACCTGGCCGGTGACATCGTGACCTGGACGCTGGCGGGCCAGACGGTATTCCTGCAGTCCGGCGCTTACCTGGCCTCCGCGATGGGGGGAGGTCGACTCCAAGTGGGGCGGCGCGAAGACCTTCTTCAGCGGCGAAGGGCCTGATCATTGCTCAAGGTCAGCGGCCACGGCGAAGTGCTGGTCTCGTCCTACGGAGCGATCGAAGCACGGGAACTGCGATCCGGTGAGCAGATCACCGTGGACACCGGCCACATGGTGGCTTGGTCGGACGGGGTGACCTACCAGGTGCGCAAGGTGGGCGGCTGGAAGTCGACGATGCTGTCCGGCGAGGGTCTGGTCGTGGATCTCACCGGCCCTGGCGTGGTCTACACCCAGAGCCGCAGCCCCGAAGCGTTCCTCGGGTGGCTGATCCCGAAGCTGCCCAAGCCAGCAACTGACGGGCTGGGGCCGCGGTAGTGCGGTGATTGGGGGCCCGCGCGGTTTCAGGGCGGCGTTGTTGGGGGTTTGTGCCTGAACTGCCCAACAACGTCGCCCTCAAATCTCGGGTGCTCCGGGGAACCCCTGCGGTGGACCCGCGGGTGCAGGATCCCCGGGTGGTCGGCCGGTAGAGCGCGTTTGATGACCCACCAACTCGCTGCGATCACGCCCAGAACCATGGGGAATCCCAGTAAGACACGTGAGATGCCCAGGCCGACCAGGTTGTCGGTCAGGTACAGCGGCAGGTTGACCCCGGCCCGGACCAGGAACGACACCGCCCAGATCCAGGACGCCTGGCTGTAGGCGCGCATCAGGTCCGGGTCGTCGCGCCAGGACGTCTTCTGCCCGATCGCGAAACCGACGACCACTCCGAGCAGCGGCCAGCGTGCCAGGATCGATGCCGCCCAGATCAGTGCGGACGCGACGTTGGCCAGCAGGCTCGGGAGGAAGTAGTCCGCCGCGTTTCCCGTGCGCGCAGCGACCACCGCGGCGAAGGCGACCGCGGCCAGACCGCCGACCACGCGTACCGGCTTCTCCCGGCGGATCAAGCGCGCGCCGCCAGGACCGCGGCTGCCACCAGCGCCGCGACCAGAGCCACCGTCAGGTTCGACCCCGTCACCAGGTAGGTGATGACGAAAACCACACTGGGCAACGCTGAATCCAGCGCCCCCCGGCGGCCCCCCATCAAGTCATGCAGCGGGTTGGACTGCTGGGTCTGGGACACCCCCCTATCTTCGCCAATCGTGGCGGGGTCGCACTCGGGTGTGTCCCCTGCACGGTGCCGACGACCGTGCCGGTCGACTCAGCGGCCAGTGCTGCCCTAGCCTGAAACCCCGTCAGTTGGAGGACCGTGTGACCGATCTTTTGTGCAGCCTGCACGTCGGTACCCGTGAGGCGGTGACCCTCGCGCCCGGGCTGGTGGAGGACGCTGCGGATCTGCTCGGGCTCGGCTCGGCCGACCGGACCCGGCTGCGCGCCCTCACCGTTGAAGTGCTCGATGCGGTCGTGCGGGACGCGTTCGAAGCCGACGACACGATCGACCTCGACCTGGAGATCGTGCGCGAGCCGGGAGATCTGAAGCTGGTCGTGCGGGATCGGGGTGCGCCGCTGAATCTCGGTGCCACCGGGTATCCACCGCGGGTCGCCGAACTCATCCGGCTCGGCTTCGCCGACGGGCTGACGTTCGCCAACGAGGGTCGCGCCGGCAACCGCACCGAGATCGCCAAACACCTGGCATACGACAAGGTCAGCGAGGACGAGCAGTTCATCGCCGAGACCGAGGCACAGGCCTTGCCCGAACCGACCGTCGGGGAGGACGGTCAAGTGGTCGTGGACATCCGCCCGATGACCGCCGACGACGTCGTGGGCGTGGCGCGGTTGTTCTACCGCACATACGGCTACACCGTGGCCTACGCCCCGGTGGTCTACGAACCGGAACGGCTGGCCGAACTGGTCACCAGCGGCCAGCACCTTGCGACGGTGGCGGTCTCGCCGGACGGACGGATCGTGGGTCATCTGGCCAGCGAGGTGCGCCACCCCGGTGCCACCACCGGGAAGATCGGTCTGCTCGCCGTCGACCCCCTCTACCGGCGGCACAAACTGTCCCTGCGCATCGGCTTCGCGCATGTCGCACGGCTGCTGGAGCTGGGTTTCGTCGGCCAGTACACCGAGGCAGTGACCGTCCACCTGGGTAGCCAGAAGGCCGCGCTGCGGGGAGGCGCGCACGAGGTGGGCCTGCTATTGGCAGCCCAGTCAAACGAACTCGATTTCCGCGGCTTCGATGCCGATGAGCAGGCCCGCAAGGCGCTGATGCTCTTCTACGGCTCGTTCGGAACCACCCCGCAGCGGACCGTCTACGTGCCGCCGACCTACCGCGAGGTGATCGAGAAGATTTACACGACCGGCAACCTGCCGCGCACCGTGCACTCGGAGTTCGAACGGTCGCCGCAGACCGCCGCCCAGTCGACTCTGCGCCTGAACCTGCGCCACGAGACGGGCGTGGCCTTCGTGGTGGTCGATGCATACGGCGAGGACTTCCTGAGTGTCTTGCAGCAGCAGGTCCGGCAGTTGCAGATCAACCGCTACGAGCTGATCCTCGTGGTGCTGCCCCTGGGGGAACCGGCCACCAGTTACTACGGGTCCGGGCTGCAGGAGATGGGCTTGTCGTTCGCCGGTATCTATCCGGAGTACGAGGACGGGGACGTGCTCGTACTGCAGAACCTGAACAACGTGGACCTCAAGCCCGATGAGATCGAAGTCGCCTCGGACCTCGGCACGTACCTGCGCGACGTCGTGCTGCGCGACTACCAGCAGGCCACCGACCGCACCGCCCAGCGCGACCGTTCCCGCGCGCACATGGCCCGAATCTACGAAGCGATCGAGTGACCCGCACCGGGCGGTTGCCACTGGCCGTTCTGCCGCTGGCCCTGACGTACCTGGCGGTCGCGCTCAACATGACGATCGCCAGCGTCGCGCTGCCCACCATCTCGACACAGTTCCAGGCCAGCGCCGAACAACTGGCGTGGATCGTCAACGCCACCCCGATGGTCTCGGCGGCGTTCATCCTGTTCGCCGGTGCCTGGAGCGACCGCATCGGCCGCAAACGCATGCTGATCATCGGCAACGTGATCTTCCTTGCCTCGGCGATCCTGTCGGGGATGACCGACAGCGTCCAGACCCTGATCCTGTTGCGGGCGCTGACCGGGCTGGGCTCGGCGATGGCGATGCCCGCGGCGATGGCGCTGACGTTCGATGTCACGCGCGGCACGAGCCAGCGCACGGCCGTGGGCATTATGGGTGGCACACAGGCGATCGGTGCGCTGCTCGGACCGCTGCTCGGCGGCGCCGCGCTGGTCACGTTCGGCTGGCACGCCGCCTTCTGGTCGGTCGCCCCGATGCTCGCACTGGCGCTGGTGCTCAACATCGTCCTGCTGCCCCGCGACCAACCGTTGCCGCGGCGGCCCCTGGATTCGGTGGGATCGGCTCTCACCGCCGTGTCCGGCGTGGCGTTCCTGTACGCGGCGGTCAGTGCCGCGTCCTCCCCGGACACGTGGATCTGGGTGGCCGTGGCGGTCGGCGTTCTCAGTGCCCTGGCACTGGTGTGGTGGGAGCGGCGCGTGGACTACCCCTTGTTCGTGCCGGAGATCGTGCGGCGGCGGACGTTCCTAGTGCCCACGCTGGTGGTTTTCATGGTCCAGTTCACCCTCGGCGGGCTGCTGTTCCTCAACACGCAGTATGTGCAGTTGGTGCTCGGGTTCTCCGCCTTGAGCGCCGGGCTGTTCCTTATGCCCGCGTTGCTCATGTGGACCGCAAGTGCCTCGACCGCGGGGATCACCGCCAAACGGTTCGGGGCGCGCAATGTGACCGCGGTGTCCCTGGTGATCACGGCTGTGGGGTTGGTGCTCACCGGTATCGGCGGGCGCAATCCTGTGTACCCCGTGCTGATCCTGGGCTTGGTACTCACCGGAGTGATGGGGGTGGCGCCGGCGCTGATGACCCACACGTCGGTGGCCAACTACCCGGAGGAACGGCGCAGCGTCGGGTCGGCGATCAACAGCATGGCGGTGCGGTTCGGCCTCGCCTTCGGAGTCGCCGGCTACGGAACGCTGCTGGCGATCAGGTATCAGGACCGGATCGCCTCCGCGCTGGGTGGGCTGTCCGCGCAGGACCGCGCGGATGCCGCGGAGAGTCTCGGCGGGGCGATCAACGTGGCCGACCGCAGTGACGTCGCCGGTCTGGCCGACGCCGCGCGCGATGCGTACGTGTCCGGTTTTCAACTGGTGCTCGTGATCGCGGCGCTGGTGCTGGTACTGCTCGCGGTGGTCGTGTGGCGGGGGCTTCCCGCCCATCTGGATGTCGGTGAGAACAAGACAGTGGAGGTTGCTTCATGAACGATCCGGTGGCGGCATGGCGTGCATTGCAAGCGGAGGTCCCCGACAGTGTGGCGTGGGTCGAGTCGGTGATGGCCGCCCAGCAGGACGCCGGTTTCGTCTACCACGGCAAGGCGATGCTGGAAGTCGCCGAGCCCACCTTCGTCACCGCATCACAGGTCGCCGCCGATCAGCGCGCCGCCGAAGCGGTGGTCGCGGCGCTCGTGGCCGCGGGCAGACTCCTGCTCGACGACCGCGACCTGCAGAACACCTACATCCCGGGTTGGCTCGACGGTGTTCCCGACGCCGACTTGTTCTCGTTGCCGTCGGGTTACTCGCAGCCGATCGTGTTCGGGCGTCTGGACGGGGTGCGCACGTCCGAGGGTCTGCACTTCCTGGAGTTCAACGGGGGCCTTCCGGGCGGAATCCTGCCCGCCGACCGCAGCGCGGACCTGCTGGCCGACACAGATCTGGCCAGGGCATTCGGCCAGCAGCACCCGTTCCGCACCGCAACCGTCGGCGAGGACGTGCTGGATGCGTTGATCGACACGTGGCACGACTTCGGGGGAGGCGGCCCGCCGTACACGGTGGTCGCGATGCCACGTGAGCTCACCGACATCGCCACCCCCGCGCTGACCTACCTGTCGGGCCTGGCGCAGGCGCGGGGTCTGGAGATCGCCATCGCCGACCCGGGCGACCTCGTATTCCGCGACGACCGCTTGCGCCTCGACGGTCGGGAGGTCGACGTGCTGGTGCGCGCGTTCTTCACTCCCATGCTGGCGTACCTGGCAGAGCGACTCGACGGGATCAAAGCGGCGCTGCGGGCCGGGTCGTTGTGCATGATCACCAGCCTGCAGTCGGGCCTGTTCGGGCTGAAGTCGCTGTTCGCGATGGTGACCGATCCTGCGGTTGGTTTGGGTTTGTCGGATGAGCAACTACGCCTGGCGCGCGAGCACCTGCCGTGGACGCGGCTGGTCGCCGATGGCCGCAGCACCGATGACCAGGGCGAGACGGTGGACTTGCTCGCGTACTTGGCGGCCCGCCGCGAACAATTGGTCATCAAGCCCACCGACGGCTACGGCGGCGCCGGGGTCGAGTTGGGCTGGCTGCACAACGACGACTCCTGGGCGAAGGTGATCGCGAACGCAGCTGCGGGCGGCCATGTCGCTCAGCAACGGGTGCCTATCGTCACCGAACACTTCAGCTTGCTGCGCGAGGGGTTCCCGCTGCAGGGCTTCACCGCCGACCACAACCCGCTGTTGTGCTCCGGGAAACTGTCGGGCTACTACGTGCGGCTCGCGCCGGAGGGCGGCGGGCTGACGAACGTGACCGGGGGCGGCGCGACGGTGGCGCCGACGTTCATCCTGGAGTGAATGCCGCTGTCACATCCGCAGCGCAGCCGTTGGACTTAGGTACGGGCGTTGGAGAAGAGTACGGGCGTTGGAGTTGCGCGGCCCGTCGATCTCCAACGCATGTACCGTTCTCCAACGGATGTGCGTGACTCCAACGCGTGATCGCGTTGCCCCTTATTCCGGCGCTACTTCTTGTGCATCCGCGAGCGCATTTCGTCGGCCTTCGCGGCGAGATCTGCGAAGAAGTCGGTCTCGGTGATCTCGCGTACCGACTCCTCGCGTTCCCTGGCATCGATCGCGATCTGAAGCCGCTGCACCTCGCTGCTCAACGCCTGTTCGCGGGCTGCGACCTTGCCGCTCATGACTTTGAACGAATCGGCCAGTTCGGACATCTCATCGGGGAACCGGGAACGCGTCAGCCTGCTGAGGTCTAGGTCGTACTCGCCATCGGCGATACGGGTGGTGGCGGCGGTCAGTCTGCGCAGCGGGCGCACGATCAGAGTGGACACCGTGAGAACGAGCAGCACGAGGAACACGTAACTGACGATGAGGATGGGTAGCACCTCTGCGCGTGCCTGTCGCTGAACCTCGGCGACGTAATCCAGCGGGTAGTCCATGCCGACCGCTGCGATGGTGTTGCCCGCCTTGTCGACGACGGGACTGTACGCCGAGATCCAGGTTCCGAATGCATCGGTGTACTCCGACTGGAAGGTGGTGGCGCGCAGGCCCTGTTCCAAGTACTTGACCGTCTCGGCGGGCTCCGTCTGGCTCACCGGCTGGCCGAATGTCGGCGCCGTCCCGACGAGGAACTCGAGGCGCCCCGCATTGTCGAAGTAGGTGTACGGGTCAACCGACGGCAACGTCGCGCGCACCGAGTCGAGGTCGTCCTGGATGCGAACGAAGGCGGCGTTGTCGGTGAAGTCGCTGTTCGGATCAAGCGTTGTCACCTCCCGCAGAGCTTTTCGCGGCAGGTCGCGCGCGGTGCCCTCGGTGGCTTCGACCAGCTGCGCAGTAAGTCTGCTCAGCGCCACATCACTGGCGTAGTTCACGACCCACAGGGCGATGAAGCCGAAGACGATGGTGAAGGCGGCGGTGAACGCGGTGAGCAGTTTCCACCGCATCGCCAGATGCCATCGGCGGCGGTCTCGGGCGGTCATGCCTGGCCTTCACCGGATTTCTGCAGGTTCTCGACGATGCTGCGGATTCCCTGCGACCACGGGTGATCCGGGTGAGTCAGGCTGAACAACCCGCCGGAGGCATTGACGACCATCTGGGTGGACAGCGGCAGCACCGCAGCCGTGGCGGTTCCGTAGGCGTCAGTCATCTGCTGGCGCAGGTCGTCGCGGTCAAGCGTGCGGGGCACCTTGTTCAGCACGAGCAGCAGGTTCGGGACCGACAGTCGCCGAGCGATGTCGACGGTCACCGCTGTGCCCTGGAAGTCCTGCTGGTCAGGGCGCAGCAGCAGGAGCAGCACATCGCTGACCGTGATCGACAGCATCGTCTCCTCGTTGAGCCCCGGGTGCGTGTCGATGAACAGGTAGTCGAGGTCGAGTGCCGCGGCCAGATCGCGGAAGCCCTCGTTGAGTCGCACCACGTCGTAGCCGTCGCGCAGGATTCGGGCGATGTCCGCGGCCTTCATGCTGGCCGGCACCAGGTAGAGCGTGCCGGTGCCGCCGATCCCGTCAGTCACGTCGTGGGCCACCGACGCGATGTCGGCCTGGCCCCACAAGTAGTCATCCAGCGTGTGGTGCAGGCTGGCATCGAATCCGAAGATCGTATGAATGCCCGGGCTCTGCACGTCGGTGTCGATCACCGCGACCCGAGCCCCGCCACGGGCCAGATTGGCGGCCACGTTCGCAGTGGCGTTGCTCTTGCCCGTCCCGCCGCGGAACGAGTGGACAGAAACGACAGTGGTCACGCGCCGAGTATCGCGTGCTCGCAGTGCCGGTGTCTCCTTACCCCGCCGCTCACCGAAGCCTGAGCAGCACCTTTCCCAGTGCTCGGCGTTCGTCGATCTCGGCCAGCGCCGACCGAACGTCGTCCAGCGCATGCACCGAACCGATGGGTGCTTGCAGTGCGCCATCGCGCAGCAGCGGTACAAGCTCGGCCCACTGCTCCCCGAGGTACCCCGGGCGCTGCATCCAGTACGCACCCCAGCCCACCCCGACCACGCTGATGTTGTTCAGCAGCAGTCGATTGACCTTCACCGTGGGAATCTCACCGCCGGTGAAGCCGATCACCAGTAGGCGCCCTTCCGGGGCGAGGCTACGTAGCGAGTCGGTCATCCGGTCCCCGCCGACGGGGTCGACCACGATGTCCACTCCACGGCCACCGGTGGCTTCGGCGACCGCCTGCCGGAAGCCTTCAGCGAGCACCACCGTGTCCGCCCCGGCCTGCCGGGCCACGTCCGCCTTGCGCTCGTCGGACACCACCGCGATCACGGTTGCGCCGAGGGCCTTTGCAAGCTGGGTGGCCGCAGTCCCGATGCCGCCGGCCGCACCGTGCACGAGCACTGTCTCTTCGGGCTGCAGTCTGCCGCGGCGCAGCAGGGCGAAGTGGACGGTGAGGTAGTTCATCGGCAACCCGGCAGCGGCGTCCAGGCCCACGGAGTCGGGCAGCGCGAACACCATGCGGCGGTCCGCGGAAACGACCTGCGCGAATCCGCCGAGGCCGGGGAAGGCGGCGACCCGATCACCTTCGGAGAAGCCCGATCCGTCCGGTGCGGACCTCACCACACCAGCCACCTCAGAGCCGGGGATGAACGGAGGTGGCGGTTTGATCTGGTACTGCCCCCGGGTGAGAAGCACGTCGGGATAGGTCAGGCCGGCGTACTCGACGTCGATGACCACCTGGCCGCCAGAGGGTTGCGGTTCGTCGACGTCGCCCACCTCGACCGCCGACGGGCCGTCCAGGGTCACTACTCGTGCCGCGCGCATGGTCTCTCCTTTGGGGCGTGTCGTTCGAGACTAACGGCGACCTGTGACACGAATCGGCGTGGAGGGCTCAGTAGAGTTCCGGTAACCGAAGGAGCCACTGTCATGGATGCACTTCTGTTCAGCACGATCGCCTTGATCGTCATCGTCGGCACGATTCTCATCTCTGCAGGCGAGTTCGGTAAAGGTGCGGAGGCCGGCAAGGGCGCCCTGACGCTCGTGGGTCTGAGCATTGTCGCCGGCTACGTGGTGGCACTGGCTTCCGGCTCGGTCTAGCCTCTGGTCGACCGCCACCGAGCCGATTATGGTCGTCTACATGGCGGAGGATTTCGCTGGCGCGAAAGCGGAGCGGACGGTCATGCTCACCGACGCGGTCGTGGCAATCGCGATGACCCTGCTGGTCCTGCCCTTGGTGGAGGTCGCGGGCGAGGCGGCCGCCGTTGGGATTGGCAGCTTCGTGGCGGAGAACCTCGCGCTGTTCATCAGTTTCGGCGTTTCATTCCTGGTCATTTTCCTGTTCTGGACAGCACATCGATCCGTCTACCTGGGTCTGGAGCAGCAAGGTACGGCGTTGGGTCTGCTCAACCTGGTCTGGCTGCTGGGCATCGTGTTCCTGCCGTTCCCCACTGCGATCGTCGGCCACGACGCGAGCACCTCGTCGACTCCGCTGTACCTGGGGACGATGCTGTTGCTCGCCGTGGTGACTGCCGCCATGACCCAACTGTCGTCCCGGCGGGCACGCGACGAAGGCCACCGCCGGGAAATGGGCAAACGAGCCGTGGTTTGGTGGGTCTCGGCGGGCGTTTTCGCGCTGTGCACCCTGATCAGTTTCGTGAACCCGGACCTGGGCCTGTACGGGCTGTTGATCCTCGTTGTCGTGCGCGGGATGGGGGTCAACTGGGTCGAAGCGGACGCCGTTTCGTAGGCAATGGGCCCGGATGGAGCACCAGGCCAATGGGTCTTACACCCCTTCCCATCAAATGGGGGCCGGAGCGGGGGCGATGGTGCGCTCCGCGGCCCCGATGTGATGGCGACGACGTGCACTCTGGGGCTTATACCCCTTTTGTCCCATCACATGAGGGCCACAGTGAGGGCGATGGTGCGCTCCGCGGCCCCCATTTGATGGCGAGTCGGGTCAGGCCCCCGAGAATCTGCTTCGTGTTTCACTTGGCTCAGAGCGATACATGTGCCGCTGGTCAGGAGTCAAAACAATGAGCAACCGTCTGACGGGATCGTCATCGCCGTATCTGCTGCAGCACGCCGAAAACCCGGTCGACTGGTGGCCGTGGTGTGACGAGGCGTTCGAGCAGGCGCGCGAACGCAACGTCCCGGTCCTGCTCAGTGTGGGGTATGCGGCGTGCCACTGGTGCCACGTCATGGCACACGAATCCTTCGAGGACCCGGCGATCGCGCAGGTGATGAATGACCACTTCGTCAACATCAAGGTGGATCGCGAGGAGCGCCCGGACGTGGATGCCGTCTACATGTCGGCCACGACGGCGCTGACCGGGCACGGCGGGTGGCCGATGACGGTGTTCCTGGACCACGAGCGCCGGCCGTTCTACGCGGGCACGTACTTCCCGCCCGAACCGCGTTCCGGCATGCCCAGCTTCCGGATCGTGCTCGAGGCGATCTCGGCGGCCTGGGAGGAACGCCGCGACGATATCGCGAACACTGCCGAGCAGATCGCCACCAGCCTTGACCGGGCGTTACCCGAGGTTCGCACTGTCGACGGCCAGGTCGTCGATCGCGCCCTGGCGTCGCTGCGCACGGCCTTCGACGCCCGATTCGGCGGATTCGGCGGGGCGCCGAAGTTCCCGCAGCCGATGGTGCACGAATTCCTGTTGCGCCACCATGCCCGCACAGGTGAGGAATCGTCGCTGGCGATGGTCGAGCGCACCCTCACGGCGATGGCTGCCGGTGGCATGTACGACCAGCTCGCGGGCGGTTTCGCCCGGTACAGCGTCGATGCGCAATGGCTGATCCCGCACTTCGAGAAGATGCTCTACGACAACGCGCTGCTGTTGCGGGTCTACGTGCACTGGTGGCGCGAGACGGGCTCGGAGTTGGCGCGCCGCGTCGTCAGCGAAACGCGGAGTTCCTGCTCACCGAGATGCTCACGGAACAGGGGTGTTTCGCCGCCTCATTGGACGCGGACTCCGAAGGCCGGGAGGGGACCTTCTACGTCTGGACGCCGGAGCAGGTGCGGGAGGCCGGCGGCGACCCGGCGGCGCTCGGGGTCACGGATGCGGGCACGTTCGAGCACGGGACGTCCGTGCTGCAACGACCGGCTACCGACGCCTGGCCGCGCGAGCGCCTTCGGGAAGTCCGCGCCGCGCGTCCCCGGCCGGCCCGCGACGACAAGGTGGTGCTGGCGTGGAACGCGTGGGCGGTCAGCGCCCTGGCCGAAGCGGGCGCCCTGCTCGACGAGCCGGCCTGGGTCGAGGCAGCCGTCCGTTGCCGTGACGCGCTGTGGGATCTGCATGAGGCGGACGGGCGCTGGTTCCGAGTGTCGCGCGACGGGGTGCGCGGTGATGCCCTGGCCGTCCTCGAGGACTACGCGGCGCTTGCCAATGCGGAGTTCACGCTCTCGGCTGTGACCGGGTGCGGCCCTGACCGCGGGCTGGATCTGGTGTCGCAGCTGACGTCGATATTCCTGGACCAGGGCCGCGACACCGCAGCCGACGACGTCCCCGCCGCCGCGGTGGACATGTCCGACAACGCCACGCCGTCGGGCTGGAACCTGGCCGCCGAGGCGTTGCTGACAGCGTCGGCCCTCACTGCCGACGCCGGACTGCGAGCCCGGGCCGAGACGGCGTTGGGTCAAGCCGCCCACCTCGCCGGCTATCCCCAGTTCTGGGGGCACGGCCTGTCGGTGGTGGAAGCGCTGCTCGACGGGCCGCGGGAAGTCGCGATCGTGGCGGATGTGGGGTCGCCGCTGCATCGCGTCGCCCTGCACGGAACCGCCCCCGGGATGGTGGTCGCGACCACCGGCCCCCTGCTGGAGGGGCGTCCGCGGGTCGATGGACTGGACACCGCCTACGTGTGCCGGGGTTTCGTATGCGACGCGCCGACGACGAAACCCGGCGTTCTGGCCGAGCAACTGCGGGTGCGCCGGGAGGTTTGAACGGCCGGACTCAGTCGCGTGCACAGGTGAAGCCGGCGTGCTTTCGGTGACAAAACGACAAGCCCGTGGTCGCATTTTCACCGAAAGGGCCCAAGGCTGAGTCTGGGCGGCAGAACGGCCAACCCTCAGGCCGGACCCAGCCAGTTCAGCAACGCCGTGGTGACCTCCTGCGGGGCCTCGCTCTGCACGTAGTGACCGGCTTCGTCGATCAGCACGATGCTCGGCTCATTACCGTACGCCATCGTTGACCGCAGGGCTTGGGGCGCGATCATGCTCAGGCTCAGGAACCGGTCCTTCGTGCCCCAAACGATGAGGGTCGGCGCCGTGATGGGCTCGGCTTTGCGTGACGACCGCCGTCCACGCGAAGCGCCGCGGTACCAGTTCACCGGCCCGCGAGCATCGGCCGGCGTGGAGATCGCCTCGACGTAGGGCGCCAGCGTCTCGTGGTTCCAGACGGTGCGGTTGTACGAACCGGCGACCAGCATCTTCGCGATGTTCGCGGCCACGAACTTCTCCGGCAGCCGCGGCATCTGGAAGAAGAACATGTACCAGGACTTCGCCGTCTGCGACGGATTCGTGAGCAGGTCATGGATCAGGACCTGCGGCGGCGGGCAGTTCATGGCGACCAGTCGCTCGACCCGCTGCGGGAACAACTGCGCGACGGTCCACGCCACCCCGCCGCCCCAGTCGTGCCCGACGACGGTCGCCTTGTCAGCGCCCATCGCATCGATCATCGCCACCACATCGGCGGCGAGGTCGTGTGTGGCGTAGGAGCCGTCCTGCGGGGAGCCGGAGTAGCCGCGCTGGTTGGGTGCCACAACTCGATAGCCAGACTGCGCCAGCGCCGGGATCTGATGGCGCCAGGAGATGTTCAGTTCCGGGAACCCGTGCAGCAATACAACCAGGGGACCGTCTTCAGGGCCGTCGATGATCGATTCGAAGTCGCCTCGTTCGGTCTGCAACAGCGTCATGGCTCCATGGTCGCAGGTCGGGCCGTCACCCGGTCAGCGCCTGCGCAACCTCGGGCAGCGCGACCCCGATGGGTTCTCGCACGACCACATCGGCCTGTGCATCATACGCAGTGGTTTCGGCGTTGACGATCGCGAGACGTTTGGCCATGTCCGCCAGCCCGGCCACGGGCATCACCGTCAGAGTCGTGCCGATCGCTACCAGCAGGTCCGCGGTCCGCGCAGCCTCGATGGCGGCGTCCAGAACATCCGGGTCCAGGCGCTGGCCGAAGGACACCGTCGCCGTCTTGAGGATGCCGCCGCACACCAGACACCTCGGATCCGGTTCCTCGCGGGCCATCGTCTCCGGTGTCGGTGTCCGATCACCGCACGCCAAGCACTCGATCTCCCAGATGCTGCCGTGCAGTTCGATCACCGACCCAGCACCGGCTCGCTGGTGCAGGCCGTCGATGTTCTGCGTCAGGATCGGACCGAGCCGGCCGGCGGACTGCAACGAGGCCAAGGCGGTGTGGCCGGGGTTCGGTTGTGCCGTCCACGCCGGGTGGTTGCGCCGGCCCTCCCAGGCCCGACGCCGGACCTCCGGGTCGTCGATGTAGGTCTGGATGTCGAACAACGCCGCAGCGTTGGGGTCGCGGGTCCACAGGCCGTTCGGGCCCCGGAAGTCGGGGATGCCGGAATCGGTGCTCATGCCCGCTCCCGTGAGCACGACAACGCGCTCACTGTCCCCCCACAGACGAATCAGAGCCTCGGACATGGGTCCAGTATCCCGGCTGTGGTTCAGGCGTCCCGCCACCGGCTGACGAACCTCGACGTCACCAGCACGGCGACCATCCCGAGCCCCCCGATCGCAACAGTGGATGCGCCTTCGGGGTCCGGCGAGATGCTCAAGGCGAAGAACTGCGACAGCGGCGGAATGAACAGCACGGCGAGGAACGCGCCGATCATGCTCAGCACGATCGCTGCGCGGATCGCGTTCATCGGGCGGGCGGAGACGGCCAGCACCGTCACAGTCACCATGAACAGCGCGATCGTCGCATCGGTACGCGCCTCGTCCACGGTGTCCAGCATCAACGCCGCGTAGTAGGCGCTGAAGGCTGTGGTCGCGGCGATGGCGCCCGACGGGATCGCGAAGACCATGACCCGGTGGAAGAAACCTGGCCGGAAGCGTTCGGCGTTGGGCATCAGGGCCAGGAAGAAGCCGGGAATCCCGATCGTCAGGGCGCTGATCAGGGTCAAGTGGCGCGGCAGGAAGGGAAACGGCACAGCCGCCACGCCGGTCGCCAGCGCGATCAGCAGCGCGTACATGCTCTTGGTCAAGAAGACATCCGAGACCCGTTCGATGTTGCCGAGCACCCGCCGGCCCTCGGCCACGACCCGCGGCAGGCTCGACCATTTGCTGTCCAGCAGGACCAGTTGCGCAACAGCCCGGGTCGCCGGGGAGCCCGAGCCCATCGCGATCCCGAGATCTGCGCGCTTGAGCGCCAGGACGTCGTTGACACCGTCCCCGGTCATGGCCACGGTGTGGCCTTCCCCGCGCAACGCGTCGACCATGTCCTGCTTCTGGTCCGGATTGACCCGGCCGAAGACGCTGGCGCGCTCGACGGCGGCCACCGGATCCTCGCTGCGGGCGTCGACCGGGGTTTCGGCCCCTGGGATCCCGGCGCGTTCGGCGATTGCTCCGACGGTGGCGGCGTTGTCCCCGGAGATCACCTTGAGCGCAACGTCCTGCTCGAGGAAGTACGCGACGGTCTCAGCAGCGTCATCGCGCAGTTGCTGGTCGATGACCACCAGGGCGCTCGGAGTCAGCAGGGGCAGCGCGGAGTCGGCCTCGACGGTCTGGTCGGTGACGGCCAGCAGCAGTACCCGGGCGCCGGTCGCCGACCACCGACCGGTGTCCACGGTGGGATCCACGACGTCGGGCGCACCGATCACCCACCAGCGGTCGGCGATACGCGCGGCCGACCACTTGCGCGCCGACGAGAAGGGCACGGCGTCCTGCACAGACCCGGCCTGCGGGAAATGCTTCGCGAGAGCCAGCATCGTCGGGTTGGGGTGTTCTTCAGCCGCGGCCAGCGCCCCCAGGATGCGCCCCGGATCGGATCCGTCGAGCGCGACCACCTCCTGCACGCTCATGCCCGGTGCGGTGAGGGTTCCGGTCTTGTCCACGCACACGACGTCCACGCGGGCCAAGGTCTCAACGGCCGGCATGTCCTGCACGAGTGCGTTGCGCTGGGCAAGTCGCAGGACCCCCACGGCCATGGCGATGCTGGTCAACAGCACCAGGCCCTCCGGCACCATCGTGACGACGCCCGCGATCGCTCCCCGAATCGCATCCGGCAGGCTCTGATCCGCGCGCAACTGGCTGTAGGTGAGCAGAGCCCCGACTGGGATCAGCGCGAAGCTGACGTAGCGGATGAAGCGGTTGATGGAATCGCGCAGTTCCGAGCTGGTGGTCTGGAACTGTCGCGCCTGCAGTGTGAGCCGGCCGGCGAACGACTCGCTGCCCACGCGTGTGACGCGGTAGCGCGCCGATCCCGAAACGACGAACGAGCCGGAGAGCAGTTCGTCGCCGGTGGACTTCGGTACCGGGTCCGCTTCGCCGGTGAGCAGGCTCTCGTCGATTTCGCACCCCGCGGCTTGCAGAACGTCCCCGTCGACGGCGATCTGGTCACCGGTCGAGATCAGCACCAGGTCGTCGATGACGAGTTCGCGCAGGCTTATCTGCACCTCGCGGCCGTCGCGGATCACTGTCGGTCGCGCTTCGTTGAGCAACGACAGTTTCGCCAAGGTGCGAGCGCTGCGGTACTCCTGGATCGTCCCGATCAGGGTGTTGAAGACGATGACGAATCCGAACAGCGCATCCTGCCACGGCGCCACGATCATCATCGCTACCCACAACGTCCCGATCAGCGCGTTGAACGGCGTGAGCGTATTGCTGCGGATGATGCTGCTCAGGCTGCGGCTGCCGGTGTCGCGGACGTCGTTCACCTTGCCCGACGCCACGCGGGCGCGGACCTCGTCGCTGGTCAGGCCCGGGTAGGCCAGGGTCGTCTCGATGCGTCAACGGTAATCGCCGGAGGCGGGTTGAGGTGGCGTGAGCCCGGTGGAACTGGCTGACGCCGCCGAATGGGCCACCCCGTGCTTGCGGACCCGATGCTTATGGCCACGCGCGTCTGGAATGCAGCTCGGCGTTGCCGGTAGCGACAGGAGTATCCTGGAAGGTGGTCCTTAGGGGGTGAGGCGGATGCCCGGGCCGACCTACTTCCTCAGCGTCCCGCCGCGCGCCTCAGGGGCCATCCCATCCATCTGTGAGGGGGTCCATCATGTCCGCAATTCGCAAGATTCTCGGTGTCGCCGTTGTCGCCTTCGCCCTGTTGGCGTCGATGCTGCTGCCAGCCGGAGCCACGTCCGCGCCGGGTGACTCATCGGCAGCCGCGTCCGGCAGGTACTACGGCGCGATCGCCCTGTCCAGGGCCGACGGTGCAGTGGGGTGGTCCTACGACTTCCGCACCAAGAAGAGGGCCGGCAAACGGGCGTTGCGCGAATGTAAGAAGGCCTCCGACACACCGTGGTCGTGCCGCAAGATCGCATGGGTGCGCAACGGGTGCCTCGCGTTGGCGGTTCGGTGGAATGACAACGGCACGATCGCCCGTTACAAGTGGGGCGTCGGGCGCAACAAGCGCCCTGCGTACCTCAGCGCGTTGAACAAGTGCGGCTTCGGGTGCAAGCGTCGCGCCTGGACCTGCACCACGCGGTAGGTGCCCCGGCAGCATGACGTGCCTTCTCGATGGCCCGCCGCGCTAGTCGATGACCGCCGGCATCGGATGCTCCGCGCGACTGAGCAGCGCCATCACGATGCCGGCGAGCACCAGCGCGGCCCCGAAGCCCTGGAACCATTCCAGTCGCTGGTCGAACCACCACCAGCCGATCGCCGCTGAGCCGACGGGCTCCAGCATCGCGATGACACTCACGGTGGTCGCCGGGACCCAGCGCATGGCGGCGGTCTCCGAGGCGAATGGGACCACGGTGCCGAATCCGACGATCCACAGCAGGAGCAGGCCCATCGGGACGACCAGGGCGCCGAGTGCGGCCGGCAGCGTGGCCGGTTGCCCGTAGTCGATCTGCCACAGCGGGGTGATCCGGGTCCAAAAGACCGCCGCGCCGGACCACGCCACGGCGGCGATCGAGAAACCCCAGAAACTCACGACGAACGGGTCGTGTTCGGCCACCAGACGTTCCCCGACAATGAAGTACACAGCGAAGCACAAACCCGCCAGGAACGCGCTGCCCAGACCAACCGGGTCCAAGTTGTCGAACTGAGTGCCAGCCACGATCGCAAGCCCCGCGAGGGTCACCGCCAGCGCCGGCCACAGGATGGGCTTGACCGCCTGCTTCTGCACGAATCTGGCCCACAGCGCGACCCACAGCGGCGCCAGGAACTCGATGAGAATGGCAAGGCCGATGGGGATACGGGCGATCGCTTGGAAGTAGAAGGACTGCAGGAGGCCGAGCCCGACGAGGCCGTAGAGAACCAAGCGTGGCCAGTGGTGCCGAGCCACGCGGATGGGGAAACGGCGCCGGCGCGCCGTGACGACCAAACCGAGGACGATCGCTGCCCCGACCGCCCGCACCTCCGACAGCGTCCAGGCATCCATGCCCGCGTCCAGCACGATCCGGGACACCCCGGCGTTGAGCGAAAATCCGACCACCCCGAGCAGGACCAGAACATAGCCCAGTTGGGTGCGGTTGGAACGGTTCACCAGGCAAGTATGGCCATCGCCGAATCGGCTATTCGCGCAGCCACCTCTCCAGCACATCGCGGCATTGGATGACCTGGGCCAGGGGAACGTTCTCATGTGCGCTGTGAGCCAGCGCGGCATCTCCGGGTCCGTACAGGACGGTCGGGATCCCAGCGGCCACGAGTTGCCGCAGATCCGAACCGTACGTGGCGCCGTAGAGGGCCGGGCTGGTCCCGCTCACGTGTTCATGGGCGGCCCGCAATGCTGTGACCCACCGTTGGTCGACGTCGACGCTGGCAGAGGCGAAACGTCCCCCGAACCACTCGATCCGCGCGCCTGTGCCCTGCAGCGCTTCTTCGAACGCCGCCATCGCGCTGGTCAGGGATTCACCCAGCGCGACACCGTACCGCCCTTCCATACGGACCTCGCCCATGACGGTCGACGGCCAGTCGCCGCCCTGGATCCGGCCGACGCTGATCGGGTACGCGATGGGCCAGGAGTCCATGATCGGGGGCGCGTCGCGGTTTCGTTGGTGTTCCAGTGCGGCCAGGCGCCGCAGGATCTCCGGTACCTCCTCCAGCGCGTTGTGTCCGTCCCACCGCCGGGCCCCGTGCGCGGGGATTCCGTCGATGGTGACGCGGAAGGTCAGCGACCCTGCATTGGCGGGGATGATTGCCAAGTCGGTGGGCTCGGGAATCACGCAGCGCTGCGCGGACAGTCCGTGCTGTAGTGCGAGAAAGGCGCCGATGCCGCCGTCCTCCTCGCCGCTCACCGCACACACGGCGACATCCCCGCCGACTGTTCGCGCGGCATGCATGGCGGCTACCAGCCCGGACTTCATGTCGACGCTGCCCCGACCGCCAACGGTTGCGTCGGTCAGGGTCGGCGGCGGACCGCCGGGT
This sequence comes from Micrococcales bacterium, assembly GCA_016719135.1. Classification (GTDB taxonomy): domain Bacteria; phylum Actinomycetota; class Actinomycetes; order S36-B12; family UBA10799; genus JADKAV01. Next base: position 321,332 of record JADKAV010000001.1, on the reverse strand, counting down.
ACGACGTCGGTGTGCCCGAGCAGCAAGGTCGTTGCGCGGCTGCCGGGCGGATGTCCGATGACGCTGGTGACCGTGGTGCGCGCGACCTCCATTCCGGGGTAGTCCGGGTGGTCGGCGAAGGCTGCGGGATCGTCTTGGTGGAGCTGAACCTCCCAGCCCCAGGCGCGGAGTTTGTTCGCCACCCACAGTTGTGCCGTAGCTTCGGCGGCGGTGCCGCCCACCGACTCGATCTCGAGGAGTTCCAGCAGGTCGGAGAACATCGGATCCACGCTTCAACCCTGCCACGGTTGTTGTTGGGTCGGGTCGGTGGCGCACAGGCGTTGGAGTTGGGTACATCGGTTGGAGTTGGGTACATCGGTGAGAGATCCGCGGGCCGTGGATGTCCAACGGCTGTGCGGTTGTCCAACGGCTGTACTTGAGTCCAACGCGTGTGTCGGGTGTGGGCCGTGGTCGGGCATCGCTGTGGGTGCGGGGCTGCCGGGTCCAACGTCCGAGGCGGGTGCGGGTGGTGGTCGGTGGCGCACAGACGTTGGAGTTGGGTACATCGGTTGGAGTCCGGTACATCGGTGAGAGATCCGCGGGCCGTGGATGTCCAACGGCTGTGCGGTTGTCCAACGGCTGTCCTTAACTCCAACGCGTGTGCAGACCAAAATCCCCACACTTGACATATGCACACAATTTCAGGAAACTAACTACAAGCGAAGGGGAGTATCCGTTTCGCGGTGGTCGACAATCCGGCGAAAGCCCGGTCACCGCGGACCGTCCCGGTCAGGAAAGACCTTCGGAAGTCACTACCGAAGGAGTCTTGTCCGTGAACGTGCCGCTCTGGGCCTGGTTCGCAGTTTTGGGCATCATCTTGTTGATGCTCGCGATCGACCTGTTCGCACATCGCAAAGCCCACATCATCAGCGTCAAGGAAGCTGCTGCCTGGTCGGCCGTCTGGGTCGCGCTCGGGGTGGGCTTCGGCGGCGTCATCTGGTGGTGGGCCGGTTCGGAGTTCGCCGCGCAGTACTACGCCGGCTATCTCATCGAGAAGTCGCTGGCGATCGACAACGTCTTCGTCTGGGCCATCATTTTCAGCTACTTCGCGGTGCCCAGGCAGTACCAGCACCGGGTGCTGTTCTACGGCGTGCTGGGCGCGTTGGTCTTCCGCGGCGTCTTCATCGCGGCCGGCTCGGCGCTGATCGCGTCCTTCGCGTGGATCCTGTACGTGTTCGGCGCGTTCCTACTGGTCACCGGCTGGACCATGATCCGCAAGCGCGACGACCACATTGACCCGTCGAAGTCGAAGGTGATGCGTCTGTTCAAGCGGCTCGTGCCCACGACCGACGAGTACGACGGCCAGAAGTTCCTGACCCGGCGCAACGGCGCGCTGTTCGCCACGCCGCTGCTGGCGGTGCTGGTGCTCGTCGAGACCACCGACATCATCTTTGCGGTCGACTCGATCCCGGCAATCTTCGCCGTCACCCAGGAGCCGTTCCTGGTGTTCACGGCCAACGCGTTCGCGATCCTGGGCCTGCGTGCGATGTACTTCCTGCTCGCCGACCTCATGCACCGCTTCATCTACCTCAAGCTCGGCCTTGGTCTAGTGCTCATCTGGGTGGGTATCAAACTCCTACTCCAGGTGGACCTGTACAAGATGCCGACGTGGCTGAGTCTGGGTGTTGTGGCAGTGATCATCGCCGTCAGCATCGCGGCCAGTCTCATCGCAACCCGCCGTGGGGTACAGGAACCGGAAATCGGTAGTGTGAGCCACGGCGATGGGAGTCCCGATGACGGAGCAACGCAGGAAGTGGACGTTTCTGACGAATCACGGACACGTCCTGATTTACGTGCACCGCAACCCTGACGCGCGCGTCCGGGATATCGCCACAGCGGTGGGGATCACTGAGCGGGCTGCGCAGACCATCCTCGCCGATCTCGAGGAGTCGAACTACCTGCGCAAGACCAAGGTCGGTCGGCGCAACACCTATGGCGTGAACACCCGCGGGCAGTTCCGGCACCCGGAGGAAGCAGGTCATCGCATCGGGGACTTGCTCAACCTCTTCGACTGACGTGCCGGTCGTCGAACGCAACCCGCTGCCCAGGGTTGCGCTGGAGACGCGGCAGGCGCTGCACGACTGGCTCGAAGCCAACCACACCACGCATCGCGGCATCTGGCTGGTCCAGTGGCGCCCCAGCACGGGTCGACCAGCCATCGCCTACGTCGACATCGTCGAAGAATGTCTGATCTTCGGCTGGATCGACTCCACAGCGCAGTCGTTCGACGATCAACGCGGCGGGGTCCGCCTGACCCCCCGCAAGCCCACAAGTTGGTGGTCCGCGGTCAACAAGAAGCGCCTGGAGAAGCTGCAGGGACGATTGCAGCCCGCCGGGCTGGCAGCCGTGGAAGTAGCCAAAGCCAACGGGTCGTTCTACTTCCTCGACGATGTGGAGGCCTTGATCGTCCCGGACGACCTGGACGCGGCACTCGGGAACCTGCGCGGCGTGTTCGAAGGCTTCACACCCGGGCGACGCAAACAGGCCTTGCAGTGGGTGAAGGCGGCCAAACGACCCTCGACCCGGCAGCAGCGGATCGCGAAGATCGTGGCAGCGGCGCAGGATGGCGAGTCAGTGTTCTGAACGCACCGACAGCGCCAGAACTTGAGCACTGCGGTCCAGCATCGCGGTCCAGTCTGTCAGCCATGTTGCGATGACCGGCCGCGGGTCGGCCCCGGTCCCGCGCCAGGTGCTCGGCCGGTCGAGGTAGGCGTCGATGACGCGTCGTTGCCGGATCACCGCGGCTGACACCGTGAACTCCGTGGCCTGCGGATCGGGCGCCGCTGCATCTTCACCGGTCGTCAACTGCCCCTCACACCACCGGCGGCTCACGTCCTGCAACCGAGTGCGCACGTCGTTGGCGCCGTTGAGCATCGGGCCGACCAGCGCATCGGGGATCGGTCTGTCCGGGCCGCGCTGCTTGACCAGTTCCACTGCGGGTGGTGCGATCCGGGCGGCGAAATCGACGTGTCCCACCGTGTTCGAGAAGCGGGTCCATTGCGTCAGCACGATCGCTTGTGGCGGGCGCTGGGCGATCGACAGGTCCAGGGCCTCGGTGGCCCGGTCCAAGGCGCGGTAGCTGCGGATCTGGAAGTCGGCGAGCAGGCGGTCATCGATCGCACCACCGGCCATCCAGTCCACGGAAGCTACGTAGAAATCGCACGCCGTGGTCATCGCCTCGCTGAAGCGCTTGTTCAACGTTTGGACCACACCCCGCGGCCACATGAGGACGCTGACGAGCAGGCTGATCGCCAGGCCGAGCGCCACATCCACGACCCGTGCCGTCGCGGTCTCCAGGCGCGCTGGCGTCACGATGGAGAAGAGCACGATGACGACCAAACTGAAGGCCGCCTGTCCGATGGCCAACGAGAAGGTGCCCGGTGTGTAGGCGGCGAGGAACAGTACGGCCGGAAAGACCAGCCACCAGAGTTGCGGGTCGGGTCCGAAAAGCAGGATCAGGATTGCGCCGACCAGCACACCGGCCCCGGTTCCGATCAGTGCCTGGCGGGCGGTGCGGCCGGTTCCCAGGGCATCGAAGCGCAGTGCGCTCAACGTGCCCAGCACGATCCAGAACGGATGCTCCAGGGTCACGGATTTGGCGACCGCGATGCTGATGGAAAGGGCCACGGCTGAACGCAGCGCGTTGCGGAACCACGGCGATTCCCAGGACAAGTGCGCTCGCAAACGCTGTCGCTTGGACCGCGGCTTGATCTGGATGCTGGCCGCACCGACGCCTTCGGGGTCCGCCGGTTCGTCACCGGGTCGGGGGTCCAGTGAGATGGTCTGGTCCATGACACGGGTGGTGACCAGATTGGTGATCCGCAGTGGGAACATGTCGTCGATCTGCTGGCGCTTGGCCGTGACGTCGGCACTGTGCGAGTCGAGCCAGTCGGCAACATCGGAAAGGTTCTGTGCGCGAACGACCGAGAGCCGCTTCGAGGACAGCGGATCGTGCCCGCCGCGCAGTCTGGCCGAGCACGCCCGCATGGACTCCACGGTCACCTGACACAAGCGTTGTGCGGCTACTTGCAGGACGGGGTCTTTGTGTTCGGCGAGATCCTCCCACTTCTGCATGTAGCGCAGCCGTGAGATTTCGTCGACGAGTTCGGCCAGCGCGCGCTCGGTGCTCGTCAGTCCGGACGGACGTGCGAGGTCCCCGTCGTAGGAGTCGTGCAGTGCGTCGACGGCCTCGTTGAAGCGCGCGCGGGCGCCGCGCAGCATGTCTTCGTCGGCCTCGGATCCCCATCGCGCAGCCACCACGTCGGCTGCCGCATCGAGGGCCTGCGCAATGTGCCGGCGAATGGGTCGATTGGGACGGGCCGGCCACAAGAGCACCGCGGCCGCGGTGGCGGTCAGACCGCCGATGGTCCACGCGGCGATGTCCACGGCCGCTTGGTCAGGTGACGAAGCGGTCAACGTGATGACCGTGATGAGCAGAAGGGCCGATTGTGCCGAAGCGATGAGACCGCGCAGCACTCCCAACATGCCTACGAGCATCGCGACGGCTGCCATCAGCAGAACCGATGACCAGAGCGCGCCTGCGGCGAAAGCCCCGACCAGGATCAACGGAATTCCCGCAGCGGTGGTCATGAGGTACGCAGCGGTTCGCTTGGGCAGCGGCCCGGTGAAGTCGGCGAACACCAACAAAGAAAGGCATGCGAAGACCCCGAACAGTGCACCTTGCGACACCCAGGGCAGGTGCGTGAGCGCGAACAGGGTCAGCGGAACGACCAGTGCGACCCGCAGCGCCCTTCGCAGAGCGCGCCGACTCGAATCCCGGGCATCCAGGCTGGCCCGTGCGCGCGAGAGCATGGCCGTGACACTAGTCGCAGACGAGCACGAAGGCCCCTCGGACATCACCGGACTCGACCCGCTCGAGGGCCACTGGAGCATCTTCCAGAGGCAGTACCTCGAACTGCGTCTGCACTCGCGCCGAATCCACCACGGCCAGGAAGTCGCGCACATCCGCGCGCGTCACGTTGGCCACTGAGCGCAGACTGCGCTCCCACCACAGGTCGTCGTAGTCGAACTGCGGGATTCGGTCGAGGTGGATGGCGTTGATCGCCACCGTTCCGCCGCGATCCAGCGCTTTCAGGGCGCTGATCACCACGTCCCCGCTGGGGGCGAAGGTCACCGCGGCGTCGAGTTGCGTGGGAAGTGGCTGCTCGTAGGTGCCCGCCCAGGCGGCGCCGAGGTCGTAGGCCCGCTGCACCTCCGCGGGGGACCGGGTCACCACGTGGACCTCGCAGCCCCAGAAGTTCGCCACCTGGATCGCGATGGTCGCCGACGCGCCGAAGCCGTAGAGGCCCAGCCTGGCGCCGGCCGACTGCGGACCAATACCGGCCACCCGCAGACTCCTGAACCCGATCACGCCTCCGCAGAGCAACGGGGCCAGCGCCGTCGCGTCACCGTCGGGCAGCGGGTGCACGAAGTCCTTGTGGGCGGTGACCAGTTCCGCGTACCCCCCGTCGCGATCCCATCCGGTGAACTTCGCGTTCAGGCACAGGTTCTCGCGCCCGGAGGTGCAGAAACTGCAGACACCGCAGGTGTGAGCGAGCCACACCAGTCCCACTCTGCGGCCGTGGAACTCACCGGGGCTGACCACCTCCCCAACGACCTGATGTCCGGGGATCAACGGGAGTCGATGGGTCGGCAGATCCCCGCGCAGGATCTGCAGATCAGTGCGGCACACAGCGGTGGCCTGGACCTTGATCAGCACTTCGTCAGGACCGGGCTCGGGATCGGGTCGCTGCCCGGCGGCGATCTCGTCCACGGCCGTCATGGTCACTGCTTGCATGGGTCCAGTCTGCTCCGGTGTGCCTGGTGTTGCTGAGTGCTCTGCCTCCCAGGCGTTGGAGTTGGGTACAGGCGTTGGAGAAGCGCACAGGCGTTGGACTTGCGCGGTCCGTGGTTCTCCAACATCCGTACCCTTCTCCAACGGATGTACTTCAGTCCAACGGCTGTGCGATCTGTCGCCGGGAGCTTCGGTGCACAGATTGGCGGCGGCGCTTTCCCAACGCCGATGACCACCTGTGGACAGGGAGGTCTTCGGTCCACAGATTCCCCGCGGCCGGTTCCCCTGAAGACCTTGAGCCCGCACAGTGGGGCGATGCTACTCACTTCTGATCTCGCAGCTGCCGGCGCTTCGCGCAGGGAACTGGAGGCGATGCGCTCGGACAACTCGAAACTGACCCGAGGCGTGTACGTCTGCGCTGACATCGATCCGTGGGACCGACATGGCTTGCTGGCGCAGGCGGTTCTGAGCAGACTCCGACCGGGTGCATGCATCACAGGGCCTTCCGCCGCGCATGCGTGGGAGTTGCCGGTGCCCTCCAAGCCGCCCGCCGAAGTGACGGTCAGAAATATCGCACGTGGAACCTATGGGCCGCAGATTCGGGTCATGCACGGCGAAGCCGAGTATGTGGAACGCAACGGGCTGCTGGTTGCGACCCCGGCATGGACGGTGGCCGATTGTGCTCGGCTGCTCTCACCTCGTGATGCGCTGATCGTGGCTGACGCGGTTCTGCACGAGGAACTGTGCAGCGAGGCGGACCTGAGGGCCGTTTGTGCTCGACTCAAGGGGTCGCGCGGAGTCGCGAGAGTTCGCTGGGTGATTGAAAACGCGGACCCGAATTCGGAATCGCCCGGCGAGACGTGGACGCGGCTGATCGTGAAACAGCTTGGCTACGAGGTGACCAGCCAGCACGTGGTTGTCGACGGGGACTTCCATGCCCGCCTCGACCTGCTGTTGGAGGACGGCAGAACCGCTTTGGAATTCGACGGTAAGGAAAAGTACCGAAAACCGAAGGGGCAGACCGTCGAGCGCACGGTGGTGAACGAGAAGAATCGTGATGCCCGTCTGCAGGTGCTGGGCTACGCGGTCCTTCACTTCCTCTGGGGTCAGTTGTTCCAGCGTCGGCACGTGGACTTGCGCTTGCGCAGCGCAGGGGCGCACCCGACAAGATCGCCGTTGCTGCTCCCGGCCGACTTCTGCTGGTAGGCGTTGGACTTGGGTACAGGCGTTGGAGTTGGGTACAGGCGTTGGACGAAAGCACAGGCGTTGGACGTGCGGCCGTGGTTCTCCAACGTGTGTGCTTTTGTCCAACGTACGTGCGCAACTCCAACGGCTGTGGTTCAGGCCAGCGGCCTATCGCACTGCCGCGCGTGTCAAGCGGTCCAGCACCGCCGTCGCTAGAGCGCTGCCATCATCAGGCGGAACTGCCCAAACGTCCGTGAGCCCCAATTCGTCGGCGTCGCGCAGGGCCCGGTAGAGGCAGGCCGCGTACTCGCGGGTGGACCCTGGGGCGGCCAGCCGCGAGACGTCCGGTGGTGTCGCGATTCCGGCTGGTGCCAGCAGCCCAGAGCCCTCGGCTGGGTCCCCTTGCAGATGCACCCGTGCTCGGGGTGCGTAGTGAGAGGCCAGTCCACCGGGCGCTCGGACCGCTGACGGCGCCGTCGACACGGCCAGGCCGGTAACGGCTTCGACGTCGGTTAGTTCGACTGCGCCCCACCGCAGGATCCGTGGCGCATCGCCGGTGCAGTCGAGGATCGTGGACTCGACCCCCACCGGGCAGTCGCCACCGTCCAGGACCATATCGAGCTCTGGATCCAGCAGGTCCCCGATGTCCGCGACCACATCGGCGGCAGAGGTCGGGGAGACCTGACCGAACCGGTTCGCGCTCGGAGCAGCCAGTGGGCCGGCCTCGTCGATCAGCGCCAGGGCGACAGGATGCGCCGGGCACCGCAGGCCGACTGTGGGCTGCCCGCCGGTGACGAACCGCGGGACCTCGTCAACGGCCGGCACGACGAGAGTGAGTGGACCTGGCCACAAGGCCTCGGCCAGTGCGTGAGCGTACGCGGGAACCGAGCGCCCCCACCGTGCCACCTGCGCGGAGTCCGCGACGTGCACGATCACCGGGTGATCTGCCGGCCTGCCCTTGACCTCGAAGACCCGCCCCACGGCCCGGGCGTCCAAGGCGTTCGCGGCCAACCCGTACACGGTCTCCGTCGGAAGGCCCACCAGTCCGTGCCGGGCAAGGCACGCGGCGGCTGCGCCCACCGCGGCATCGTCGACACCTGCGTCGTGCCACGCGCGCACCGGAATCAGCGTCACAACGTCACCGGGCACAAGCGTCTGTTGACCACATTGCTCCTGATTCTGGTGCATTCGTCGTAAAGGATGGTTCCGACAGCCGGATCCACCTGCGACGGGGGAGCGTCGGTGACCACCCACACCCTTCGGGCCTGCTCGAGCTCGCCCATCAGCCAGCCGAGCAAAGGGGTGCCGGTGAAATCCTTCTGCACCACATGCACCTCGACCCCGTCGGGCAGTTGCCCGGCAAGCAGGAACGTGCTCGGGTACTGCCCGTCGACCAGCACGGCGTCACCTGGCTGGACGGCCTCGAAGCCGCTGGGCTCGACTTGGAACCACTGGTCACCGAACGGCACCCGCCGGCCCGCCGCGGACACGGTCAGCAGGCCGGCCACGACTGCCACCACCAGCGTCGAGGCCAGAACGGCACGCGCGCCGAGCAGCATGCTCAACGCCCACACCACGATCACCGCGGCGAGCATCTCGGCCGGGATCGCGTAGCGGATGACACCGAAGACCGCCAGCCACACGACCAGTCCACTCAGTGTGTAGGCGAGCACGGCGGCACCTGCAGAATCGATGCGCCGGAAACAGAACGCGAGCACCACGACCGCCGCGGCGAGCAACAACCAGCGGGGATCACGCACCGGCAGATCCAGCACCCGGGCCGACCCGGTGGCCATCGCCCATGGCCATTGCAGCCACTGCCCCAAACCGCTCACGCCATAGCGGTCGTCCGTCAGGTTCTCGCCGGGGAACCACGGGCTGCCGAAGACGGTGTTCCAGAACGGGAAGACCGGGCTGTCATACGTCCGCCACAGGTTCAGCGCCCACGCCGCACCGGTGACCAGCCACCCGATCATCGCACCGCCGAACCACCAAACCAACCGCTTAACCCGAGACCCCGGCATGACCAACAGTGCGACCACGGCCGCCATCGCGAACGGTGCGCTGGTGTATTTGAGCCCGACGGCGGCGCCGGCCAGCAGTCCAGCGGTGAAAGACGGCCACGGTTGTGCCCGCAGGATCAGCAGCAGACCTCCGAGCAGCAGACTCGCCAACAGGACGTCGCTGTAGCTTGTGGCCAGTTCACTGCGGAAACCCGCACCCACCATCGCGAGCACCGCGGCGCCAGTACTGACCGCGACCTGCCAGCCACCGTCGAACGGCAGCACGCGCATCGCGATCCGCCGGGTCAGGACCGCCGCGACACCAGCCATCGCGCCAAGCAGTGCCTGAGCGACCTGCGGATTCAGCGAATCTGCGAGCAGGAAGAACGGCACCTGCGGCAGCGGGTTCTGGAAGCGACCGCCGTACAGATCCGGATCGGTGAAGCCACCGTGGAGCAGTTGCCACGGGTACCAGAAGTGGTACTGGAGTTGATCCCAGTTGGCATCCTGCTCAAGCAGCGCCGCGATCAGTGCGCACGTAGCGATCAGGCCGAAGTCGACCAGGAAACTCGCGCGCCGCACGGGCCTATTGTTCCCCGTGGGTCATGGGTCGGTGCGCGGAGGTTACGAGCGGTAGACGTACACCAGGCCGCCGACCGGGGTGTTCTGGTAGATCGTGCGCGCGTCCTTGTAGACCCGGACGTTGACGCAGCCCAGCGAGGCGCCGTTGTAGCCGTCGCGGCGGAAGCCGGGCGAGAAATGCACAGCCTGGCCGCCGCTGAAGAACACGGAGTAGGGCATCGGCGTTCCGGCGAGGTCACTGATCAGGTAGCGGATCTTCGAGTGGACGCGGTGCTTGCCGTTGCGGGTCGGTGTCTGCTCGGAGCCGAAACGTACGTCGGTGACGAGCTTCTGCTTGCCGTTGACCATCATCCGCAGCACCGACTGCGTCTTGTCGATGCAGAGGACCTTGCCGCTCATGCATGCTTGGGGCAACTTACCTTTGCCGTACAACTTCTTGAGCAACAACGACTGCTTCTGCGACACGGTGCCGGTGGGCCAGTAGCCGAACTTGTCCTGGAACGACTTGTACGCCTTGACGGTCGGTTTGTCGAAGACCCCGGTCATCGGCGCGGGTTTGCCGATGCCATTCAGTTGCATCTGCACGCGCAGTACCGAGCGCCCCTGCATCCCCTTGCGGATTTTGGCGGTGCCCTTGTAGACCTTCTTCATCGGCGGGGCCTTCTTCACCACCTTGGCGGTGTCCGGCTCGACGACCTGGGTGGCGTTGGGCGTGGGCTCAGGGGCAGGCGGATCCTCACTGGGCAGAAGGAACACAGCGGCAGCCAGAGCATCGATCACTGTTCCAGTGTCACCCGACTCGTCCAGGTAATCAACACCGGCTCCGGGTGAACAGCGTCACGATCCGGTCTCCGCCAGGTAAGGAACGTGCCGCGTAGGCCTTTTCGAGGCACTAGCCTCGGGGGACAGGGAGGGGCCAGTGAACGACCGTGATCCGGACCTGCCGGTCGACCCGGAGGTCTCGCCGTTCGACGTGGCGACACCCGTTGCTGCCGAGCGGACCTGGGACCTGTTGCTGGCCATCGCAGCCGGCGGGGCGATCGGGGGTGCCGCCCGCTACTCGTTGAGCCAGGCGACGCCGGACTACCTGTTCCCGTGGTCGACGTTCCTGGAGAACGTCGTCGGCTGTTTCCTGCTCGGTGCCCTGATGATCTACCTGCTCGACGTCTGGCCACCTAACCGATATCTGCGTCCCTTCCTGGCCGTCGGTGTGCTGGGCGGCTTCACCACCTTCTCTGCGTACACCTCCGAGGCCCGTGCACTCGTCCAGGACGGGCAGGTGCCGATCGCGTTGACCTACTTGTTCACCAGTGTCGCCGTGGGACTGGCGGCCGCCTGGTCGGGAATCCGGCTGGCACGGGCACTGACCAGACAGGAGCACATATGAAACTTCAGGGTCCGGCCATGCGGCTGACCATTTTCGTGGGGGAGAGCGATCAGTGGCATCACCGCCCGGTGTACACCGAGGTGGTGCACCGGGCGCACGCGGCGGGTCTGGCCGGAGCCAGTGTCATGCGCGGGATCGAGGGATTCGGTGCGTCCTCGCGAGTGCATACGACGCGTCTGCTGAGCCTGTCGGAGGATCTGCCGGTCGCGATCGTGATCGTGGACACCGAGCAGCGGATCGAGGCGTTCCTGCCGGAACTCGACGAGTTGATCACCCAGGGTCTGGTGATCCTGGACCCTGTGCGGGTGATCAAGTACGCCGGACAGGCCACGCCTTGACGTTGGCTCTGGTGATGCTCGGGGCGGCCCTGGGTGCGCCGTGTCGCTGGCTGCTGGACAGGTTCGTCCAGTCCCGCCACGACAGCGTGTTCCCGTGGGGGACCTTCGTGATCAACGTGCTCGGATCTTTGGCGCTCGGACTGCTGCTCGGGGCTGCGTCTTCCCACGAGCTCGTGGCGCTGCTGGGCACGGGTTTCTGCGGTGGTTTCACGACGTTCAGCACGTTCGGGTTCGAATCGGTGCGTCTCGGCGAGCAGGGGTCGGGGTCGATCGCCCTGCTCAACGTCGGGGCAAGCATGGCCGTGGGTCTGCTGGCCGCTTTCGCCGGGTGGTACCTGGGCGCCGGCTTTTTGGGGTAGGAAGTGGCGCCGGAACACCGGAGGACAACGTGCGACTGCTCCAGGGGCCGCCTACAAAGGGGCTCATCGACGTCCTCCGGCGAGGGTTCTGCCGTCAGATGTAGGCGCTTTGGCCTGGTTCAACCCTTTCGAACGGTATTTCCACGCGATCTGGCCGCGCAGACCGCCGTCTTGATGGCGCTTCGGATTTCTGGGGGAGTGAGCGGGGGCTGTCTTGGCGAGTTGATACTCGGCTTCGGCCGCCTGCACGCAGTGGGCCCGAACTGCCTTTCGGTGAAAATTCGACCAGCCACTGGTCGAATTTTCACCAGAAGGCTTGCTTTGGATGCAGTGGGGTAGTCGGGTTAACCTACGGGCCTCGGCTCGAGGTACCAGCCCGGGCGGGTTCCGCACGTTGGGAAACGACCCGCCGGATACCGAAGACATCGGCTCCGGACTGACCCAACACCGACTTCCTCCTGTAATCCGAAGGAACATCTTGCGGCCACCCCCGGCGACCTAGCCCTGCCGCCCGATGATCAGGTCCGCGACCAGCCCGGTCCATCCCGTCTGGTGACTTGCGCCCAGCCCCGCGCCGTTGTCGCCGTGGAAATACTCGTAGAAGTACGGTGCGAAATTCCAGCGCGGGTCGGTCTGGAACTTCTCGGTATCGCCGAACACCGGACGACGGCCGTCCGCGCCGGGCAGGAAGATGCTGATCAGCCGCCGCCGCAACTCCTCGGCCACCTCGCGCATGTTGGCCATTTCGCCGCTGCCGGTCGGGCACTCGACCTGGAACGAATCACCCAAGTACATGAAGTAGCGCTCGAGGGCCTCGACCACGAGGTGATTGATCGGGAACCAGACCGGCCCGCGCCAGTTGGAGTTCCCCCCGTACATCGGGGTGCTCGATTCGGCGGGTTCGTAGTCGACGCGGAACGACTCCCCGTCGATCTTGACCGAGAACGGCGCGGCCAAATGACGCTTGGACAGGCTGCGCAAGCCGTGCGGGCTGAGGAAGGAGTCCTCGCTGAGCACCTCGAGCATCACGCGTCGCAGTCGCTCCGGGTCCAGCACGGTGAGCAACAGCTTGTGCTCCTCCGGGGACCGGAAGGCGAAACCGGCGCGCCCGGAGTCGATGGTGTCCAGGCCGCGGCGGCGCAAGAAGTCCGCGAACCGTTCGAACAGTCGCGCATTGCGTCGTAGGGCCTCGTCGGTCTGGATCCAGGCCGCCGCCAGGATCGGGATCAGCCCGACGATGGACCGGACCTTCAGCGGCTCCTTCGACCCATCGGGGCGCAGGAGTTGGTCGTAGAAGAAACCTTCCTGCCAGTCCCACATCCCGCTGGCAGCCATCCCGTCGGTGATGGCCGCGAAGTGCTCGGCGAACTTCAGCGCCATCGCGTCGTAGACCGCGTCGTGCTCGGCCAACCGCAGCGCGATCCGCAGCATGGAAAGGCAGTAGAAGGCCATCCAGGCGGTGCCGTCCGCCTGCTCGAGTCCACAGCCCTTCGGCAGTTGTGAGCGGTTGATCGGCCCGACGTTGTCCAGGCCGAGGAAGCCCCCCTGGAACACGTTGTTGCCCTCGGAATCCACCCGGTTGACCCACCAGGTGAAGTTCATGAGCAGTTTCTGGAAGACCTCGGCCAGGAACGCGTAGTCGTTCGTGCCGTCGATCTCGAAGACACGCAACGCCGCCCACGCGTGCACCGGCGGGTTCGTGTCACCGAAGTTCCACTCGTAGGCCGGTAGCGCGCCGTTGGGATGCATGTACCACTCGCGGCACATCAGCAACAGTTGGTACTTCGCGTATGCGGGGTCGATGTGGGTGAACACGACGGTGTGGAAGGCCAGGTCCCAGGCGGCGAACCACGGGTATTCCCAGGCATCCGGCATGGAAATGACGTCGTAGCAGTCGACGTGGCGCCAGTTGTGATTGCGCCGGGTCTGTGGCGGGGGAGGTGCCGGTTGGCCCTGGTCGCCGGCCACCCAGCGCTGAACGTCGTACCGGTAGAACTGCTTGCTCCAGATCATCCCGGCAAACGCCATCCGCATGGCGACCAGCTCGTCGCCGGGGCAGTTCTCCGGTGCCAAGTCGCCGTAGAACTCGTCGGCCTCGGCCTGCCGGGTGGCGAACAGTTCGTCGAAAACGCCGCCCAGCGCGTCGGGGTTGCGACGGTTCTCCGGTGACTTCCACAGCCGCAGTCGGATCTCCTGCGACTCGCCGGGGGCAACCGTCAGGCGGTACCACCACGCACCTTTGGTCCCGCGATTCTCCGGGTTGATACTGGGTTCGCCCAAGCGCACGTGCCGGTCGATCCCGTCTTTTGGGTAATCGGTGATGCTGGGCGTGCCGAACAGGGCTTCGTCGTTGGTCTCATTGCTGCACATGGTTGGTTTCGGCATGCTGCCGTCAGGCAACGGCCCGGGATCCAGGTGATACGTCCCCGACCGCCAGTGGGTGGCCATCATCGTGCCGCCGTCGACGCGCATTTCCGGCACCGGGTGTCCGCGGCCCCACCCCCACGTGTTGCGGAACCAGATCGTCGGCAGCACGTCGATGGTCGCCTCGTCGGGTCCGGCGTTCGTCACGGTGATGCGGATGCTGATGTCCGTCGGGGTGGCCTTGGCGTAGTCGACGTCGACCACCCAGTACCGGTCCTCGTCGAAGATGCCGGTGTCGATGAGTTCGTACTCCGGCTCGGTGCGGTCGCGCTCGGCGTTCTTGGTGCGCAAGTCCTCGTACGGGAATTCGTCCTGCGGGTAGTGGTAGCGAAAGCGCATCCAGGCGTGCGATGGGGTCGCGTCGGTGTACCAGTAGTACTCCTTGACATCCTCGCCGTGATTGCCCTGAGTGCTGTCGAGGCCGAACAGGCGCTCCTTGAGGATCGGGTCCTTACCGTTCCACAACGACAGCGAAAGGCAGGTGTCCTGCAGCAGATCGCTCAGGCCCGCCAAGCCGTCCTCGTTCCAGCGGAATACCCGGGCGTGGGCGTGTTCGAAGGGGAAGTACTTCCAGGCATTGCCGTCCGCGGAGTAGTCCTCGCGCACCGTCCCCCATGCCCGCTCGGACAGATAGGGCCCCCACTGGTACCAGGGACCCGCCTGTTCGGGCCCGCCGGCCATCCCGCCCGACTGCTTCATCCGCTCGTACTCACTCATCCCGCGGATTGTAGTCCGCGCAGGGCGGTCAAGTGCTGCCAGCGAGCCGGGCCTCGGCGATGCCTTTCCGCAGCGTGTACTCGAAAGGAGGCTGGGGCCAGCCGAGCAGATCCGACGTTGGACTGCGGGTGTGAGTAGCTGTCAGTGCAGCGCGTGAATCGGGCCCCGCTGTCGGACAACCTCTGCGCCGGTCACATTGTCCGAACCGGTGTATGAATCCACGGCCGCCGGGTAATATCGGCCGTAGCCTTCCGCCGATTCATCGAGGTGATTTGTTTTGGCCCCCCGGCGCCGCAAGCAACGGATAGCCATGATCTCTACCCACGGATACGTGGCAGCCGAACCCCCGCTGGGGGCTCCTGACACCGGCGGCCAGGTGGTCTTCGTCCTTGAGCTGTCGCGCAAACTGGCCCAACTCGGCTACCGGGTGGACATCTGGACGCGTCGTTTCGAGAAGCAGCGCCAGATCGAGGTCGTCGACGAGGACGTGCGCATCATCCGCATGAACTGCGGCGGCCCGGAGTTCATCCCGAAGGAATACCTCTACAAGAAACTCCCGGAATGGGGCGAGAACGCCCTGCGCTTCATCAAGAACAAAGGGCTCGATTACGAGTTCATCAACAGCCACTACTGGGACGCAGGCCTCGCCGGACAGCACCTTGCGAACGTTCTCGACGTGCCGCACATCCACACCCCGCACTCCTTGGGGTATTGGAAGAAACACCAGATGGAGCAGGACTCCGACAAGAGCGCCGAGGAGATGGAGAAGCAGTACAACTTCAGCAGGCGCATCCACCACGAGGAGACGCTGTATCGCGAATGCGACATGGTCATCGCCACGTCGCCGCCGCAGGTCGACCTGCTCAAGGAGCACTACGACGTTCCCGCCAAGCGGATCACGATGATCCCCCCGGGCTACGACGACAACCGGTTCTTCCCCGTCAGCGGCGCCACGCGTCAGAGCATCCGCGAAACGCTGGGGTACGAGGGCCTGGTGATCGCCTCGATCGGCCGGTTGGCGCGCAACAAAGGGTTCGACCTGCTGGTGGACGCCTTCAGCGTCGTGGCCGAGCGCATCCCCGAGGCGAGACTGCGGATCGCGTGTGGTGCGGAGACCTCCGACCACGGCGACCATGACATCCTCGACGAGATCGTCGAGAAGATCCGCGGGTACGGTCTCGAGGACCGCGTCGAGCTGACCGCTTCACTCGAGGATGACGAGATGGCCGACTTCTACCGCGCGGCCGATGTCTTCGCGTTGTCCAGCCGTTACGAGCCGTTCGGGATGACTGCTGTGGAGGCGATGGCCTGCGGAGCGCCGACCGTGATGACCACCCACGGTGGGTTGTGGCGAGCGGTCTACTTCGGGGCACAAGCGCTGTACGCCGACACCACCGACCGCGAGGAATTCGGCATCGCTCTACTGCAGGCATTGAAGTATCCGAAGTTGCGCGAGCGTCTGCACCGCGAAGGAGCGAACCGCGTGCGCGCGTTGTTCACGTGGACCGGGATCGCGCAGCAACTGATCAGCGCCGTGGAATCGCGCGGTACGCCGAGCTTCCAGTTGACGGACTCGTTCGTCTCGTAGGCCGGTCGGCAACTCGGCGACAGGACCCGGGCGCGGACTAGTGTGCGTGCCGGGGGATGGAGCGAAAGGGCGCGCATGACTGTACGGATTTTCTGCACCGACCTCGATGGCACGATGCTCGGCAAACCCGACGCGACCCTTCGGTTCAGACGTGTGTGGGAGTCGCTTCCCGACGACCAGCGCCCGCTGTTGTGTTACACCACCGGCCGACTGCTGAACGACACCGTCAAGGTCATCGCCAGCACCGACCTGCCCGAGCCCGACTTCGCCATCTGTGGGGTAGGGACGATGATCTACGACTTCAAGACCAAGACGATGCTCAAGGAGTTCTCGGAGGTCATGGAGGAGGGGTGGGACAAAACGACGATCGAGTCGATCGTGCAGGCCGCCACCAACGCTGTGCGTCAGCCGCCGCAGTTCCAGCACCGGTACAAGTCCAGTTGGTACCTCGAGGGGGCCGAGGACGAGGCGATCCAACAACTCGAGGACTTGCTCAATGCCGAGGGCGTGACCGTCAACCTCGTCTACTCCAGCGCCCGCGACCTCGACGTGCTGCCGAAGATGGCCAACAAGGGCAACTCGTTGCGCTGGCTGATCGATGAGCTCGGGATCAAGGCCGAGGAAGTGGTGGTCGCCGGTGACACCGGCAACGACTCGGCGATGTTCCTGATCCCTGGCGTGCGCGGGATCATCGTGGAGAACGCCCAACCCGAACTGTTCGCCCGGACCTTGGCGCTGCCGACCTACCAGGCGCAGGAACACTTCGCGGACGGCGTGCTGGAGGGGCTGCAGCACTACGGCGTGGTCGGTGAGATTCCGGACTACTTCGATGAGGAAGTTCCAGAGCGGATGGATCCTGCGATCCGCCGGATCTTCGACGAGGAGCACGTCGACGGACTGACGGACGAAGACATCGAGCTGTTGGAGACTGCGTACGCGAAGGCGCTCGAGGCGCTCAAGCGCAACATCACGCCGATGGGATTCTCGGCCTGTTCCTTGGAGGACAACGCGGTCAGCGGGACCGATGCGAACTACCGCAGCGTCTGGGCCCGCGACGGCTCGATCGCGGTGGTCGGCTCGATGCATCTGGACGACCCGGAGATCCGGGAGTGCGCGCGCCGGACCTTGGAGACGTTGTTCACGCATATGAGCCCGAACGGACAGATCCCCGCGAACGTGAGTATCGACGACGGCATCCCGGACTACTCCGGCGTTGGCGGGATCAGCTCGATCGACTCCGGGCTGTGGGCGGTCATCGCCATGTACGAGTACGTGCGCAATTCCGGTGACGTCGGTTTCCTGCGCGAGCGCCTGCGCAGTCTGCAGGCCGCGATGAACTGGCTCAGCGCACACGACAGCAACAACGACGCCCTGCTCGAGATCCCGGAGGCCGGGGACTGGACTGATCTGTTCGGCCGCAGCTACAACATCCTGGTCGACGAGGTGCTGTGGTACCGGGCCAACGTCGCGTTCGGCCGCATGCTCGAACTGGCCGGTGAGAACGATCGGGCCGCCGACTACTTGCGCTGGTCGCAGACGATCAAGTCGGTGCTGCTCGACCGCTTCTGGCCGACCACCCGTCCCAAAGGCGACGAAGGCGCGGGCACCATGTTCACCGAGCGGCAACTCGGTGTCGGCGACACCCGCTACCTGCTCGCGCAGGTCACGCCGTTCGACTTCAACTGGCGCTGCGACGTGTACGGAAACATCCTGGCTGTGCTGTTCAACGTGCTCGATGTCGCCCGCGCCCGGATCGCCTTCCGCTTCATGTGGGGGGTGGGGATCAACGACCCGTGGCCGGTCAAGAACCTGTACCCGGTGGTCCATTCCGGCGACCCGGACTGGCGGCCCTATTACACCGTCAACCTGCTGAACCTCCCGCACCACTACCACAACGGCGGCATCTGGCCGTTCATCGGAGCCCAGTGGGTGCGGTTCATCCAGCGGCTGGGATTCCGCCACATCGCCTACCAGGAACTGGTCAAACTGGCCAAGCTGAACCAGGACGGGATCTTCGACGAGTGGGAGTTCAACGAGTGGGCCCACGGCGAGACCGGCCGGCCCATGGGTAAGGCTTATCAGGCGTGGTCGGCCTCGGAATTCCTGCTCGCGTGCCACGACCTGCGGCTGGGCTCATCGCTGGAATAGGGCAGTTGCTCGGGACTGTCCCGGAGACCCCTGTCCGGCCCCGCGTTCACCCAGGGCGAATCGGGGAAGCCCATAAGAGCGCTCGTCGTTGTCGTAAGTCGAGGCTAGAGTGAGTAATCACCGTCTGATGGGAGTCAACGGATGTTCGAGAGGTTCACCGACCGGGCCCGTCGTGTGGTTGTGCTTGCGCAGGAAGAGGCGCGCATGCTCAACCACAACTACATCGGGACCGAGCACATCCTGCTCGGCCTGATCCACGAGGGAGAAGGCGTAGCGGCGAAGGCACTGGAGAGCCTGAACATCTCCCTGGACGCAGTGCGCCAGCAGGTCGAGGAAATGATCGGTCAGGGCCAGCAGGCCCCCAGCGGTCACATCCCGTTCACCCCCCGTGCCAAGAAGGTGCTGGAGCTCTCCCTGCGGGAGGCCCTGCAGCTCGGGCACAACTACATCGGCACCGAGCACATCCTGCTGGGTCTGATCCGCGAGGGTGAGGGAGTTGCCGCCCAGGTGCTGGTCAAACTCGGCGCCGACCTGAACAAGGTCCGTCAGCAGGTGATCCAGTTGCTGTCCGGATATCAGGGCAAGGAGCCCGCCACCGCCGGTGGCCCGCAGGAGGGCACGCCGTCGAGTTCGCTGGTCCTCGACCAGTTCGGCCGCAATCTGACCCAAGCCGCTAGAGAGAGCAAACTGGACCCGGTCATCGGTCGTGAGAAGGAGATCGAGCGGGTCATGCAGGTGCTGTCCCGGCGCACCAAGAACAACCCCGTACTCATCGGTGAGCCCGGCGTCGGCAAGACCGCCGTCGTCGAGGGACTGGCGCAGATGATCGTGCGCAACGAGGTGCCCGAGACGCTCAAGGACAAGCAGTTGTACACCCTGGACCTGGGCGCGCTGGTTGCCGGCAGCCGTTACCGCGGTGACTTCGAGGAGCGCCTCAAGAAGGTGCTCAAGGAGATCCGCACCCGCGGCGACATCATCTTGTTCATCGACGAGATGCACACCCTGGTTGGTGCCGGGGCCGCCGAGGGCGCCATCGATGCCGCCAGCATCCTCAAGCCCATGCTGGCCCGCGGCGAACTGCAGACGATCGGGGCCACGACCCTGGACGAATACCGCAAGTACGTGGAGAAGGACGCCGCGCTCGAGCGCCGTTTCCAGCCGATCCAGGTCAACGAGCCAACGCTCGCGCACACCATCGAGATCCTCAAGGGTCTGCGCGACCGATACGAGAACCACCACCGGGTCACGATCACCGACAGCGCGCTGGTCGCGTCTGCGACCCTGGCCGACCGCTACATCAACGACCGGTTCCTGCCGGACAAGGCGATCGACCTGATCGACGAGGCGGGTTCCCGGTTGCGGATCCGCCGGATGACCGCGCCGCCGGACCTGCGCGAACTCGACGAGCGCATCGCGGGCGTGCGGCGTGAGAAGGAGTCCGCGATCGATGCGCAGGACTTCGAGAAGGCAGCGTCCCTGCGCGACGACGAGAAGAACCTCATGGCCGAGCGGGTCGAGCGCGAGCGGCAGTGGAAGGCCGGCGACATGGACGTCGTGGCGCAGGTCGACGACGAGCTGATCGCCGAGGTGCTGGCCACCGCCACCGGCATTCCGATCTTCAAGTTGACCGAGGAGGAGTCGCAGCGGCTGCTGAAGATGGAGGACGAACTCCACAAGCGCGTGATCGGCCAGGAGCAGGCCATCCACGCACTCTCGCAGGCGATCCGCCGGACCCGCGCCGGGTTGAAGGACCCGAAGCGTCCGGGTGGTTCGTTCATTTTCGCCGGGCCCTCTGGGGTCGGTAAGACTGAGCTGTCCAAGACGCTCGCGGAGTTCCTGTTCGGCGACGAGGACTCCCTGATCAGCCTGGACATGAGTGAGTTCTCCGAGAAGCACACAGTGTCGCGGCTGTTCGGTTCGCCTCCCGGATATGTCGGCTACGACGAGGGCGGACAGCTCACCGAGAAGGTGCGGCGCAAGCCGTTCTCGGTGGTCCTGTTCGACGAGGTGGAGAAGGCCCACCCGGACATCTTCAACTCGCTGCTGCAGATCCTGGAGGACGGTCGTCTCACTGACTCGCAGGGCCGAGTGGTGGACTTCAAGAACACCGTGATCATCATGACCACGAACCTGGGCACCCGCGACATCACCCGCGGTGTGAACCTCGGTTTCGCCAACGAGGACGACACCAAGACGTCGTACGAGCGGATGAAGGTGAAGGTCAACGAGGAGCTGAAGAACCACTTCCGCCCCGAGTTCCTCAACCGCATCGACGACATCATCGTGTTCCACCAGTTGACCCGTGATCAGATCGT
Source organism: Micrococcales bacterium (assembly GCA_016719135.1). GTDB lineage: Bacteria > Actinomycetota > Actinomycetes > S36-B12 > UBA10799 > JADKAV01. Next base: position 300,453 of record JADKAV010000001.1, on the reverse strand, counting down.
CACGATCGTCGACCTGATGATCGCGAAGCTCGACGAGCGGCTGCGTGACAAGGACATGGGTATCGAGCTGACGCAGTCCGCCAAGGACGCCCTGGCGATCCGCGGCTACGACCCGGTGCTCGGGGCGCGGCCGTTGCGACGGACCATTCAGCGCGACATCGAGGATGCGCTCAGCGAGAAGATCCTGTTCGGCGAGATTCGACCCGGACAGATCGTGCTGGTCGACGCCCAGGGAGAAGGGACCAACGCGGTCTTCACTTTCGAGGGCACCGACGCCGCCGCCGCGCCGGACCTGCCGCCGGTTGAGGCTGCGGAAGGCTGACACTGACACGAGAAGGGCCCGGCCGTTACGGTCGGGCCCCTTTCGTGTGTCTGGCTGTGGGCGGTGGTAACGGCGCAGGGGCTGCATTCGTCGGTGCCCCGTTTCTCGGCACTCGGGGAGTCGGACCGGGGAGTTGCGGTCCTTCGGATGTGGGTGGAGTTGGCAGTGGGTTCGGGTTGACGCCTGCTGCGCCGAGCGGGGATGCCGCCGTTGCGGAAAGCGAACCCGCAGCGTTACGGCCCGCGATCGGCTCCCGCCCCGAGCGCAGGCGTTGGAGTTGTGTACAGCCGTTGGATAAGCGCACAGCCGTTGGAGTTGCGCGGCCCGCGGATCTCCAACGCATGTACCGATCTCCAACGCATGTACCGATCTCCAACGCCTGTAGCACACAGATGCGCCCTGCTCCTGCCTGGCGCAGGCGGTGAGACCTTCCTTCACGCATCAGCAGTTGGCCGCCAGGCCACCGAGACTCACCCGAATCAGAGCGCCACGATCGGCCGGGCCGCGTTACCTCCCCGGGGGTGTGCGTCGCCCTGAATCCCCGGTGCCCGTGGCATCGAGGAGCCGGGTGCCTTCGACTGCCCAGGTCCCTCCTGACCCACCAAGTCGAAAGCGGGGACGGCCCCGGCCACACGCCACAACCCGGCCCAGCCGACGTTTCTGCAGGTGGACCCTCCACTATTTCGGTGCAAGAGGGACCGGCATCCCCCTGGGGTCGCAACGCAGAGCCCGAGGGGCTGATTACTGCGGCAGGCTCCAACGATCAGTTCGAACGATAAGTCCGTCGCTGAGCAGTCCGGCGAGGGCGCGCTCGAGCTGGTCCTGGTCGTGCCAGTCGAAGGTGTCCGCGGGTCCGGACCGCAGCACCTCGAGAACGGCACCGCGCGCCTGGCGGTCGGTGCCCTCGTACTCCTGAGTGCGGGTGATGCGCTCCCCGGGCACCCAGTCGCACATGGTCGCGAGTGGGCAGACAGCACATGCAGGGTTGCGTGAGGTGCACACCAACGCACCGAATTCCATCGACGCGGCCGCCCACAGGGGTGACGGTACGTCCAGCGCCTCGACGACGTCCTTCGCGAGCGCACGCTCAGCCGCGGAATAGGTCAGTGCCGGGTCGCGCCCGGTTTTGATCCGCACCAGGAAGCGCCGGACGTTGATGTCCACCACGATGCTGTCCCGTCCGTACGCGAAGGCGGCGACTGCTGCGGCTGTGTACTCGCCCACTCCCGGCAGTTCGCGCAGCGCCGCCTCATCGGCAGGCACCTCGCCGCCAAAGCGGTCACGCATAATGACTGCCGATTCATGCAGACGCTTGGCCCGGCGGGGATACCCAAGACGTCCCCAGGCGCGGATCGCCTCGCCCACGGAGTCGTCGGCGAGGGCGCTCGGGGTCGGCCACCGTTGGCGCCATTGGTGCCATGCCGGGAGGACCCGGCTGACCGGGGTCTGTTGCAGCATGATCTCGCTGACGTACACACCCCAGGGGTCGCTCTCGCGCCAGGGGAGGTCACGGCGGTTTTCGGCGAACCAGTCGCTCACGATGCGATCCAGCAGCGCCATGACCATATTCTGACCGCTTGGCCGACCCGGGCAAACGGGGCATGTGCGGCCTGCTTACCGTTGCTGTCATGAGTTCGTTGCTGAATCCGGTGGGTCCGGAACCGGCCAAGGTCTACTGGCGCAGGCGAATCATCGTGATCCTCGGTGTGCTGGTCGTACTGGCGCTGTTGTGGTGGCTGATCTCGCCGGGTGGTTCTTCAGCTCCGACCGCGGCGACCAGCAGTCCCTCCCCATTGCCGACGCTCAGCGCGTCGCCGACCCCGACGACGAGCGGTTCGGCCTCGCCATCGATCTCCGAATCCGGACTTCCCTGCGCCGATAGCGACATCGCAGTCAGTGTCACAACGGCTCAGCAGAGCTATCCCGTGGGCGGGCCGGCCGAGTTCGTCATGAAGATCACGAACACCGCAGCGCAGGCCTGTGTGCGCGACGTAGGCCCGGCCGCCAACAACTTCACGGTCACTTCCGGCGGCTTCGATGTCTGGTCCTCGGATGCGTGCACCGAACCAGGCGAGTCGCAGGAGGAGGAGATCCCCGCCGGCGAAGCGTTCGCGGTGAAGGGCACCTGGGACACCACGGTGACCGCGAATGGCTGTGGCGCGAACGCGACCCCTGCGCAGGCCGGTGCCTATCAGGTCGAGGCCACGAACGGGAACGTCACGAGCGAAGGTGTCACGTTCAGCCTGAGCTGATCGAGCCGGGAATGCGCTACTGGTAGCGATCCAGGATCGAGGACTCGGCCAGCCGTGACAGCGCATCGCGCACGTTGCGGGCTCGCGCCTCACCCACGCCGTCCACGGACTGCAGGTCGTCGATGGAAGCGGCAAGCAGTTTCTGCAAGCTACCGAAGTGGTCGATCATCCGTTCGACCACGGGTTCGGGTAGGCGCGGCACCCGGCCCAGAAGCCGGTAGCCCCGGGGGCTCAAAGGTTGATCCAGGCCGTCGAGATCGGTGGCAAGACCCATCCGGGTGGCCAGTGAGATGAGGTCCATCAGGGATGCGTCGTCGGATGCGTCGAGATCGCGGATCGTGGTCGCGTAGTCGTCGGCGTCCGGCAAGTAGTCGCGCATGAGCAGGACCTGATCGGCGCCCACTCCGCTGACCACCTCCCGCAGTTGCAGGTCCAGGAGGCGACCATCAACGCCCAGTTCCACGACGAACGCGTCGATCTCCGCGGACATGCGCCGAACCATCTCCAACCTCTGTGTCACCAACAGCACATCGCGCACGGTGACGAGGTCTTCCACCTCCAGCGCCGACAGGGTCGAGCCCACCTCGTCCAGACGCTGCCGGTAACGCTCAAGAGTGGCCAGTGCCTGGTTGGCCTTCCCGAGGATCGTGGTCGAGTCTTCGAGCACTCTGCGCTGCCCGTCGTAATACAGCGCGATCGTCTCCATCGATTTGCTGACACTGATGACGGGGAAGCCGGTTTGGATCGCGGCACGTTCAGCGGTCCGGTGCCGGGTGCCCGTCTCCAGAGTCGGAATACTGGGGTCGGGGACCAGTTGCACTGCCGCGCGCACAATCCGGCTGGCGTTGCGGTCCAGGATCACCGCCCCGTCCATTTTGGCCAGTTCCCGCAGTCCGGTCGAGGTGAATTCGACGTCCATCCGGAAGCCGCCCCCGGAGATCTGTTCGACCACGTCGTCGTTGCCCAGCACGATGAGTCCGCCGGTTCGGCCCCGCAGAATCCGTTCGAGTCCCTCCCGCAGGTCGGTGCCAGGAGCCACCTGTGTCAGGGCAGCTCGCATCCTGGCTGCTCGGTCCATACCGTCTCTCCTCACCCCGTCTGCAGGCATTATCGCCCGGCGGGGTCAGAACGGCGCGTTGACAGCGTGTAAGTCGGGTCGTTCGGCCTCGAGGGCGGGAGCCCGGTGCAGAGTGCCAAGCAGGTCGCTGAGGCGGTTGATCGGCTGGACCGTCAAGCCTTCGGCTGCCCGCACCACCTCCGGATTATTGCCCGCGTCCGCGGGGATGATCACCCGCGTGAAGCCCAGTCGTGCGGCTTCGGAGATGCGTTTGGCCAGGCCCGGTACCACCCGTAGGTCGCCGGAAAGAGTCACCTCGCCGATCGCAACCGTGTCCGTCCACAGGGGCGTATCCAGACGTGCCGACGCGATGGCCAAGCACACCGCAAGGTCACTGCCCGGGTCGCTGACCTTGGCGCCTCCGACTGTCGCTGCGTACACGTCGCGGTTGCTCAACTGCAACTTGCCGGCCTTCTCGGTCACGGTCACCAGCATGGTCGTCCGGTTCAGCTCCAGCCCGGTCGCCGCTCGCCGGGGTGCCGGCGCCCCGGTCACCGAAACGAGCCCCTGGATCTCGGCGAGCAAGGGTCGTCGCCCCTCCATCGTGACGGTCAGGCAAGACCCGGCTACTGGCTCCTCCCGAACCTTGCGGAACAGAAACGATGGGTCCGCGACCTCCCGCAGACCCTGCTCGTCGTGCTCGAAACAGGCCACCTCGTCGGTCGGGCCGAAGCGGTTCTTCACCGATCGCAGCATCCGCAGCGCCGAGGTGCGGTCGCCCTCGAAGGTGACAACGGTGTCCACGAGGTGCTCGAGAGCACGAGGGCCGGCCACGGAGTTCTCGCGGGTCGACTGCCCGACGAGCAGGGTCGGCAGGCCGTGCGACTTCGCCCACTGGGTGATCGTCTGGGTCACTTCGTGGACCTGCGCGACGCCGCCCGCGCGGGAATCGATCGACGAGGTGGCGATGGTCTGCACCGAGTCCACGATCAGCAGTCGGGGTCGCACCGCTGTGACGTGGGCGAGCAGTTGCTCCAGTTCGGTCTCGTCGGCGATGAGCAAATTCGGGTGCAGGGCCCCAATGCGCTGGGCGCGAAGTCCGATCTGCTCGGCCGACTCCTCACCTGACACATAAAGCACGGTGCCGTTGCGCTCGGCGAAGCGGTGTCCGACGTCCAGCAACAACGTCGACTTGCCGACACCTGGTTCACCGGCCACCAGGACGACCTGCCCCGTCACCAATCCGCCGCCGAGCACCCGGTCGAACTCGCCGACGCCGGTGCCCAGGCGCTTGTGCGACTCCGATCGAAGGTCGACCACTGGCCTGGCCGCGCGGGTCGGGCTGGCAGCGGGCCCCCGTGACCTACTGCCGGCCTTCGGTTTGGTGGACGCGACCTCAGTCAGTACCCCGAACTGCTGGCAGGCCGGGCACTTGCCCAGCCACTTGGTTGTTCGGTTGCCGCACTCGCTGCACTGGTACTCGGTCTTGGACATGCTGGCCACACTAAGCGGCGGGTACGACATGTTCTCCCCGCCGCGCGCGGGGTGGGGATAAGTGGGCCGCTGGGGTCCACCTCAACAAGACGCGGGCCCCGACTGCAGAGGGCCGGTGCTGTCCAGTCGGAGGTAAGGTCCTACTGCGGATCAGCTGGATGCCGGGCGGTGTCCCGGCCGCGCCTGCGGTTCTTCTCCCGCACCGCGCACACCTCGACCAACTGCTCATAGGCGGCGATGCCCATGAGTTCGACCAGCGCGTCGCGTTCGGTGATGTAGACCGGTTCGGCGGCGACGTGCGCCTCGGTGTTGGACGAGCAGTACCAGTTCAGGTCGTGCCCGCCCGGCCCCCAGCCGCGGCGGTCGTACTCGCCGATGCTCACCATCTGCACGTGCGTGCCGTCCGGGCGCTCCACGTTGTCGAAAGTCCGCCGGATCGGCAGCTGCCAGCAGACGTCCGGCTTCGTCTCGACCGGCGACACCCCCTCCCGGATGGCCAGGGCGTGCAACGCGCACCCGGTCGGACCGTCGAAGTCAGGACGGTTCAGGAACAGACAGGCGCCGTCGACCACGCGGGTCTGCTTGCTGCCCTCGGGATCCTTCATGACGATCCCGTCCTGAATGCCGACGTCGTGGTACTGCCAGTCCTCCGGCGAAAGCTTCTCCGCCCAGGCGGCCACCCGCGTGCGGTCGTCCTTGTCGCTGAAGTGCGCGCCCAGGGTGCAGCAACCGCCGTCGGGCATGTGCGCGGAGATTCCGCCGCAACCGTTGCCGAAGATGCACGTCCAGCGGCTGGTCAACCAGGTCAGGTCGCAGCGGAAGACACGTTCGGCGTCTGCTGGGTCGGTGAACTCCAGCCATTCTCTGGGGAAGTCTAGGGATACTTCTGGCACCGGCCCAGACTACGAGCCCTACCCTGAAGCCATGCGACTCGGCGTGCTGGATATCGGCTCGAACACTGCCCACCTGCTCGTGATGGACGCCCACCAGGGGGCGGCGCCGGTGCCGGCGGTCTCGCACAAGCTCGAACTGCGACTGGCCGAACACCTGCTCAAGGACGGCACGATCGACGATGCCGCCACTGCCGCGCTGGTCGGTTTCATCCAGGAGTCCCTGCAAATGGCCGAGGACTCCGGGGTCACCGAGATCATGTCGTTCGCCACCAGCGCGATCCGGGAGGCGCCCAACGGCAAGGCGGTGCTCAAGGAGGTCCATGACCGCACGGGGGTCGAGATCGACCTGATGAGCGGTGAGCGGGAGTCCCGCATCACGTTCCTGGCGGTGCGCCGTTGGTTCGGCTGGTCCAGCGGAAGGCTGCTGGTGGTCGACATCGGTGGGGGTTCACTGGAACTGGCCAGTGGAGCCGACGAGAGCCCCGATGAGGCGTTGTCGTTGCCGCTGGGCGCCGGTCGGCTCACCCGCGACTGGTTGCCCGACGACCCGCCCAAACCGCGCCAACTCAAGGAACTGCGCAAGTACGTGCGCGCCCAGGTGGCAGATGTCGCCAGCAGGTTGACGCGGTTCGGGCAGCCGGAACTGTCCGTGGCCACGAGCAAGACCTTGCGGCAACTGGCCCGGATCGCCGGCGCACCGGCGAGTTCCGAGGGTCTGTACGCCAAGCGGACCTTGACCCGTGCCGACCTCGGCACATGGCTGCCGAAGCTGGCGGAGATGACGGCCCAACAACGCACCGAACTGCCCGGGGTTTCGCTGGGCAGGGCCCACCAGTTGATGGCTGGTGCGGTGGTCGCGGAAGCGGCGATGGACATCTTGGGGATCTCGGAGTTGGCGATCTGCCCATGGGCCCTGCGCGAAGGTGTCATCCTCGAACGCCTGGACCTCCTGCCAGTGAACTGACCAGGCACGAGCGGCCCGCGCGGTTCCACCCCACCGCCCTGTGGGACGTCGCGCACCGATTGCGAGACTGGAGACGTGAGCACAGGCAGCGCGGGCAACCCGAAGGTCCGGGTTGCGCTGTCCAGCGCGTCGGTGTACCCGGAGTCCACGGCCGCCGCGTTCGAAATGGCCTCCAGGCTCGGGTACGACGGGGTCGAGGTCATGGTCATGAATGACACCGTTTCGCAGGATCCAGAGGCGCTGCGACGGCTGTCCGACCATTATTCGACGCCGATTCTGGCCATCCACGCACCCTGTTTGCTGATCACCCAGAGAGTCTGGGGCACCGACCCGTGGGCCAAACTCGTGCGGGCGCGCGCGGCCGCCGAGACGCTGGGCGCCAGCACGGTGGTCGTGCACCCGCCCTTCCGCTGGCAGCGCGACTACGCCCGGGATTTCATCCGCGGACTTCATCGCATGCAGGACGAGACCGACATCCGCTTCGCCGTGGAGAACATGTACCCGTGGCGCGCCGGTGGCCGGGAACTGGCCGCCTACTCACCTGGCTGGGATATCCGGGACGAGGACTATCCGCACACCACCTTGGACCTGTCCCACACCGCGGTCAGCGGGGTCGACGCTCAGCGTATGGCCAAGGATCTGGGTGATTCGCTGACGCACATCCACCTCGCCGACGGCAGTGGCAGCAATCGTGACGAGCACCTGATCCCCGGACGTGGCAATCAGCCGTGCGGCGACCTGCTCGAGGACGTCGCGGGATCCGGTTTCGACGGCGTTGTGGTGGTGGAGGTCAGCACCCGAAAAGCGGCCAACCGCACCGAGCGCGAGCGTGACCTGGTGGAGGCACTGGCCTTCGCGCGCCTTCACCTGGAAGTCCCGTAGCGGCAGCCGCAATCCTCGGCCCGACGGTGAGGTGTTCGAAGCCGGACGCAACGGCGCATAGGCTATTGGCCATGGGTACTGATGATGTGCGCGATGCTGTGCTGGATGCGGCTCGTGCGGCTTTCCACGCGCGGGGTTACGTGCGGACCTCGGTCAAGGGCGTTGCCGCCGCGGCAGGGGTCGCACCTGAGGTCGTCAATCGGTACTGGAACTCCAAGGAATCGCTGTTCGCCGCAGCGATGCGGCTACCGTTCGACCCTGCCAGCGCCGTCCCCGAGCTCGTCGCTCCCGGACTCGACGGGATGGGGGAGCGGCTCACCCGGGCGACGCTGGACCTGCTGGCCGATGAGGACAGCCGCAACGACTTCATCGCGCTGTTCCAGGCCGGTGCCTCCGCGACCAAAGCCGCAAAAAGCATGCAGGACTTCATCGAGCGCTCGATCGTCGACCGGCTGGTGCGCACGCTGGGAGTTCCCGATGCCCGACTGCGCGTGAACCTGATCGTGTCCTACCTGTTGGGGATCGCCTCCACCCGCTACATCATCCGGCTCGAACCGATCGCGTCGATGCCCGAGGATGACCTGGTGAAACTGGTGGCCCCCACCATTCAGAACTGGCTGGATCCGACCAAGCCGTTGAAGAGCCCTAAGCCGCAGGCCCCGAAGTCCTCGACGAAGGTGAACGTCACTGAGCCAAAGCCCGGCAACGGCGGATAACCTGACCGGGAACAATCTTCCAGGGAGGTCCTAGGTGATCCGGCGAACGCTGTTGACTCTGTCGCGACAGAAGAAGATCCAGGAGATTTCAGCGAACGCGCCGATCAGCCGGTCGGTCGTCTCCCGCTTCATCGCCGGGGAAGCCGAGCAGGACGCCGTTGGGGTCGCCGGCGACCTCGCCTCGGAGGGGCTGCTGAGCACCATCGACCACCTGGGGGAGGACATCGAGGACCGTGGGCAGGCGGACTACACCCGCGAGGCCTACCTGCGGTTGCTGAAAGGTTTGGACCAAGCCGGACTTGCAGCAGCTGCGGAGGTGTCCGTCAAACTGTCTGCGGTGGGCCAGGCGTTGCCCGGCGACGGCGAGAAGTTCGCCCTGGACAACGCGCGGGCCATCTGCGAGGCCGCGACCGCGATCGGGACCACCGTCACCCTCGACATGGAGGATCACACGACCACCGATTCGACGCTGAGCATCCTGCGGGACCTGCGTGCCGACTTCCCCAATACTGGCGCGGTCCTGCAGGCATGCCTGTACCGCACCGAGCAGGACTGCCGCGACCTCGCGTACGAAGGCTCCCGGATCCGCCTGTGCAAGGGCGCGTACAAGGAGCCGGAGTCGGTGGCATTCCAGGCCAAGGAGGATGTCGACAAGGCCTACGTGCGCTGCATGCGGATCCTGTTCGACTCACCCTGCTACCCGATGATCGCCTCGCACGACCCGCGACTGGTGGAGATCGCCGGCGCACTGGCCACCCGGGCGGACAAGGCCAAAGGAACCTACGAGCACCAGATGCTTTATGGGGTGCGCCCCGATGAGCAACGCCGGCTGAGCAAGGCCGGTGAGCGGGTTCGGGTCTACATCCCGTATGGCGAGGATTGGTACGGCTACATGGTGCGCAGAATGGCTGAGAAACCCGCCAACCTGGCGCTGTTCGTCAAATCGATGACCTCCAAGTCCTGACCCAGACCAGTCTTCCAAACCCCCCGGCATGGGTGATCCCGCACCGCCTCGCCGCCTCTACGCTGCTTGAGAAGCGCTGCCCGGACGATTGTGTTCGCGGTCGTGTCGATGAGATGAGGCGAGATGGCGAAGAAGTCGAAGCGGCACCACAAGAAGGACAAAGCCAAGCACGCTGATCCGGGCGAAGTTGATGTTGCCGTCAGCAACCGCAGCCAACCCAAGATGAAGAAGAAGGAATACGAGCAGCACATGCGCGTGCTCCAGGGTGAGCTCGTTGCCATGCAGGAGTGGGTCAGGGCCACCGGCGCCAAAGTCTGCATCGTGTTCGAGGGGCTGGATTCGGCCGGCAAGGGCGGCACCATCCGGCGGATCACCGAACGCACGAGCCCGCGGGTCTTCAAACACATCGCGCTGCCAACACCGACTGAGCGCGAGAAGTCGCAGATGTACATCCAGCGGTACATCGCGCATTTCCCGTCGGCGGGTGAGGTGGCCATCTTCGACCGCAGTTGGTACAACCGTGCCGGTGTCGAGCCGGTAATGGGCTATTGCACGCAGGAGCAGACCCAGCGGTTCCTCGATATGACGCCGGCGGTCGAAAAGGCGATGGTCGACAACGACATCATCTTGATCAAGTACTGGCTCAATGTCAGTGTCGAGGAGCAAACCCGACGGCTGTCCAACCGCATCACCGACCCGCGCAAGATCTGGAAGCTCTCACCGACGGACCTGAAGTCGTACAGCAAGCACTACGACTACTGCCGTGCGCGCGACGCGATGCTGGCCGCCACCGACACTTCCTGGGCACCCTGGTTCGTCGTCGACAACGACGACAAGAAACGCGGTCGGCTCAACATCATCTCGCATCTGCTCAGCCAGATCCCCTACGAACCGCTCCCACCCAGTGACGTCAAGATGCCGCGCAAGCCTTCGCCCCGCGGCTACGCGCTGTCCGAGGCAGCCCCGCTGCACCACATCCCTACGCCGTTCTAGGCCCACCAGTGCCCACGGCCCACACCGCAGAAGGACTCCAGTCATGAGTGACAGCACGGTCAGACCGAAGGATTCGTCAGCCCCGGCGACAACGCAGTGGTATGCCATGTCAGCCCAGGATGTCGCCGAGAAGTTGGGGGTCGATCCCGATCAGGGGCTGTCCGCTGCAGGTGCTTCGGCCTCCCTGCAGAAGAACGGGCCCAACGCCTTACCTGCCGAGAGCCCGCCGCCGGGCTGGAAGATGTTCCTCGCGCAGTACAAGAGCTACATGCAGATCATCCTGGTGGCCGCCGCGGTCGCGTCGATCGTGATCGGAGAGATATCCACCGGCATAGCGGTCCTGCTGATCACAGCTTTGAACGCACTGGGGGGAATGCGTCAGCAGGGCAAGGCCGAGAGTGCGATGAACGCCCTGCAGTCGATGCTGAAGACGTCGGCGAGAGTCCGTCGTGACGGCACAGAGGTGAAGATCGATGCCGATCAGGTGGTGGTCGGCGACGTGGTTCTGCTGGCGGCCGGTGATGACGTGTGCGCTGACGGCAGGCTGATCCAGTCCTCGTCGTTGCAGATCGATGAGTCGGCGCTGACCGGGGAGAGCGTACCGGCCGGCAAGAGTGCGGACATCGTGACCGAAAAGGATCCGGTGCTCGGTGACCAGTCGAACATGGCGTTCATGAACACACCGGTGACCCACGGTGGCGGCGTGATGATCGTTACGGGGACCGGCGCTGATACAGCCGTGGGAAAGATCTCCGGGATGTTGAAGTCCACCCCCACGCTGAAGACCCCGATGACCAAGCAGCTGGACACCTTGACGCTGTGGATCGCCGGTGCTGCTGGTCTGACCATCGCGATCATGTTCGCGTTGGGGATCTCGCGCGGGGATTCCACCCAGCAGATCTTCACGACCGCGATCGCGCTGGCGCTGGCCGCGGTCCCGATGGCGATGCCGACGGTCCTGCAGGTGATCCTCTCGACCGGTTCGTCGAAACTGGCGCAGCACGGTGCGGTGGTCAAGAGCCTCGACTCGGTGGAGACCTTGGGGTCGACCTCGGCGATCAACTCGGACAAGACCGGCACCCTGACGTTGAACCAGGTGACGGTTGTCGAGGTGATCGACGCGACCGACAGGTTCTCGGTCACCGGCAAGGGTTACAGCCTGGACGGGGAAATCCACCACACCGCGGGCAACACCAACACGATCGAAGCCGCGATTCTGCCGTTCCTGATAGCCAACGACGCGAAACTGGTGGACGGCAAGGTCGTCGGTGATCCCACCGAGGGCGCCCTACTGGTCCTCGGCTCCAAGGCGAAGATCGACCACGAGAGCACGATCGAGGCCTTCCCCAGCCTTGCCACTCTTCCTTTCGACCCCACCTACAAACTCATGGCGCGGTTCTGCCAGGCCACCGACGAGTCCGGAAAAGCCGTCGTGCGGGTGTTCGTCAAAGGCGCCGGACCGGCGGTCATCTCCCGGGCCACCACGGCGCTGTCAGGCGGCGAGACCGTTGCCTGGGGCGAGGCGGAGACTGAGCGTGCCAACAAGCAGATGCAGCGGCTGGGAGGCAAGGGCCTTCGCGTGATGGCCGCAGCCATGAAGGACATGGACCCCAACGATTTCGACCCTGACGGCGATCTGCTCGCGATGGTGCAGGATCTGCAGATGACCGCACTGGTGGGCATGATCGACCCGCCGCGGGAGGAGTCACATGAGGCTGTCCTGGCCGCCCAGGACGCCAACATTCGGGTGAGGATGGTGACCGGCGACGACGTGGTCACCGGTGCGGCGGTGGCCAAGCAGCTCGGAATCCCCGGCGAGGCCATCCTCGGCACCGAACTGGCCGCGATGTCCGAGGCCGAGCGCCTCGAGCGCATCGACAACATCGGCGTGGTCGGTCGGGTGGCGCCTGAGCACAAGGTGCTCATGGTCGAGACGCTGCGCAAGAAGGATGCGGTCGTGGCGATGACCGGCGACGGTGTCAACGACGCCCCGGCCATCAAGGCAGCCGACATCGGCATCGCGATGGGCAGCGGCACGCAGGTCGCGAAGAACGCCAGTCGCATGATCCTCACCGACGACAACTTCGCCACGATCGTGCGGGCAGTGTCGGAGGGCCGCAAACTCTACGACAACATGCTGAAGTACATCCGCTTCATGCTGATCGCGCTTGTCACTTACGTGGTCACGTTCTTGATGGCCAGCATCCTCAACATCGCGTCGGGCGAGCCGTTCTCCGCGGCTCAGATCCTCTGGATCAACTTCCTGATCACCGCACCGGTCGGCATCGCGCTGGGCCTGGACAAAGAGACCCCCGGCCTCATGAAGCGCAAGCCGCGCCCGCGGGCGGCCTCGATCATGTCCGGGCCGGTCATCACCACGGTCGGCCTGGTGGGCCTGTTCATGGCGGTCGTCATCAACGCCGTGATCGTGTTCGGGGAGAACCAGTACGGCCAGGTTGAAATCGGGAGCACGATGGGGCTGGTGGCGTTCTCACTGATGCTGGTGATCGTCGCATTCGAAAGCCGCGATCAGAAAGCGACCGTGTTCACCACGGCGACGTTCGACAACGCGACGCTGAACATCGTCGCGCTGGTGGAGATCGTGCTGGCGGTGCTGATCGCCCGTGGTGGGGCGCTGACGTCGCTGCTGGACTCGCAGGCGCTCACCGACACCCAGTGGCTGATCGGCGCCGCACCCGCGGTGGTCCTGCTGCTCCTGTGGGAGGCCGGCAAGTGGATCGCGCGTAGTCGCTCAGGTGAGGCGAAGCAGGCGCCGGCAGCGGCATGAGTCGGGTGCTCCTCGCAATCGGCGCGCCGCATTCCGCGTGGTTGCTGCTCGTCGCACGACGAACGAGCACCAACCGGACACCGTGTGGGTAGTCGCGAGCGGGATGAACCTGTGGCGCTCGCGACCTAGGTCCGCGCGCGGCAGAGGTTCAGCTGCCGGCGGCCAATTCCACGGATCGATCCCTGGCCGCTTCCAGAGCGGCCAGGAACGCGGCCCGGACCTTGTGATCCTCCAGAATCCGCAGTGCCGCGGCGGTGGTTCCGGCAGGCGAGGTCACGTTCTCGCGCAGGACCACCGGGTGTTCGCCGGTTTCCCGCAGCATTGTTGCGGCGCCGTACACCGTCTGCAGGGTCAGCTCGGTCGCCAAGCGGCGTGGCAGCCCCAAACCGACGCCTGCCTCGATCATGGCCTCGACGGTGAAGAAGATGTAGGCCGGTCCGGATCCCGAGATCGCGGTGACCGCGTCCTGCTGCCGCTCGGGCACCTCGACGACCTTGCCGACGCAGCCCATCAGCCGTACGGCCATTGCCACGTGCTCGGCCTTGCAGTGCGAACCCGGCGAGACCGCCGACATCCCCTGGTCGACCAGCGCGGGGGTATTCGGCATCACCCTCACCACCGGTGTGCCCTGCGGCAGTCGCTGTTCCAACGAGGCAGTGGTGACGCCCGCGGCCAGCGAAACCACCAAGGCGCCAGGTTTGAGCTCCTCGGCGATCTCCTCGACCACGCCGAAGATGTCCTGCGGTTTGACGACCAGCACGACGACGTCGGCTTCCCGCGCGGCCTCCACGTTGGTGGAGATGTCGACGCCGTAGCGCTCGTGGAGTTCGATGACCCGGTCATGGCGCTTGTCGGCGACGACGAAAGTGTCGCCCATACGATCCCCGCGCAGCAGCCCGGACAGCAGTGCCTCACCCATGACGCCGGCCCCGACGACCGCAACTACACCCATGTGCGCAACCGTAACAATGCGCGGCTCCCGGGCGGGGCCGTGGCTGGTCCTGGCGTGTGCGGCTGACCCGCCCGGGCGTCTGTTTCGGTGTGGGACCGACAACCTTCCGAGTCACCTTCGTCTGGCACGACGACTTGCGCCACTACGATTTCGGTCCGGGTCACCCTTTGGCGCCGGTCCGCGTGCAATTGGCATATCGGCTCTCGCGGGACTTCGGCCTGCTCGACGACGCGAACCTCACGATGGTCCAACCGGCGACGATGCCGGAGGGGCTGCTGGCCAGCCTCCACTCCGCAGAGTTCATCGAGGCGGTTCAGCAGGAGACTGAAGGTTCACACGGGCTGGGCACCGACGATGTCCCGACCTTCCCCGACATGCACAAATACTCCGAGACGGTCTGCGCGGCGACGGTGGCGGTGACCCAGGCCGTGTACCACGGTCAGGCCGACCACGGCGTCAACTTCGCAGGCGGGCTGCATCATGCGATGCCCGATCGGGCCTCCGGGTTCTGTGTCTACAACGATCTCGCGGCCGGGATCAAGTGGCTGCTCGACCAGGGTGTCGAGCGGGTCGCCTATGTCGATGTGGATGTCCATCACGGCGACGGGGTGCAACAGCATTTCTGGGACGACCCGAGGGTGCTGACCATCTCGCTGCACGAGAGCCCGCGCACGTTGTTCCCGGGAACCGGTTGGCCCACCGAGATCGGGGGGCCGGGCGCCGAGGGCAGCGCGATCAATGTGGCGCTCCCGCCCGGCACGGCAGACAACGCCTGGCTGCGCGCGTTCGACGCGATCGTCCCCGCGGTGCTGAAGGCCTTCGAGCCGCAGTACCTGGTGACCCAGCAAGGTTGTGACAGCCACTTCCAGGACCCGCTGGCGCACATGTCCTTGAGCCTCGAGGGGCAGCGCATGTCCTACCGGGCGCTGCACCGACTGGCCCATACCCACGCGAGGGCCGCTGGATCGCCACCGGTGGCGGCGGCTACGAGTGGGTCGATGTGGTCCCCATTGCGTGGACGCACCTGCTGGCCGAGGCACTGGAACGGCCCATCGAACCCACGGAGGCTACTCCGGAGGCGTTCCGGGAACTGGTGAGCAACGTCCTGCAGCGCGACCCGCCCCTGACGATGGGCAACGACCGGGATCCCTGGGTGCGCAGCTGGGAGATGGGCTACAACCCAGACGACCCCGTGGACGCGGCGGTCCTCGCCTCGCGGCGTGCGGCGTTTCCGCATCTGGGGATCGACCCAGACCCCGATCCCATGTTCTAGCCCGACGAACTACCCTGGGGAAGTAGTCGACGACGGTCGTAGGAGGCCTTAATGGGTTCGGTGGTCAAGAAGCGGCGCAAGCGCATGGCGAAGAAGAAGCATCGCAAGCTGCTGCGCAAGACCCGCGTCCAGCGGCGCAACAAGAAGTAGTAGGCGCCGATGGGACGCGTGGTTCTGGTCACCGGCGTCTCCCGCTACCTCGGGGGACGGATGGCGCAGATCCTCACCCAGGACCCGGACGTCGATCGGGTGATCGGGGTGGATGTGGTCGCCCCGCGCCAGGAGATCGGCGGCGCGGAGTTCGTGCGCGCCGACATCCGCAACCCCATCATCGCGAAGGTCATCGACGCGGCCCAGGTGGACACGGTGGTGCACATGGGCGTCATCGCCACGCCCATGCAGGCCGGCGGCCGGATGTCGATGAAGGAGATCAACGTCATCGGCACCATGCAGTTGCTGGCCGCCTGCCAGAAGTCGCCGACGGTGCGCAAACTCGTGGTCAAGTCCACCTCGTCGGTGTACGGCGCCGGTCCCAAGGACCCGGCGATGTTCACCGAGGAGATGGAGCCGAAGCACGCGCCGACCTCGGGCTGGGCCAAGGACAGCGTCGAGGTCGAGGGCTACGTGCGCGGCTTCGCCCGTCGCCGTCCCGACGTCGCAGGTGACCACCTTGCGCTTCGCGAACTTCTTCGGCCCGCAGGTCAGACCCCGATGGCCACGTACTTCTCGCTGCCGGTGATCCCCGTGGTGCTCGGCTTCGATGCCTGGCTGCAGTTCATCCACGAGGACGACGGCCTCGAGGCGTTGCGCCGGGCCACGGTCGAGGACCATCCGGGCACGTTCAACGTCGCCGGCGACGGGGTCATCCTGGTGTCGCAGGCGGCACGCCGGGCGGGCCGGCCCGTGGCTGCCGGTGGCCCAGCCGTTCGCGTTCGGCGTGGGGGCGTGTTCCGCCGGCTCGGGCTGGCGGACTTCTCGCCGGAGCAGGTCCGTTTCCTGACCTACGGGCGCGGGATCGACACCACCCGGATGCGCGCTGAGTTCGGCTTTGTGCCCCAGCACACGACCCCGGAGACCTTCGAAGCCTTCGTGGAGGCGCACAACCTGAATCGCCTGCTGCCCGCGGAGCGGGTGGAGAGCCTGAGGACCAGCTGCTGTCGCTGCTGACCGGAAAGGAGCAGGCCCGTGCCTGACGCGCGGTGATCCCCATCAAGGGCGAGGACCCCAGAAGAAGCCGGCGGCCGAGCGCGCCCGGGGCCTGGCAAGCCGGTCGAGGCAGCGCCGGCCGAGGACGTGATGCCGGACAGCGCGCCGCTGCCCGGCGTCGAGGAGCACGTCGACTGGGACACCCGGGTGGCCGGGGCGCTGGCATTCCTGCGCCGGCGAATCACCGGCGACTACAAGGTCGACGACTTCGGCTTCGACCCCGAACTCACCGACCGCATCCTGCTGGCACCGCTGCGCCCGCTGTACAAGCGCTGGTTCCGGATCGAGACCCGCGGCTTGGAGAACATCCCGGACACCGGTGGGGCGCGGCTGGTGGCCAACCCCTCGGTACCCGCGGCCGTCGACTCGATGATGACCCAGCTGGCGATCTGGGACAACCACCCGGACCACCGGCACTTGCGGATGCTCGGGGCCGACCTGGTCTTCCAGCTGCCGCTTCGTGGCCGAGTTGGCGCGCAAGGGCGGGCACACGCTGGCCTGTGCGCCGGACGCCGAACGGCTGCTCTCGTCCGGCGAGCTGGTCGGGGTGTGGCCCGAGGGTTTCAAGGGCATCGGCAAGCCGTTCAGCGAGCGGTACAAGCTGCAGCGCTTCGGCCGGGGTGGGTTCGTGGCGGCGGCGCTGCGGACGAAAACCCCGATCATCCCCTGTTCCATCGTGGGCGCTGAGGAGATCTACCCGATCATCGGCAACGCCAAGCTGCTCGCCCGGCTGCTGGGTGCGCCGTATTTCCCGATCACCCCGACGTTCCCGTGGCTGGGGCCGCTGGGGCTGGTGCCGCTGCCGAGCAAGTGGATCATCGAGTTCGGCGAGCCCATCCGCACCGACGAGTTCCCCGAAGGCGCCGCGGACGACCCCATGCTGGTCTTCGACCTGACCGACCAGGTGCGCGAGACGATCCAGCAGACGCTGTACCGGTTGCTGGTGGCCCGGCGGTCCGTCTTCTTCTGACGCTCGGGCCGAAGCGTCAGGGCCTGCGAGCCCGTTTTCGCCCCCTGACCTGCCCCGCATCGCGCGCCGCGCCATGACCGCACCCACGGCGATACCCGTGACCAGCCCGGCGATCCCGACCGCCGGCGCGGTGATCTTCACCACCCGGCGGGCGGTGCGGTAGTCGCGGATGGTCCATCCGTTGCGCCGGGCGTGCAGCCGCAGCGCGCGGTCCGGGTTCACCGCCACCGGGGTACCGACCATGGACAACATCGGAATGTCGTTGGCTGAATCCGAGTAGGCCGCGCACCGGCTCAGGTCCAGGTTCTCGCGTGCTGCGAGTTCGGCGATCGCCTCGGCTTTCGCTTCGCCGTGCAATGGTTTTCCGCTCAGGCGTCCGGTGTACACGCCGTGCACCTGCTCGGACACTGTGCCCAGTGCTCCGGACAGGCCCAGGTGTTCGGCGATCAGTTCCGCCAGTTCGATCGGCGCGGCCGACACCAGCCACACCCGCTGTCCGGCATCGATGTGGCCCTCGGCGAGTGCCACGGTGCCGGGCCAGAACCGGTCGACCATGTACTCGTCGAAGATCTCCCGGGTCAGCTCCACCAACTCGTCCTGGTTGCGACCCTTGACCAAAGCCAGGGCCTCCTCGGTGATGTCGTGCATGTCCTCGGCATCCTCTTTGCCGACGATCACGAACCGGGTCTGTTTCCAGACGAAGTCGAGGATCTGGCTGCGTGACAGGTATTTGTGGGCGGCCAGGCCGCGGGCCCAATGAAACATCGAGGCGCCGTGGATGAGGGTGTTGTCGATGTCGAAGAAGGCCGCCGCGGTCAGGTCAGGTTCGGCCGGAGGCTGCGGGGCGGGCTCATCCGCGGTTTCGTCGTCAGCGTGCTGCGACGCCGGTTCCTGCTGGTCACCGTTCACCTGTGCAGGCTAGCCCAGCGGCCCATATGCAAGACTCGGGGCGTGGTGGCCAACCTTGCCGATCTTGTCAGCGCGGCGGCCGAATCCAGGCCCCGGCACGCTGCTGTCGTGACCGATCAAAGAGTCGTCACGTGGAGTGAGGTCGACTGGCAGGTGCGGGCGGTGGCCAGCGGATTGATCGCCCGGGGCCTGCCCGCCGGCAGCCGCATCGCGCTCATGCAGCCGAACACGCTCGAATTCATCACCACGTATTTCGGCATCCTGCGCGCGGGCATGTGTGCGGTTCCGCTGAACACCGGCTATACCGCTATCGAGCTGGACCAGATGCTGTCCGACGTCGATGCGAGCCTGGTGGTGGCAGACCCGCGGATGGCCCCGGTCCTGGACCAGGTTCCCGGCATCGACGTGATCCCACCGGAACCGAGGAATGGCGCCGATTCACCGTCGGCAGTGCTCCGCTGCCGGTGGAACCCACGGCCCCGATGCATTGGCGGTGTTGTTGTTCACCTCCGGCACCAGCGGCCGCCCCAAAGCCGCGATGCTCACCCACCGCGCCCTCTCGGCCAACCTCGACCAGCTCAGTGCAGTGCAGGATCCGCCGGCCATGACCAGCGACGACGTGGTCATGTGCGTGCTGCCCCTGTTCCACATCTACGCGCTCAATGCCACGCTGGGCATGGTGGCCCGACACGGCGCCACCATCGTGCTGACCGAGCGGTTCGACGCCGCGGCCGCACTCGCCTCGATCACCCGGCACAAGGTCACCAATGTGGCCGGTGCCCCTCCGATGTACGTGGCGTGGGCAGGGATTGACGGCCTCACCGAAGCGCTGCAGGGCGTGCGATTGCTCATCTCCGGGGCGTCACCGCTTCCCGTTTCGGTCATGGAGCACTTCCAAGCGCGCACGGGCAAACCCATTTGGGAGGGCTACGGGATGACCGAGTGCTCACCGGTCATCACCGCGTCACTGGTCTCCGGGCGGCCCAAGCCCGGTTCCGTCGGGCAGCCGCTGCCCGGCATCGAGGTCGAACTGCGTGACGAGGACGGGCAGGTCGTCGAGGACGGGGATCCCGGCGAGATCTTCGTGCGCGGTGAGAACGTGTTCACCGGCTACTGGCCCGACGGGTCGGAGGGCCCCGACGAACAGGGCTGGTTCGCTACCGGCGACGTCGCCATCGAGGACGACGAGGGGGACCTGCGCCTGGTCGACCGGCGCCGGGAGCTGATCATCGTCAGCGGCTTCAACGTCTACCCGCGTGAGGTCGAGGAAGTGCTGCTGTCGATGGACGGTGTGCTGGAAGCCGCGGTCATGGGCGTCACCGACCCCTACACCGGCGAGACCGTGAAAGCGTTCATCGTGGCCGAACCGGGATCGGCGTTGACCGCCGACGAGGTGCTCGACTTCGTGGGAACCCGCCTGGCGCGCTTCAAATGTCCCACCGTTGTGGAGATCGTCGGCGACCTGCCGCATTCGGTAACGGGCAAAGTGAGCAAGGGTCGCCTGCGCCAGTCTCAAGGGGTGACGTCGCTCTGAGCGCTCGGGTCATTCTGATCGGCAAACCGGGCTGCCATCTGTGCGATGTGGCCCGGGAGGTCGTCGAGACCGTGTGCGCCCAGACCGACAACGAATGGATCGAGTTGTCGCTGAACGACGACCCCCGACTGGCGGCGCGTTACGCCGACCAGGTTCCGGTCGTCCTCGTCGACGGGGCGGTGCACGACGTGTTCCGGGTGAATCCGCAGCGGCTACGGGCGGCGCTGGCCTGAGGTTACGCGGGCTGCGGCGTATGTCGGGGCGGGTGACGCATAGCGGAGCAGACCTCCGTGCAGCCGTGACACACACCCGGCCGGAGGCGACCAGACGTGCAGGACACACCCGGATTCTCCGATAACCGAACGTCGGCATCCGAATGTCAGTTTGGCCCAGCTTGTGAAATCGGTAGCATGGACACAGTGTGGGGCGCCGGGCCCCGGACAGACAGGTGACAGGTTCCCATCGTGCGACTGAGGCGACGCTCGCTGCCGGACGCCACCATAGCCCGCCTGCCGCAGTACATCCGCTGCCTTTCGCAACTGGAGAACGCCGGACTGCAGACCGTTCACAGTGTGGATCTGGCAGCGCATGTGGGCGTCAGCGGCGCGGTGGTACGACGGGATCTGAGTTATGTCGGCAGTTACGGCACGCGCGGGGTGGGCTACCCGGTGACGCAGTTGCGCGAGCAGGTCAACCAGGCGCTCGGCCTGGCCACCGAGCACCGCATGGTGGTCGTGGGGGTTGGCCACCTCGGGCGAGCGCTGGCCGGCTACACCGGATTCGACGAGCGGGGCCTTCGGGTCGTCGGGCTGTTCGATGTCGATCCCGGGACTGATCGGGTCCAAGGCCGGCAACCCATCGGGGGAGTATCTGGAGATCCTGCCGCTGGCCGAACTCCCCTCGTTCGTGGCCGACAATGGCGTGGCCATCGGCGTGATCGCCACCCCGGCCGAAGCAGCCCAGTCGGTGGCCGACCTACTCGTGGCCGCAGGTGTCACAAGCATTCTCAACCTCTCCGCGGTCCACCTGTCCACACCGGACTCGGTGGTGGTGCGCCCGGTCGACCTGGCCACCGAGATCCAGATCCTGGCTGTGCACGCCGCGCAAGGAGCAGGTCGATGAGTCTGTTGGTGCTCGGGGTGAGCCACCAGAGTGCCCCCCTGGACGTCTTGGAGAAGGTGGCCGCCGTCGACGTCGGACAGGCCCTGCCGATGGTCGGCACCGGTGACGCTGTGGGCGAAGCCTTGCTGCTGTCGACCTGCAACCGCATCGAGGTGTACACCGAGGTCTCCCGATTCCACGCCGCTGTGGAATCGATCACCGCGATTCTGGCCAAGAGTTCCGGGTTGTCGCCGGACCAACTGTCCGCCCACCTGTACGTCCACTACGAGGATGCCGCGGTCCGGCATGCCTTCCGGGTCGCCAGTGGCCTCGACTCGATGGTCGTGGGCGATGAGCAGATCCTGGGGCAGTTCCGGGAGGCGTTCAAGGTGGCCATCGAGCACGGTCAAGCCGGTCGCAGCCTGCACGAACTGGCTCAGAGTGCGCTGCGGGTCGGCAAGCGCGTGCAGACCGACACCGCCATCGGCCGTCACGGCGCCTCGGTGGTGGAGGTCGCGCTGGCCCAGGCCCGGCGCCACTTCGGCACGCTGGCAGGCCGGCATGTGGTGATCCTCGGCTCCGGTTCGATGTCGTCTCTGGCCGCATCGGTGTCGGCGTCACCGGGGCGCCAGGTCACCATCGTCGGGACGCACGGCCGCGTCCGTGCACCGCCTGGCCGAGGCGGTCGGCGGTGTCGGGGCAGAGTTGGTCGATCTCGACGAGCAGTTGCGCGGCGCCGACGTCCTGGTCAGTGCCACCGGCGCCACCGGGCTGCTGGTCACCCGCGAGCACCTGCAGAAGGTGCTGGCAGGGGGGAGCCCCAACCTGTTCGTGTGCGACCTCGCCCTGCCGCATGACACCGACCCCGACATCGCGCAGATCCCCGGCGTCGATCGGCTCGATCTGGCCGGAATCGCAGGCCTTCAGGCCAGGATCGCCGGAGGGAGTTGGTCGCCAAGGCCGAGAACCTGGTCGTCGAGCGGGAGCTGAGCCGTCTGCGCTTGCGCAACCCGAAGCTGACGCCGGAGGAGTTCGACGAGATCGCCCGGGCCATGCGCCGGGTGGTGGCCACCTTGCTGCATACGCCCACCGTGCGGATGAAGGAGTTCGCGGTCGATCCCGGTGGCGACCGTTACGCGGCTGCCCTGCACGCACTGTTCGATCTGGATCCGGCTGCCGTCACCGCGTTGACCCAGACCCCTGAGGACCTCAGCGACGAGCCGGACGACGTGTCAATCCACGGAGAGCCGGGTGCCTGAAATTCGGGTGGCCACCAGGGCCAGTGCGTTGGCGCGCGCGCAGACAGGTTGGGTGCGTGAGCGTATTCAGGCAGTGACCGGCGGCGAGGTCAGCGAGGTACTCATCACCACCGAGGGCGACACGTCCACGGCTGCCCTCACCTCGTTCGGCGGGCAAGGGGTGTTCGTTGCCGCTGTGCGCCAGGCGCTGATCGAAGGGCGGGCGGATGTCGCAGTCCACTCGCTGAAGGACATGCCGACCGCCGACGACCCGCGCACGATGATCGCGGCGGTCCCGGCCCGCGAAGACGTTCGGGACTTCCTGGTCACCTCAGCTGACAGCCTGGATGATCTGCCCTCGGGCGCACGGGTGGGAACCGGGTCCCCCCGTCGGGTCGCCTACCTGCTGCGCGCGCGCCCGGATCTCGAAGTGGTCGGCATCCGCGGCAACGTCGACTCCCGAGTGGCCAGGGTCACCAGCGGTGAACTCGACGCCGTTGTGCTGGCGATGGCCGGCCTGAACCGGCTGGGCTTGCGGCCCCCCGGGTTCGCCCTGGGTTTCGACGTCATGCTGCCCGCGGTCGGGCAGGGCGCATTGGGAGTGGAGATGCTGCGCGACCACCCCGCGGCCGGCGACGTCGCCGGGATCAGTCACGCCATCACGGTGGCAGCGGTCTCGGCCGAACGTGCCCTGTTGGCCGGACTGAGGGCCGGCTGCAGCGCACCCGTGGGGGCTCTGGCTGAGATCGCCGGGGACACATTGGAGCTTCGAGCCGCCGTGCTTTCGCACGACGGATCGCAGATGTACGCATGCACGACGACCGGTTCGCTGCTGGATCCCGACGTGGGACAGCGCGCCGCAGACGACCTGATCGGACAAGGCGCCGGTCGACTATTGGGAGAAAACAGATGAAGAAGAGCAAGACCGTACCCGCCGTTGTACTGCTCGCAGCCGGCTCCGGGGACCCCGAACTGCTGTCGGTGCGGGGCGCGGCCCTGCTGGACCAGGCCGACGTGGTCATCTGCGACCCGGAGGTCAGCTCACTGATCGCCGGGCGGGATGTGGAAGTTCTCGATGTGGCCACCGCGCCGACCGATGCCGCTGCGGTGGCCAAGGCACTGGCCGAACAGGCCCGTGCCGGACAGCACGCGGTGCGGGTCTACGCAGGCGACCCGGTGCTCGACGGCCGGGTGCTGGCCGAAGCCAAAGCGTTGCATCGTTCCCGGGTCCCCTTCGAGATCGCCCCGTGTGCCAGCGACATCTCGGGCATTGCCGCCTACGCCGGGATCGGTCTGGTCGGTTCCCGGGCCAAGCGACTGCACGTCGTGGACCTGCTGGCCGGCGATGTCGACGAGCCGACCCTGGCGGACACGGCATCCACGCTGGTGATCCGCAACGCGGCTGATTCCGCAGCCGGCCTGGCCAAGGCCGCACTGGCAGCCGGTCGCACACCGGGCACCGGTCTGGTGGTCGTCCGCGGCGGGACCACCGTTGAGCAGCAGACGATCGTCACCACCCTCGGCGACGCGGCAGCCGACCTGAAGGCCGCGAAGCTGACCGGCAACGGCGACGTCTTCATCGGCGAGGCGGTCGGATCCGCGACCAACCTGGGCTGGTTCGAGAGCAGGCCGTTGTTCGGCTGGCGGGTGCTGGTCCCACGTACCAAGGACCAGGCCGGCGAGCTGTCGGCGCAACTGCGGCTGTTCGGCGCGGTGCCCGTGGAAGTGCCCACGATCAGTGTCGAACCGCCGCGCACCCCTCAGCAGATGGAACGTGCGATCGAGGGGATCGAATCCGGCCGCTACCAGTGGATCGCGTTCACCAGCATCAATGCGGTGCGTGCCATCCGCGAGCGGTTCGAGCAGCGGGGCCTGGACGCCCGGCACCTGGCCGGCCTGAAGATCGCCGCGATCGGTGAGGCCACGGCCGCGGCCCTGCAGGACTTCGGCGTGCGCGCAGACCTGCTGCCACCGGCCGAGGCCCAGTCGTCGGCAGGCCTGCTGGAGGTGTGGCCCGACCGCGACCCCGAGCTCGACCCGATCGGCCGGGTGTTCCTGCCGCGGGCGGACATCGCCACCGAGAAGCTCGTGGCCGGTCTCACCGAACTCGGCTGGGAGGTCGACGACATCACCGCCTACCGCACGGTCCGGGCAGCGCCGCCGGCCGCGGAGATCCGCGAGGCCATCAAGACCGGCGGGTTCGACGCGGTGGTGTTCACCTCGTCCAGCACCGTGCGCAACCTGGTCGGAATCGCAGGCAAACCCCACGCCACCACCGTCATCGCCGCCATCGGCCCGGAAACCGCGAACACCGCGGTGGAACATGGGTTGAAGGTCGCCGTGCAGCCGGCACAGTCCAAGATCGAGCCCCTGGTCGCAGCCCTGGCCGAGCACGGTGAGCAGATGCGTCAGACCGCGCTGGACAGCGGCGAGCGCACCTGGCGGCCGTCGAAGCGGCGCGGCGCCGGGCGGCGGCGGGCCGCCGGCAAGTCATGATCCGCCCGCGCCGGCTGCGGTCAAACCCGGCCATGCGCAGGCTGGTGGCGGAGTCCCGGGTCCATCCGGCTGCCCTGGTCCTGCCGGTCTTCGTGGCCGAGGGCCTGGCGCAGCCGCGGGCCATCACCTCGATGCCGGGGGTGTATCAGCAGACTCTCGACACCCTGCCCGCCGTCATCGAGCAGGCGGTTTCGGCCGGTCTCGGAGCCGTAATGCTGTTCGGGGTGCCGCAGCACAAGGACGCGATCGGTTCCGGGGCCACCGACCCGCAGGGCATTCTCAGCCGGGCGGTCGAGGTCGCCCGAACTGCCGCCGCCGGCCGACTGGTCGTGCAGGCGGACCTGTGCCTGGACGAGTTCACCGACCACGGACACTGCGGCGTGCTCGCCGGAGATGAGGTCGACAACGACGCGACCTTGGTCCGCTACCAGCAGATGGCGGTGGTCCTGGCCCGGGCGGGCGCGGACATGCTGGGAACCAGCGGCATGATGGACGGTCAGGTGGGGGCGGTGCGGGAGGCGCTGGATTCCGCGGGCTTCGTCAGCACCGCCATCCTTGCCTACGCCGCGAAATACACCTCGGCGCTCTACGGTCCCTTCCGGGAGGCTGTCGACAGTTCCCTGCAAGGGGACCGCCGTACCTACCAGCAGGATCCGGCCAACGGCCGCGAAGCGCTGCGGGAGACAGCGCTGGACCTCGCGCAGGGCGCCGATGTCGTGATGGTGAAGCCCGCTTACCTGGACGTGGTGCGGGCTGTTGCGGAGATCTCGGACGTGCCGGTGGCGGTGTACCAGGTGTCCGGCGAGTACGCGATGCTCGAGGCTGCCGCGGCCAACGGGTGGATCGACCGGCAGGCGGCGATCCTGGAGTCGCTCACCGGCTGTGTGCGGGCCGGCGCGGACATCATCGTGACCTACTGGGCCCTGGAAGCCGCCGGCTGGCTCGCGTAGGGATCGCAAGGCTGGAGTAGAGGTCGCTGCACGGCGTACGCTGGGAACCCTTCGACGAAAGGGGTCTGCCATGCGCAAGACCATCGCTGTGGCCGTGACCGTACCTCTGCTGGCCGCCCCCGTTCTCACCAGCGCGCCTGCCCAGGCCGCAAGCACCGTGAAGATCGACGTTCTGAAGAAGAACATCAAGAAGGGTATCAAGAAGCAGGCGAAAGTCTCGGTCAAAGTCAAGTGCCCGAAGAAGGTCAAATGGGCCAAGGGCAAGATCTTCTTCTGCACTGTCAAGGCCAAGGACGGCTCGAAGGCGCGCGTGCAGGTGAGTCTGGGTAACGAGGCCAACGGCCGGCTGAAGTGGAAGGTCGTCACCTGAGACGGGGGGCGCACACCTCCTCGTAAGGGCTCCTCGGATTTCGGGGGAGTCAGGGGGTTGGCTCAGTCCGGTGACGCTGGTGGTAGGTCGGGCGGGGTAGCTCCAGCCGGTGCCCCGCGAACACCGAGGCGGCCTTTCGGTGAAGATCCGACCAGCGACTGGTCGTGTTTTCACCGAAAGGAAGTGCCCGAAGTGCGGGGAGCGAGCGCTCGCCAACCGCGCGGAAGCGCCTCGTATCAGCGGCGCACGACCCGGAACCGGGCCTTGGCTGGCGTGGTGTCCTTGACCCCGTCGAGGACCGCTCGCACCCGTAACCGGTAGCGACCCGGCTTGACCTTAAGGCACCTTCGGCGATGCGCATGTGCGCCACTTCTTCAGCGGTTTCTTCGCCAGTCGGCACTGAAAACTCGCACCCGGTGTTCCCGTGAACCGTACTTTCACCCGGGCCTTGGATCGCTTGGTCGGGACGACCTTCTTCGGCGCCTTGGTGATGCGGGTCTGCAGCGGCACCACCGGCTGCGGCTCCGGCGGCGGTGGCGCAGCAGACACACCGCTGACCCGCGCCACCTGCTCGGTGAGGTCCAGGGTCACCCACAACGTGTTGCCCGGTCCGGCGGTGATCTGTCGGGGGCCGGTGCCCGCATCCAGGGGCAGCCGTGAGTACTCCCCTCCGGGCGTCAACCGGCCGAGGTCGTTGGTCGCGAACTGCGCGAACCAGTACGCCCCGTCGCCGCCGTACGCGACGCCGAACGGGTCGGACAACGGGGTGTCGGTGGTCTGCGGCGAGCCTGGTGCCTGGACCCGCCCGACGGTCTGCGGTACGGCGGCCCTGGGGTTGCTGTAGGCCACCTGCGAGCCAGGACCGCCGACCACACCTTGCGGACCTCCACCGGTCGGGAAGGCCGTGCCCACCCCGCCGGTTGTGACACGCACGATCTGCTGGCCGCCGAAGTCCGCCACCCACAGGTTGCCGTCAGAACCCGGGGTGATCCAGCGGGCCCCGAGACGCCGGTGGCTGCTGAGGACCAGGGGCCCTGCGGGATTCGCGGCCGGGAATTTGATGACTTTGTCTCCGGACGCGGTCCAGAGGTTGCCGTCGGGCCCGACGGTGATCGCCCGCGGATCGGCGATGTCGGCGACGGCGAATGCCACCGCGGCGTCGGGGTTGGTCGGTGAGAACCTGGCGACGCCACCGGGCTGGGTCACCCAGAGGTTGCCGTCCGGGCCTGCGGTGATCCCCGTGGGACTGTTCAGGTTGACCGGGTTGAACTGCGTGACCGTCCCATCCGGGGCGATCCTGGCCACGTCATTGGTCGCGTCCAGCGTGACCCACACGTTGGCGTCCGGGCCCGGTCGTGATCTGGTTGTTCGTTCCGACTCCGCTGACCGCGAACCGTCCGTCGACCACGGGATCCGCGGCCGCCGGGCCCACCGCCAGGACGGCGATCGCCAGCACGCACACGATGACCGGCAGACGAACAGACATGGGGGTATTGAACTGCATCGGATAGGGCTGTGCACAGGGTCCGTTCGGCCGATCCGCGGATTCCGCCGGGCCGCCACGGGCGAGTTCTGCGCCGTCGTGCCGGATCTGCTGCGTACCATGAAGTCTCAGCATTCGCGGAAGAGGTTGCGGTGTCAGTTGCGGTTGTGCCCCGGCACCAGACCGACGCGCGTCGCGCCGCCCCGCCCATGGGGTACATCCCCGGCCTCGACGGGATTCGTGCGATCGCGGTGCTCGCGGTGCTGCTCTACCACTCGGGCGTGGCGGGGGTGCCCGGCGGATTCCTCGGGGTCGACGTCTTCTTCGTGCTCTCGGGCTTCCTGATCAGCAGTCTGCTGCTGCAGGAGATCGAGCGGACCTCGGCAGTGTCGTTCGGGCAGTTCTACCTGCGCCGGGCAAGACGCCTGTTACCGGCTCTGCTCGCCACGTTGGCCCTGTCCTCGGTGCTGGTGCTGTTGTTCGCCCGCGACGCCGCCGCGCAGTTCCGGCAGGACGCCATCTCCTCGATGTTGTACGTGACCAACTGGTGGTACGTCGTCCAGGACCTGTCGTACTTCGAGGCGATGGGCCGACCGCCGATGCTGCAGCATCTGTGGTCACTGGCGGTGGAGGAACAGTTCTACTTGCTGTGGCCGTTGATTCTGGTCTTCCTCTACCGGTGGCGTGGACGCCCGGGGGTCGGCCGGGTCGCCCTGATCGTGTCGCTGGTCTCCACCGTGCTTATGGCCCTCGGCTCGCTGGTGTGGAACGTTCCTGAGGCCGGCGACGCCAGCAGGCTGTACTTCGGGACTGACACCCACGCGATGGGTCTGTTGCTGGGGGCCGCGCTGGCCACCGTCTGGCGGCCAGGCGCACTCTCCCGCAATGTGGCCGCCCCAGCCAAGGTCGTGCTGTGGGCCGCAGCGCTCGGCGCGGTGTTCGTGCTGTTCTCGATTTTCCACCGCGTCGGGGAGGACAGCACGTGGCTGTACCGTGGTGGCTTCCTGGTGGTGTCCGCGGCCTCGGCGGCCATCGTGGCGCTGGCCTGTCACCCGGCCATCTCGTTCGGCCGGCTGCTCGCGACCCAGCCGATGCGGTACATCGGCGAGCGTTCCTACGGGCTGTACCTGTACCACTGGCCGATTTTCGTGGTGACCCGTCCCGGCATCGACCTGCCCTTCGACGGGGTGCCCGCCTGGATCCTGCGGATGGCCCTCACGTTCGGGGTTGCCGAACTGTCCTACCGCTACCTGGAGATCCCGATCCGGCACGGCGCGCTGTCGGCGACGTGGCATCGCTGGCGGGAAGCCGGGGTGGCCACTGCCAGTGCCCGGGTGGCCGCAGCGGTCGCCGCTGCGGCCGGACTGGTCTTCGCAACCGGCGCCGCGCTGGCCGCGATCCCGGCGCCCAACGCTTCGGACTACCTCGGCGGTCGCACCGAGGTGGGACAGGATCTGACGGCCGAACCGGCCGCGGCCACGAACGATGAACCCGAACCGTCCGACGACCGGCCCCCGATCGTGGGCGCTGACTTGTCCAAGCGCCCGATGACCGCCATCGGTGACTCGGTCATGCTGGGGGCCACGGGTGCGCTGGAGAGCGCGTTCAAGGTCACGGTGGATGCGGCGGTCTCCCGGCAGTTCCCGCAGATCGTCGAACGCATCAACGCCCGCAAAGCGGCCGGGCAGTTGCAGGACGTCGTCGTCATCCACCCCGGGACCAACGGCACGGCGTACTGGGACATGCTCAAGAACACCCTCGAGGGCCTGCGCGACCGCGACGTGGTGCTGGTCACCGTGCACACGCCGAACTCCTGGATGGACGACTCCAACCGGAACATCAACGGGATGGCCAAGCAGTTCGACAATGTGCGCATCGCCGACTGGGAGGCCGCCTCCGAGGGGCACCGGGAGTACTTCGTCTACGACGGAACCCACCTGACCACCGATGGCATACGGGCCTACGTGGCGACCATCCGCGATGCGCTCAAAGGCGACGGCACCCAACCGCAGCCCTGAGCCCCGCTGCCCTCACACCGGGCGGATCCGAACAACACGACTATTCTCGAAGCAATGTTCACAATTGCTTTGCGCAGCCTCGGTGCGCACAAACTGCGTCTGTTGCTGACCGCCGCGGCGGTATTCCTGGGTGTGGCTTTCATCACCGGGATGCTGATGCTGACCAACGCACTGGACCGCACCTTCACCGACATCTTCGAGAGCGGCTCCCAGGATGTGCTGGTCACGCGCACCACCGCGGTCGCCGAGGACATCACCCAGAACACCGGTGACGACGCGGCCCTGCTGATCTCGCAGGACACCGTCGACGAGGTGGCCGGGTTACCCGGTGTGAAAGCTGCGGCTGGGGCCGTCTTCCAGAACGGTGCGTACCTGCTGGACGCGCAGGGCGACGTGGTGGGCGGTAACGGTCCGCCGGCCCTGGGCGTCAACTGGCAGCCGGATCCCGCGCTGTCCGTGGCGACGATCACGCAGGGCAGCGCGCCACAGGCCGACGACGAGATCGTGGTGGACGAGGTGACGTTCCCCAAACTTGAGGTTCCGGTCGGCGATGAGGTCCGGATGGTCACACCCACCGGGTCGCTCACCGTCACCCTGGTGGGGGTCTTCCGGTACGGGGAGACCGGGGGGCTGGCCGGGGCCACGATCACCGCCTTCACCCCCGAGCGCGCTCAGGAGTTGTTCGGCGAGCCCGGTCAATGGCAGTCGGTTGAAGTGGCCGTGGACGACGGCATCAGTGACCAGGAGGTGGCTGATGCCATCGCCGCCGAACTCGGGACCGGATGGACGGTCCAGACCCGCGATCAGCAGGTCGAGGAGCAGTCCTCGGCGTTGCGGCAGGGTCTGGGTTTCATCACCTACGTGCTGCTCGGCTTCTCTGGGATCTCGCTGTTCGTCGCCGCGTTCCTGATCTACAACACGTTCGCCATGCTGGTCGCCCAGCGGGGCAAGGAGATGGCGTTGCTGCGGGCGGTGGGGGCATCACGCAGGCAAGTTCTCATCTCCGTGCTCCTGGAGGCCGTGGTCCTGGCGCTGGTGGCCGCGGCGATCGGGATCGCCCTGGGTTATGGCTTGGCGCTCGGGCTCACAGCATTGCTCAAGCAGATCGGTCTGTCGCTGACATCGGGGGTCGCGCTGACCGCGCAGGCGGTCGTGTGGGCGCTGGTGCTGGCCGTCGTGGTGACGGTTGCCTCTGCCCTGTTGCCGGCCGTGCGTGCTGCCCGGACCCCGCCACTGGCCGCGTTGCGGGAGTCGGCCACGCCGGTCGAGCGGCCCGGGAAGGTCCGCACGATCGTGGGCCTGATCCTGCTGATCGTTTCCGGGGTGGGGCTGGTGGGAGCGTTCTCCGACACCCCCAACGTCGCGCGGGTCGCCTTCGCGGCGCTGGGGCTGCTGGTTGCCACAGTGTTCCTTGCTCCCGTGCTTGCGATGGGAGCCGCGCGCATGGCCACCACCGTCATGCAGGCCGGCGGAGTCTCTGGTCAACTGGCTGGACGCAACGCCGCCCGTGGCCCGCGGCGGGTGGCGGCCACCGCGTCGGCGCTGCTGATCGGACTGGCCCTTGTCACCACCGTTGCGGTCGTCGTGGCCTCCGCACGCGAATCCATCAACGATCTGATCGACCGGGCGTTCGGTGCCGACTACATCGTGGCCACCCAAACGGGCAACCCGTTCAGCACCCAGATCGCCGACCAGCTGCGTGAGGTCCCCGATGTGGAATACGTGGTCTCGCAGTCGCAGGGTCCCGCCCGGGTCGACGGGGAGGACCAACTCATCACCGCCATGGGCGGGGGGCCGGTGACCTCGGCCTTCGATCTGCAGGTCTCCACCGGGACCATCGACGACCTGACTCAGGGCACAGCCATCGCCGACGTCGAGTGGGCGGAGTCCGCCGGGGTGTCCGTCGGGGATCGCGTCAGTGTGCTGTTCCCCTCCGGGCAGACCCGCGGGTTCACGATGGAAGGAACGTTCGAGCCGACCGATGCCGGGTTGCTCGGCGGCCTGATCATTCCGAAGGAGGACTATCGATCGGTCGGCGGGGCGTCCCAGGACACGCTTCTGTACGTGACTCTGCAGCCGGATGCCGATCCGGCGGCCGCTCTTCCGCAGGTCGAGCAGGTGACCGACCAGAACCCGCTGTTGCAGGTGCTGGACCAGGCGTCGATCAAGGAGCAGAACACCTCGCAGATCAACCAACTGCTCTATCTCATCTACGGGATGCTGGGGCTGTCGATCGTCATCGCCGCTCTCGGGGTGGTCAACACGATGGCCCTGTCGGTGCTGGAACGCACCCGTGAGATCGGCCTGCTGCGCGCGGTGGGCCTTTCACGGCGACAAGTGCGGCGCATGATCCGGTGGGAAGCGGTATTGGTCGCGGTGACCGGGGCCGTGGTCGGCGTTCTCGTCGGCCTGATCGCAGGGGTGAGTCTGCGGCAGTCGCTATCCGGGGACGGGATCGAGATCCTGGTGATCCCGGTGACCACGGTTGTGGTCATCCTGGTGCTGGCGGTGCTGCTAGGCGTGTTCGCCGCCGCCCTGCCCGCCCGCCGTGCCGCTCGCCTGGACATCCTGGACGCCATCGCCACCGAGTGAGCGACTGCGTCCGGTCAGTGCCTGCGTCCGGTCAGTGCGCCCAGATGGTTCCACGCCGGATCCCGGCGAGGGTGTTGATGGAGGTCATCAGCCACAGAGCGACCAGGAGCACGGTCGCGATCCAGGCCATCACGTCGAACAGACCCGAGTCCCAGGTTTGAGCCAGCACGCTGGTCGCGACGGTCCACGCCCCGAATGGGAACACGAACCCCCACCAGGACAGCGAGAAGGGCAGTCGTCCGTAACCGCGTCGGATCACCAGTAGGGACGCGATCATCCACCAGAAGCCGAAGCCCCACATCATGGTGGCCAGCGGCGTCATCGCGTCGACCAGTCCAGGGTTCCCGGAGGCCTGTGCGAGGCGCACCATGTCCAGTCCCATGAGCCCGGCAGGACCCATCCCGATGAACAGCGTCGGCGCCAGGGCGTCTGGTGGTAGCGGGTGGGACACGGTGCGCAGGAACAGCACCGCGGTCACCACGAAGTAGAGAACGGCCCCCATCCCCAGGAAGCCCCATCCGAGTGCCAACAGGTCCGCGGAGATGTCGGGCAGTTCAAGAGCCAGCGGAACCAGTGCGAGCGGGATGATGATCGTCACCACCGGCGGGATGAACCAAGCGCCACTGATGTGTTCGGTGGGGGTGCTCTGGTTGGTGAACAGGTTGGTCATGAATGCCCACCCGATCATGAGCGCGAGCACTGCACCGGCCACGGTCAGCACGGCGACAGCGCCGGTCACGAGGCCATCGGGCAGCCATCCCGCCCCGATCCGCCCGATCGCCACGGCCCAGGCGAGCAGGCCACCAGCAACAGTGGCCGTCATTCCACCCTTGATCGGATGGCGCAGGTCAGCCAAAGCCAACTCCCGGTGCCGGATCCACCGGGCGCCGGTGACCACGACTACGACCACGGCCACCAGCGAGGCGAGTATGAGCAGTGTCCGGGAGATCCACACCGGCCAACCGATGGCCGCGGTGGCGACCGCGACCACGGAGGTGCCCATCACCGACGCCCCCCAGTTGGGCGCGAACGAGTCGAGGCGGAAACTCACGATCCGAGCCGTTCGGTCTGCGTGGGTTGATCGACCGGCGGGGACCAGCCGCATGTCATCTCACCGCGCAGCCGCACCGACAGCGCCCACAGGAGCGCGATGATCCCGGCGGCCGCCAGGTAGGGCTGCATTGGGGCGAAGAACTGCACCGCGCCGGACGCGCCGAGAACGATCAGTGCCAGTTTGTTGCACACGGGGCAGCCGATGGCCAGATATGCCAGTAGCGCGCCGGCCGTGCCTTTTCGATTGAGCCCGGACGGAGCTGTTGCGGCGACGTATGTCGCGGTGAGCAGCCCGGTGAGAACCGAGGTCGCGATCAGCACGTTCATCGCCCAGCTCGTCGGCGGGATGCTTCGGCCGAAGACGGGGTTGGGGATCACCGCGGTGCTCAGGCCGAGCAGCAAGAAGGTGCCCGTTGCCACCGCTGCGGCCACGATCCATCGCCGGAGGGGCCAGCTGAGAAACGCCGTGAAGGGGCAGGTTGGCATGCCTGCACTATACCCCAGGGGGTATCTGTTCGGGGTTGGAGTTAGGCACGGGGGTTGGAGTTGCGCGGACCGTGGTTGTCCAACGGCTGTAAGGATCTCCAACGTGTGTGCGCATGTCCAACGGATCTGGGCGCGGGCGGGCAGGCGTTGGAGTTAGGCACGGGGGTTGGACTTGCGCACGGGGGTTGGAGTTGCGCGGACCGTGGTTGTCCAACGGCTGTACCGATCTCCAACGTTTGTCCGTAAGTCCAACGGATCTGGCCCATCACGCCTTCGCAGAAACTCGGGACTCCACCACAATCAGGCTGCTGGTCACCGTGACCGCGACGACGTTCGCCACGATCATCGGTAGGTCCGGGCGCGTGAGCCCGTACGTCAACCACAGGGCCTGCCCGGCCAGCAGCATGAACAACGCCGCAAGCGACACCTCCGACACCAGCCCGGCCCGCCGCCGTCCGATTGACTCGACCAGCTGCGGAACCGTCGTCGCGATGCCGAGCAGAACCCCCAGACTTGAGGCGACAGCGCCCGGCAACCGGGTCAGTGCGGCTACGGCCAGGGCCACCGCGAGCAGCGGCACAAGCGAGGCGCTGAGCAGGGGCCAGGAACGCTGGCGCCGCAGCAGCAGAACCACCACCGTCACTGTCGTGGAGATGAAAGTGAGGTTGCCGACGATGATGGCCGGTGCCTGCAGGATCAGCCCGTAGGACAGCCAACCGGTTCCGGCCAGGACGAAGAGCGTCCACGTAAGAAGGCTCACCCCGGCCGCGCTGCGGTCCCGCACGATGCGCGCGATCTGTGGCAGCGACATGGCCGTCATCAGCGCCGCTCCGGCGTAGCCGAACCACTCCGCGTCCATGTGTGGCAAAGGTATCGTTACCGGCCCCTCGCGCGAACACGCTACCCTAGGAGTCACATGGGGAGCTCGGGTCAGCCGGGCTGAGAGGGTCACCGTTTGCGTGGCCGACCCACACAACCTGATCTGGGTAATGCCAGCGGAGGAAACGTGAAACTGTTCATCGCACCCCTCGTGCTCCTGCTCGCGGCCTGCTCGGCCGACGTCGCCGATCCGCAGTCGACGCAACCGCCGCCTGACGAGGTGGTGGTTCTCACTCACGATTCGTTCGCGGTGTCCAAGAAGGTCCTCGCTGAGTTCACCGAACAGACCGGGCAGAAGGTCAAGATCGTGCAGAACGGCGACACCGGGCAGGTGGTGAACGCCGCCATCCTGTCCGCGGGGTCCCCGCAGGGCGATGTGCTCTTCGGCGTGGACAACACGTTCCTCAGCAGGGCGCAGAAGGCCGGGGTCTTCCTCGACTATCAAGCGCCGGCCTCTGCCTCAGACCTCGCCCAGCAGGCCCCGGGGGTCACCCCGATCGACACCGGTGCCGTGTGTCTGAACTACGACCGGGAGTACTTCGCAGACCGGCCCGCTCCGACCGGCCCTGCCGACCTCGTGGAGCCGCAGTACCGGGACCTCACGGTCGTCCAGAACCCAGCCACTTCCTCGCCAGGTCTGGCGTTCCTGCTGTCGACGGTATCCGCGCAGCCCGACTGGCAGCAGTACTGGCGCGACTTGAAGGACAACGGCGTCAAGGTGGTCGACGGCTGGGACAACGCCTACTACCAGCAGTTCTCAGGCGGATCCGGTGAAGGCACCCGCCCGATTGTGGTCTCTTATTCCACGAGCCCCGCGGCCGAAGTCATGTTCGCCGAAGACCCGCAGGCGCCGCCGCCCACGGCCAACATCGATGCGGACTGCTTCCAGCAGGTCGAGTACGCCGGGGTGCTCGCTGGAGCGCGCAACGAAGCGGGAGCCAAGCAGTTTGTGGACTTCATGCTCTCGCGCAGCTTCCAGGACGACATCGGTTCGCAGATGTTCGTGTACCCGGTGGTGGAGGGGGCGACGGTGCCGAAGGCGTTCGAGGAGTACGCACCGGAACCCACGGATCCGGTGGTCATGGACCCCGAGCAGATCGCCGACGGTCGCGATGAATGGATCGATCAGTGGTCCGCGATCATGGAGTAGCCGCCCGGGCGGTGCTTGTCGTCCCGGTGGTCTTCCTGCTGGTCATGTTCGTGGTGCCGGTCGCCGCGGTGTTTCGGGTCGGGCTCGAGACCGGACCGTCGCAGATGCTGGAGGTCATGGGTGCCGGGCGCACCTGGCAGATTCTCGGGTTCACAGTTCTGCAGGCGGTGCTGTCCACCGCGGCGACGATGCTGGTGGCGCTGCCCGCAGCGTTCGTGCTCGCCACCTTCCGGTTCCCGGGACGAGGGCTGATCCGCGCCTTGGTCCTAGTACCTTTCGTCATGCCCACGGTGGTGGTGGCCGCGGCGTTCCTCGCCCTGATCGGGCCGACCGGTGCGCTGGGCGTGGACCTGTCCGGTTCGGTCTGGGGGCTGGTCCTCGCGCACATGTTCTTGAACATCGCGGTGGTGATCCGCGTGGTCGGCAGCGTCCTGGCAACGATGGACCCACGCCTGGAAGAGGCCGCACGTGTGCTCGGTGCCTCGCGGTGGACGGCGTGGCGGCGAGTGACGTGGCCGTTGCTGAGACCGGCCCTGCGCGCCTCGGCGCTGATCGTCTTCCTGTTCTGCTTCACGTCTTTCGGGGTCGTACAGGTCCTCGGTGCGGGACAGTTGCGCACGCTCGAAGTGGAGATCTATCGGCAGACCGCCTACCTGCTGGACCTGCCCGCGGCAGCGGCGTTGTCCCTGCTGCAGTTGCTGGCGGTGGTGGCGATGCTGGCCGTCGTCGGCAATTCCGGTGGTGCGCGCACAGGCAATGCGGTAGACGTCGCGCGGGCGCCGGTCGGGTGGCGACAGCGGGGCGGCGTGGCAGCGGTGGTCGTGCTCACCGTCGTGGTGGTGCTGGCCCCGCTGGCGATCATCGTGGTCCGGTCACTGATGATCGACGGCCGACTCACCACCGTGGGTTGGCAGATGCTGTTCTCACAAGGTGACTCGACCAACGCGGTGGATCCGTTCTCGGCGGTCCTGGCCTCGCTGCGAACAGCAGGTGGGGCAACATTGCTGGCCATGCTTGTCGGTGGGATGGCCGCCTTCGGCCTGGCGTTCCGCGGCCGCGGTGGCTGGCTGCGGTCCGTGGACGCTCTGATGCTGCTGCCACTGGGAACCTCGGCGGTCACTGTCGGCCTGGGCATGCTGCTGGCCTTCGGACGCCCGCCGCTGGACCTGCGCAACACCGGACTGCTGATCGTGCTGGCCCAGGCCCTGGTCGCGATCCCGTTCGTGGTCCGGGTGCTGGCCCCGGCGCTGTCGGGATTCGACCGCCGATACCTGGACGCGGCCGCGGTCCTCGGTCGATCTCCTGTGCGGGCTCTGGCCGGTGTGGCGGTCCCGTTGCTCCTGCCCGCTGTTGTGGTCGCGGCAGGCTTCGCGTTCGCGGTCACGATCGGGGAATTCGGTGCCACAGTATTCCTGGCCAGCCCCGCCGATCCGACCCTGCCGGTGGCCATCTCGCGGCTGCTGGCGCGGCCCGGGGAAGTGACCGTCGCCGCGGCGTACGCGGCCAGTGCGGTGCTCATGCTCATCACGGCCGCCGTGGTCGTGGGTATGGACCGGGTGCGACTGAGCCGAGCGGTGGCGTTCTGATGCTCTCGATGACCGCAGTCGAAGTCAGCTACGACGAGCCCGTCCTGCACGGCATCGACCTGGAGGTCGGCCCTGGGGAGATCGTGTGCATCCTCGGTCCCAGCGGCGGCGGCAAGTCGACCTTGTTGCGTGCGGTCGCCGGTCTGGTCGATCACACCGGCAGCATCGCCGTGGCCGGCAGGTCTTTGGCAGGGGTTCCGGCGCATCGCCGCGGGGTCGGCATGATGTTCCAGGACGATCTGCTCTTCCCCCACTTGGACGTCGCATCGAACGTCGGTTTCGGTCTGAACCGGCAGGACCCGCAACGGGTGGCACAGATGCTGGAACTGGTCGGCCTCGCCGGTTACGAGCACCGCGCCGTCGACACCCTCAGTGGCGGTCAGGCACAGCGCGTGGCATTGGCGCGCGCACTTGCCCCGGAGCCCGATGTGCTCCTGCTCGACGAACCGTTCGGAGCGCTGGACGTGGTCCTCAAGGCGCAGCTGGTCCGCGAGGTGCAACAGGTGCTGCGCG
Source organism: Micrococcales bacterium (assembly GCA_016719135.1). Lineage (GTDB taxonomy): Bacteria > Actinomycetota > Actinomycetes > S36-B12 > UBA10799 > JADKAV01. The sequence continues at coordinate 262,369 of JADKAV010000001.1, read as the reverse complement.
ACCGCGGCGTCACCGTGCTCGCGGTCACCCATGACCGGCACGAGGCGTTCACGATGGCTGATCGGGTGGCGGTTCTGCGAGCGGGGGAACTGGTGCAGGTTGCCACCGCCGATGAGTTGTGGAACAAGCCGGTGGACGCCTACGTCGCCCGCTTGGTCGGACTCAGTGTCCTCGACGGGGTCGCATATCCGCCCGAAGAATTGCGCATCACTGCGCAAGGACGGTGGGCCTTGCAGGTCACCGGCCGGACGTTCCTCGATGGCCGGTACCTGGTGTCAGGTGTGGTGGACGGCGAGTCCGTGACGTTCGGATCCGACGCGCGCAGCCTGCCCGCGGTGGGGCAGACGGTGCACATCGACCGCGTGGACCCGGCCGGTTGATCCGCGGAAGGAAAGGCTCACTCGACCGCTCGTCGGCGCATGACCATGGCCGCGATTCCCCGCCAGCCCAGAAGGGTGACGGCCAGGAACGCCGTGGCCACGAGGATGAAGGCCGCTGCGGTGCCGTCGCCCAACGTGCGGCGCAACAGCATCCCGCCGACCAGCGTCATCAGCCAGATCACCACCCCGGCCCGCAACGACTCGGGTGGTCGCAATGGCAGCGCCACCACCCACCCGATGGCAAGAGCCGCCAGAAACGGCGCGGCCACGCGTAGCAGCGAATCGGCCTCGGCGTGGGCCTGAATCCCCGAGGCCACGAATGCGATCACGCACACGAAGTCCAAAACCGCCGCCACCCATGCCTTCACGAATCATGACTCTAGTTGCGGGTGTTCGTCAGTGGCCGCAGGCTGGAGGTATGCGCGTCCAGGAGTACATCGGGGTCTACCACGCCGACGGCGGTCTGGTGGGCGAGACGAAGTACTTCTTCGGCCACCTGTTCGGACGGGTCCATTGTTCGCTGTGCGACATCACTCATTCGCCGGTGCGGCGCAAGAAGGCGTGGGACACGTTGGCGGCCTCGCTTGATGCGCCGTTTCGCCTCTTCCACCTCAACGAAATGCCAGCCGATGTGAAAGCCGTGGTCGCGCGTGTGGGCAGTCCTGTGGTCCTGGCCCGGACGGCCACCGATGTGGTGGTGCTGCTCGACGAGGCGCAACTGGACGCCCTGGACGGCTCCGTGGCGGCCTTCGCGGGCGCACTGGCTTCGAGCGCGGCGCCGCTGACCGCGACTGGGACCGACTGATCCGGCCGGATCGCCCGCAGGATCCTCGCCGCCCCCTTGGTCGGCGCTAGCGTTCATCCGTGGACCCCATCCGCCGCACCGAGACCTGGTTCGCACACAACGGACTGCCGCAGTTCGTCGACGACTACAACTCGCGCGAGCACATCTGGACGCGGGCCGTGCCCGCCATGATCGTGGTCCTGGCGGTGCAGCTGTCGTCGGCGTTGTGGAGCGCGCTCAGCAGTGGCAGCCGGGTGCTCCCGGTGTTCACGGTGGTGGTCGCGGTCCTCGCACTCGTGCTCGTGGGCCTGTGGTCGAAGCGGCGGCGCGGGTACTGGTTCGCTCCCTCCGAACGGGTCGGTTGGCCGGTGCTGCTGGGATTCATCGCGGCCGGGGCCCTTCCCGACGCGATTCAGTACGGCCGTCGCATCGAAGGCGTTGACATCACCTGGCAGACGTTGGTCGCGTCGCTGCTGCTGCAGGTCCTTTTGCTCGGCGTCATCTATTTCGTCACACGGTTCGCGCTGCTGGCCATGGTGGGATGGGCGGTCCGGCAGACGGTCCGGTCGGCCGGCGACCTCTACACCGTCGCCACGAAGGCCCTGCCGCTGCTGCTGATCGTCATGATCGTGCTGTTCATCAACACCGAGATGTGGCAGGTGGCGGGCAGCCTCGCCGGTCCGGTCTTGTGGGGCAGTAGCGGCATGCTGCTGATCTTCGGCGGCCTGGTGACCCTGGACCGCACCCGGGAACAGATCGCCACGCTCCGGCTGGACGCCCCGATCGAGGACATCCGGGCCGCATGTGCGCGCACGCCCCTGGCGGGAGTCGTCGCCGGACTGCGGCAGGTGGGGAATGCGGACCTGCACCGGCCGCAGCGGCGAGCGATGGTCATCGCCGCGCTCTCGACACAGGTGATCCAGGCCGCGCTGATTGGGCTTCTGGTGTGGGCGTTCTTCATCGTGTTCGGCGTCGTCGCCATCACCGCGCCGGTCCAGCAGGCCTGGCTGGGCGACCTGGGTTCCGCCGATGTCTTCTGGACGATCGGCCAGGACCACGTGTTGTCCCGCGCACTGATCCGCGTGGCCACTTTCCTGGGAGCGTTCGCCGCGTTCTACACGACGGTTTATGCCGCCAGCGATCCGGTGTACAGGGCCTCCTTCTCCGATGACGTGGGCGCCTCGCTGCAACAGGCGGTCGACGTCAGGCGAGCCTATCTCAGCGTCAAGGGGAGGCAGGATGCGTGACCGCGACTCGTCCGGACGTCCCCGCAATGCCCGGCCACGCGACGAGTTGGGCAGGCCGTTGCCGACCGGGTGCCATGGCGTGGAACCCTTGCCCGAGGACATAGACACCAGTGCCGACGCGGTGGTCGCCCTGGCCGGTCATCTGCTGGATCAAGGGCTGCCGTTCCAAGCGCATGAAGCGTTGGAGGCGGTGTGGAAGGTTGCCTCGGAACCGGAGCGCACTGCGTGGAAGGGTATGGCGCAATTGGCTGTGGCACTGACCCACGCCATGCGAGGCAATGCCACAGGCGCTGTGCGAGTGCGTGAACGTGGTCTGCTCAACCTCGCGGCCGGTGAACTGCCGGCGGTGGCGCTTGCGCTGCGCGACCGCCTGCTTGATCTCACGAGCGGACCCTGACACTGACGTGTCCGCTCCTCTGGTGTCGATCACACCGGACGGCAGATTCAACCCGGACGAACTGCACGGACGGCAACCTCTCATGGCCTGCAGCCCCGCAGTGCCGAACACTCGAACGGGGTCACCCCCGCATGGCCGCCAGGACTACCCCCTGGGAAGTCACTGACGTGGTCGGTGGCCTCGAAGTGCGCGACCCGACGCAAGGTCTTCGCGATTGTCCGATTGCTCATAGCAAGAGCGGGCTTCACCAACGGGTGGAATGCGCGGGCCAACCAGGCACCGACCCGCGAGGTGAATCAAAGTCGCTACTATCCGTTCATCCGCCGGTAAAAGCCCTTCAACGCCGGGTAGAGCTTCTTGTACTCGATGAAATGCTGCTGGTAGACCTCGCGGTCCCCGGGGACCGGGTCGAACGTGCGGGCCACCGGCACCCGCGCTGCCGCCTGTTCCAGAGTCAGTTCGCCCATGCAGACCAGAGCCCACATGGCCACTCCCCGCAGTTGTGCGTTGAGCGGGTCCGCCACCTGTTCGATGCGCCGGTCCAGTGTGGACGCGATGATCGAACACCACAGGTCGGACTGCGCGCCGCCGCCCAACACCCGCACGCTCGGAACCGACCGTTTGAGGTATTTCTCGTAATAGGCGAACAGCCACCCGATGTTCAGCGCGACGCCTTCCATCACTGCGCGCACCATCATCGCCCGGTCGGTGCGGAAGGACATGTTCACGAAGGCCGCCCGCAGGTTCTTGTCCTCGATCGGGCTGCGTTCTCCGGCCAGCCATGGCGTGAAGATCAGCCCTTCGCACCCGGCCGGGGCGGTAGCAGCCAAGGCGGTCAGGGCGTCGTATGTCGGTTGTTCGAGGATCGGTGCGGCGCCGTCCGCTCCGATGCCGCTGCCACCGCCGAGCAATCCGTCTGAGGGGGCGATGATCTGCTCGCGCAGCCAGGACAACGCCGCACCGCCGGTCTCGATGTTGTTCCCGACCAGGTTCATCGCCGGGTCCAGGCCGGGCAGGGTCGCGATGGAGTGCAGGATGTCGGTGCGTTTGAACGGGACTCGCGCCGAAAGCCATGCCGTGGTGGACACCGCCAGGTGCGTGTCGTAGGCGTTGACGGCACCGCTGCCGATGACTGCTGCGTGGACATCGGGAATTCCGCAGGCGACGGGGACACCGGCCTTGAGGCCCAGGCGTTCGGCCGGTCCGGGCAGCAGGTCGCCCTGGATCGAACCGGTGGGGATCAGTTCCGGCAGCAAGTGGCGCTTACGCCCGGAACGTCGCACCAAGTCGTCGACGTACGCCGGCTCGGATCCGATGTGGTTGTCGGTCAGCCAGGAGGCGGTCATCGATGCGGGGGTTGCCGCAGCCCTGCCGGTGAGCAGGAAGGCCACGTAGTCCACCGGCTCCAGCAGTACCCGGCAGCGCTCACCGACTTCCGACAGTTCGTTCTGCAGCAATAGCGAGTGCCCGGTCGGATCGGCGCCGGACGGATTGGGGGCGCCGCCGGTGATCCGCAGCCAGGGCAGCACTTTGTGCGGGGCGTATCCTCCGACCGAGATCGGCCCGCCGATGAGTTTGCGGACGTTGTGCCGCGAGCGGGTGTCCGACCACAGCATGACGGGTCCGGCCGGTGCGTCGTCGGGCCCGACCGGAACGGTGGAGGCCCATTGCCCGGTGATGCCGATCGCGTACAGCTCCTCGCGTGACACGTCCTCGGTCACCCGGGCGATGGCCGACCGCAGGGCCGCTTCCCATTCGATGGCGTCCTGGGTGGCGGTGCCGTCGCGACCCACGTACACCGAGACGGGTTGGAAGGCGGTGGCCAGAATCTGGCCGTCGACGTCCACGGCGGCAACTTTCGGACCACCGTTGCCAAGGTCGATGGCCAGGATCCAGCTCACTCGGGGGCCACCTCGTGCATGGCGTCCAGGACCCCGGACATCAGCATGTTGATCGTCTGGTTGCCCTGCGGGGTGTGGCCGAAGCCGTACATCGCGCCGCTGGCAGCGGGCGTTCCCACGTTGTCCAGCGCGTAGTCGACGGCGCTTTGCAGGTCGTCGAGGAAGGCCTGCGCGATCCCGGGCCGGGTGTTGGGGCGGGTCACGCAGAAGTGCAGCGATGCCGGCAACTGCAGAGCGTTCATGCGCCAACCGGACTTCTTCAGCGCGTCGTTGACCAGGTAGATGTCGAGGTCGTCGCGGTCAGCCATGAACGCGATCAGGAATTTGGGGTCACCGATGACCTGCAGACCGTTCATGTCGTCGATCCCGGCGCGGATGGTGGCCGCGGTCTCCAGGATTCCGCGTGCGGCATCCAGGTATCCCTGACGCCCGGTGGTGACCATCGCTGCCCAGGTGGCCGCGATCAAGCCGCCCGAGCGCGAACCCGCCAGTCCGGGGGACAGGTAGAGGCCACCGGGCCAATCCGGGTACGTGAAGTACTGATGGCGTCGCAGGTCCTTGTCGCGGTAGAGCAACGTGGACGTGCCCTTGATCGAATAGCCGTACTTGTGCGTGTCCGCGGAGATCGATGTGACGCCGGGGACACGGAAGTCCCACAGCGGAATGTCGTAGCCGAGCTCCTCGGCCCACGGCCACAGCAGCCCGCCGAGGCAGCCGTCGACGTGCATCCCGATCCCGCGTTCGGCGGCCAGCGCCGCGATGCCCTCGATGGGGTCGATCAGACCGTGTCCGTAGTCACCGGCCGAACCGACCAGCGCGATGGTGTGGTCGTCGATCAACTCCGCCATCGCCGCAACGTCGGCGGTGTACTTGTCGGTCAGCGGTGCGTGGCGGACCTCGATGTCCATCCAGTACGCGCCCTTGTCCAATGCGACATGTGCGGTGATCGGCATGACGACGTTGGGCTTGGTCACTCCGCGTTCGCGGGCGGCCTCGCGGTAGGTGTAGAGCGCGGTGATCAGCGACTCGGAACCGCCGCTGGTGACCACCCCGCATGCGTTCGCGTCGCCGTTGAGCAGATCCAGCACCATCGCGATGATCTCGGCCTCGAACTTCGTCGCCGACGGGTACATGTCACGCTGCAAAACGTTCGCGTGCGAGAACTGTGAGAACACCTCCCCGAGGTAGGCGTAGTGCTCGTGGTCGCCGCTGTAAAGGCTGCCCGACACCTTTCCCTCGTCGCCCGTGGCGTCCTCGCGAGTGGCCATGGAGGCGATCTCGGAGAGGATCTCGGTGCGATCGCGCGGTTCGTCAGGAATGCGACGGTAGTTGACCGTCTCCTTGCGGTATGGATAGAAGCCGTCGATGAAATCGTCGAAGTCGCTCACAGGGAACAAGCCTACGCCTGCCCAGGTGATTGCTGTTCCGGTTCGCGATGGTCGACATGCGGTGCCTGCAGGGCTGCGAACGTGGCACGCTGGGGATATGCGCAAAGTGCTGCCGATCCTGCTGATCCTGCTCGGAGTGGGCGTCTTCGCTGTCGGGGTGGTGAACGCGGTCAGCGGCGTCGCATCGTCCTTGAACACGGTGGGGGAGCAATGGCGCACCCCTGGTGAGAGCACCTCGCAGCTGGAGCCCGGCGGCTACGTCGTCTATGAGTCCGCCGGGATCACCGACGCCACCTCGGCCCGGGTGACCATCGACCCCGATTCGATCACGGTCTCTGGCCCCGCCGGAGCAGTGCCGGTCACCTGCATCTCTTGCGGATCGACCAAGACCACGGTCACGCTGGGCGACGCGACGTACGTCGGTGTTGTCTCCTTCACTGCCGACACCGCGGGTTCCTACACCGTTGCGGCAACCGATTCGGGTGCCACTCTCGTGCTCGGTCCGTCGGTGTCACAGACCTTGGTGGGCGCGTTCCGCGGCGTCGGGCTGGCCATGCTCGGAGGGTTCATCTCAATCGTCGGAGTGGTCTGGCTGATCGTCGCGGCGGTCCTGGGCCGGCGCAAGCCGGAACCGGCCGCGGCCACCGGTTACTACGGGATGTCGCCAGCGCCCGGTCACCCGGCGTCCACGGCCCCGATGCAGAACCCTGACCAGATCGGTTCCTGGTACCCCGATCCCGAAGACCCGAACCAGCTGCGGTGGTGGGACGGACGGCAGTGGACCGAGCACCGTCGCCCGCGCTGAGCCGCGCTTTGGAAGCCGGGCAGGTTCGCAAGGCGCCCCGACACGTGTGGGGCTGCAGGGAGTTCGAGGTTCGGCCGTTCGGTCCCTATGGCAGCGCCGAATCCTCGGGTAGAGTCGGCCGATCCGATGCCTGGGAGGGCCCGATGAAGAGACTGATGGGAATTGTTGTCGTGGTGCCCTTGCTGTTCGGCGGCCTGGCCGCATGTGGTGGCGGTGACGACACCGCGACGACCGAGACGACGGCCGCGGCCACCCCCGCGCAGACCGAGGCCATGGAGCCGACCGACGGCGCTTCGATGGAGGCCACGGACGGGACCATGGAGGCCAGCAGTGCGGTCGACGAGTACTGCCAGAAGGTCGATGAGTACGCCGTCGAGGCCAAGAAGCTGATCGAGGATCCCACCTCGGTGGACACCACCGCTTTGCAGGCCAAAGCCCAGGAACTGCAGGACACGGCGTCGAAACTGACACAGGAACTGATCAACGATCCGTCGCAGGCGACGAAGGTCCAGGAGTGCACGACCAGGCTGCAGGAGGCCCTGGCCAATTGAGGGTCGGTAGGGCCGTGATGCGAGCGGATCGCATCGCGGCCGTGCATGCTTGACGCCATGCCCTCTCTGCTGGAATCCCTGTTCGCGGTCGCGGTCGTCGCGGGGATCGCCCCGATGATCACGGCGTTGCTGCCAGGTCCATCGATGCCGCAGGTCGTCTTCCTGATCCTCGGAGGAATCCTGATCGGCCCCGAAGCGTTCAACTGGGCCAGTCCGGATCAGATCGAGGCGCTGTCGCAACTCGGGCTGGGGTTCCTGTTCCTCATGGCCGGCTACGAACTCGAGATGCGCCTGTTCAGTCAACTGCCTGGCAAGCTCGCGATCCGTTCCTGGTTCGTCACCGCAGGGCTGGCACTGGCCTTCGTACTGATCGTGCAGCAACTGCGGGTGATCGACGGCAGTGTCGAAGTGACGATCGCGCTGACCACCACCGCACTGGGGACCCTGCTGCCGATCCTGCGCGAGAACGGAACGCTGAACACCGCGCTGGGACCGTTCGTTTTCGCAGCAGGTGCGGTTGGCGAGTTCCTGCCGATCGTCGCGATGGCCCTGCTCCTCAGCGCCACGGGAGCCATCGGCGGGATCATCGCGTTGGTCGCGATGGGAATCGCGGTGTTCATGGTGCTGCAAGTGCTGATGCGTGCGCGGCGGCGCGGTGTCGCCATCCGGCTGAGCCTGCAGGAGCACGCCACCGGACAGATCACTCTTCGGTGGACGGTGATCCTGCTGGTGTTCCTGCTGATGCTCGCCGAGGACTTCGGCCTCGACATCGTGCTCGGCGGCTTCCTGGCCGGCGTGGTGCTGCGGCGGTGGGCGCCCGGCGACACCGACAGTCTCGAGCGCAAGTTGGAGGCCGTCAGTTGGGGTCTGTTCATCCCCATCTTCTTCATCAACTCCGGAATGACCCTCGACATCGCGTCGATCCTGGCTGCCCCTTGGGAGCCGGTTGGCTTCGCGGTGCTCATGCTGGTCATCCGCGGCCTGCCGGCGCTGTACATGTACCGGGACGTGCTCACCATCAACCAGCGCTGGCAGATGGTCTTCTACACGGCAACGGCCCTGCCGCTGCTCGTCGCCCTGTCCCAGGTGGGGCAGGAGGCGGGCATCATGACCGACGCCGATGCCGCGACGCTGGTGGGCGCCGGAGTGGTGTCGGTGATGCTGTTTCCGCAGATCGCCGCCGCCATCGGCAGTCGCTCGAATGCCCAAGCACAACCGGCTGACGCCGATGACGTAGCCCCCGCCTAGTCTGAGGCCAAAGCCTGATCGAAGGAGTGGCATGGCCAACGAAGCGTACATCTACGAGGCGATCCGAACCCCCCGCGGCCGGGGCAAGGCCAACGGTTCGCTGCACGGGGTCAAGCCCGTGACCCTGGTAACTGGACTTATCGACGAACTGCGCACCCGGCACCCGAATATGGACCCGAACGCGATCGACGATCTGGTGCTCGGCTGCGTCACCCCGGTGGGCGACCAGGGCGCCGACATCGCCAAGACCGCCGCGATCTTCGCCGGTCTCCCCGATACTGTCGCGGGTACCCAGGTCAACCGGTTCTGCGCCTCCGCGCTGGAAGCCGTGAACATCGCCGCGCAGAAGGTCCGCTCCGGATGGGACCAGTTGATCATCGCCGGCGGCGTTGAGTGTATGAGCCGCGTGCCCATGGGCTCCGACGGCGGCGCCTGGGCGATGGACCCGGAGACCGCCTACGACACCTACTTCGTGCCGCAGGGCATCAGCGCCGACCTCATCGCCACCACCGAGGGTTTCACCCGCGAGGACGTCGACGCCTACGCCGTGCAGTCCCAGCAGCGCTCGGCCGCGGCCTGGAGTGCGGGCAACTTCGCCAAGTCCGTGGTTCCCGTGAAGGACCGCAACGGTGTGACCCTGCTCGACCACGACGAGCACATGCGACCCGACACCACGATGGAATCGCTGGCCAAGCTCAAGCCGTCCTTCGCCGGCATCGGTGAGATGGGCGGTTTCGACGCGGTGGCGTTGCAGAAGTTCCACTGGGTCGAGTCGATCAACCATGTCCACACGCCCGGCAACTCCTCGGGCATCGTGGACGGCGCCGCGCTGCTGGTCGTCGGCAACGAGCAGGTCGGCAAAGACTTCGGCATGGCGCCGCGGGCCCGGATCGTGGCCACAGCGGTGTCCGGTGCGGATCCGACGATCATGCTCACCGGCCCCACGCCAGCCACCCGAAAGGTGTTGAAGACCGCCGGCCTGACCGTGGACGACATTGACGTCTGGGAACTCAACGAGGCGTTCGCCGCGGTCGTTCTCAAGTGGGTCAAGGACTTCGACCTGCCCATGGACAAGGTCAACGTCAACGGTGGCGCCATCGCGATGGGGCATCCGCTCGGTGCGACCGGCGCCATGATCCTCGGGACCGTCGTCGACGAGCTGGAACGTTCCGGCGGACGGTACGGATTGGTCACGTTGTGCATCGGTGGCGGTATGGGTCTGGCCACGATTGTTGAAAGGGTCTGAGGAAATGACGAACATGATCGCTTGGGACAAGGACGCCGACGGGATCGTCACCTTGACGATGGACGACCCCGACCAGGGCGCCAACACGATGAACGCGACGTTCCAGTCGAGTTTCGCCGAAACCATGCAGCGCCTGCTCGCGGAAAAGGACGACATCAGCGGGGTTGTCATCACGTCGGGGAAGAAGACCTTCTTCGCCGGTGGCGACCTGACGTTGCTGAGCCAGGCCACCCCCGCCGACGCGCAAGCGCTGACCGAGCAGCTGCAGACCTTCAAGGGCCTGAGCCGTCAGCTCGAAACGCTGGGCAAGCCCGTTGTGGCAGCCATCAACGGCGCCGCCCTGGGTGGTGGCCTGGAGATCGCATTGGCCTGCCATCACCGCATCGCACTGGACGTCAAGGGCAGTGAGATCGGCCTGCCGGAGGTTTCGCTGGGTCTGCTGCCAGGGGGCGGCGGGGTGACCCGCACCGTGCGCATGTTCGGGCTGCAGAAGGCGCTCATGGAGGTCCTGCTGCAGGGGCAGCGGCGCAAGCCCGCCGCCGCGCTGGAGGTGGGGCTGGTTGACGAGCTGGTCAGTGACCCGGCCGAGTTGATCCCGGCCGCGAAAGCCTGGATCACGGCCAACCCTGACGCAGCACAGCCCTGGGACGTCAAGGGGTACAAGATTCCTGGTGGCACGCCGTCGAACCCCAAGTTCGCCGCCATGCTGCCCGCGTTCCCGGCGAACCTGCGCAAGCAGCTCAAGGGTGCTCCCATGCCTGCCCCGGAGGCCATCATGGCCGCGGCGGTCGAGGGTTCACAGGTGGACGTGGACAACGCACTGCTCATCGAAACCCAGTACTTCGTGAGCCTGGCGACCGGCCAGGTCAGCAAGAACATGATCAAGGCTTTCTTCTTCGACCTGCAGGGGATCATGAAGGGCAGCAGTCGCCCGGAGGGTTTCGAGAAGTACACGGCGAAGAAGATCGTCATCCTGGGTGCGGGCATGATGGGCGCCGGTATCGCCTACGTCAGCGCGCGTTCCGGTATGGAGGTCATCCTCAAGGACGTCTCGCTGGAGTCCGCGCAGAAGGGCAAGGCCTACAGCGAGAAGTTGCTGGACAAGGCCGTGGGCCGGGGCAAGATGACCCGCGAAGCCGCCGACGAGGTGCTGGCGCGGATCACCGCCACCGACAACCCGGCCGATGCCAAGGGCGCCGACCTGCTCATCGAAGCGGTCTTCGAGGACCCGTCGCTGAAGCACAAGGTCTATGCCGAGATTGAGCCGTTCATGGCTGAGGACTCGCTTCTGGCCTCGAACACGTCCACCCTTCCGGTCACCGGACTGGCGAAGGGCGTGACCCGTCCGCAGGACTTCATCGGGATGCACTTCTTCTCCCCGGTGGACAAGATGCCGCTGCTGGAGATCGTGGTGGGAGAGCAGACCTCGGATGCGGCGATCGCACAAGCAGTCGACGTCGCCTTGCAGATCAAGAAGACCCCGATCGTCGTCAACGACAGCCGCGGGTTCTTCACCAGCCGCGTCATCGGTACGTTCATGGGCGAGGCCGCGGCGATGTTGGCCGAGGGGATCCCCGCGGCCAGCATCGAGCAGGCCGCGCTGCAGGCGGGATACCCGACTGGACCGCTGGCACTGTTCGATGAGGTCAGCCTGACGCTGGGCCGCCGGATCCGGGAGGCTTCGCGGGAGGCTGCCGCGGCGGAAGGCTGGGACTTCCCCGAGCACCCGTCGTACCCGGTCATCGACAAGATGGTCGTGGACTTCGAACGTGGTGGCCGGGCGGCCGGTGCCGGGTTCTACGACTACGCCGACGGCAAACGAACCGGCCTGTGGTCGGGTCTGGCGCAGACCTGGGGCGCCGACATTGATCCGCTGACGATCGACATGAAGCAACTGCAGGAGCGGATGTTGTTCGTCGAGGCGCTGGACTCTGTGCGCTGCCTGGACGAGGGCGTTCTGCGCAACGTGCCGGATGCGAACATCGGCTCGATCTTCGGCATCGGGTTCCCGCCGTGGACCGGCGGTGTGCTGCAGTACATCAACGGTTACGGCCTGACCGAGTTCGTGGCACGGGCCCGGGAACTCGCCGCGGAGTTCGGCGACCGGTTCGAGCCGCCGGCGTCGCTGGTGGAGCGCGCGGAGAGCGGCGAGCAGTACATCTGACGCTCACGGAAGGGGTCGGGCCGATGGCGGTCCCGGCCCCTTTCGCGTGTCCAGTACGGCAACTGGTCGATTCAGATGGCTGTTGACGCCTGTCGGCGTTGACCGTCCGCTTGCCGGTCGGGTCCCGGGCCACCGTCCATATCCACATTGGCCGCAAAGATCGCCGCTCACCGTGTACACTGTGTACACATCGTAGGAATCGAGGCGGAGCATGAGCGGCACTGTTCACTACCCGACCCTGCGCGCTGGTCGCGAGCACCTGACTGACGTGCTTGATGCCGCCGCAGAAGGGCGTCCCGCTTCGGTGAGCCGGGACAAGCGAACGTACGCAACGGTCGACGCGGACCGTCTCGCCGCCTATCTTCGACTCGTTCGTCCAGCGCGGGCGGAAGTTCTCGCTGAGAACGACGGATGGAGCGTATTCATCCCTGGACTGCCAATCGCAGCGGATGGCGCCACTCTCGATGAAGCACTCGATGAGACGGTACTTGCGCTGCGTGACTATGCGGACGCATGGTCGGAACGATTGCATCGGGTACCCAACCATGTCGACAACTGGGGCCTAGTGCAGGTCGTCGAATTTTCCTCTGACGATCAGTTGAAGGTCTGGCTGCGAGGAGAGTGAAATACCCCGCGCCCACGCGTAAAGATCACCAGAAGTTCTGCGTCATCGAGGGCTGGGTTCAGCGAAAGACCTCTCGCGGGAAGACCGGAACACATCACGTGAACTATGAGCTCACCCTGCCAGATGGACGGGTCCTGCTCACAAGGATTAGTCACCCAGTGAATCGCGAGACCTACGGCCCAAGCATTTGGTCACACATACTGCGCGAGCAGCTCGAGGTGTCCGAGAAGGACTTTTGGAAATGTGTGAACGAAAGGGTTCTCCCAAACCGTGGAGCAAAGCCCCCGGTGGCACCGCCGTCGGCGATCCCCCTTGGCGTGGTCTCCGCCCTCGTTGAACAATTCCACGTTCCCGAAACGGAGGTACGCACTATGACCAAGGAGGACGCGATCCGTCGGCTGTCGATGTTCTACTCGCAGCAGTAAGCGCTACTTCGCTATCTCGACGACACCCATGAAGAACTGCCTGGGCCCACGCTTGGCAAGCGCGACGGACTGTGTCGACCATCTGTAGTAATCAGGTGCCGTCGCGTGTGCGTGGTTCCGGTTGCTGCGTCCTCGGGGGGATCATCGTGCCGCGGCCGGCCCACCACCTCAGGGCACCGCGCGCACTGGTCCGACCCCCGTGCGACGATCGGATCATGGATCGCAGCACCTCGGCCAGGTGGCTCGAACGCGCCCAACAGGTCACCCCCGGCGGCGTCAATTCCCCGGTCCGGGCATTCCGGGCAGTCGGAGGTCATCCGGTCTTCTTCACCTCGGGTCAGGGTCCCTACGCCACAGATGTCGACGGCAACACCTACGTCGATCTGGTGGGTCAGTGGGGTCCGGCGCTGCTCGGCCACGCGCACCCCGCAGTTGTCGAAGCAGCGCAGCGGGCCGCCGCGGCCGGACTCGGTTTCGGCGCGCCGCATCCCAACGAGGTGGAACTGGCCGAACTGATCGTCGAACGGGTCGATCCGGTGGATCAGGTGCGCCTGGTCAACTCCGGCACCGAGGCCACGATGAGCGCGATCCGGGTCGCTCGTGGTTTCACCGGCCGTGACGTGATCATCAAGTTCGCCGGCTGCTACCACGGGCACTCCGACGGACTGCTGGCCGCCGCTGGCAGCGGAGTGGCCACGCTCGGCCTGCCCGACAGCGCCGGCGTGACCAAGGAACAGACCGCTGACACGATCGTGCTGCCCTACAACGATCTGGCAGCTGTGGCCGATGCGCTGCAGCACCACGAGGTCGCCGCGGTCATCACCGAAGCCGTGCCCGCCAACATGGGGGTCGTGCCCCCGGCGCCCGGGTTCAGCCAGGGACTCGCCGGGCTGTGCACGGAGAACGGTGCTCTGCTGATCAGCGATGAGGTGATGACCGGGTTCCGCGTCTCCCCAGCCGGTTGGTTCGGGCTGGAGGGCGTCCCCGCAGACCTGTACACCTACGGCAAAGTGATCGGCGGCGGATTGCCCGTGGCGGCCTTCGGCGGTCGTGCGGATGTCATGCAGATGCTCGCTCCGCAGGGGCCGGTGTATCAAGCGGGCACGCTGTCCGGTAACCCGGTCGCCACCGCGGCTGGGCTTGCGATGCTGCGCAACGCCGACTACGCCGCGGTTGATCAAGCCGCCGAGCAGGTCATCGCAATGACCGACGAGGCGCTCACGCGAGCGGGTGTGCCCCATGTCGTACAGCGAGCCGGCAACCTGTTCAGCTTCTTCTTCCGCGACGAGTCGGTCGCCAATTACGACCAGGCCCGCGAGCAGGACACGGACGCGTTCGCTGCCTTCCATTCGGCGATGCTCGATGCCGGTGTGAGTCTGCCGCCATCGGCGTTCGAGGCGTGGTTCGTGAGCAGTGCGCACGACGACGAGGCCCTGGGACTGATCGAGCAAGCACTGCCCAGCGCAGCCCGCGCTGCCGCGTCCCAAGGAGACACTTCATGACTGAGCGCACGACGGTTCATCTACTGCGCCACGGCGAGGTGTACAACCCGGACAAGATCCTCTACGGCCGGCTTCCCGAGTTCCACTTGTCGGAGTTGGGTCAGCAGATGGCTGTGCTCGCCGCCGAAGCACTGGCCGGTCGCGACCTGGTCGAGGTCCGTTCATCGCCGCTGGAACGTGCGCGGGAAACGGCTGCGCCTATCTCCGAGAAGTTCGGACTCACGCCGGTGATCGACGAGCGGATCATCGAGGCAGGCAACGTCTTCGAGGGCCAGCGGGTGTCGGTGGGTGACGGCGTCCTGCGCCAGCCCCGGGCCTGGCGGCACCTGTGGAACCCGGCGCGGCCCTCCTGGGGTGAGCCTTACAAGGATGTCGCCGCCCGCATGCGTGCGGCTGTCACCGATGCCCGCCGCAGCGCCCGCGGACACGAAACGGTGCTCGTCAGTCATCAGCTACCGGTATGGGTCTCCCGGTTGGACGCGGAGCGACGGCCGTTCATGCACGACCCCCGAAAGCGGCAGTGCAATCTGGCTTCCCTGACGTCCTTCACATTCGACGACGACGAGTTGGTTTCGATCGTCTACACCGAGCCCGCGGCGTCGCTGTATCCGCGGTCGACCAAGGGGGTCGGGGCGTAAGTGCGAACGGCAGGGAAACGGTTCGGCCTGGTTGCGCTCCTGGCAGCCTTGACGCTGGCGGGCTGCTCGCAGGAGGCGGCGGACCCCGGTGATTCGGCCGGCTTCGTCGAGGGCGACGGCACATCGGTGATTCTGCCGGTCGACCAGCGCAAACCTGCCCCGGTGCTCACCGGAACCGACCTGAACGGTGAACCCGTCGACACCTCCACCTGGCAGGGCAGCCCAGGCGTCATCAATGTGTGGGCGTCGTGGTGTGCTCCGTGCCGCGCGGAGGCGCCGGAACTGGTCGCCGTCGCCAAGCAGAACCCGGACGTCAACTTCCTGGGACTGGACACCCGTGATTCAGACGCCCCCGCGCGGGCTTTCGTGGAGAAGTTCGGGATCCCCTACCCGAACCTGCCGGACCCGGACGGGCAACTCGTGCTGCAGTTCTCCGACAGCCTGCCGCCGCAAGCGATCCCGTCCACGCTGCTCGTCGATGCCCAAGGCAGAGTGGCCGGTCGGTTCCTCGGCGCCGTCGAGGCCGGTGAGCTCGACGCTGCGCTGCAGGACCTCGTTGCCGAAGACCCGGGCGGAGCCTCCGGGTGAGCGTCGCCGAGACCGTCACCGGCGGGTCGCTGCTGCTGGCGATCCCGCTGGCGCTGCTCGCCGGTTTCGTGTCGTTCGCCTCGCCGTGCGTCCTGCCGCTGGTTCCGGGCTATGTGGGGGTCGTGACCGGCGTGACCGGCGCCGAACTCACCGAGCCCGTTGCCCCCCGACACAGCCGCATACTCACCGGCGTGGGCTTGTTCATCGCGGGCTTCTCGCTTGTGTTCATCTCCTACGGTGCTCTGCTCGGCTACGCCGGGGGAGTGCTGCTGGAGTACCAGGAGCCGATACAGCGGGTCCTCGGGGTCGTGATCATCGTGATGGGCATCGGCTTCATGGGCGCATTCCCGTGGCTTCAGCGCGAAGTGCGCTGGCACGTGTCACCCAACCTGGGAATCTGGACCGCGCCGGTCCTGGGTGTTCTGTTCGGCGTCGGCTGGACCCCGTGCATCGGCCCGACCCTGGCGGCGGTGCAAGCGCTGGTCTTCACAGAAGGCTCTGCGCTGCGCGGTGCGCTGCTGTCACTGGCGTACTGCATCGGCCTGGGTGTTCCCTTCCTCGTCATCGCGCTGGCCTTCCGCCGGATGGCAGGGGCGGTGAAGTGGCTGCGCCAGCATTCGCTGTGGGTGCTGCGTTTCGGCGGCGCCACGTTGATCCTCATCGGAGTGCTGTTGGTGACCGGCTTCTGGAACGACGTGTCCGTCTGGATGCGGGTCTGGGCCAATGAGTTCCAGGTGGGCCTATGACCACCACGGTGGAACGTCCGCGCAGTAGCGGTCCGCAGCTCGGTGCGGTGGGGTGGATGCGCTGGGGCTGGCGGACCCTGACCAGCATGCGCACCGCGCTGATTCTGCTGCTGTTGCTGGCACTGGCCAGCATTCCCGGCTCCGTCTTCCCACAGCGGGGCACCGACGCTGCGCGTGTCAACGACTACTTGCAGGCCAATCCGACCCTCGGGCCGTGGCTGGACCGGCTCGGCATGTTCGACGTCTTCGCCTCGGCCTGGTTCGCGGCGATCTACCTGCTGCTGTGCATCTCCTTGGTCGGTTGCATCATCCCCCGGACCGCCGACTTCATCCGGACCTACCGCAAACCCCCGCCGCCAGCGCCCTCGCGGTTGTCGCGCATGCCCGCGTACACCACCGTCAACGACGTCGCCACGGATTCCGCCCTGCTCGACGATGCCGAAGCCTACCTACGTGACAACAGGTGGCGGGTGCGCCGCGACGGCGATGCGATCAGCGCCGAGAAGGGCTACCTGCACGAGGTGGGCAACCTGCTGTTCCATCTCTGCTTCATCTTCCTGCTGCTGGCCGTCGGCGTCGGCGGACTGTTCGGATGGTCGGCCAGGGTCATCGTGGTGGAAGGCAAAGGCTTCACCGGCTCTTTGACCCAGTTCGACTCGTTCCGCAAGGGCCGGCTGGTCAATCCCGATCAGATCGCGCCATTCTCGGTGGTCTTGCAGGACTTCTCCGCCACGTTCCAGGAATCAGGCCAGCAGGCCGGATCGCCACGGCAGTTCGAGGCGCGGGCCCTGGTCAGTGAGCGGCCAGGCAAGCCTGTCACCGAGCAGGAGTTCCAGGTCAACTCCCCACTGGTCCTGCCCGGCGTCAAAGTGTTCCTGACCGGCCACGGATACGCGCCCGAGATCAAGGTCACCCGGCCAGACGGGACCGTCATCTTCGATGACGCTGTGGTGTTCCTGCCCCGCGACGGCAACCTGACCTCTACCGGCGTGGTCAAGGTTCCGGATGTCGAGCCCGGTTTCGCCTTGCAGGGCCTGTTCCTGCCGACCGCCTCGATCGACCCCGTGCAAGGACCGATCTCCACGTTCCCCGCCGCTCAGGACCCACAGTTGTTCCTCGGAGCGTTCACCGGCGACGTGAAGATCGGCGGCAGCGTGTACCAACTGGACACCACGGACCTCGACCTGATCGGCAACCAGGCGCTGCGGCCGGGCCAGAGCTGGGAACTGCCGGACGGGACCAGCGTCGAGTTCGTCGGATTCCGCGACTTCGCGAACCTGTCCCTGGCTCATGACCCGGGCCGCTGGCTGGCGCTGATCGCATCGGTGTTGGTAATCGTCGGGGTGAGTATGTCACTGCTGCTGCACCGGCGCAGGGTTTGGATCCGGTTGTCGCCGCAGGGGGATACAGTGGCCGAAGTGGCGGGTCTGAGCCGTTCGGGCGGCGGGCGCGTTCACGATGATGTCCGCGAGATCGCCACCATGCTGTCGAAAAGGGAGAGCTGAGAATGGCACAGTTGAGCAACGCTGCGGTATACGCCTCGATGCTGGTGTACGCCTTGGCACTGTTCGGGTTCGCCGCCTCGCTGGCCGCCCGGCGGGTGCCGTTGGCGTCCAAGAATGCCGTCCTGGTGGGTTCGGCCGGTGCACAGGACGTTGAAGCGCCTGTCGCCGACGAGCCCGGTCGCCGCAGCGGCAACATCGCGTTGGCGCTTTCCTGGCTTGCCACGGGGCTGCTGATCGTCGGATTCGTGCTACGCGGTCTGGCGGCCGAACGTTTTCCCTTGGGCAACATGTACGAGTTTTCACTCGGCGCGGCCATCGCGGTGGCCCTGACCTACCTGATCGCATCGACCCGCACCGACCTGCGCTGGCTCGGCGTCTGGGTGATCGGTGCGGTTCTGCTCACCCTGGGCGTGGCCGTCACCTTGCTCTACACCGAGTCGGCCCAGTTGGTCCCGGCGTTGAAGTCCTGGTGGCTGGTGATCCACGTGAGCGCGGCGGCGATTTCCGGCGGTGCGTTCACGCTCAGCGCAGGCCTCATCGGCGCCTACCTCGTGCGCCAGCGAGCCGAGGATCGCGGACGAGCGGATTCTGGTCTGGCCTCACGCCTGCCGAGCGCCGACCGCCTCGACCTCCTGTCGTATCGCACGATCGCTTTCGTCTTCCCGGTGTGGACGTTCGCAGTCATCGCCGGTGCCATCTGGGCCGAGAACGCGTGGGGCCGCTACTGGGGCTGGGACCCCAAGGAGACCTGGGCATTCATCACCTGGGTCATCTACGCCGGCTACCTGCACGCACGGTCCACAGCCGGGTGGAAGGGCCGCAAGGCCGCGATCATCGGCCTCGTGGGATTCGTCTCGTTCCTGATCAACTACTTCGGCGTGAATTTCTTCGCCACCGGGCTACATTCCTACGCGGGCGTTTAAGCCGGGCGCTTGTGCTTGGGGCGCTGACTCGGGTTTGACGTTGTTGGGCTTTTGCGCCCTCGTTTCTTGTTGAAGGGTTCGTGTGGCCTGCGGTTGGTTGAGGGTGACGTTGTTGGGCTTTTGCGCGGTCGTTTCTTGTTGAAGGGTTCGCATGGCCCGCGGTTGGTTGAGGGTGACGTTGTTGGGCACTTGCGCGGTGGGAATGCCCCAACAACGTCGCCCTGGATTTCTGTCGGTGGGTTCGTGTGGCCCGCGGTTGGTTGAGGGTGACGTTGTTGGGCGTTTGCGCGGTGGGGATGCCCCAACAACGTCGCCCTGGATTTCTGTCGGCGGGTTCGTGTGGCCCGTGGTTGGTTGAGGGTGACGTTGTTGGGCGTGTGCGCGGGCCCGCCCTGGTTTTCTGTCGAAGGGTTCGCGGCCGGCGGTTGGTTGAGGGTGACGTTGTTGGGCGTTTGCGCGGTGGAAAGCCCCCAACAACGTCGCCCTGGATTTCTGTCGGCGGGTTCGCGTGGCCCGCGGTTGGTTGAGGGTGACGTTGTTGGGCGTTTGCGCCCTGGATTTTTGCTTGAAGGGTTTGCGTGGCGCGCGGCTGTTAAAGCCGGCAGCCCTCAACGCAAGCCGCCCCCGTACGACCACCGACCGCCCTACTGCGAACGCATCCGGCGTAGGAAGTCCGGGTCGTCATCGGGGGGCAGAAAGCGCCGTTTCGGGCCCTCGGCGGGTTCGCGGCCGAAGAGCAGCCACAGCCCGGCACCCACAACCGGAAGAAGCAGTATCGCCAGCGTCCAGAGGAAGCGGCTGCCGCCCCGCACATCCGCGGCCGGGACCTGCCACAGGTCGATCAGGGCAAAGATCATCACGCCGATCGCGGCTATGACCAACAACACCTTTCCCATGGAACAATCGTACGCCCCTCGACGCAATTCGGCAGTCCCGAGACGTGGACCGTAGGCGCACGAGGTTGCGCCGGGACCGCCTGACGTACCCTGGAACGGTGAGTACCGGTCGTGCCTTCGTGGTCTACACGGGTCTGCGCATCATTCTGCTGCTGGCCGTCGGCGGCCTGCTCTACTTGACTGGTGCCCGGGGACTGCTGCTGATCCTGCTGTCCTTCCTCGTCAGCGGCGCGCTCAGCCTGGTATGGCTGGATCGGCCGCGCTCCCAGATGAGTGCCGGTGTGGGCAAGGCCATCGGCCGGGTCAATGAGCGCATCGACGCCGCTGCGGCCTCCGAGGATGACCTGCAGGAGATCGACGTCACCGACGAGCCCGCTGACGAAACGTCGGCTCTAGAGGGCGAGTCCCACCCCGAGCCCAAGTCCGGTCAGCAGTAGCGCCAGCGACGTCATCTGCAGCACTGGGATGAGCCCCTTGCCGTAGGCGTGTTCGAGAACGTCCTGAGACGCCCTGACCGCGGGGATCGCGCCGGTCATTCCGAGCAGTGCCCACGGGGTGGCCAGGATCGCGAGCCAGGCGACGATCACGAAAGCCACCATGTTGCTCACCGCGAACAGTCGCCGGGTCTTCTCCTCGCCGAGACGGACCGACAGCGTGCGCTTGCCGGCCCGTTCGTCCAAAGCTCGGTCGCGCAGGTTGTTCGCCACCAGGATGTTGACGGTCAAGATGCCAATCGCGATCGACGCCAGCACGGCCACCGGCCACAGCCCACCGCCGGTCACCAGGGTGGTTCCGCACACAGCGACTGGTCCGAAGAAGATGAAGACGAACACGTCCCCCAGGCCGAGGTACCCGTAAGGGTGTTTGCCGCCGGTGTAGCCGTAGGCCGCCAGCACGGCCGCCACTCCGATGGGTAGCAGGATCCACTGCCGGCTGACCAGCACCAGGGCGGTCCCCAGAACAGCCGCGGTCCCCAGGCTCAGCAGGGCTGCTCGCTTGACCT
Organism: Micrococcales bacterium; assembly: GCA_016719135.1. Classification (GTDB taxonomy): domain Bacteria; phylum Actinomycetota; class Actinomycetes; order S36-B12; family UBA10799; genus JADKAV01. The sequence goes on along the minus strand of JADKAV010000001.1, from coordinate 241,407 downwards.
GGGAGGCGGGGGCCAAACCCTGTCCCACGAGCCGGACCGGGCCGACCCGGACGCTGTCGGTGCCGCGGACTCCGTCGCTGTAGTCGTTGAAGTAGTTGACTCCGATCTGCAGGGCGAGAGCCACCAGCAACGCGAGCAGGGCGGCGACGGCCACGTGCATCGCGGAAAGGTCCGTGCCGGTGTAGCCGGTCACACCCAAGCCCGCGACCACGGGCGCGATCGCCGCCGGAAGTGTGCGTGGCCGAGCGCCCTCAACCCACTCAGCGACGCTGGCCACGTGCCCTCCTGAGCAACTCTCGGCGGTCCGGTTTGCCGGTTTCCAATCGGGGCAGCCGTTGTTCGGCATCCTCGACGAAGACCACCACACGGTATCCGTCGACGTCGTCGGGAACCGCCACGGCCACCGCTTCGAGGACCCCAGGGCGAAGCAGGGCCTCACGTTCGAACTCCCACAGGTGCCGGTTCACGCCTTTGACCGGCACGACGTCGTCGACCCGGCCCAAGACCTCCAGCCGACCGTCGGCCCAGCGTCCCAGGTCCCCGGTGGGCCATGGTCGGGGAATCAACGGTTCCGGCACGTACGACGCCGAGAGGTTGGGCCCATCCAGGTGGATCTGGTCGGCGCGGATCTCCACCTGGATGCCCGGCCAGGGCGCCCCGTCATACACGCAACCACCCAGCGTCTCGGTCGATCCGTATGTCCCGACCGCAGGGATCTGCAGGCTTTGACACCTGTCCCGCAGTGCGGGTGCGAAAGGCCCGCCACCCACCAGCACCACCTTCATCCGCTGCAACATTTCGACGGCCTGCGGGACGTCGAGCATCCTCGCCAGCTGCGTGCTCACCACCGAGGTCGCGTCAGCGCCGCCGGAATACCAGCCGGTCACCGCGTGGGCGTCGAAACGCGCGCCGAGACCGGGCCAGATCAGCGGTTCGCGGTCCGAGCGCGCAATGGTCATGAACCCCCCGGCCGACACCGGCGACAGCAGGAGCAACCACCGCCAGTCATGCGCTGACAACACACGTCGAGAGGTGGCCACCGCCCAGTCCACTGCCGCATACGTGTGGGCCACCGACTTGGCGGTGTCGACGCTGCCAGACGTGCGCAACACCATGTCGGCCCACTCGCTGGTCGGGGCGCCGGGTACCGCGAACCGCCTGCGCTCGCCCAGCAACCGATACACCATGTGCGCCATCTGTACCGGCGCAAGGTCTGCGGGCAACTCGATCACCCGACCTATTGTGCGCCGTACCCCGCCCGGGCGCCGGTGTGCCGGCTTTCATCTAGCCTTGACGCATGGACAGTCGCACCCGCTACCCCCTGCCGCCGGTCGTCGCCGAGGGCAGCCCGGCGTACACCGATCCCTCGCACTCCAGCATCGAACCGGCGGCCGACTGGAAACCGGAGGGCGACTTCAGCGACATCCGTTACGAGACCGCCGACGGAATCGCGAAGATCACCATCAACCGTCCCCACAAGCGCAATGCGTTCCGCCCGCAGACCCTGTTCGAACTCGAGCGCGCCTTCACGTTGGCCCGCGACGACGACACCGTCGGTGTGATCATCCTGACCGGCGCCGGGGACTGGGCGTTCTGCTCCGGAGGTGACCAGCAGATCCGCGGCAACGACGGCTACATCGGCGACGATGAGGTAGCGGCCAAGGGCATCGGGCGGTTGAACGTGCTGGACCTGCAGATCCAGATCCGGCGTCTGCCCAAGCCGGTCATCGCGATGGTCGCCGGCTACGCGATCGGGGGCGGGCACGTCCTGCACATCGTGTGCGACCTGACCGTGGCCGCGGACAATGCGCGCTTCGGTCAGACCGGGCCGAAGGTCGGATCCTTCGACGGCGGCTACGGGTCCGGGCTGCTGGCCCGGCAGATCGGCCAGAAGCGCTCCCGGGAGATCTGGTTCCTGTGCCGGCAGTACGGTGCCGAGCAGGCATACGACTGGGGCTTGGTCAACGCCGTGGTCCCGCTGGCCGATCTTGAGAAGGAAACCGTCGCCTGGGCCCGGGAGATGCTCGAGCTGTCGCCGTTGGCGCTGCGGATGCTGAAGGCTTCGCACAACGCCGCCGACGACGGTCTTGCAGGAGTGCAGCAGCTGGCCGGCGACGCGACGCTGCTGTTCTACATGACCGAGGAGGCCCAAGAGGGCCGCGACGCCTACACCGAACGCCGTCGTCCGGAGTTCGACAAATTCCCCAAGCGCCCGTGAACCTCGGCGACCGCCGATTGTTGCCGTTCCGACTGGATCTGGTCACGCAGTTCCGCGGTCTGACCGAACGCAGGGGGTGTCTGATCTCGGGTTCGCGCGGGTGGGGTGAGTTCGGGCCGTTCGCTGACTACCACGTCGACGCCGACGCACGATGGCTTGCCAGCGCCATCGAGCAGGCCGACGGGTTGTGGCCACAACCGGTCCGGCGAAAGGTGGCGGTCAACGCGATCGTCCCGGCTGTGGAACCCGCGGTCGCCGCTGGGATGGCGATGGCATCGGGGTGTACCACGATCAAGATCAAGGTCGGCGATCCAGCCGGGCGCGACCGGGTGGCGGCGGTCCGGGACGCGATGCCCGAGGCCGCGCTGAGAGTGGACGTCAATGGTGGATGGTCGCTGGCGCGCGCGGTCGAGGAACTCGAAGAGCTGTCGTCGTTCGGCCTCGAGTACGCCGAGCAACCGGTTCGCAGTTTCGAGGACATGGTGGCGCTGCGGGCACTGGTCGATGTCCCGCTGGCTGCTGACGAACTGATCCGCATCGACCGCCGGTTCGATGACGTGGCGCTGGCCGCGGATGTGGCGGTGCTGAAAGTCGCTCCCCTCGGCGGGGTCCGACAGACGCTGCAGGTGGCGCAAAGGGTGGGCCTGCCAGTGGTGATCTCCAGTGCGCTGGACACCTCCATCGGCCTGGCTGCCGCAGTGGCGGCGGCCTGTTGTCTGCCTGAGCGGCCGCTGGCATGCGGTCTGGGCACCGGTGCTTTGTTCGCTCGCGACACCACGGACCCGCTGCTGCCGGTGGCCGGCGAGTTGGGATGGGTGGACTACCCGACCCCGGACTTCGTTGAGACCGGTGAGGATCTGGACTACTGGAAGCGCCGGATCCAAGCCGCCGCCGAAGTGCTGGCGCGGTCGTAGCCGCGACCGGGGAGTCGGTCGGGCGTGTGAGAACCGACGGCAGCCCCTGCCCGCGACCGGTGTGTGGCATTCGCGTGGCACAGTGGTCTGCGTGAATCCGTCCACCGCCGCCGCACAGGTGATCCTCGACGAGTTGGTGCGTTCCGGGGTCAACGATGTCGTGCTCGCACCCGGCTCCCGCAGCGCTCCACTGGCCATCGAGGCGGCCCGCGCGCACGACCGCGGTGAAATCCGGCTGCACGTGCGCATCGACGAACGCAGTGCCGGCTTCCTGGCACTGGGGCTGGCCAAGGGCGGGGGAGCTCCGGTACCGGTGATCACCACCTCGGGCACCGCCGTGGCGAACCTGCTGCCCGCGGTCGAGGAGGCCTGGTTCAGCGCCCTGCCGCTGATCGTTCTGACTGCCGACCGGCCGGCGGAACTGCGCCAGACGGGAGCAAACCAGACGATCGACCAGGTCCGGATCTTCGATGGGATCGTGCGCTGGTCGGCCGATGTGGAGGCGCCCACCCGTGCGCGCGGCCAGGCGCGGTACTGGCGCAGCACCATCTCCCGGGCGTGTGCGATTGCCAGCCATCCGTTCCAGCGCGGACCGGTGCACGTCAACCTCGGCTTGCGCGAACCGCTCGTGCCCGACGACGACGCGACATGGGTCGAACCGGTCGAAGGTCATGACGGGATCGGTTTCGTGGATGAGGAGGGCGACGAGGTCCAGGTCATCCGGACGTGGACGGTGGACCGGCGTCTGATGCTCAGTGTGCAGGAGCCCATCGACGAAGTGCTCGACGATCTGGCCGCCGGTGAACTGCCGCAGCGCGGTCTGGTGATCGTCGGTGATATCGACGACCCCGAGGATGCAGCGGCGGCGGTCGAACTCGCCGAGTCGTGCGGATGGCCGCTTCACAGCGAACCCAGCGGTCAGGCCCGGGCCGGGCTGGTGGCGGTGGCGCACGCAAGCGCTCTGGCCGGCAGCGAGCGGTTCCGCGCGGCACACAGCCCGCAATTGGTCGTCACAGTGGGCAAGGTCGGACTCAGCCGCGGCCTCATGGCCCTGATCAATGCCGCCGACATCCACATTCACGCCGAGCCGCAGCGGACGACCGACTGGCCGGACCCCACGCGCACGGCCATCTGTGTGCTTGGATCGGTTCCGGCGCCTCCGGCCGACACGCAGGTTCCGGAGTCCAGCGAGTGGCTCGACAGCTGGCTGATGGCCGACGCCGGGGCCAAGCGGGCGATCGAGAAGATCCTGGATTCGGCACCGCAGCCCACCGGCCTGCACGCAGCCCGCGCCCTGTGGAAGGTCGCAGAATCCGACGACCTGTTGTTCGTGGCCTCCTCGCGCTCCATCCGGGACCTCGAGCTGGTGGCTGATGCCCGGCCCGATGCCCCCCGCGTGATGGCCAATCGCGGGGTGAACGGGATCGACGGCATCGTGTCGACCGCCATGGGGGCGGCCCTGGCCCACCAGAGCGAGGGTGGCGGCCAAGCCTTCGTCATGCTGGGTGACCTCGCCCTGTTGCATGATCAGAACGGACTGATCATCGGTCCTGAGGAGCCACGCCCGGACCTTTGCCTGTTGGTCGTCGACAACGGTGGCGGCGGGATCTTCGGTTCTTTGGAACAAGCCGACCCCGCATACTCCGATGTCTACGAAAGGGTCTTCGGCACGCCGGTGGGCGTCGACATCCGCGCGCTGATGAGGGCCAGCGGCGTCACGTTGCATGACGGACCGGACCTCGACTCGGCGTTGCGTCAGGCGCGCCAGACCCCAGGGATAAGCGCCGTCGTGGTGGGACCTGTCTCACGGCAGGCGGAAGCGGAACTGCATGCACAGATCCGGGAAGCCCTCGCGTGAGGATCGCCAGGCATCTCAACGGCCCGCCGGACTCCGGGCAGGGAGGCTACGTGGCTGGCTCATTGGCGGTGCGCCTGGACGGGCCGGGCGCCGACGCCTGGTTGCGTGCCCCGGCACCGCTGGAAACGCAGTTGCGTGAGGTCGGCGATGGTCGGCACATGGAATTCTGGGACGGCCAGACTCTCATCGCCGAGGCGTCCGCAGTGGACGTCGTACCCGATCCGATCCCGTTCATCGACATCGAACGCGCCCGCATCGCCGGTCGCGGCTACCCGGGCGCAGTTCCGAATCCGTACGAAACGTGCTTCAGTTGCGGCCGGGTGCGCCACGACGGGCTCGGCATCGGCCCGGGTCCGGTGTCCGACGGGTTGGTCGCCTGCGTCTGGCAGCCGCGCGGCCGGGTCGCGAAGGAATGGATCTGGTCGGCTCTGGACTGCGCCACCGGCTGGGCCTGGCCGCTGCAGGAGACCGCGCTGGTGACCGGGCGACTGACCGGGGGTGTGCTCACCGACGCTCCGCTGGATCCCGCTGACCCGTACGTCGTCGTCGCCGGGCAGTTGGAGTCCGTGGGTCGCCGGCGGATCAGCGCCGCCGCCCTGTTCACCGCCGGTGGCCAGCGGGTCGCGGCGGTTCGAGGGACGTGGCTCGAAATGGCCGTTACTTAGTCCGCCCGCCCGCCCGTCCGCGTCCGCCCGCCCGTCCGTCCGCCGTGCGTGTCCCGCGCTCCGGAGGGGCTACTGCCCGGACAACGCCCACCGCATCGCGGCGAGTTTGGACTCCGACTCGGCGAACTCGGAGTCGGGGTCGGATCCCGCCACGATCCCGCAGCCGGCGTACAGGTCGATGGACCGGTTGTCCGGGGTGATCTGTCCACACCGCAGCGCGATCCCGAACTCGCCGTCGCCGTTGGCGTCGAACCAGCCCACCGGCCCTGCGTACCGCTGCCTGCGCAACTGCTCACGGTTGAGGATGTACTGCAGGGCGCGCTCGGTCGGGGTGCCGCAGACAGCAGCGGTGGGATGCAGCGCAGCCGCGATGGCGACCACAGAGGTCTCATCCACCAGCATCGCGTGGATGTCCGTGGCCAGGTGTTGCACGTTGGCCAGGCGCAGGACGCTGGGTTCCTCCGGAACGATCAGATCGGTGCACTGCGTGCCGAGGGCCTGGGCCACGGACATGACCGCGTACGCATGTTCCTCGCGGGCCTTCTGCGAAGTGACCATGTCATCGGCCAGTTGCCCGCTCTCCAGGTCATCCTGACTGCGCGCCACGGTCCCCGCCAGAACTCGGGAGGTGACCTGTTCGCCTGTGCGACGCACGAGCAGTTCTGGGGTGGCGCCGATCAAGCCGTGCACGCTGAACGTCCAGCAGTCCGCATACCGCTGCGAGAGTTTGTGCAGGGTTCGGTGGACGTCGATGGTCCCGCTCATCCGCACCGCTCTGGCCAGGACCACCTTGTCGAAGACGCCTGCCGAGATCGCCTCCACCGCGTCGGCCACGAGCTGGCGGTAATGGCTGCCGTCCTGCTCCGTTTCAGACAGCGGACCTGACCCGGTGGGGGGCAGTGGGGCGGGTCGGTTGGGGGTGATCGTGGTGATCCAGGCCTTACCGTCGCGCTGACCGACGATCGTGCCGGGCACGGTCACCACCGATTCGTCGTCGGCGTCGAAGGAGAAAGAGGCGAACGCGACCGGTCCGGTACCCGGTGCCATGATCTCGTCGTCGACGACCGCAGACTCGCACAGCCGTGCCCACCACCGTTGCGCCCGCGCGAAGCGCTCAGGGCCCCGCACGGTCGTGGTGGCCGCCACGTCCCAGGCCACGAGACCGTCGCCATCGTGCACCCAGCTCAGCGGCTGGGCGTGCGCAGGGATCATCGACAAGAGATCGCGGGGATCCACGAGCCGAGTGCGCACCTGGAGGGGCTGGTTCACCCTTCCAGATTATGGCCGGGTCGCTTCGCGCGCGAAGGCAAGGTCTGCGGCGCCCGGCCCGGTGCCGCCACAGCAGTCTGATGAGAGACTTGGCCGGTGAGCAGAGCCGACCTCGACAAGCAGCCATTGGCAGTGGCATCGATGTTCGACCGGGTGGCAGGCCGCTACGACCTGACCAATGATGTCCTCGCTGTGGGGCAGACGCGTAAATGGCGGCGACTGGTCACTGAGGCCGTGGATCCCCAGCCCGGCCAACGCGTGCTGGACCTGGCGGCGGGGACGGGAACCAGCAGCGAGTCTTTCGTTCGCGTCGGTGCCCAGGTGGTTCCGTGTGACTTTTCGCTGGGAATGCTCCAGGTCGGCCGCAAACGCCTGCCGCATCTGCCGTTCGTGGCCGGCGACGCGATGACGCTGCCGTTCGCCGACGCGTCCTTCGACGCCGTCACGATCTCCTTCGGATTGCGCAACATTCACGACCCCGCGCAAGGCCTGCGCGAGATGCGCCGGGTCACCCGCCCGGGCGGTCGGCTGGTCGTGTGCGAGTTCTCGACGCCGGTGTGGCCGCCCTTCCGGACGATCTACCAGGAGTACTTGATGAAGGCCCTGCCCCAGATCGCCAAACGGGTGGCCAGCAACTCCGAGGCGTACGAGTATCTGGCCGAATCGATCGCGGCGTGGCCTGGCCAGCAGGGCTTGGCCGAGCTGCTGCTGGATGCCGGGTGGGAACAAGTCGCCTGGCGGAACCTCTCTGGGGGTATCGTCGCGCTGCACAGGGGAGTAGCCTGAGCGGCGACCTGTCGGCGTACTGATTGGAAGAGGCTCATGCGTATCTCAGCGCGATTTTCAGCAGTGGTGGCAGCAGCCGCCCTCACGGTTGGACTGGTCGGGTGTTCGGCCGAAGTGAGCGTCGGGGGCGACTCCTCTGAGAGTCCGAGCGCTGAGCAGAGCGCACCGTTGGATGTGCAGACCTACACCAGCGACAAGTACGGATTCAGCTTCCAGTACGCCCCGCCGTTCGAGCAGAAGGACGACACCTCGTTCGAAGCTGAGAGCGGTGCCAGCAGCGCGGACTCGGTGGCAGTGTTCGACACCGATGGGACGCAGGTCGGCGGGCAGTATCGCGACGCCTTCCTGGTGAATGTCTACGAGCTCAACACCGAGATCACCGAGGAGAACCTCGACGCGGTCCAGGCCGAACTCGAACAGAGCGTGATCCCGCAGTTGGAGCAGTCCTCGGAGAACATGCAGATCTCCGAACTCTCGCCGGTGACGGTGAGCGGACTGAACGGTTTCGAGGCCGACGCCACCTTCGACGTCGAAGGCACCCCCATCACCTCCAAGCTCTACTTCCTGTTCGACGGGATGATCGAGTATCAGTTGCTGACCCAGGCGGCGACCGATCGGTGGGCGGAGTTGGCGCCGACGTTCGACCAGATGGTGAACTCGTTCTCGGTGAGCGAGCCGGCAATGGCCAGTGAGTCGCCGGCGGCGTAGTCCGGGGTCGCTGTTGAACCAGGTCTGAGCGGGCCACCCGCAGCGCTGGAGTCGGCCTGCGGTGTGGGCCCTTTGGGCGATCGGGAGCGGGTAGTCGGGAGTCGTACGGGGCGTATTTCGGCTTCCCGTTTCCAACGTGGATTCGGGGCGCTCGGTCCGGGCAACCCAATCCGGCTCCCATCCGCACGACAGCACCACCACTGCCACCTAGACTCAATCGGGGGGTAGGCAGCGGAGATCCTTGCAACGAGGAGAGCGGATGGACCACCTCACCGGCGGCGTCACAGCCGTCCGAAACGCCCCGTGGCAGGTGCCGCAGTTCAGTGCGCAACCCGCCCGCCGGTGCAGACCGGGTATCGCGCCGGAGTCGCCGGGCAGCAGCACGACAGCGCACCCTAGGATTGAGCCGACCGGAAGGAGTCGATAGCGATGGGCAATGTGTACCTTCCCATCCTGATCCTGGGATTGCTGGCGTTCGCGTTCGCCGCGTTCAGTGTCGGGGTGGCCAGTCTCACCGGTCCCAAGCGGTACAACCGGGCCAAGGTCGAGCCCTACGAATGTGGCATCGAACCCACCACGCAGTTGATGGGCCGCGGCAAGTTCCCGGTCAAGTACTACCTGACGGCGATGATGTTCATCATCTTCGACATCGAGATCGTGTTCCTGTATCCGTGGGCGGTCGCCTTCGACCAGCTCGCGGTCTTCGGTCTGATCGAGATGTTGTTGTTCATCTTGACGCTGGCCGTCGTCTACGCATACGTATGGCGCCGCCGCGGTTTGGAGTGGGACTGATGGGTCTTGAAGAGAAACTTCCCAGCGGGGTCCTGCTGACCACCGTCGAGGCGGTCGCCGGGTACGCGCGCAAGGGGTCGTTGTGGCCGGCCACGTTCGGGCTCGCGTGCTGCGCCATCGAGATGATGGCCACCGGCGCCCCGCGTTACGACCTGGCCCGCTTCGGCATGGAGGTCTTCCGCGCCTCGCCGCGCCAGGCCGACCTGATGATCGTCGCCGGCCGGGTGAGCCAGAAGATGGCCCCGGTCCTGCGCCAGATCTACGACCAGATGCCCAACCCCAAGTGGGTGCTCGCCATGGGCGTCTGCGCCTCCAGCGGCGGCATGTTCAACAACTACGCGATCGTGCAGGGCGTCGACCACGTCGTGCCGGTGGACATCTACCTGCCCGGCTGCCCGCCGCGGCCGGAGCAGTTGATGGACGCGATCCTCAAGATCCACGACCAGGTGCAGCACACCAAGCTCGGCGCGCACCGCGAGGTCGAGGTCGTCGAGCTCGAGGCGGCGGCGCTGCCCGCCGTTCCCGGCGAGGCAGATGAAGGGCCTGATGCGGTGACCGAGAACCTCCGAGGTCGTCCCCGCGGGCACCGAGACCCTCGAGGTGCTGGCGACCGGGCAGGGCGCGTTCGGCGCCGAGGCACCCCGACGTCAGCGGTTCCGGCGGGCTGGTTCGGCGGCGGTCCATGCCCGGCCCTGCGGCCACCCGTCCCTACGGCGGCTGGTACGACCAGGCCGTCGACACCCTCGCCGAGCAACTCGGCAGCGACTTCGGTCCTGCCGTCTCCAAAGTGGTCATCCGGCACGACCAACTGACCCTTGAGGTCGAGCGCGAGCACCTGCTGCGGTATGCGCCACCTTGCGACCACCCCGATCTGCGGTTCGAGATGTGTATGGGGGCCAGCGGGGTTCACTGGCCCGAGGACACCGGCCGCGAGTTGCACATCCACTACCCGATGCTGTCCATGACCCACAACCGCCGGCTGTCCGTCGAGGTCACCTGCCCGGACGACGACCCGCACGTGCCGTCGATCGTGGAGATCTACCCCGGCAACAACTGGCACGAGCGCGAGACCTACGACTTCTTCGGCATCGTCTTCGACGGCCACCCCGCCTGACCCGGATCCAGATGCCCGATGACTGGCCTGGCCACCCGCAGCGCAAGGACTACCCCCTCGGTGGCATTCCGGTGGAGTACAAGGGCGCCACCGTGCCGCCGCCTGACCAGCGCAGGGAGTACACCTGAGCGAGACGTCATCTACGACACCGCCGACGAGGCGGACTCGTACGACACCACCGAGGGCAAGGTCTTCACGGTCTCCGGTGGCGACTGGGACCAGGTCGAGGGCGATGAAGGCATCGCCCAGCGGATCGTGGTCAACATGGGCCCGCAGCACCCGTCCACCCACGGCGTGCTGCGGCTCATCCTCGAACTCGACGGGGAGACGGTCACCGAGGCCCGTTCCGGCATCGGCTACCTGCACACCGGCATCGAGAAGAACATGGAGTTCCGCACGTGGACCCAGGGCGTCACCTACGTCACGCGCATGGACTACCTCGCACCGATCTTCAACGAGACGGCCTACTGCCTCGGCGTCGAGAAACTGCTGGGCATCACCGATCAGATCCCTGAGCGCGCCACGGTCATCCGGGTGATGCTCATGGAGCTCAACCGCATTTCCAGCCACCTGGTGTACCTGGCCACCGGTGGTATGGAACTCGGTGCCCTGACCGCGATGACGTTCGGCTTCCGCGAGCGCGAGTACATCCTCGACGTGCTCGAGACCATCACCGGCCTGCGCATGAACCACGCCTTCATCCGCCCCGGCGGCGTGGCCCAGGACCTGCCCGAGGGCGCCGAGGCCAAGATCGCCGAGACCGTGAGCAGCTGCGCAAGCGCTGCCCGGACACCGCGGACCTGCTGGTGGACAACTCGATCTGGATGGCGCGCACCGTGGGCGTCGGCTACCTGGACCTGACCGGCTGCATGGCGCTGGGCATGACCGGGCCGGTCCTGCGTGCCACCGGGCCCCCTGGGACCTGCGCAAGACGCAGCCCTACTGCGGGCTACGAGACCTACGAGTTCGAGGTCGCCACGCAGACCTCGTGCGACGCCTACGGCCGGTTCCTGATCCGCCTCGAGGAGATGGAGCAGAGGCTCAACATCGTCGAGCAGTGCCTCGACCGCTTGCGGCCCGGCCCGGTGATGGTCGAGGACAAGAAGATCGCCTGGCCCGCGCAGCTGGCGATCGGCTCCGATGGCCAGGGCAACTCCCTGGAGCACATCCGGCACATCATGGGCCAGTCCATGGAGGCCCTGATCCACCACTTCAAGCTGGTCACCGAGGGCTTCCGGGTGCCGGCCGGCCAGGTGTACTCGGCGGTCGAGTCGGCCCGCGGCGAACTCGGCGTGCACGTGGTCAGCGACGGCGGCACCCGCCCTACCGGGTGCACTTCCGGGACCCCTCGTTCAACAATCTGCAGGCCGTGCCGGCCATGAGCGAGGGCGGCATGGTCTCCGACGTCGTGGCCGCGGTGGCCAGCATCGACCCCGTCATGGGTGGAGTGGATCGATGACCTGGCACTGACCGACCAGACCGCCGCCGAGTGCCGCGACCTGGCCGCGCGCTACCCGCAGCCGCGCTCGGCGCTGCTGCCGATGCTGCACCTGGTGCAGGCCGAGGAGGGCTACGTGACCGCGGAGGGCATCGAGTTGTGCGCCGAGGTGCTCGGGCTGACCACCGCCGAGGTCGCGCGGTGGCCACCTTCTACACGATGTACAAGCGCGACGAGCCGGTCGGGGAGTACCACATCGGCGTGTTCATCAACCCGGGCTGCGGGATCCTCGGCGGCGACGCCATCTGGGACGCCCTGAGCAGCGACCTGGGGGTGGGCCACGACGAGGTCACCGCCGACGGCGCGATCTCCCTCGAGCGCATCGAGTGCCAGGCCGCGTGCACCCACGCCCCCGTGATCACCGCCAACTGGGAGTTCATGGACGACCTGACCGCCGAGGCTGCCCGGGAGCTGGTCGAGGATCTGCGCGAGGGCGGAGGTCAGCTCCACCCGCGGCCCGGCCATCCGCGACTGCCGCCCAGGAGCGCACCCTGGCCGGGATCCACGACGACGGCCTCGGCCAGGATGGCGGCGCCGACGACCTGATGCTGGCCGGTCTGAAGGTCGCCAAGGAGCACGGCATGGCCGCGCCCGGACGGGGAGGCGGTCTGATGCCGCTGACCCCCGTCATCACCGCGCATTGGGACGAGCCCGACTCGTTCACGCTGGACGGGTACCCCGCCACGGCGGCTACAGCGCCCTGTCCCAGGCCTTCGGGATGGGTCCGGATGCGGTCATCTCGGCGGTGAAGGACTCGGGCCTGCGCGGCCGCGGCGGCGCCGGGTTCCCGGCCGGCATCAAGTGGAGTTTCGTGCCGCAGAACGACGGCAAGCCCACTACCTGGTCGTCAACGCCGACGAGTCCGAGCCGGGTGCCTGCAAGGACATCCCGATCATGCTGGCGAACCCGCACGCCCTGATCGAGGGCATCATCGTCGCGTCCTACGCGATCCGCGCGGATCACGCATTCGTCTACATCCGTGGCGAGGTGCCGCACGTCATCCGGCGCGTTCACGCCGCGGTCCGGCAGGCCCACGAGGCCGGCTATCTCGGCGACAACATCCTGGGCAGCGGCTTCAACTTGAACCTCGTCGTGCACGCTGGCGCCGGTGCCTACATCTGCGGGGAGGAGACGGCGCTGCTCGACTCCCTGGAGGGCAGGCGCGGACAGCCGCGGCTGAAGCCGCCGTTCCCGGCCGTCGCCGGCCTGTACGCCTGTCCGACCGTGGTGAACAACGTCGAGACCATCGCGAACGTCCCTTACATCGTGAACAACGGGGTGGACTGGTTCCGTTCCTTCGGCACCGACAAGTCCCCGGGCTTCAAGGTGTTCGCAGTCTCCGGACATGTGCAGCGCCCTGGCATCTACGAGGCGCCGCTGGGCACGCCGATGTCGGAACTGCTCGACTACGCCGGCGGGATCCGCGAGGGCCACGAGCTGAAGTTCTGGTTGCCGGGCGGGTCCTCGGTGCCGATGCTGACCCCGGAGCACATCGACCTTCCGATGACTTACGAGGCGATGGCCGAGGCCGGGTCCATGCTGGGCACCGGCACCCCGATGCTGTTCGACGAGACCACCTCGGTGGTGCGGGCCGTCACCGGTTGGCTGGACTTCTACAAGCACGAGTCGTGCGGCAAGTGCACGCCGTGCCGTGAGGGCACGGCTGGATCGAGGACCTGCTGCACCGGCTCGAGGCCGGGCGCGGGCAGCGTCAGCAGCTCGACGATCCTGACGACGTCTGCGGGCAGATCCTGGGCCGCTCGTTCTGCGCCCTGGGCGACGCCGCGGCCACCCCCTTCCCAGGCGGCGATGAAGTATTTCCGCGACGAGTTCGAGGCCGGCACCACACGGCCGCACGAGGCCTTCGACCCGGCCGCCACCACGGTTTTCGGCGAGGTGAGGGCGATGACCGTCACCAGACCCCGGCGCAGGGAGTGCCGGTGCCGGAGGGGCACGTCGCCTTCCATCGACGGGGTCTCGATGACCGCTGAGAAGGGCACGCTGATCATCCGCGCGGCCGAGCAACTGGGGATCGAGATCCCGCGCTTCTGCGACCACCCACTGCTGGATCCGGTGGCTGCCTGCCGCATGTGCCTGGTCGAGATCGAGGGGCAGCCCAAGCCGCAGCCCTCCTGCGCGATCCCCGTCACCGACGGCATGGTCGTGCGGACCCAGCGCACCTCGAAGGTCGCCGACGAGGCGCAGCGGGGTGATGGAGTTCCTGCTCATCAACCACCCGCTCGACTGCCCGGTCTGCGACAAGGGCGGCGAGTGCCCGCTGCAGAACCAGGCGATGAGCGCCGGCCGCGGCGAGACCCGGTTCGACGGCACCAAAGCGCACCTTCCCCAAGCCGATCAACATCAGCGCGCAGATCCTGCTCGACCGCGAGCGCTGCGTCGTGTGCGCGCTGCACCCGGTTCGCCGACGAGATCGCCGGCGACCCGTTCATCGACCTGCTGGAGCGCGGCGCCCAGCAGCAGGTCGGCATCAGTCAGGACACCCCGTTCGACTCCTACTTCGCCGGCAACACCGTGCAGATCTGCCCGGTCGGAGCCCTGACCAACGCTCGCTACCGGTTCCGGGCGCGGCCGTTCGACCTGGTATCGGTGCCCACGATCTGCGAGCACTGCGCCAGCGGCTGCGCGATGCGCACCGACGTGCGGCGCTCCACGGTGATGCGTCGCCAGGCCGCCGACGACCCGGCGGTCAACGAGGAGTGGAACTGCGACAAGGGCCGCTTCGGCTTCCCCTACCCTGACCGAGGACCGGATCACCCACCCGCTGGTGCGGGACGAGGGCGGGCTGCGCCGCCTCCTGGCCCGAGGCGCTGGGGGTCGCTGCCGACGCGCTGGCCGCGCGGCGCGGGCGTGCCGCCGTGCTGGTGGGCGGCCGCCTGACCGCCGAGGACGCCTAGGCCTACTCCAAGTTCGCCCGCGTGGTGCTCGGGACCGACGACGTCGACTTCCGGGCCCGCCCAGCAGCGCCGAGGAGGCCGCGTTCCTGGCCGCCACGATGGCCGGCCGCGGCGGGCCCACCTACGCCGAGCTCGAGGCGGCGCCGGCCGTCGTGCTGGTGGCTTTCGAGCCGGAGGAGGAGTCGCCGATCGTCTTCTTGCGCCTGCGCAAGGCGGTGACCAAGGGATCGACGAAGGTCTTCGCGGTCGCGCCGTGGGCGAGCCCGGGATTGTCCAAACTCGACGCCACCGTCCTGGCTGCCGGTCCCGGTCAGGAGATCGCCGCCATGTCGGGGTCAGAAGAGCTGATGCAGGCGTTGTCCCAGCCCGGCGCGGTGCTCATGGTGGGCGAGCGCGCCGCCGTCGCAGGGCCTGCTCAGCTGGCTGGCCGCAACCGCCGCGCCGACCGGTGCCCACCTGGCGTGGGTGCCGCGGCGCGCCGGTGAGCGCGGCGCCTGGACGCAGGGCTGCTGCCCGGCGCCGCCCCGCGTGGGCCGGTGCAGGCGCGGGTTCGCCGGGGTCTCGGGCGCTGGTCGCCGCGGCCCAGCCGCGAGGCCTGGTCCGGTCGCCACGGCCGCCTCGCCGACGGCCCAGGAAACCGCGGACGTGGCGAGGAACCGGACGCCCTACCGCGCGCTGCTGGTGGGCGGGGTCGACCCCGATGACATGCCCGACGGTGCCGCACTGGTTGCCGGCTCGAGCCGGTCCCTTGTGGTGGCGCTCGAGCCCGCGCACAACGACGCCACCCGCGCCGCCGACGTCGTGTTCCCGGTGGCCGTGGTCACCGAGAAGGCCGGCTCCTTCGTCGACTGGGAGGGCCGCCGCCGACCATTCCCGCAGGTGTTCCGGGAGTCGCTGATCCCTGACCGACGCGCCGTGCTGGCCGCGATCGGCGACGAAATGTTGACCCGGCCGCAGGACGAGCCGATCGCGTTGGGTCGATGGCGCAAGCCGGCCCGCGGCCTGAGGCGCCCAGCGGCCGAGCCGGCGCGGCTCGCGCCGGGGGAGGCGGTCCTGGTCACCTGGCACCAATTGCTCGACGATGGATCCATGCAGGCCGGTGAGCCGTACATGGCCGCCACCGCCCGACCCCCGGTTGTGCGGGTGAGCCCGGCCAACGCCAGCGACCTCGGGATCTCCGACGGGGACCCGGTCACTGTCACCGGCGATATCGGCTCCCTGACGCTGCCGGCACTGGTCACCGACATGCCGTCGGGGATCGTCTGGGTCCCCATGAATTCGGGAACCAACGTGGTGTCCGCACTCGGCGTGGCAAGCGGCGATACGGTGCGTGTGAGCGTCGGGAGGGTTTCATGAACGTGGCCGGGTTCGGCAGTGACCCGTTCTGGCTGATCCTGCTCAAGGTCGTTGCCCTGTTCGCGCTGCTCGTGGTCATCGTGCTGCTCACGATCTGGGGCGAGCGCCGGGTGGTCGCCCGGATGCAGAGCCGGGTCGGTCCCAACCGGGTGGGCCCGTTCGGGCTGCTGCAGTCGTTGATGGACGGGTTCAAACTCGCCCTCAAGGAAGAGATCATCCCGCGCAAGGTGGAACTCGGTGTGTACGTCCTGGCGCCGATCCTGTCAGCCGTGCCCGCGTTCATGGCCTTCGCGGTCATCCCTTTCGGCCCGGAGGTCTCCATCTTCGGGCAGACCACGATGCTGCAACTGACGGACTTCCCGGTCAGCGTCCTGTACGTGCTGGCGATCGCGTCGATCGGCATCTACGGCATCGTCCTGGCCGGCTGGTCGTCCGGTTCGACCTATCCGCTGCTCGGCGGTCTGCGCAGCACCGCACAGATGATCTCCTACGAGATTGCGATGGGTCTGTCCTTCGTGGCCGTGTTCCTCTTCGCCGGCAGCGCCTCGACCTCCGAGATCGTCAATGCGCAGACGAAACTCTGGTACGTGCTGCTCCTGCTGCCCTCGTTCGTCATCTACACCACGTCGATGGTCGGAGAGACCAACCGGGCGCCCTTCGACCTGCCCGAAGCCGAGGGTGAACTGGTGGGCGGTTTCCACACCGAGTACTCGTCTTTGAAGTTCGCGATGTTCTTCCTGGCCGAATACATCAACATGGTCACCGTCTCGGCGCTTGCCACCACCCTGTTCCTCGGTGGCTGGCGGGCACCCTGGCCGATCTCGATCTGGTCGGGGGCCAACGAGGGCTGGTGGCCCATGCTCTGGTTCCTCATGAAGGTGGTTTCGTTCATCTTCGTGTTCATCTGGCTGCGCGGCACCCTGCCCCGGTTGCGCTACGACCAGTTCATGCGGTTCGGCTGGAAGGTCCTCATCCCCACTGCTCTGGCCTGGATCGTCGTGGCGTCGGTCGCCCGTTACGCCATCGGACCCGACGGGTCGGCGTACCTGCAGGTGATGGTGGCCTTCGGTTTCTCGCTGGTGCTGCTGATCATTTCCTCGTACTTCGCGCAGGTGCACCGCGATCGCCGGGCCGAGGCGCACGAGGCAGCCGAGGCCGCGTCCGCCGAGCCGGTGGACCCGTTCGCCGGTGGTCACCCGGTCCCGCCGATGCCCGGCCAGGAGCTGCTGGAACCGAGCAATGTCCCGGCTGTCGAACAGGAGCCGCACAATGCCTGATGTCCCCCCTGTGGTCAAAGGATTCTCGACGACCTTCGCGACCATGTTCCGCAAGGTCGTCACCGAGCAGTACCCGGAGGAGAAGGACAAGTTCCCCCCGAAGCCGCGCTATCACGGCCGTCACCAGCTCAACCGGCACCCGGACGGCCTTGAGAAGTGCATCGGCTGCGAGTTGTGTGCCTGGGCCTGTCCGGCCGATGCGATCTTCGTGCAGGGCGCCGACAACGAAAGCGGCGGCCGGTTCTCCCCGGGCGAGCGCTACGGGCGGGTGTACCAGATCAACTACCTGCGCTGCATCGGATGCGGACTGTGCATCGAGGCCTGCCCCACCCGCGCGCTAACCATGATTCACGAGTTCGAACTGGCCGACGACAGCCGTCAGAAACTCATCTACGAGAAGCAGGACCTGCTGGGGCCGCTGCTGCCCGGCATGGTGAACCCACCCCATGACATGGTCGACGGGGCCACGGAGAAGGATTACTACCAGGGGCGGGTCACCGGAGCCGGGGAACCCCTCAAAGACGCGGTCGAAGGGAGTGCCACGTGACCGTGACGCTGGCCGCGCAGAACGCCGGGGAGGCCGCGGTCTTCTGGATCTGTGGGGCACTGGCCGTGCTGGGGGCCATGGGCATGCTGTTCTCGCGCAAGGCCGTGCACAGCGCGTTGTTCCTGGCCATGACCATGATCAACTTGGCGATCCTCTACGTGAGCCTGTCGGCACCGTTCCTGGGCATGGTGCAGGTGATCGTCTACACCGGCGCGATCATGATGCTGTTCCTGTTCGTGCTGATGGTGGTCGGCGTCGACTCTTCGGACTCGTTGATCGAGACGGTCAAGAACCAGCGCGCACCAGCGATCCTCTTCGGCCTCGGCTTCGGGGTGCTGCTGGTCGGCATTCTGGGTCAGGGCACCCGGGATCTGCCGGTCGGCTCGCTGGAGGAAGCCAACTCCGTCACCGGCGGGAACCTGCAGGGGCTGGCGGAACTGATCTTCACGCAGTACGTGTTCGCATTCGAGGTGACCTCGACACTTCTGATCACCGCCGCGCTCGGCGCGATGATCCTGACTCATCAGCAGCACTACGAGCCCAAGGCCACCCAGCGTGAGCTGTCGCAGGCCCGGTTCAAGGGGCCGCATCCCAGCGCGCTGCCGCCGCCAGGTACTTTCGCCCGCCACAACGCCGTCGACACCCCGGCGCTGCTGCCCGACGGGACATCGTCGTCGACGACTCGGTGCGGCCACCGACGACACCTCCGGGGAGGAAAGGTGACGACCGACCACTACATCGCCCTGTCGGCGATCTTGTTCAGCCTCGGGGCGTTCGGGATGCTCTTCCGACGCAACGCCATCGTGGTGTTCATGTGCGTGGAGCTCATGCTCAACGCCTCCAACCTGGCGTTCGTGGCCTTCGCCAGGATGCACGGCAACCTCGAAGGGCAGGTCTTCGCGTTCTTCACCATGGTGGTGGCCGCCGCTGAAGTGGTCGTCGGCCTGGCGATCATCGTGGTCATCTTCCGGACCCGCCGCAGCGCCTCGGTGGACGAGCCCAGTCTGCTGAGGTTCTGATGACCACCGACCTGCTGGCGTCCGCGACGCCGACCATCACGTATGCCCCGCCGGAGGGCGTCTTCACCTACATCTGGGTGCTCATCGCCCTGCCCTTGATCGGCGCCGCGGTGCTGCTCAGCTTCGGCCGGCGCACTGACTCCTGGGGCCACTACCTGGCCACCGCACTTCCGATCGGCTCGTTCATCCTGGCCATCATGATGTGGCTGGGCCTGCTGGCCCGGCCCTCGGAGGACCGCGGGATTATCCAGCACCTGTGGGACTGGGTCTTCGTCGGCAACTTCACCGCCAACGTGGGGCTGCAGATCGACCAACTGTCGTTGACGTTCGTGCTGTTGATCACCGGTGTCGGATCGCTGATCCACATCTACTCCATCGGGTACATGAAAGATGACCCGAAGCGGCGGCTGTTCTTCGCGTATCTGAACCTGTTCGTGGCCGCGATGCTGCTGCTGGTGCTCGCCGACAACTACCTGCTGCTCTACGTCGGCTGGGAGGGTGTGGGCCTGGCCTCGTACCTGCTGATCGGCTTCTGGCAGTACAAGCCGAGTGCGGCCGTGGCGGCGAAGAAGGCCTTCGTGGTCAACCGGGTGGGTGACTTCGGGCTGTCCGTGGCGATCATGGCGATCTTCGTGTCCTTCGGGACGGTCACCTTCCCGGAGGTCTTCGCGCAGGCCGGGGAGTCCAGCGAGGGGACGCTGACCTGGATCGGGTTGTTGTTGCTGCTCGCCGCGTGTGGAAAGTCCGCGCAGTTCCCGCTGCAGTCGTGGTTGCTGGACGCCATGGAGGGTCCGACCCCGGTTTCCGCGCTGATCCACGCGGCCACGATGGTGACCGCCGGTGTGTACCTCATCGCCCGGTCCAACCCCATCTTCGACGGCGCACCCACCGCGCAGACCGTGGTGATCGCCATCGGTGCGATCACGCTGATCTTCGGTGCGATCATCGGTTTGGCCAAGGACGAGATCAAGAAGGTGCTCGCGGGCTCCACCATGTCCCAGATCGGGTACATGGTGCTGGCCGCCGGCCTCGGGCCGATCGGCTACGTGTTCGCCATCTTCCACCTGGTCAACCACGGCTTCTTCAAGGCCAATATGTTCCTCGGTGCCGGTTCGGTCATGCACTCGTTCAACAATCAGGAGAACATGCGCCGGTTCGGGGGCATCCGCACCGTCATGGTGGTCACGTACATCACGTTCGCGGCCGGCTGGCTGGCGATCATGGGGGTACCGCCGTTCTCCGGCTTCTACTCGAAGGACAAGATCATCGAAGCCGCGTTCGACCACAGTTGGGCCGCGGGTCTGGCCGCCATGATCGGCGCGGGGATCACCGCGTTCTACATGACGCGGTTGTTCACCATGACGTTCCTGGGTAAGAAGCGCTGGACCGACGATGTGCATCCGCACGAGTCCCCGCCGGTGATGACCATCCCGTTGATCCTGCTGGGTATCGCGTCGCTGGCCAGCGGTTTCCTGCTGGCCTGGAACGGCGCGATCGAGAAATGGCTGGAACCGGTCGTGGGCTTCCAACATCCCGAACCACCGATCCCGATCCCGGTGATCAGCGGGGCGACACTGGCACTGGTCATCCTGGGAGCCGTGCTGGCCTACCAGCAGTATCGCCGCGAAGTTCCGCTGACCGCGCCGACGTCGGTGTCGCCGCTGACGGTTGCCGCACGCAAGGACTTGTACGGGGATGCATTCAATGAGGCGGTGTTCATGCGTCCTGGTCAGTACCTGACCCGGGCCCTGGTCTGGTTCGACAACCGCAGTATCGACGGGGCGGTCGTGGCCATGGGGTCGGCCACCGCGGGCCTGTCCAACCGACTGCGCAAGTGGCAGACCGGCTACTCGAGGTCGTACGCGCTGTCGATGCTGGCCGGCGCCTTCCTGCTGTTCGTGGCGCTTCTGGTGGTGAGGCTCTGATGAACTGGTTGCTCATCCTGCTGCTGGTCCCGGCGATCGGTGCCGTGGTGGTAGCGCTGTTGCCGAAGAACTCCCCGGAACTGGCCAAACAGGTCGCTCTGGGCTTCAGCATCGCCACGCTCGTACTCGTCATCGCGATGGCGCTGCAGTTCGACGCGCAGAGCACCGAACCATTCCAGTTCGTGACCTCGACCCCGTGGATCGAGTCGTTCGGGATCTCGTTCGCGCTCGGCGTGGATGGCATCGCGCTTGTCCTCGTCGCGATGGCAGCCATTCTGGTGCCGGTGGTGATCCTGGCCGGATGGAACGAGGCCGATCACAGCGATGCCCCGACCAAGGGCTACTTCGCGCTCATGCTGGCGCTGGAAGTCTGCATGATCGGGGTCTTCTCGGCCATCGACGTGTTCCTGTTCTACGTCTTCTTCGAGGCAATGCTGATCCCGGTGTACTTCCTGATCGGCCGCTACGGAGGGGCCCGCCGATCTTACGCCGCGGTGAAGTTCCTGATCGTGAGCCTGTTCGGTGGACTGTTCATGCTGGCCAGTCTGATCGGGCTGTACGTGGTCAGCCAGCGCGAATTCGGAGCCGGCACGTTCGACTTCGGGGCGCTGACCCAGCTGGGAATGGATTCGACCACGCAGCGGATGTTGTTCCTCGGGTTCTTCTTCGCCTTCGCGGTCAAGGCCCCGCTGTGGCCGGTGCACACCTGGCTGCCCGATGCCGCCACCGAGGCCCAGCCCGGCAGTGCCGTGCTGCTCGTGGGCGTGCTCGACAAGGTGGGAACATTCGGCATGCTGCGGTACTGCCTGCAGATCTTCCCGGAGGCCTCGCAGTTCTACACCCCGCTGATCATCGTGATGAGCCTGATCGGCATCATCTACGGTGCGCTGCTGGCCATCGGGCAGACCGACATCAAGCGACTGATCGCATACACCTCGATCAGCCACTTCGGATTCATCACGCTGGGCATCTTCGTGCTCACCAGCCAGGGTCAGAGCGGTTCGACCCTGTACATGGTCAACCACGGCTTCTCGACCGCCGCACTGTTCCTGGTGGCCGGATTCCTGATGAGCAGGCGCGGATCCAAGCTGGTGGATGACTACGGAGGGGTGCACAAGGTGGCGCCGCTGCTGGCAGGGTTCTTCCTGATCGCGGGGCTGTCCTCACTGGCGCTACCAGGCATGAGCAGCTTCGTCTCGGAGTTCCTGGTCCTGGTCGGCACGTACGTCCGCTACCCGCTGGTGGCGGTGATCGCCACGACCGGCATCATCTTGGCTTCGCTGTACATCCTGTGGCTGTACCAGCGCACCATGACCGGTCCGTTGAAACCCGGCTGCGAGGACATCAAGGACCTCACCGGCCGCGAGGTCGTGGCGGTGGCGCCGTTGGTGGCACTGATCATCGGGCTCGGGGTGTTCCCGGCGCCCGCGCTGGACGTCATCAATCCGGCGGTCGACCAGACGCTGGCTGTGGTCGGCGTGGGGGACCCGCCGGTGGGGGTCACCGCGGATTGTGACTTCGCGGACGGATGTCGCGAGGAAGGGGAGGGTCAGTGAACGGCGTGCTGGAGTCTTTCGCCTCCCCCGAGATCAGGTATGCGCTGGTCGCACCGTTGCTCATCGTGCTCGGCGGCGGTGTGTTGAGTGTGCTGGTCGAAGCCTTCGTGCCGCGGGAATCCCGGCGGACGGTCCAGTTGTTCCTGGTCACGGCGGTGCTGCTGGCCTCGTTCATCTGGGTGGTCCGGTTGGCGGGAACCAACGAACTGGCCGCTGAGGGCACCATTGCGATCGACGGCCCGGGTCTGTTCATGCAGGGTTCGATTCTGCTGGTCGCCATGGTCTCGGCATTGCTGATCGCCGAGCGGCACGTGGACCCGGCCGGTGACGCGTTCGCCTCGCAGGCCTCGGCGCTGCCGGGAAGCGTCGACGAGAAGGCGTTCACCCAGCAGGGCTGGTTGCAGACCGAGGTCTGGCCGCTGTTCCTGTTCTGTGTCGGCGGCATGATGCTGTTCACCACGGCCAACGATCTGCTGACGATGTTCGTGGCTCTGGAAGTCATGTCACTGCCGCTGTATCTGATGTCGGGGATGGCGCGCCGCCGCAGACTGCTCAGCCAGGAAGCAGCGATGAAGTACTTCCTGCTCGGGGCCTACTCGTCGGGCTTCTTCGTCTTCGGAGCTGCGATGCTCTACGGCTTCTCGGGCACCATCTCCTTCCCGGGGATCGTCGAGGCCATGGCTGCTGATCCGGGCAACAACGGCCTGCTCATCGCGGCCATTGGTCTGCTGTTCGTCGGGCTGCTTTTCAAGATCGGTGCAGTGCCCTTCCACCAGTGGACCCCGGACGTGTACCAGGGCGCACCCACGCCGGCCACGGCATTCATGGCCGCAGGTGTCAAGATCGCGGCCTTCGGAGGACTGCTGCGCCTGACGTATGTGGCTCTCGGCGGGCTGCGCTGGGACTGGCGGCCGCTGATGTGGGGCGTGGCGATCGCGACCATGCTGACCGGGGCGATCGTCGCCCTGACGCAGAACGACATCAAGCGGATGCTGGCCTACTCGGCCATCGCCAACACCGGTTTCATGCTGATCGGTGTGTTGTCGACGAACCCCTCGGGGCTTTCCAGCACGATGTTCTACCTGCTGGTCTACGGCTTCACCACGATCGGTGCGTTCGCCATCGTCAGTCTGGTGCGTGACCCGACCGGAGAGGCCACGAAGCTGTCGCAGTGGGCCGGCCTGGGCAAGACGTCGCCCTTGATAGCCGGAGCCTTCACCATCCTGTTGCTGGCGTTCGCGGGGATCCCGCTGACCTCCGGGTTCACCAGCAAGTTCGCGGTGTTCTCCGCTGGTATCGAGGGCGGTGCCACACCCGTGGTCATCGTCGGGGTCTTCGCCTCGGCCATCGCCGCTTTCTTCTACGTGCGGGTGATCGTGCTGATGTTCTTCACCGAACGTGCCGAGGACGCTCCGGCGGTGGTGGTGCCCAGCAGTCTGACCGCGGTGGCGATCGGGGTGACGGTGGCAGTTACCGTGATCCTGGGCGTGCTTCCGCAATCCGTGTTGGACTTGGCAGACAAGGCCTCCACGTTCATCAGATAGGGGTGTGATCGGTGCCATACCTGGCGTTCCTGGCCGATCCCAGCCTGCGCGATGGTCTGCGGGGCAGGCTGCAGCGTGTGGAAGCCCGGCTCACTGAGGCGGTCAAGAGTGACTATCCGTTCGTCACGCAGACCTCGGCGCACCTCGTCGAGGCCGGCGGCAAACGCTTCCGGCCCTTGATGACATTGCTGTGCGCGGCATTCGGCGATCCCGACCGGGACGCGGTGTACGACGCCGCGACCGTCGTGGAATTGACCCACCTGGCCACGCTGTACCACGACGACGTCATGGACGAGGCGCCCATCCGTCGCGGACGGGTGTCGGCCAATCAGCGGTGGGACAACTCGGTTGCGATCCTGACCGGCGATTTTCTGTTCTCCCGCGCATCGGACATCCTCGCCGACCTCGGCCCCGAGGCGGTCCGGATCCAGGCGCGCACGTTCGAGCGGTTGGTGACCGGGCAGATCCGGGAGACTGTGGGCGCGACCGATGGCGAGGACGCCGTGGCCCATCACCTGATGGTTCTGGCGGACAAGACCGGTTCGCTGATCGCCACTTCAGCGCAGTTCGGAGCGATGTTCTCCGGATGCGACGAGCCCACGATCGACACCCTCACCCGTTACGGCGAGCGCATCGGGGTCGCGTTTCAACTCGCGGACGACCTGGTCGACCTGACCAGCGAGACCAGGGATTCGGGCAAGACCCCGGGCACAGACCTGAAGGAGGGCGTACCGACGTTGGCCGCGCTCATGGTGCAGCGCGAACAACGCGACCAGGACGCACGCCTGCTGGATCTGCTGGGCCGCCCGTTGTCCGATGATGAGGTCGCCGAGGCGATGGACCTGCTGCGTGCCCACGACGCCGTGGCAGAAGCCCGGGCCGCCGCTCATGAGTGGGCTGACGATGCTCGCCGATGCCTGCACACCCTGCCCGCCGGTGGGCCGCGGGATGCGCTTGAAGCGGTCTGCGACTACGTGGTGAACCGGACCGGGTGAGGGGGCGCTCCCGCGATTCGTGCGGGACTTTGCGCGTATCTGGTCACTGAGTGACCTCGTGCGTCCAAAGTCGCCCCGGGGAGGCTCGACCTTTCACAAGTTTGCCTGGGCGTTCCGGCGATTCGTGCGGGACTTTGCCCGTATCTGGTCACTGAGTGACCTCGGGCGTCCAAAGTCGCCCCGGGGAGGCTCGACCTTCACGAATCTGCCCGGCCAGCAGCGATTCGGGGGGACTTTGCGCGTATCTGGTCACTGAGTGACATCGTGCGTGCAAAGTCGCCCCGCCAAGGCTCAACACTCCACGAACGGTCCGGCGCAGCGGCCCCACCTACAGCCCCAGCAACCTCGCCGCCAGATCAGCCATCACTTCATCTGCGCCGCCGCCGATCCCCAGGATGCGCGCGTCGCGGTAGTGCCGCTCGACCTCGCCGTCGCTGACGTATCCCATGCCTCCGAGCAATTGCACCGCGCGATCCGTCACGAACGCTGCACAGTTGACGCCTGTTTGTTTGGCGTAGATCGCATCGAGCACGGTCACCTCATCGGACAGCGTCATATTCCGGATGTACGAGCGGGCGACGTCGGTGCGTCGACTCATCTCGACGAACGTGTGCCGGATCACCTGCCGTGTGGACAAGGGCCGCCCGAACGTCTCACGCTGGGTGATCCACTCCCGGGTGAGATCCACGCAGCGTGCAGCCGTCGCGTAACCAGTCACTCCCAGGGAGAGTCTTTCAGTGGCGAAGTGCCGGGCCAGGGAGGCGAAGCCCTGCTCGGTGATCAGTTCACCACGCGCGTCCACAAGCCCGAACTCGGCGGTGTCGCTGCAGTGCCAGCCCATCTTCTGCAGTCTGCTGGTGACCTGATACCCGGGTTGGTCGGTCGGAACGGCGAACAACCCGACACCCTGGGCCCCCGAAACGCCACGCAGGCGCGCGGCCACCACCGCCACGTCGGCGCGTGCGCCGGACGTGATGAACGTCTTGGACCCGTTGAGTACCCAGGAGTCGCCGGACTCGTCGGCGACCGTGCGCAGGTTTGCCACGTCCGACCCGCCGCCCGGTTCGGTGACCGCAAGGCAGGCGATCTTGTCCCCGGCGAACACCGGCCGTACCCAGCGATCGATCAGGTCCTGATTGCCGGAGTCGATGATGTGCGGAATTGCGATGCCGTGCGTGAACAGCCCGGCGATGAGCCCGCCCGAACCGCCAGCGGACAAAATGGCCTCTGTGACGGCGTAACCGTCGGCGAGATCACCGCCACTGCCGCCCACCGACTCGTCGAAACCGATCCCCAGCAGGCCCAGGTCCCCGGCGCGTTTGTGCAGCTCTCGGGGGATGTCGCCGGTCCGCTCCCACTCGGGGAGGTTCCCCACGATGTGTTCGGCGGTGAAGTCGCGCACAGTGGCGGTGAGAGCTGTGCGTTCCTCGGTCATGAACTCGTCGGCCATGCCTCCACCCTACGGTGACGTTGCGTGTGGCAAACCCTGCTTGACCCCGCGGATCCAGGATAGACTGAACCCATGAAGAAGCATTGGGGCTGGGGGTTGGCGGACTCAGCATTGACTGAACAAGAGATCCGGGACACGGTTCCGCTGGTGATCGAGCAACTGGGCTTCGGGGGATCGGAGGTCCAGATGCCCGTGCCGCTGGAATCGGCCCAGCTGCCGGCGCCGCGCCTGAAACCCGGTGACCTCGCGGACATCACCGTGGCCGACCGGCGCAATCGGGCCGTTCACGCATTGGGCAAGGCGTATCGCGATGTTGTGCGGGGATTCCGGGGAGATTTTGCCAACGCGCCGGACTTCGTCGCCTACCCGAGATCCGAGCGCGATGTCGAGCGGGTCCTGGAATGGGCCGACACCCAGCACGCCGCGGTGATTCCGTATGGAGGTGGAACCAGTGTCGTCGGGGGTGTCGAACCGCGCGGCCTCGAGGCGTACAACGGCATTGTGAGCCTCGACGTCAGCCACATGGACCGGGTACTGGAAGTCGATGTGGCATCCCGGGCGGCGTCGGTGCAGGCCGGTGCCGCGGGGCCGGTGGTCGAAGAGCAGCTCAAGCAGCGCGGACTGACCACGCGGTTCTTTCCGCAGTCGTTCGAGTTCTCCACCGTCGGCGGCTGGATCGCAACCCGCGCCGGTGGGCACTACGCATCCGGACCGACCCACATCGATGACATGGTCGAGTCGATCCGCGCGATCACCCCGCGGGGGCTGTGGGAGTCGCGCAGGCTGCCGGCCAGCGGTGCGGGTCCCAGCCCGGACCGGCTGTTGCTGGGCAGCGAGGGAGCGCTTGCAGTGATCACACAGGCGTGGCTGCGGGTGGTTCCGCGTCCGGAGTACAAGCAGGGCGCGAGCATGCGCCTGCCGGATTTCGCTGCGGGCTGCGAGGCGCTGCGGGAGGTTCTGCACGCCGGTCTTTCGCCGGCCAACTGTCGCCTGATCGACGGCGAGGAGGCTCCGGGCGACGATCCTCGCCCGCTGCTGGTCCTCGGCTTCGAGGGTTCGCTGGACGTGGCGGCGGAGCTGTCTGCAGCGCAACGGATATGCCGCAAGCACGCAGCCGAGGACATCGCCGAGAGCGCCGCCGATTCGTGGCGGGGGGCGTTTCTGCAAGCACCGTACCTGCGCGACATCCTGGTGAGTGTCGGGGTCATGGCCGAGACGTTCGAGACCGCGACGACTTGGGACCGGCTCGACGGCCTGATCTCGGATGTGCGCGACGCCGCACAGTCGGCGGTGATTGAGGTCTGTGGCCGTCCCGGTCGGGTCACCTGCCGATTGACCCACGTCTACACAGACGGCGCCGCTCCCTACTTCACCGTCCTGGCGCCCGTCGCGCGAGGCGAGGAGATCGACGCCTGGGACGCCATCAAGGTCAGGGTCAGCGATGCGCTACTCGCCGCCGGCGGCACCATCACACACCATCACGGTGTCGGCCGCGACCACATGCCGTGGTACGACCAGCAACGCCCAGAGCCGTTCGCCGCTGCCCTGCGCGCAGCGAAGAACGCCGTCGACCCGGCCGGTCTGCTCAACCCGGGCGTGCTGGTCGGCCTGAATCACCGGCGCGCCGCAGACTGATCCATGGCGTGCGCATCTAGCCTGGCCTCGTGTTCGGTGAGCCAGGCCCGTGTCCAGCGTGTGAACGTGTGCTGATGGTTCGCAAGGGCGGCAAGGACCAGTGCCCCCAGTGCTACTACCTGCAGCCCTGCTGTGACGGGGGAGATCTGTGTAGCGGCGGCTAAGCGGTCTGCACGCGCGGTATCTTGGCGCTCATGCGCATCGCATTGATCTGTTCGGCCCTCGTCTTGTCCACCGCCACCGTTCCCGCGGTGGCCAGTGAACCGGCCGCGCCCGACAAGTCCGTCGCCGCCACTACGTGTTACGTCCCTGAACTGATCGCCCACCGCGGCGGTGGTGGTGTGGGCAAGGATCCATACCTGCTCGAGAACTCCTGGCCCGCTTTCGAGAAGTCCGTAGGGCTCGGGGTGAAGGTGCTCGAGACCGACGTCCGTTTCACCGTCGACAACGTGGCCATCATCATGCACGACGACGCGCTTGAGCGCACCACCAATGGGACCGGGCTGGTGTCGCAGAGCACCTACGACTACATCAAGACGCTGCAGCTGGACAACAACGGTGGGCAGGTCCCGTTGTTCGCCGATGTCCTGAAATACGCCAAGGACAACAACGTGTCCGTGTGGCCGGAGTACAAACCCGCGATGCCGAACCCGACCTGGGTCGAGCTGTACGCACAGCTGGTCAAGGACTCCGGTGCCCAAGTGGTTGTGCCGTCCTTCCTCAAACCCGAACTGGAACAGTTCAAGACACTGTTGCCCGGCTATCCGCAGATATGGTTCCAGGACCCGCTGTCCGGGCTGAATGTGAAGCCCTCCGACGTCCCTGAGGGTGCGTGGGCCGGGTTGATCAACGTCGTTCTGAGCAATGATCCGAGCATCGCCGACGCTTTGCGCACGTCGGGGATCACGCTGTACGCCTGGTACAACCTGATCACCAAGGGCGACGATCCGGCCGGCTGGGCGGCCATGGCCAAGCTCAAGCCGAAGGGGATCATCACCGACTATCCGGAGCAGTACCAGCAGTGGGCAGCGTCCACGACTTACTGCAAGGCGCCGAGGAAGCAGAAGGCCAAGTGCGCGAAGCTGCCGAAGAAACTACCGGCCGACGCCAGGGTCGTGCTGCTCAAACGGACCTGCACGACCAATGCCGGCAAGAAGGTCATTGTCTCGGTGAGCGGCAAGGGCAAGAAGCAGAAGGGACCCAAAGGCAAGGTGAGCGTCGTGACCAAGTCCTCGGGCAAGGTCAAGATCACTTACAAGGCCAAGAAGACATCCAAGTACGCCGCGTTCAAGAAGGCGAAGAAATACCGCCTGCGTTGATCGGGTGTTGCAGCGACGGCGCGAGGACCGAGGGTCTGTTGCGCGGGGGTGTGGTCAGGTGGCAGCCGTTGGAGTTGGGTACGGGGGTTGGACCTAGGTACGTGGGTTGGAGAAGGAACGGCCGCGGAACTCCAACGCCTGTGCGCATCTCCAACGTGTGTGCGCAAGTCCAACGGCTGTTTCGCGGGGGTGCGTGGACACCGGGCAGTTGTTGCATATGCGGCGGGGGTGCGCGGTCACCGAACAGCCGTTGCATCTACGGCTTCAGAACTGGGCCCGCGCAACGCCGGGACCGCCTCAGAGCGGCGGTTCGGCGATCGGACGCCGGGCATTGCGGATGACGTCGAACGTGAACACCGACAACGCGAACCACACGAGCACAAAACCCAGCCAGCGTTCCAGCGGCATGTGCTCGCCGAAGACAGTGATGCCGATGACGAACTGCAGCACGGGTGCCAGGTACTGCAGCAGCCCGAGCGCTACCAGCGGCAGCCGGATCGCGGCGGCGCCGAAGAGAAGAAGCGGGATGGTCGTGGCTATCCCCGCGGTCATCAGCATCACCGAGTTGCCGGGGGAGGCGCCGAACGTCATCGTGCCC
This sequence comes from Micrococcales bacterium, assembly GCA_016719135.1. Classification (GTDB taxonomy): domain Bacteria; phylum Actinomycetota; class Actinomycetes; order S36-B12; family UBA10799; genus JADKAV01. Next base: position 211,449 of record JADKAV010000001.1, on the reverse strand, counting down.
GTCGCGGCCAGCACCCCGAAGTAGATCAGCGCGAACGGCGCTTGGAATCCGGTTTCCACGGTCAGGGCCGGGACCGCTTGGACTCCTGCTTGCTTACGCACCAAGCCGTAGATGCCGAAACTGAACGCGAGGATCAGTGCGATCCAGGGCGGCCGACCGTAGGAGAGGGTGAGCACGCCGACCGCCACGGCGGCGATCCCCACGGCGATCCATTGCAGTCGTCGCAGTGTCTCGCCGAGGACGAACACGCCCAGCGCCACCGAGACCAGAGGATTGATGAAGTACCCCAGCGAGCTCTCCACGACGTAGCCGTTGTTGACCGCCCAGATGTAGGTGCCCCAATTGACCGACACGAGGGCTGCAGCCACCAGCAACAGGAGTCGGGTGCGTGGGTCGGCCAGCGCATCGCGCACTCGGGACCACGTGCGCATGAAGATGTTGATGATCAGCAGGAAGACGAAGCTCCACACCATCCGGTGGGCCAGGATCTCCCAGGAGGACGCCGGTTCCAGCAGTGGCCAGTACAGCGGAAACAGGCCCCAGAGCGAGTACGCGCCGATCCCGTAGATCAGACCGGCGCGGTCATTTCTCAGTTCACGGTCCAGGGATCGGGTCCGGTCAGCAGAGCCTGTAGGTCGTCCTCGTTGGCGCGGTCGTCGGTTTGGGCGCGGACCTCGTCGTCGTAGGTCGGCTGTTCAACGCTGCGGAAGATGCCGATCGGCGTATGGTCGAGCGCCACCCCGGAGAGCCGGGACAACGCGAAGGCCAACTCGAGGTCGGTCGGATCGTGCACGACCGGTTCGCCGTGCTCGGAGACCTGCAGGTGCCCGGTGGCGTCGCGCACCACGCGACGATCCCCGAAGACGATCGGCTCGCCGGCGCGTAGCGGGATCAGCGCCTCGTCACGGGTGGTCGGGTTCTTCAGCAGGTCGAAGGCTCCGTCGTTGAAGATGTTGCAGTTCTGGTAGATCTCCACCAGCGACGTGCCGCGGTGCTCGGCGGCCGCCCGCAGCACCTCAATCAGGTGGGCGCGGTCGGAGTCGATAGTCCGCGCCACGAACGTCGCGTCGGCCCCTAGCGCCAGGGAGATGGGGTTGAAGGGCCGGTCGACCGAACCCACCGGCGTCGACTTGGTGACCTTGCCGGGTTCGGACGTGGGGGAGTACTGCCCTTTGGTCAGCCCGTAGATGCGGTTGTTGAACAACAGGATGGTGATGTTCACGTTGCGGCGCAGTGCGTGGATCAGGTGGTTGCCGCCGATCGACAGGGCGTCGCCGTCACCTGTCACCACCCACACGTCCAGGTCCGGCCGACTGACCGACAGGCCGGTGGCGATCGCCGGTGCACGGCCGTGGATCGAGTGCAGGCCGTAGGTCGACAGGTAGTACGGGAATCGCGACGAGCAGCCGATCCCGGAGACGAACACGATGTCCTCGGGTTTGCGGCCGAGTTCGGGCAGGAAGGACTGCACCGCCGCGAGGATCGCGTAGTCGCCACAACCCGGGCACCACCGAACCTCCTGGTCGGACTTGAAATCCTTGGCTTTCAGCGGGATCTCGGTCATCACACCCCCTCCAGCATCTCGTTGATCACGTCTTGCATCTGCGGCGCGGTGAACGGCAGTCCGCGAACCTGGTTGAAGCCGACCGCGTCCACCAGGAACCGTCCGCGCAGCAGCAGCGCGAGCTGGCCCAGGTTCATCTCAGGCACCAGAACCTTGCGGTACGACCTCAGGACCTCACCGGTGTTCTTCGGCATCGGACTGAGGTGTCGCAGGTGGGCCTGGGCGACCTTCTTGCCCTCCTTGCGCACGCGTCGAACCCCAGCGGTGATGGGGCCGTAAGTGGAACCCCAGCCGATGACCAGCAGGTCGGCGTCGCCGTCCGGGTCGTCCACCTCGAGATCAGGCACATCGATGCCGTCGATCTTGGCCTGCCGCAGCCGGACCATCGTGTCGTGGTTGTCGGGGTCGTAGGAGATGTTGCCCGTTCGGTCGGCCTTCTCGATACCGCCGACCCGGTGTGCCAACCCGGGGGTGCCGGGGATCGCCCACGGCCGGGCAAGGGTCTCGGGATCGCGCAGGAACGGAAGGAACTCACCGTCCGGTCCATTGGGTTCGGTGGCGAAACCGGGGTTCAGGGTGGGCAGGTCGGCCAGGTCCGGGATGGCCCAGGGCTCCTGTCCGTTGGCCAGGTATCCGTCGGACAGCAGCAGTACGGGCGTCCGGTAGGTGACCGCGATCCGGACCGCCTCGATGGCAGCATCGAAGCAGTCGGACGGTGACTTGGGAGCAACCACGGCCACCGGTGATTCGCCATTGCGCCCGTACAGCGCCTGCAGCAGATCGGCCTGCTCGGTCTTGGTGGGCAAGCCGGTCGACGGCCCTCCGCGTTGCACGTCCACGACCAGCAGCGGCAGTTCCAGGGCCACCGCCAATCCGATGGTCTCGCTCTTCAGCGCGAGGCCCGGCCCGGAGGTGGTGGTCACGCCCAGTGCCCCTCCGTATGCCGCGCCGAGGGCCGCCCCGATCCCGGCGATCTCGTCCTCGGCCTGGAACGTGGTCACGTTGAAGTGCTTGTGCCGGCTCAGTTCGTGCAGGATGTCGCTGGCCGGGGTGATCGGGTACGACCCGAGGAACAGAGGCAGGGCGCTGCGCCGGGCCGCCGCGATCAAACCGTAGGACAGCGCGAGGTTTCCGCTGATGTTGCGGTAGGTGCCGGCCGGGACCGGAGCCGGGGCCACTTCGTAGCGCACCACGAAATCCTCGGTCGTGTCCCCGTAGTTGTAGCCGGCGTGCAAGGCCGCGACGTTGGCCTTCAGGATCTCCGGTTTGCGGGCGAACTTGTCGTTGAGGAAGTGCTCGGTGGCGTCGAGTTCGCGGTGATACAGCCAACTCAACAGCCCGAGGGCGAACATGTTCTTGGCCCGTTCCGCGTCCTTCTTGCCGAGCCCGAAGCCGGCCAGCGCCTCGACTGTCATGGAGGGCAACGGCACGGGGCGCACCGAGAAGGTGGCCAGCGTGTCGTCGTCCAGCGGACTGGTGGTCAGTCCGATCTTCGTCAGGTTGCGTTTGCTGAACTCGTCGGTGTTGACGATGATCTCCGCCCCCGGCTTGAGCAGCGGAAGACTGGCCATCAAGGCAGCCGGATTCATGGCCACGAGCACGTCGGGGGCATCGCCGGGAGTGACGATGTCGTGGTCGGCGAAGTGCAGCTGGAATGCGCTCACGCCGGGCAGAGTCCCCTGTGGCGCTCGGATCTCCGCGGGGAAGTCCGGCAGGGTCGATAGATCGTTACCGTTCGCCGCCGACTCCCAGGTGAACCGGTCGCCGGTCAACTGCATGCCGTCCCCGGAGTCACCGGCAAAACGCACAATGACCCGGCTCAGGCGGACGGTCTTCTTCGATGGGGTGGTAACCACGTGCTTCCTCGCTGTCGCTCCTGCGTCCAAGTATCCGGCCAATTACCTGGTGCGGGCCACCGCACCGGTGTGTGATGTCAAAGACATCGACCTCTGGACGAAGCGCTGTGCATGTGGTCCACGGTACCTGCCGCGGCCTACAGTGATCCGTGTGGATGTCCGCTACGTCGACCTCGCCTGCTGTGGGGTGGAGGCCGACAGTCTCGCGGCGCGATCGGCGTCTGCCGAACTCGCCGAGATCGACGGCCCGAACGTCGTGGTCGTGGCAGGCACCGTGACCCGCGCCGCGGCCCAGCTGGTGGCCGAGCAGATCGCCCTGACCCCGGAACCCCGCATGGTCGTTGCGTACGGCGTGTGCACGATCACCGGCGGTCCGTACTGGGACTCCTACGCGGTGGTGCGGGGGATCGAGGCCGACGTGGTGGTGCCCGGGTGCCCACCGCGCCCGGAAGCGTTGCGAGATGCGGTCCTGGCGGCTTTGTCATGAGCTGGCGCAGCGAGTTGCAGGCGTTGCGCGACGACGGGTTCGACGTGCTGGACTGGCTCAGTGCCACCGAAGAGGATGACGAGGTCGTCGTGACGGCCTGTCTGGTCAGGTCTGAGGATCCGGGATCTTTCCGGCTCGTGCGATCGCCCGCACCGGTGGAATCGGTGGTCGACATGTTCCCCAGCGCGCAATGGCACGAGCGGGAGACCGCCGAGATGTTCGGCGTGACTTTCGAAGGGTTGAACGCGGCGCCGCTGTTGCTGCCGCCGGACTCGCCCGCGCCTTTGCGCAAAGCCCAGCCGCTGCCCGCCCGGCTGAGTCAATGGCCCGGTGAGGTGGACCCGGCCAAACCGCGCCGTCGCCAGGACCCACCGGGAACACCATGGCGATGAACCCGCGGGCGTCATTGGAACTGATCGCTGAGAACTGCACCAGTTGCATGTTGTGCATTCGGGCTTGCCCGGTGTGGTGCCTGGAACTCGACGCCCACCTCGAGGTGGACGAGTCGTCGGGCCGCCGCCGTTCGAGTTTGGCTCTGGACCGGTTCAGCATCGACTACGGCACCTGCATGATGTGCGGGCTGTGCGTCGACATCTGTCCTTTCGAGGCGTTGGAATGGTCCTCGGAACTGCCACCCACGCAGTTTGAATGGCGTTCGGAATAACGCTGCGTCTGGTGCGCGGGGGCGGCTATCCTCCGAGCTTCACGTATGCGGAGCTATAAGCCGCTGTGCCCTGGGGGTCGGCTATCCACCGGCCGTCGGAAACGGCTATGAACGGCATCTCCACCTCGGTGGGTTCTGCCACCAGGGGTGCCTTGCGCCATGCCTTGTCGACGATTGCGACCACGGTCTTGTCGTCCGTGTCGTCAGTCATCCGCCCGCCGATCGTCGCGAACTGAGTCTCCAGTGACGAGGACAGATCCAGGCCGCGAAGAGCGACGGTCACCGTGGCATTTTCACCATCGACCTGCTCATCGATGATGGTGTACTCCACCTTGGAAAGGCCGGCCAGCATGGCCTCGGTGAGTTGGGCTTCCTGCTCGGCGGTCGCACTGACCCCCAACGTCTCCAGGAAACTCGTATTGGCGCTGCCGAACACGCCTTCTTCGGTCAGTTCGGTGTCCGGATTGTATTCCTTGAGCCCCGCCACATTTCCACGCATCGCCTCCAAGTAGAGCGGGGCAACTTCGCTGGGCGAGGCCTTCTCGGATTCCTGCTCTGCCGTGGAGCATCCGGTGACGGTGGCGGCCAGTGCCAAAGCGATCAACACGGTGCCGAGCTTGGCGAGTTTGTTCATCAGTGCCTCCCCAGTCCCCTGGAACATCTGCGACCGAATAAGCGGACCCGTGTTCCACCTCAATTGTAGTCCTGGCAAGAACCTGCGATGGCGTTGCCCAGAACGCACAGCATCGCCGTGATCGGCACAATCCGTGCGACGCCTCAACGGATGTGCATCCGAACCTCGCTCTTGTACGGCGACTTACCGGTAGTTCACGTATTGCAGCGCCACGTCGAGGTCCTGGTCCTTGAGCAGCGCGATGACGTCCTGCAGGTGGTCGCGTGACTTACTCGACACTCGCAACTCGTCGCCCTGGACCTGGGCCTTGACACCTTTGGGTCCCTCATCGCGGATGATCTTCGCGATCTTCTTGGCGTTCTCCTGGCTCAGGCCGGACTGGAAGGTGCCGCTGATCTTGTACTCCTTGCCCGACAGGCGCGGATCGTCGGCCTTGAAGGCCTTCAGTGAGATGTGCCTTTTCACGAGCTTGTCGCGGAGCACGTCGAGCGCGGCAACTGCCCGCTCCTCGGTGCCAGCGGTGATCTCCACGGACAGCTCACCTGTCCAACTGATGCCGGCGCCGGTGTTCTTGAAGTCGAAGCGCTGGGAGAGTTCCTTGGCCGCCTGGTTGAGGGCGTTGTCGGCCTCTTGCCGGTCGACTTTGCTCACGATGTCGAAGCTGCTGTCTGCCATGTGAGCCACCCTACTTCCAGGCATGTATCCTGCTATCGCACCTTGGCGGGTTGCCCGAGTGGCCAAAGGGAACGGTCTGTAAAACCGTCGGCGTACGCCTACGCTGGTTCGAACCCAGCACCCGCCACCATGCTCGACCGGTTCGCGCGCTCGACCGGCGCGATCCGGTCAGCAGGCACCTTGTACGCTAGGTGGGTTGCCCCTTTAGCTCAGTCGGCAGAGCGTCTCCATGGTAAGGAGAAGGTCTACGGTTCGATTCCGTAAAGGGGCTCGACCGGGGCTTAGGCCTCGCGAGGCGGAGTAGCTCAGCCTGGTAGAGCAAGCGGCTCATAATCGCTGTGTCGCCGGTTCAAGTCCGGCCTCCGCTACAACAACGAGGAAAGGTTTGCCCGTGGCGAAATCAGACGTACGCCCCAAGATCACCATGGCGTGTGTGGAATGCAAGAACCGCAACTACATCACGCGCAAGAACCGTCGCAACGATCCCGACCGGATCGAGTTGAAGAAGTTCTGCCCGACCTGCAAGAAGCACACCGAGCACAAAGAGACCCGCTAGCACGCTCCTGGGAAGGGACGCGGGATGCCACTGAACCCGGATTTCATCGGCAAGACCTATCCCGACACGCCGCCGTACGCGATCGGCCGTGAGAAGTTGCGCGAGTTCGCGACCGCCATCGGGGACTCCTCGCCGGTCTTCCACGACCTGGACGCTGCGCGCGCATTGGGCTACTCCGACCTGCCTGCGCCGCCCACGTTCGCTTTCGCGCTGACGATGAAAGCGATGGCCGCTGCGATGTTCGACCCCGAGCTTGGACTCAATTACGCATTAGTCGTCCACGGTGAGCAGACCTTCGAGTATCAGCGACCGCTACAAGCAGGTGACGAAGTGGTGGTCAAATCCTTCATCGCGGACATCGGCAGCCGGGGTCGCAACGAGTTCCTCGTCAGCCAGGCTGACGTGGTCACCCTCGACGGGGAGTTGGTCGTCACCAACCGCAGCGTCATCGTGAGCAGGGGGACCGCCGCATGAACGTCGGAGACGTGATCGCCAGTTCATCGGTGAAGGTCGAACGCATCAACCTGGTGATGTACGCCGGGGCCAGTGGCGACTTCAACCCGATCCACTGGAACGAAACCGTGGCCACGCAGGTCGGACTGCCCGACGTCATCGCCCACGGCATGTACACCCAGGCCCAACTCGGTCGACTGCTGGTCGAGTGGCTCGGAGATCCCGGGCGCATCGTGTCGTTCTCGGTGCGGTTCTCCGCGCCGGTGGTCGTGCCGCAGGACGGCGGCGCCCGACTCGAGTTGCAGGCCACCGTCGCGGCCATCGACGGCGACATGATCACCGTGGCCCTGTCCGCCACCTGCGACGGGGTTGAGGTCGTCAAGGACGCAGTAGCCACCGTGCGGGCGGCGTGAGTGCGTCGGGCCCTGTCCGAATTCACCACTATTCGACTCGGCGGTGACGCGAGCGTTTTCGAGGCGACGACCCAGGCCGAACTCGTAGAGGTGTTGCGAGACGCCCCGGACATCCGGGTCCTGGGCGGGGGAAGCAACGTCGTAGCCGCCGACGAAGGCATCCGCGAGCCGGTGGTGCGGATCACTGCCTCCGGATGGACCCAGCATGACGACCAGTTCATCGTGGCCGCCGGGACGCCCTGGGATGAGTTCGTGGCCGCGATGATCGAGACGGGCCGGTGCGGGATCGAGGCTCTGTCCGGTATCCCGGGCAGCACCGGGGCTACCCCGATCCAGAACGTCGGGGCCTACGGCCAGGAAGTGTCCGAGACGATCGCGGGCTTGCGGGTGCTGGACCGGCGATCAGCGGAGATCACCACGTGGCCGGCCGCTCGCGCGGACTTCGGGTACCGAGACAGCCTCTTCAAGCGCAATCCGGGCGCCTACGTCGTCTTGGCGGTCGCCTTCGATCTTCCCAAGGGCCTCAGCGCTCCGATCAAGTACGCCGAACTGGCGCGTGAACTGGGCGTGGAAACAGGTCGTCGCGCGCCGTTGCGCAATGTGCGTGAGACCGTCCTGCGGTTGCGGGCGGGCAAGGGAATGGTGCTCGACGCCGAGGACCCGGACACATGCAGCGTCGGGTCCTTCTTCACGAATCCGTTCGTCGAAGTAGTGCCCGAGGGTGCCCCGGGCTGGGCGCAGCCGGACGGCCGGAGCAAGACCAGCGCCGCATGGCTGATCGAGAACGCCGGAGTGCACAAGGGCTTCCGGCTGCCGGGCGCGCAGGTGGCGGTGTCAAGCAAACACACGCTTGCCCTGACCAACCGGGGCGGCGGGACGACGGCTCAATTGCTGGACCTGGCACGCGAGATCCGCAGTCGGGTGGAGGGCCGGTTCGGTATCACTCTTGAGCCGGAGCCGGTGTTGTGGGGCTGCTCGCTGTAGGCGGGTGTCCCCGTAGTTGCGCGATAGCCCCCAACTTGCGGGTCATCGGGCAACCAACGGGCCATCGGGCAACTGGTCCGACGCCGGACTACTCCGACAGCAGGGCCGCGATCCGCTCCACGCCTTCCACCAAGTCGTCGTCGCCGAGCGCATAGGACAGTCGCAGGTAGCCCTCGGTGCCGAAAGCCTCACCGGGCACAACCGCAACCTCGGCTTCGTCCAGGATGATCTCCGCGAGTTCGGCAGACGTCTGGGCCACCTTTCCGCGGATGCTGCGGCCCAACACCCCGCGGACGCTCGGGTAGGCGTAGAACGCACCTTCGGGGACCGGGCAGGTGACCCCTGGAATCGCGTTGAGCATGTCCACGATGGTCAGCCGGCGGCGGTCGAACGCCTCACGCATCACCGCGACGGCCGATAGATCACCGGTGACCGCTGCCAGCGCCGCCCGCTGCGAAACGTTGGCCACGTTGGAGGTGGCGTGTGACTGCAGGTTCGTAGCCGCCTTGACCACATCGGTCGGACCGATCATCCAGCCGACCCGCCAGCCGGTCATGGCATAAGTCTTGGCCACGCCGTTGACGATCACGCATGTTTCAGCCAGCTCGGGTACCTGCACCGGCATCGAGGAGAACTCGGCGCTGCCGTAGACGAGGTGTTCATAGATCTCGTCGGTGACGACCCAGATACCCTTCTCGACCGCCCACCGACCGATCGCCGCGACCTCATCGGGGGTGTAGACGGCGCCAGTCGGGTTGGACGGGGACACGAAGACCAGCAGTTTGGTGTTCGCGGTGACCGCCTCGTCCAAGGCGGCCACAGACACCTTGTATCCGGTGTCCTCGTCGGTCGGGATCACCACCGGTACGCCCCCGGCCAGCTGGATCGACTCCGGGTAGGTGGTCCAGTAGGGCGCGGGTAGCAGGGCTTCGTCGCCGGGATCGAGCAGCGCGGCGAACGTGTTGTAGAGCGCCTGCTTTCCACCGTTGGTCACCAGGACCTGCCCGGCGGTGACCTCGAAGCCGGAGTCGCGTGCGGTTTTGGCGGCGATCGCCTCGCGCAGGGCGGGGAGTCCGCCGGCGGGGTGTAGCGGTGCATGGCGGGGTCGTCGCAAGCGAGTTTGGCCGCCTGCACGATGTACTCCGGGGTGGCGAAATCCGGCTCCCCGGCGCCGAAGCCGATCACCGGCCGGCCCGCGGCTTTGAGAGCCTTCGCCTTCGCGTCAACGGCCAGGGTCGCGGATTCGGAGATTCCGCCGATGCGGCGGGAGATGCGGGAGTGAGCCATAGATATATCTTGGCCGAACCCGGTGGGCGGGGTCGACCGGTGGGAGGGGTTCGCGTATCGTGGTCGGTGGTGACCGCGTCGCTGTGCGGTAGCCTGCCCGCTTACCAGCGGCCGATCACAAATCGGCCATTGGACCTCGGGCCGGAGGTCACCGTAGGGTCGTAGCTCAATTGGTAGAGTCCCGGTCTCCAAAACCGGTGGTTGGGGGTTCGAGTCCCTCCGGCCCTGCAAAGCCAGGCAAGGAAAGGAAAGCGTTCGTGAGCGAGCCGACCACGGCTGATGGCGCGGATTCGCCAACCCCGAAACGGGGTTCGGGTAAGGATCAGCGCAAGGGTCTGTTCGCCCGGATGGCGCTGTTCCTGCGCCAGGTGGTGGCGGAGTTGCGCAAGGTCATCTGGCCGACCCGCAAGGAACTGCTCACCTACACCTGGGTGGTGCTGGTGTTCGTCGTGTTCATGGCCGGGCTGATCGCCCTGTTCGACCTGGGTCTGGCCCGAATTGTGTTCGCCCTGTTCGGCGAGTGAGAAGAGCGAGGATTAGTCGATGCAGACGCCCCCCCAGCAATGGCCGGCCGACCCCGAGCCGGGCGGTGAGGACACGTCGCTGTCCGACGTTTCCGACACGGAGGCGTTCGAAGCCGTGGAACTGCCCGATGGCACCACTGTGGTCGAGCAGGTCGACGTGGAGCATGCCGAGGACGGCGTGGTGGTGACCACCGAGACCGAGGTCGTCTCCGAGCCCGACGGCAGCGTGACTATCGATGAGACGGTGACCACCGAAGTGCCAGACGGAACGATCGTGCGCGATGAGGTGCAGACGGTCTCCCAACCCGACGGTTCGGTGCATATCGAAGAGACGCAGATCACCGAGAGCCCCGACGGCCGGCTGTCCGTGGTCGAGGACACCAAGGACATTCCGGCGCAGGACGCTGAGGAACCCTTGATCGACGAAGAGACCGGCGAGATCATCGAAGCCGTCGAGGACGAGGAGATCGACCCGGTCGAGGCGTTCCGCGAGGAGCAACTCGGCTTGCCCGGACAGTGGTACGTCGTGCACTCCTACGCCGGTTTCGAGAAGCGCGTGAAGACCAACCTCGAGACCCGTATGGTCACCTTGAACATGGAGGACTACATCTTCCAGGTCGAGGTCCCCACCGAAGAGGTCGTGGAGATCAAACAGGGCCAGAAGAAGACGGTCACGCGCAACAAGTTCCCCGGCTACGTGCTGGTGCGCATGGACTACACCGACGACAGTTGGGGTGCGGTCCGGCACACCCCGGGCGTGACCGGATTCGTGGGCAGCACTCATGAGCCCACCCCCCTGACGATCGACGAGGTCGTCCACATCCTGGCCCCCAAGCCCGAACCGAAGAAGGCCGCGGCCGAACCGGGTGCGGCGGCCACGGGCCTGGGGCAACCGGCCCAACGCGTGACCGAGGTGGACTTCGGTCCTGGGGACTCGGTTACAGTTATCGATGGACCGTTCGCGACGTTGCACGCAACGATCAGCGAGATCAATCTCGATGCCCAGAAGATCACTGGCCTGGTTGAGATCTTCGGCCGGGAAACTCCGGTGGAGCTCAGCTTCAGCCAGATCGAGAAAAACTAGACCAGAAACGACATAAGGACACGTAATGCCTCCCAAGAAGAAGGTCTCCGGCCTGATCAAACTGCAGATCCAGGCGGGAGCGGCCAACCCCGCGCCGCCCGTGGGACCTGCACTGGGTCAGCACGGCGTCAACATCATGGAATTCTGCAAGGCCTACAACGCGGCCACGGAATCCCAGCGCGGTCAGGTGATCCCCGTGGAGATCACCGTCTACGAGGACCGGTCGTTCACGTTCATCACCAAGACCCCTCCGGCAGCCAAGCTGATCCTGAAAGCAGCCGGTCTGCAGAAGGGCTCCGGCAACCCGCTGCAGCCGGTCGGCAAGATCAGCAAGGCGCAGGTCAAGGAGATCGCCGAGACGAAGATGGACGACTTGAATGCCAACGACGTCGACGCGGCCATGAACATCATCGCCGGTACGGCGCGCTCCATGGGCGTCACCGTCACCGACTAGTAGTAGTAGCAACAACGCACCGCGTGGGAGGGGTCGCATCGGCCCCGCTAACCACATCGATCAAAGGAGAACCCGATGCAACACGGAAAGAAGTACACCGAGGCGGCCCAGAAGGTCGACCGCGAGCGACTGTACCCGGCAGAAGAGGCTGTGGCCCTGGCCAAGCAGACCTCCAAGACCTCCTTCGACTCCACTGTCGAGGTGTCGATGCGCCTTGGTGTCGACCCGCGCAAGGCCGACCAGATGGTCCGCGGCACCGTCAACCTGCCGCATGGCACCGGTAAGACCGCCCGGGTCCTGGTGTTCGCCAACGGGCCGAAGGCCGAGGAAGCCCAAGCAGCTGGCGCGGACTTCGTGGGCTCGGACGAGCTGATCGATAAGGTCGCCGGCGGCTGGATCGACTTCGACGCCGTGGTCGCCACCCCAGATCTGATGGGCAAGGTAGGAAAGCTCGGCCGAGTGCTCGGCCCGCGCGGCTTGATGCCCAACCCCAAGACCGGCACCGTCACGATGGATGTGAACAAGGCCGTCTCCGGACATCAAGGGCGGAAAGATCGAGTTCCGGGTGGACAAGCACTCGAACCTGCACTTCATCATCGGCAAGGCCAGTTTCAGCGAGGACCAGCTCGTCGACAACTACAACGCTGCCGTCGACGAGGTGCACCGGCTCAAGCCGTCGACCGCCAAGGGTCGTTACGTCAAGAAGATCGTGGTTTCCACGACGATGGGCCCGGGTATCCAGGTTGACCCGAGCCGAGGTCGCGAGGCCTGATTTCTACTCGAAACCCCCGGTCGAGGCCGGGGGTTTCGTTGTCCCGGTCTGGTCCGGTTTGGGCCTGGCGCGGTGTTCCCCGAGCCGAGGGTCGGTGTTTGCCGCCGCCGGCCGACCCCTTTTCGCGGTGTTCGCCGAGCGGAGTGTCGGTGTTTGCTTGCTTGAGGGTGACGTTGTTGGGCGGCCGCCAGGCTGACTTCGCCGGGGGAGTTGGGTGCCCTAGCTGAACGTTGCCGCCCCGTTTCTGGCGGGCCCCACCCGTGAAGGCCTCGGACCGCCGCCCATGTACACTGACAAAGAACCAAAGACCGCCGGTCGCCAGAAATCCAGGCATAATCCCTGCGCAGGTGCTGCTCCCTCGAGCCCGGGCCTGTGCGCCTGGGCTCTCTGTCGTTTCGGCGCACTGCCGGAAGGAAACCCATGGCACGGCCTGACAAGCACGCCGCCGTCACCGAAATCTCCGAGTTGTTCCGCAACTCGTCCGCCACGGTGCTCACCGAGTACCGCGGGCTGACCGTCTCGCAGCTCAAGCAGTTGCGCGGAAGCCTTGGCCAGACCACGACGTACGCGGTGGTGAAGAACACCCTGACCCGCCTCGCCGCCAAAGACGCGGGTGTGGAGGGCATCGACGAGTGGCTCGTCGGTCCTAGCGCCATCGCCTTCGTCGAGGGCGACCCGGTCGAGGCAGCCAAGGGGCTGCGCACATTCGCGAAGGACCACCCCGCCCTGGTGATCAAGGGTGGCGTGATGGACGGCAAGCTCCTCAGTGCCGCCGACATCGGCAAGCTGGCGGACCTGGAGTCCCGCGAGGTGCTGCTGTCCAAGCTGGCCGGTGCGATGAACGCATCTCTGCAGAGTGCGGTCTCGCTGTTCGCCGCGCCACTGTCCCAGACAGCGCGGGTGGTCGAAGCCCTGCGCGCCAAGGTGGAGGCGGAGGGGCCGGCAGAGGCCCCCGCGGCCGAAGCCGAAGCCCCCGCGGCCGAAGCGGAAGCCCCCGCCGCAGAAGCCGAAGCCCCCGCGGCAGAAGCCGAAGCCCCCGCCGAAGCCGAAACCCCCGCAGCAGAACCCGAAGCAACCACCGAGTCCGAGTAACCACCCACCCAACCCGAAATCTTCCGGCGACACCGGAACAAAAGAAAGGACGCCGACCATGGCGAAGCTGTCCACCGAAGAGATGCTGGACGCATTCAAGGAAATGACCCTGCTCGAGCTCAGCGAGTTCGTGAAGGAGTTCGAGGAGACCTTCGGCGTGACCGCCGCCGCACCGGTTGCCGTGGCAGCCGCGCCGGCCGCCGGTGGTGCCGCGGGTGACGCCGGTGCCGAAGAGGAGAAGGACGAGTTCGATGTCATCCTCGAAGCCGCCGGTGACAAGAAGATCCAGGTCATCAAGGAGGTCCGTGCGCTGACCAGCCTCGGACTGAAGGAGGCCAAGGACCTCGTCGAGGGCGCACCCAAGCCCGTGCTCGAGAAGGTCAACAAGGAAGCCGCGGACAAGGCCAAGGAGGCCCTCGAGGGCGCCGGGGCCAGCGTTTCGGTCAAGTAGTCCACATCTGACGTCCAGCCGGCGTGGGGGCCACCGCCTCCACGCCGGCTAGACGCTTTTTCCGGCCTACTTGACGAATGGGCCGGAAGGGGTCACCATTGTGTGTTGGCCCCCCTAGTCGCACCCTCAACCCACCTCAGTTACTCTGGTGTTCTGCACATGCCATGGATCAACCGTTTGACGACGCCCGAAGGCTGCCCTGCGTTCGGCGTGCGGAGAACGGCTGATTGTGGTGTGCGCGTCCAGCACCCCGCGAGCCTCGGAAGGATCTCACTTGGCCGCCCGCGATAACTCCCCAGCCCCTCACCGCGTTTCTTTCGGCAAGATCCGCGAACCCCTTGAAGTACCAGACATGCTCGACCTGCAGACTCAGTCCTTCGACTGGCTGCTGGGCAACGAGAAGTGGCAACGTCGCGTCCAGGACGCGATCGACGCCGGCCGCACTGATATTCCGGCTACCTCCGGTCTCGAGGAAATCTTCGAAGAGATCAGCCCGATCGAGGACTTCAGCGGCCAGATGTCGCTGTCGTTCCGCGAGCACCGCTTCGAAGAGCCCAAGTACACCGAGGCGCAGTGCCGCGAGAAGGACCTGACCTACTCGCAGCCGCTGTTCGTCACCGCGGAGTTCTTCAACTCCGAGACCGGTGAGATCAAGTCGCAGACGGTGTTCATGGGCGACTTCCCGCTCATGACCAACAAGGGAACGTTCATCGTGAACGGCACCGAGCGGGTCGTGGTGTCCCAGCTCGTGCGTTCCCCGGGTGTCTACTTCGAGAAGACCATCGGCAAGGCGCTGGACAAGGACATCTTCTCCGCGAAGATCATCCCCAGCCGCGGCTCGTGGATCGAATTCGAGATCGACAAGAAGGACATCGTCAACGTCAAGATCGACCGTAAGCGCAAGCAGCCGGTGACGGTTCTGCTGAAGGCGCTGGGTCTGACCCCCGAGGAGATCGCGCAGCGGTTCGGGCAGTACGAGTCGATGCAGCTGACCATGGAGAAGGACGCGATCGCCACGCAGGACGAGGCGTTCGTGGACATCTACCGCAAGCTGCGTCCGGGCGAGCCGGCATCGATCGAGGCCGGTCGCAACCTGATCGAGAACTTCTACTTCAACCCCAAGCGGTACGACCTGGCCAAGGTTGGGCGCTACAAGTTGAACAAGAAGCTCGGTGGGTCCGAGGAGCCATCGAAGACCACGCTCAGCGTCGAGGACATCGTGCGCACCGTGGAGTACCTGGTCCGCCTGCACAACGGCGACCAGACGATGCCCGACAGCCCCGCGCGGGTCGAGGTCGATGACATCGACCACTTCGGCAACCGCCGCCTGCGCACCGTCGGCGAGCTGATCCAGGGACAGATCCGCATGGGCCTGTCGCGGATGGAGCGGGTCGTGCGTGAGCGCATGACGACTCAGGACGTTGAGGCCATCACGCCGCAGACCCTGATCAACATCCGTCCCGTCGTCGCGTCGTTCAAGGAGTTCTTCGGAACCTCCCAGCTGTCGCAGTTCATGGACCAGACCAACCCGTTGGCAGGCCTGACCCACAAGCGGCGTCTGTCCGCGCTTGGACCCGGTGGTCTGTCGCGGGAACGTGCGGGCTTCGAGGTTCGCGACGTGCACGCCTCCCACTACGGCCGGATGTGCCCGATCGAGACCCCGGAAGGCCCGAACATCGGCCTGATCGGATCCCTGTCGACGTTCGCCCAGGTGAACGCGTTCGGCTTCGTCGAGACGCCGTACCGCAAGGTCATCAACGGCAAGGTCACCGACGAGATCGAGTACCTGACCGCCGATGAGGAGGACCTGTTCGTCATCGCGCAGGCCAACGCCAAGGTCGATGACAAGGGCAACCTCATCGAGGAGCGGGTGTTGGTCCGCAAGGAGCCCGGCGAGGTCGACTTCGTCGTGCCCGACGAGGTGGACTACATGGACGTCTCGCCGCGCCAGATGGTGTCGGTGGCGACCGCCATGATTCCCTTCCTGGAACACGACGACGCCAACCGCGCCCTGATGGGTGCGAACATGCAGCGCCAGGCAGTCCCGCTGATCCGCAGCGAGGCGCCGCTGGTCGGGACCGGAACCGAGTACCGGGCCGCCAAGGATGCAGGCGATGTGGTCGTCGCGCACAGCCCCGGTGTCGTCTCGGCGGTCAGCGCCGACGCCATCGAGGTCACGCACGACGACGGTCAGACCTACACCTACCGGTGCGAAGTTCCGCCGCTCCAACCAGGGCACGTCCTACAACCAGAGCCCGATCGCCACGCTCGGCGACCGGATCGAGGCCGGTCAGGTCATCGCCGACGGCCCGTGCACCGACCAAGGTGAACTGGCGCTCGGACGCAACCTGCTGGTCGCGTTCATGCCGTGGGAGGGTCACAACTACGAAGACGCGATCATCTTGTCCCAGCGTCTGGTCCAGGACGACGTCCTCACCTCGATCCACATCGAGGAGCACGAGGTCGACGCCCGCGACACCAAGCTGGGCCCGGAGGAGATCACCCGCGACATCCCGAACATCCCCGAAGAGGTCCTCGCAGACCTCGACGAGCGCGGGATCGTGCGCATCGGTGCCGAGGTCGGCCCCGGTGACATCCTGGTCGGCAAGGTCACGCCCAAGGGTGAGACCGAGCTGACCCCGGAGGAGCGGCTCGTTCGCGCCATCTTCGGAGAGAAGGCCCGCGAGGTGCGCGACACCTCGATGAAGGTGCCCCACGGCGAGAGCGGTGTGGTCATCGACGTGCGGGTCTTCGACCGCGAAGAGGACGACGAACTGCCCGGTGGTGTCAACCAGCTGGTGCGGGTCTATGTGGCGCAGAAGCGCAAGATCACCCAGGGCGACAAGCTTGCCGGTCGCCACGGCAACAAGGGTGTCATCGCGAAGATCCTGCCCGTCGAGGACATGCCGTTCATGGAGGACGGCACACCGGTCGACATCGTGCTGAACCCGCTGGGTGTGCCAGGGCGTATGAACGTCGGGCAGATCATGGAGACGCACCTCGGGTGGGTCGCCCATCAGGGCTGGAACGTCATCGGTGATCCCGACTGGGCCAAGAACCTGCCGGCGGAAACCCGGCAGGGTCAGCCCAGAACGCGAGTCGCCTCGCCGGTCTTCGACGGTGTCGAGGAGTACGAGATCGGCGGTCTGCTGGAGTCCACCCTGGTCTCCGGGGATGCCGATCGACTGGTGAACAACGAGTCCAAGGCATGGCTGTTCGACGGCCGTTCCGGGGAGCCGTTCCCGGACCCGGTCGCGGTCGGATACGTCTACATCCTGAAACTGCTGCACCTGGTGGACGACAAGATCCACGCCCGCTCCACGGGGCCGTACTCGATGATCACCCAGCAGCCGCTGGGTGGTAAGGCGCAGTTCGGTGGACAGCGGTTCGGCGAGATGGAGGTGTGGGCCCTTGAGGCCTATGGTGCCGCCTACGCGCTGCAGGAACTGTTGACCATCAAGTCCGACGACGTGCTCGGCCGTGTGAAGGTCTACGAGGCCATCGTGAAGGGCGAGAACATTCCCGAGCCGGGTATTCCGGAGTCGTTCAAGGTTCTGGTCAAGGAGATGCAGTCGCTGTGCCTGAACGTCGAGGTGCTGGCCGGGGACGGTTCGGCCATCGACATGAAGGACACCGACGACGAGTACTTCCGGGCAGCCGAGGAGTTGGGTATCGACCTGTCGAGGCGTGAGCCGAGCAGCGTCGAAGAGGTCTAACGGACCAACGCGGGCAACCGCACACAAGCAATTGAGTCCAACAATCAGTCCACAAACGAGACAGCAAAGGACCACCACGTGCTGGACGTGAACTTCTTCGACGAACTGCGCATCGGCCTGGCCACCGGCGATGACATCCGGGCCTGGTCGCATGGCGAGGTGAAGAAACCCCGAAACCATCAACTACCGCACGCTCAAGCCTGAGCGCGATGGCCTCTTCTGCGAGAAGATCTTTGGCCCCACGCGCGACTGGGAGTGCTACTGCGGCAAATACAAGCGCGTGCGCTTCAAGGGCATCATCTGTGAGCGCTGTGGCGTCGAGGTCACCCGTTCCAAGGTGCGCCGCGAGCGGATGGGCCACATCGAACTGGCCGCACCGGTGGCGCACATCTGGTACTTCAAGGGCGTGCCCAGCCGGCTGAGCCTGCTGCTGGACATCGCTCCGAAGGACCTGGACAAGGTCGTCTACTTCGCGGCCTACATGGTCACCAAGGTCGACGAAGAGGCGCGCCACCGCGACCTCTCGTCGCTGGAGACCAAGATCGGCATGTCCAAGAAGCAGTTGGAGAACCGCCGCGACGACGAGATCAACAAGCGCCAGGAGAAGCTCGAGGAGGACCTGGCCAAGCTTGAAGAGGCCGGCTCCAAGAACGACGTCAAGAAGAAGACGCGTGACTCCGCCGAGCGCGAGATGAACCAGATCCGCAAGCGCTTCGACAAGGAGATCGACCGTCTCGACGCCGTCTTCGACCGCTTCCGCACTCTGAAGGTCCAAGACCTCGAGGGTGACGAGCAGTTGTACCGCGAGATGCGCGACCGGTTCGGCAAGTACTTCGAGGGCTACATGGGCGCCCAGGCGATCCAGGAGCGGCTCAAGACGTTCGACCTGCAGGCCGAGGCCGAGACCCTGCGCGAGATCGTGCGCACGGGCCGCAGCGCCAAGAAGGTGCGTGCCGTCAAGCGCCTCAAGGTCGTGGCAGCTTTCCTGAACACGACCAACTCGCCGCTGGGTATGGTGCTCGACGCGGTGCCGGTGATTCCGCCGGACCTGCGCCCGATGGTGCAGCTGGACGGTGGCCGGTTCGCGACCTCCGACCTCAACGACCTGTACCGGCGTGTGATCAACCGCAACAACCGGTTGAAGCGACTGCTGGACCTCGGTGCCCCCGAGATCATCGTGAACAACGAGAAGCGGATGCTGCAGGAGGCCGTCGACGCACTGTTCGACAACGGCCGCCGTGGCCGGCCGGTGACCGGACCGGGCAACCGGGCGCTGAAGTCGCTGTCCGACATGCTCAAGGGCAAGCAGGGGCGGTTCCGCCAGAACCTGCTGGGCAAGCGCGTGGACTACTCGGGCCGCTCGGTCATCGTGGTCGGTCCGCAGCTGCAACTGCACCAGTGTGGTCTGCCCAAGCAGATGGCGCTGGAACTGTTCAAGCCGTTCGTGATGAAGCGTTTGGTTGATCTCAACCACGCGCAGAACATCAAGAGCGCCAAGCGGATGGTCGAGCGCCAGCAGCGCCACGAGGTGTGGGACGTCCTCGAAGAGGTCATCACCGAGCACCCCGTGCTGCTCAACCGTGCACCCACGCTGCACCGACTGGGCATCCAGGCCTTCGAGCCGCAACTGATCGAGGGCAAGGCCATCCAGATCCACCCGTTGGTGTGTACCGCGTTCAACGCGGACTTCGACGGTGACCAGATGGCCGTGCACCTGCCGCTGTCCGCGGAGGCGCAGGCGGAGGCCCGGATCCTGATGCTGTCGAGTAACAACATCCTGTCCCCGGCGAACGGCAAGCCGATCACCACACCCACGCAGGACATGGTGCTGGGGATCTACTTCCTCACCTCGCAGCTCGATGGAGCCACCGGTGAGGGACAGGCCTACGGTTCGATCGCCGAAGCCCTGATGGCACGCGATGCCCGCGACCTGCACCTGCAAGCCTCGATCAAGATCCGGCTGGCGGTTGGCGACGACGATCCCACGATCGTGCAGACCACGTTGGGACGGGCGTTGTTCAACGAGGCCCTGCCGGCGGACTACCCCTTCGTGAACGAGCAGGTGGACAAGGGACGTCTCGGCGCCCTGGTCAACGACCTGTCCGAGCGCTATGGGAAGTCCATCGTTGCCCAGACGCTGGATGCACTCAAAGAGATCGGTTTCTACTGGGCCACTCGCTCCGGGGTCACCGTGGCGATCTCGGACTTCCACATGCCGGACTCCAAGGCGCAGCTGCTGGCCGCGGCCGAGGAGAAGGCGGAGAAGGTCGAGACCCAGTTCCACCGCGGTCAACTCGACGACATCGAGCGTCGTCGTGACCTCGAGCAGATCTGGCGGGAGACCCGCGACGAGGTGTCGACCGCGATGGCCGACAACTTCCCGGAGCGCAACCCGGTGTGGATGATGGTCAAGTCCGGTGCTCGCGGAAACATGAACCAGATCAGCCAGATCGCTGGTATGCGCGGGCAGGTGGCCGACACCAAGGGTGAGACCATCAGCCGGCCGATCAAGAGCAACTTCCGCGAGGGTCTGAGCGTGCTGGAGTACTTCATCTCCACGCACGGCGCCCGGAAGGGTCTGGCGGACACCGCGCTGCGGACCGCCGACTCGGGCTACCTCACCCGCCGTCTGGTCGACGTCTCACAGGACGTCATCATTCGGGAGACGGACTGCGGCACCGAGCGCAGCATCGAGGTCGAGATCGCCCGTGACGGCGTTCTGGTCGACAACACCGACACGTCGGTGGCGACCCGGACGTTGGCCCGCGACGTCAGCGCCGGTGACACCGTCATCGCGGCGGCCGGTGACGACCTGACCACCGAGGCGATCACGAACCTCGTGGCCAACGGGATCGAGAAGGTCCGCGTCCGCAGCGTCATGACCTGCGAGAGCAAAGTCGGGGTCTGCGCGTTCTGCTACGGCCGTTCGCTGGCCACCGGCAAACTCGTGGACGTCGGCGAGGCGGTGGGTATCGTCGCGGCGCAGTCGATCGGTGAGCCCGGCACGCAGTTGACGATGCGCACCTTCCACACCGGTGGTGTGGCAGGTGAGGACATCACGCACGGTCTGCCCCGTGTGACCGAGTTGTTCGAGGCGCGCACCCCCAAGGGGCTGGCCCCGATCAGCGAGGCCACCGGAACGGTGACCATCGAGGACACCGAGAAGGCTCGCAAGATCATCGTGACTCCGGACAACGGAGCCGAACCGATCGAGCACGCGGTGTCCAAGAAGGTCAAGCTCGAGGTGGAAGAAGGCGAGCACGTCAAGGCCGGCACGAAGCTGACCGCCGGTGTCGAGGACCCGAAGCAGATCCTGCGGGTCATGACTCCGCGCGACGTGCAGCAGCACCTCGTCGACCAGGTCCAGGCGGTGTACCGACCGCAGGGTGTGTCGATCCACGACAAGCACATCGAGGTCATCGTCCGTCAGATGCTCAAGCGCGTGACGATCATCGAGCCGGGAAGCTCTCCGTTCGTGACCGGTGACGTGATCGAGATGGCGACGTTCCGCGAGGTCAACCGGCAGGTCGTCATGGACGGCGGAACTCCGGCGTCCGGACGTGCGGAGCTGATGGGTATCACCAAGGCGTCACTGGCCACCGAATCGTGGTTGTCCGCGGCGTCGTTCCAGGAGACCACCCGGGTGCTCACCGAGGCTGCGATTCAGGCCAAGAGCGACCCGTTGCTGGGCCTCAAGGAGAACGTCATCCTCGGCAAGCTGATCCCTGCAGGCACCGGGCTCTCGCAGTACCGCAACCTGCAGGTCCAGCCGACGCAGGAGGCACGCGATGCCGTCTACGCGCAGTACCGCGCCTACGACGACTTCAGTTACGGTCAGTTCGACGAGGTGACCGGCGCCAGTGTTCCGCTGGACGACAGTTACCTCGGCGAAGGTGACTACCGCCGCTAGTCGCAAAAAGGAAGGCCCCCGGACCGTGCGTCCGGGGGCCTTCCTTTTTGCCGGGGTTGGTTCTCGTCGCTCGGGTGCAGCTGTTTGCACCCTTGTCCAGGCCTGCTACCGATCGGTCGAGGCGAACGCCATCGTTGATTGATCACATCCGCGCCGTGACCACCCGACCGAAAATCCGGCCCGCAGCCATTCCACGACCCGACCGGGCCCGGCGCACTTCCCAGTGCTACCCATACCCGCCCGTGCGCTACTTCGCGCCCACCAGCTCCGGGTCGTCGTCGACGATCTCGTCCTCGCTGCCTTCGGCCTCCATGTGCACTTCGGGCAGGAATCCCAGCCACTTCGGCAGCCACCAGGTAGGCGGCCCGATCCAGCTGATCAGGCTGGGCACGAGGATCAGTCTGATGATGAATGCGTCCACCAGCACGGCGGTGGCAAGTCCCACGCCGAACAGTTTGATGGTGTCCTCCGGAGTCGGGATGAACGCCAGGAACACGCTGGACATGATGGCCGCCGCGATTGCCACGACCCGCCCGGAGCCGGCCAGTCCTCGCCGCACGGACAGCGCGTTGTCCTTCGTGTGTGACCATTCCTCATGCATCCGGCTGACCAGGAAGACCTGGTAGTCCATGGACAGACCGAAGAGGATGGCGAACACCATGATGGGCAGGAACGGCAGGATCGGACCGGTGGCGGTGACCCCGATCAGACTCGCCCCCCAGCCCCACTGGAATATGGCCACCGTGACCCCCAGTGCGGCACCCAGACTCAGCAAGGATGTCACCGCGCCGATCAGGGGCACGATCAACGACCGGAACAGGATCGTCAAGGCGACGAATCCGAGTCCCACGACCACTGCCAGGAAGACCGGCAGACTGTCCGAGAGCACAGTCGTGAAGTCCGCGGTGACCGCTGTCGTCCCGCCCACGTAGGCGCGCATCGTGGTGTTCTGCTCGGCCGCCGGAATGGTCTCGTCCCGCAGCCGTTTGAGCAACTCGTCCGTAGCAGGATCCTGCGGGCTGGTCGTGGGGACGACTTGGATCGCCGTGATCGTCTGGTTGGGGGTCACGGAGATCGGAACCATGTCCACAGTGGGAACCGTCCGGGCGACCCCCTCGGTGGCGTTGAGGTCCTCGATCAGGTTCGTCAGTGAGTCCTCATCCAGCGCGTACGGCAGTTGCACCGCCAGGAAGAACGGGCCGTTGGCGCCCGGGCCGAAGCCTTCGGCGGTGAGGTCGTAGGCGATACGCGCTGGGCTTCCCTGCGGTTGTCCGCTGTCGTCGGGGAAGCCCAGGCGGATGCTGAAGTACGGGATGGCCAGCACTACGACGAGGGCTGCCGCAGCCAGGGTGTACAACCAGGGCCGCCTCTGCAGCACCCGACCGTAGTGCGCCCACTTGCCCCCCTCGGGGTGCCATTCCTTGCGCGAGCGAGCCCACGGCATCCGCAGGCCGAGAGCCTTCTCACCCAGCAAGGACAGAAGTGCCGGAAGCAGCCACACTGCCGACAGCATGACCATCGCCACCGTCAGGGACGCGGCCACAGCCAATCCGTTGAAGAAACCGATGCCCAGAACGAACAGACCCAGCAGGGCGATGATCACCGTCGTGCCCGCGAACTGAACGGCGCGGCCCGCGGTGTTCACCGACTCGAGTGCGGCGTCCTTGGGTGCGTGGCCTGCCATCACCGCCTGCCGGAAGCGGTTGAGGATGAACAAGGCGTAGTCGATGCCGACACCCAGACCGATCATCGCCGCCAGGGTGGGGGCGAAGGTGGCCACGGTGAAGAAGCTGGCGGTGAACGTGACCAAGGACAAGCCCGCACCCAGGCCGAACACGGCGGTCACGATCGGCAGGCCGGCCGCGACCGCGGACCCGAACGCGATCAGCAGGATGATGATCGCGACCAGGATGCCGATGGCTTCGCCGCTCGGCGGCTCCTGACCGGCGAAGGCGAGGACCTGCCCGTTGGCTCCAATGGCCACGTCGTTGGTGCCGTTGGCCGCCTCGACGTCGTCGATGATGGTCGACGCGGTCTCGGAAGGGACATCAAGGCCGTCGAACACGATCGTGGAGTAGGCGACCTTCCCGTCCTTGCTGATCGGTGAGGTCGCCACCGCCGCCGCGGCCTTCGCCTTGTCGATCTTGGCCTGGATCTCCGGAGGAGGCTGTGGTGCGTTGGGATCCGGCTTGGGCTGCTCGGGGCAGGAGGGTCCGTACGACTGCCCGTACGGAGACGTCACGCAGGAGACCCCGGGTAGGTCGCCGAACTTCTCCATCAACGGCACCACGGTCTGCTTCACCGAGGCGTCTTCGACCGAGCCGCTCTCAACCCCCCAGACGACACTGGCGGTGGCACCGGAGGTGGCATCGGCGCCGGCGGTCTCAGCCAGCAGGTTCTGGGCCACCTGGGACTCGGTTCCGGGCAGTTCGAACGAGTCCTTCAAGTCGCCGCCGAACCGGCCGCCGAGTACTCCAATCACGATCAGCAGGGCGAACCAGGCAATGATTGCGATGACGGGTTTGCGCACAGCCCACCGTGAGAGGTATCCCATGTGTCTCCTCAGATCAAGTAGTTGAACGGTAGCAATCCGCATGACCTGTTTCTTGGGCGGTCATGGGGATGCGAAAGTGTGAATCCCTGGAATCAGGATGACGCAATCACGTCGATGCGCCACTCGAACGTGGCTTCTTCGGTGGGTTGCAGGACCTGCCAGCCACCGCGGGAACCCAGGTGGACCGCGTCGGTGGTGCACGTGTACGGCTCGATGGCCACAGCGTCGCGCGACCCAGGTGTGAAGAGCACGTACTCACCGAAGCCGGGGTCACTGGAGACTTCGATCGAGGTTTCGGGCCCGATCAGGGCGGCCCGGCGGCTGATTGCGGTCGCTTCCGGTAGGCCGGTGAGCACGTCGTCGAGGTGCGCGCCGCCGATGGCACGAGGATGCCTGAAGTCGAGTTCCGGCGGTAGCGGCAGAATCTCCCCGGTGGGGATCATGTCGCGCAGAGGCCAGTGGCCGGTGGCGTCGCACTGCAGCAGCCACTGGTCGAAAGAACCCGGCACGCGCAGGTACGGGTGGAAACCCAGGCCGAACGGCAGTGGTTCACCGGCAGGGGAAAAGACGCTCGCGCGGGCAGTCAGCGATCGTTCGGACAGCAGGTACGTCAGACGGATCCCGGCGTCGGCCGGCCAGTCGGTCACATGTTCGGGGGCGTCGCGCGACAAGATGAATTCGCCGGTGGCCCGGTCACTGTCGGCGTTCAGCACCTGCCATTTCGCGTGGCACGCGAATCCGTGCAGACCGGCGCCGGTGGCAGGTTCGGTGACGGGCACGTCGTAGGAGGATCCATCCCAGGCGAAGTGCGCTCCGGCGATGCGGTTGGGCCATGGGAAGAGCACGGGGATGCCACTGTGGGTGACCTTTCCGTGTTCGGGGAAGCCCGGCTCCGTGTGCAGGTAGTCGAAGCCGTCGACCACCATCGAGTAGAGAGTGAAGCCGCGCTCAGGATCCAGAAGCGCGCGGGTGGTGCCGCAGTGGATCTCGATGGTCATAGTGTGTCGGCTCCGGCGTCCATTCCGATCCCAGCTCCCTCTTGGTGTGCGAACCCCATCAAACTACGACTCGCCGTTGGGTCGGGCGACTCAGGCAGCTGTCAGGATCGCCAGAACGGCGAGGTCCGGGTCCTGCCACGGATCGACATCCAAGGCGCTGATCAGGCGGGTGACCGTGCCATCGGCCCCTGCCTCCACCCATGCCGCCCGATGTTCCAGCCCCAGCTCGGGGACGCCTGGAAGCCATACGACCCCCGAGGCGGCGGCGTCGATCTCCGGCAGGGATGCCGTGGTCTCCGAAGGGGGATGCAGGACGAACAGTGCCGGTGGACACGGCTGAGACAAGGAACCGGGCGCAGGGGCGTCATCGCCCAGGACGGGACCGGCACTGGCCATCACGCCCACAGCATGGGAATCTCCGACCGCAGGCTTGTCGTCCACGGCGCGGAACACGGTCGTCGTGGCGAGGATGCCGGGGACGGCGGCGATGCGCACTGCGAGTGCGAGGACCTGCGACCATTCCAGCGTGGAGTCCGGCCAGCGGCCGTGCAGCAAGAAGCCAGCCAGGCTCAGATCGCGGCGGTGGAACGCGGACAGCTCCACTGGCAGCTTGTGCATTGTCACCTCCGTACCCGGGTGGCTCATGAGGCTACGCCCAACCCCTGCGGCGATGCAACGTCGTGAGTCGGTCAGCCGCCCAACATCGTCGGTCCGGTGATGTCGAAGCCGCCATCGCAGGTGAAGGTCGTGCCGGTGATGTAGTCGCCGGCGGGGGAGAAGAGGAACGTAGCCATCGCAGCGACCTCGTCGGCGGTCTGCAGGCGTCCGGCGGGCAGTCCGCCACCCACCTGCTCGGGCGACAGTCCGTAGCGCTGCCACGCCTCGGTGTGCACGATGCCCGGTGCCAAAGCCACTGCCCGGATCCCGAAGCGGCCCCATTCGGCTGCCCAGTTCCTCGTCAGTGATTCCACACCGGCGCGGGCCGCCGAGGAGTGCGCCATCAGCGGCATCCCTCGGTGGGGGGTCATGGTGATCGAAACCACCTTGCCGTACTGCGCGGGGATGAAGAACCGGTTGGCCACCTGGGTGGTGAGATACCACGGCGCGTCCAGGTTGAGCCGGGTGACAGCCCGAAAACCGTTGTAGCTGATGTCCTGGGCCTGAGCCACGAACTGGCCGCCAGCATTGTTGAGCAGGAAATCGCACGCCTGCACACCTTCGAGCATCGCGTCGACCTGATCGGGTTCGCGCAGGTCAGCGGTGGCCGTGCTGATCAGATCCGGGTGTCGCTCGGCGGTCTGCGCAAGCGGTTCGGGCCGGCGCCCCACGACCGTGACGCTGGCACCGAGATCGGCCAGCAGCCAGGCGGTGGCCTGCCCGATCCCGGAGCCGCCACCGGTGATCAGAGCGTGCCGGCCGGCCAGGCAGCCCGGCGCGAAGACGGACAGGGCCGCAGGAGATGTCGGGACGGTCATACAACGGAATCTACCCAAACGGTCGGGGCCGGGAATCTGGTGCTTCGGATTGAAGCTGGCTGATCGGTGGCCGAACCGGATCCTGGGTTGGTGAGAGTTGGTACGTACGTTGCAGATCGGCGGGCGGTGCGACTCCAACGCCTGCGCTGGGTGGGGTGGGCGCCGCGCTGGCCCACAGGCGTGAGAGTTGGGTACGTACGTTGGAGATCGGTACCGGCGTTGGAGATCCGCGGGCCGTGCAACTCCAACGGCTGTGCGTTTGTCCAACGTGTGTACGTAACTCCAACGCCTGCTGCTGGGGCGCGAGCAGGGTGCCGAGGGTGGTCCAAGAGCGTCGGCGAGGTCGCCAGATGCCAAGCGATCCGGTCGGGCGCAGATCGCGGGCCGAAGTGTTGCCCGGACGAACGTAACGCGACTGCAATAGGAAGAGTCCATGCCCGATTTCGCGTCGAAAGCTTGCTCGGGCCACCCGGTTGTCGTCTGGCGACTCAGCATGGACAGGCCAGCACCCCCTGGCCAGAGATCCCAACCGCCGTAGGAGAGCGTGAACGAGAAACGGCGCTACTGGTTCAGGACCCGGGCGTAGTACACCTTGTCCGTGTAGACCCGTTCCAGGCTGACGACCCGGCCGGTGCGCGGCGCGTGCCACATCATGCCGTTGCCGGCGTAGATGCCGACGTGGCCGATGAAGTTGTTCGCGTAGTTGTAGAAGAAGACGAGGTCGCCGGGCAACGCCTCAGCAGCGGTGATCTTGCGCGCCTTGTCGTACTGCCAGACGGTGTATGCGCCACCGAGGTCGATACCGACCTGTTGGTAGACCCACTGGGTGTAGCTGCTGCAGTTGAAGCCCTGCTCGGGGGAGTAACCGGTAGCCACGTAGGGGACCCCCGCCTGTGAGGCGGCAACCTTGAGGACTTGGGCGGCGGTCGCAGAAGTGGGTGCCGGCAAGGTGGTCGTCGCCGGGGCCGGTGTCGTGGTGCTCGGAGGAGCGAAGCTGACCTTGCCGACCTTGCGCCAGGTGGCCGCGTCCACTACGCCGGTGGCGCTCAGACCGGCGGCCGTTTGCAGCGCCCGGACGAACGATTGGGTGATCGGGCCGAAGTATCCGCTCTGTGGCTGAACCCCGAGCTGCTGCTGGAGGAAGAGCACCGCTGCGCCCCGGTCACCGATCTGCAGCGTCATCGCAGTCAGGGTCTCTTTGCCGGAGGCTCTCGCGGCGCGCTTCCTGGCCTTCTTCGCCGCCTTCCTGGCCGCACGCTTCTGGGCCTTCTTGGCGGCCTTCCTGGACTTCTTCGAGGTGACCAGTTCGTCCAGCGAGGCCCACGTCAGCGGACCTACGACCCCGGTCCTCGGGATCGCGTGCTTGCGCTGGTACTTTTTGACGGCCTTCAGAGTGGCAGGACCGAAGTACCCTGAGCGCGGCGTCACCTTGAGCACCTTCTGGACGCGCTTCACGGCGGAGTGCTGCATGCCCGAGGTGAGGATCGGATGGGTGTCGGCCAGAGCCGGAGCCGTCGGTGCCAGCAGGGCGCAGGTCGCCACGCCGACAATGGCCATGCGCCTCATTCGCGGCCTCCCAGAGTCATTCCGTTGCATCGGTAGTTCGTTCCCTAAAGTCAAGCGACACGCTTGTAATTTCACGTAACGTTTGAGTCACGCTAGCGGATGGTGGAGGTCAATCTCCACCGGGGCGCGAAACATGTCCGGAGGTGTTTGGAAATCGCCGGGTTCTCTGGTTTACTGCCGTTTTCATCGTGCGCAGGGAGGCCCGGGTCCATCGCGTCCCACACGCACGTTCGCCAGGGCCCGGCGCCCCGTTTGCACCGGACCCCGGCTGAGACACAATGTGTAAGTGAGCGGCGAACTGATCGACACCACCGAGATGTACCTGCGTACCATCTTCGAGCTGGAGGAAGAAGGTACGGTCCCGCTGCGAGCGCGGATCGCTGAGCGTCTCGGGCAATCAGGACCGACGGTGTCGCAGACGGTGGCCCGCATGGAGCGCGACGGGTTGGTCGTCGTGTCCGGCGACCGCCACCTGGAACTCACCACCTCCGGGCGCACCTACGCGGTGTCGGTGATGCGCAAGCACCGTCTGGCCGAATGTCTGCTGGTCAACGTCATCGGCATGCCGTGGGAAGACGTGCATGCCGAAGCGTGCAGGTGGGAGCACGTGATCAGCGAGACGGTCGAGAAGCGCATCTGGGACCTGCTCGATCAGCCCACCACCTCGCCGTACGGAAATCCGATCCCGGGCCTGGCCGAACTCGGCGCGCAGTCCGACATCGACGTCTCAGAGGCGCCGACGCTTGCCGAGATCGCCTCTCGGGTGGGGTCCACTCCGATCCGGTTACTCGTGCGCAGGATCGACGAACCACTGCAGACCGACCATGATGTGATGTCCTCGCTGCGCCGCGCCGGTGCCGTCCCGGGGGCGACTGTCAAGGTCAGCCGCTCGCCCGGAGGGCTGCTGATGGGCAGTGGTGGTGAATACGCCGAGGTCACGCTGGGGGTGGCCGAGCACATCAGCGTCGAAGTCGTCTGATGCCCGCGATCCACTGGTTCCGCCGGGATCTACGTGTGGCCGACAACCCCGCGCTGGATGCTGCCGGTCCCGATGCGGTGGCGGTTTTCGTCCGGGACCCACGCTTTGACGTCGGCGAGGTGCGTGCCACCTACCTCGACGGTGCGCTGGCCGAACTGGCTTCCGCCCGGACGCTGCAGATCCATGCCGGGGATCCGGCGGTGGTGCTCGGCGAGTTGGCCGAGCGACTCGGTGCCCGGGAGGTCTTCTGTACCGCCGACACCACGCCCTTCGCCCGCAAACGCGATGCGACGGTCGAGGATGCGCTGGCGCAACGAGGGGTGACTCTGCGGCAGATCGACACGCCATACGCCGTTCCGCCGGGGGAGTTGCACACACAGTCCGGCGGCGGTTTCCGGGTGTTCACCCCGTTCTACAAGGCGTGGCTCGCCCGCGGGTGGGGCAGTCCGGCCACGACCGCGCCGTCCAATCAGGCCCTGAACAGGTGGCGGGCGTTTCGGCAAGGAGCGCTGTCGCAGTACAAAAAGGCTCGGGACTTCCCCGCTGACCCGGGGACCAGCCGGCTGTCCCCGGCTTTGCATTTCGGGCAGATCCATCCGCGCACTATTCTCGCGGAGATCCCCGATCCACTCACGGACCCGTTCGCGCGGCAATTGGCCTGGCGGGAGTTCTACGCCGACGTACTCTGGCACCGGCCAGAGGCGGTGTGGACCAGCCTCGACGAACGTTTCGACACGCAGATGGAGTATGCCAACCTCGAGGATCCGGTCACCGCCGCGCAGTACGAGGCCTGGACCCAGGGCCGCACCGGGTATCCCTACGTGGACGCCGGCATGCGTCAGTTGCTGACCGAAGGCTGGATGCACAACCGACTGCGGATGGTCACGGCGAGTTTCTTGATCAAGGACTTGCACCTGCCGTGGCAGTTGGGGGCCCGGTGGTTCCTGCGGCACCTGGTCGACGCGGACGTGGCCAACAACCAACTCGGTTGGCAGTGGGTCGCCGGCTGCGGCACGGACGCTGCGCCCTATTTCCGGATCTTCAACCCGGTCACCCAAGGTCGCCGCTTCGACCCCGACGGCGACTACATCCGGCGGTACGTTCCGGAACTCGCCGATGTCGCTGACCCGCACGAACCCGGGGTGCTCGCCCCGGACTACCCCGGTCCGATCGTCGACCACAGGGTGGAACGAGATGTGGCCCTCGCGCGTTTCCAGGCGTTGGGCTCTCGCGCATCGTCCTAGCGAACGGGGCCGGATTCCCGCCCCCGACAGGACGCGGTGATCTATTACGACTCGGCTGGCCCGAAAAACCCCTGGTCAGTGACACAATGTGTGGATGGATGCCCCGGTGGTCGCGGTGCTGAGCCTCAAAGGGGGTGTCGGCAAGACGACCGTGACCCTGGGTCTGGCCAGTGCGGCCCGCAACGAACGACGCCGGGTGCTGATCGTGGACCTCGACCCGCAGGCCAACGCCACCGCCGGGCTGAATGTCGCCGACGTCGGCTACACCACCTCGGACGTGTTGTACGACGGACGCTCAGGGGTTGGCCTCGATGCCATCACCGCCACGGGATGGGGAGAACTGGTCGATGTGATTCCCGCCGAGCGAGCTCTGGAGCATCGGGCGGTGCCCTCCGGCGCGGACCCGGTGCGCCGCCTGCAGCGGGCGCTGAACGGGGTGGCAGACCGGTACGACTTGATCCTGTTGGACTGCCCACCGTCGTTGGGGGAGTTGACCCGCAACGCGTTGTTCGCCGCCACCCAGGCCGTGGTGGTGACTGAGCCGTCGTACTTCGCAGTGCAGGGCGCGCAGCAGGCGGTGGAGGCGGTGACCGTGGCCGGCAGGGAAGGCAACCCGCGACTGTCGGTGGTCGCCATCGTGCCCAATCGCACGCGGGCGGCCCTGTCCGAGCACCGCTACCGGCTCGAGGAGTTGCGTTCCGTCTTCGGCGTCAAGGTCACCGACGCGATCCCCGAACGCACCGCGATTCAGCAGGCGCAGGGCGCTGGGGTTCCCATCCACGACTGGAAATCGGCCGGTGCCCGCTCGGCGGCCCGTGCCTTCGACGATCTGATCGGCCGGGTCGCCGACGTCAGCGCCCGTGACCTCGCCGACGAACTCACGACCCGGGAGGGACGATGATCAACCCGCCACCTCGACCAGCTCTACGCAAGGCACCCGATGCCGACGTGCATCCCGTCGCACCGATGCCCAGCGCCGTTCCCGCCCCCCGAGCCACCCCGCGTCCCGAGTTGCGGCCCGTCACCGGTTTCGGCGGCCGGACCTCGGACACGCTGGTGCACCGCTCGAAGAAGGTGAAGCTGACCACGCTGGAGGTCAAGGTCCCCAAACGTGTGGCCAAGGCCGCGAAGCAGAAGGCGAAAGCCCGCGGACAACGCCTTGACGATGTGGTCGGGGCGGCTCTGCTGAACTACGTAGACGGTCTGTAGAGCGCTACGGGGCCAGCCGTTGGACCTGCCAAGCGGCCCGGTCATCGAGGTTGCCTTCGCCGGTGCGCACGAATCGCAGCCGGTCGTGCAACCGTGAGGGCTGGCCCTGCCAGAACTCCACCACCTCGGGCCGCACGAGGTACCCGCCCCAATTCTCCGGCCGCGGGACCTGATCGGGGTAGGTGCGGCCCACCTCGCTCAACCGTTTCCGCAGATGTTCGCGGTCCGCGATGACCTGAGACTGTTGCGACGACCAAGCGCCGAGTTGCGCCTCACGGGGCCGGGTCGCGAAGTACTCGTCGGACTCGGCCGCGGGCAGGCGCTGGGCGATCCCCGCCACGTGGATCTGGCGGTGCATCGGCTGCCAGTGGAAGCACAATCCGACCTGCGGGTTCTGCTCGATCTGCCGGGCCTTGTCTGACTCGTAGTTGGTGAAGAAGATGAAACCCGCGGCCGTCACCTCCTTGCACAGCAGTGTGCGCACGTGGGGCATTCCGGAAGCGTCCACCGAAGCCATGGCCATGGCATTCGGCTCCTCGATGCCCGCGTCGTTGGCCTCATCGAGCCATGCCCGGAACTGCGCCAGCGGGTCAGGTGCGAGGTCGGACTCCGTCAGGGGCCCGCAGTGGTAGTCGATTCGTCGGATCTGGCTCATGTGTGCCCCACATTTCTCGCTGATCGGTCGAGCTCTGCAGCCTCCGGCGGTGGGGTACCGGCTGCTGTTCGGGCCGGATCCGCGCCCTCGGCTACCTGTGCGCGTGCTCAGGCCACTAGGTTATTAGCGAAGCGATGATCACAACCCGCTGGAGTGTGCAGATGAGTGAATTCGTCCCCGGCCTCGAAGGCGTCATCGCGTTCGAGACCCAGATCGCCGAACCGGACAAGGAAGGCAGTTCGCTGCGCTACCGCGGCGTCGACATCGAGGACCTCGTCGGACGGGTGTCCTTCGGCAACGTGTGGGGGTTGCTGGTCGACAACGAGTTCAACCCCGGTCTGCCACCGGCCGAACCGTTCCCCATCCCGGTCCACTCCGGGGATGTGCGCGTCGACGTGCAGTCCGCGATCGCGATGCTCGCACCTGCCTGGGGCCTCAGGCCGTTGCTGGACATCGACGACGACACTGCGCGCGAGAACCTCGCCCACGTCTCGGTGATGGCGATGAGTTTCGTGGCCCAAAGCGCCCGCGGGCTCGGACAGCCGATGGTGCCGCAACCCGAGATCGACAAGGCAAAGACCATCGTCGAGCGGTTCATGGTGCGCTGGCGCGGCGAGCCTGACCCCCGTCACGTCCAAGCCGTGGACGCCTATTTCGTCTCGGCCGCCGAACATGGCATGAACGCCTCGACCTTCACGTCCCGGGTGATCGCATCGACCGGCGCCGATGTTGCGGCATCGATCTCCGGAGCGATGGGTGCGATGAGCGGTCCACTGCACGGCGGCGCGCCGAGCCGGGTGCTGGGGATGATCGAGGAGATCGAACGCACCGGCGACGCCGACGCCTACGTCAAAGGTGTCCTTGACCGGGGCGAGCGGCTGATGGGCTTCGGTCACCGCGTGTACCGTGCCGAAGATCCGCGGGCCCGGGTCCTGCGCCGCACCGCCAAGGAACTTGACGCGCCGCGCTACGAAGTCGCTGAAGCGCTCGAGAAGGCGGCGCTGAGCGAACTGAAAGCGCGCCGCCCCGACCGGGTACTGGAAACCAACGTGGAGTTCTGGGCCGCCATTGTCCTCGACTTCGCGCAGGTGCCGGCGCACATGTTCACGTCCATGTTCACCTGCGCCCGACTGGCCGGGTGGAGCGCGCACGTGCTGGAGCAGAAGCGGACCGGGCGTTTGATCCGGCCGTCGGCGCGCTACGTCGGACCGGCGCCGCGCCGTCCCGAGGACGTGCCGGGCTGGGACCCGGTCATGGTCGCCCCCAGCGGGTACCACCCCGAGGTTGGTTTCCGGGTCGAGTAGCAGGCTCCGCTGGCGCTCGGCCGGCTCCTGGTCCTGCTTGCGGCACATAGGTGTGGGCAGCACCGCGCGTCCCTGGTGCGGGCTGACCAGACCACACCCAGAACCGGGGCATGGCTGTCCCGCGATTAGCCTTGAGTGGTGAACGAACTGCAGATCCCCGCCGAACTCAAACCCGCCGATGGCCGCTTCGGAAGCGGACCGTCGAAGGTGCGTCAAGAACAGGTCGACGCACTTGCCGCCATGGCCCCGACCTACCTCGGGACGTCGCACCGCAAGCCCGGGGTCAGGGGTGAGGTGAAGCGTCTTCGGCAAGGCCTGCGCGATCTGTTCGCACTGCCGCAGGGCTACGAAGTGGTGCTCGGCAACGGCGGATCCACCGCATTCTGGGACATCGCCACATTCGGGCTCATCGAGGACCGCGGGCAGTTCCTGTCGTTCGGGGAGTTCGGCTCGAAGTTTGCGAAGGCAGCCAGCATCGCACCGCACCTCGGCGAGCAGGACGTGCGCAGTTTCGAACCCGGCACGGCGGGTCCGTTCGAGATAACCCATGGCGTCGACGTCTATGCCAGCCCCCACAACGAGACCTCCACGGGTGTGGCCATCGAGGCGGTGCGCCCGGACGGCAGCGGCGAGGCGTTGGTGATGTTCGACGCCACGTCCGCGGCAGGTGGTCTGCCGGTGAACGCGGAGGACTTCGACGTCTACTACTTCGCCCCGCAGAAGTGCTTCGCCTCCGACGGTGGGCTGTGGTTCGCGCTGATGTCGCCCAGGGCGCTGGAAAGGGCCGCCGCTATCAAGGCCACCGGTCGTTGGATGCCCGCATTCCTGGACATCAACATCGCGATCGAGAACTCCGTGCAGGAACAGACGTACAACACCCCGGCCTTGGCCACCATTGCGCTCATGGCCGAGCAGGTCGACTGGTTCAACGCCAACGGCGGGCTCGATTGGACCACTGCCCGGACCGCGCGCAGCTCAGGAATCCTGTACGAATGGGCCGAGCGGACTGCCTACACCCAGCCGTACGTGACCGACCCGTCGTTACGGTCGGCGGTCGTCGGAACGGTCGACTTCGCTGATGAGGTCGACGCCGCCGCCGTGGCCAAGGTCCTGCGGGCCAACGGGATCCTGGACGTCGAGCCGTATCGCAAGCTGGGTCGCAACCAGTTGCGGGTGGCCATGTTCCCGGCTGTCGACCCCGACGACGTCGCCGCCCTCACCTCGAGCATCGACTGGGTAGTGGAGCAGACGCGCTAACGACCGGGACGACGACCGGGTGTTCTCGCGGCGCCGACGCGGCTTAGCCTGGAAGTGTGAGTGATTTCGGAGGACCCGACTACCCGACCACGGCCATGCCTCCGGTGGGTGCACCCGAGCCGGAACCGGAACCCGGGCCGTCCAGGAAACCGATCATCATCGCGGTCGTCGTGGCCATCGTGATCGGACTCGGAGCCGGTGCACTATGGGCAGCGCGCAGTGGTGATGCCGAGCCCGAACCCTCACTCAGCCCGAGTCCGACGGAATCGATGACTATGACACCGACGGTCACTCCGACGATTGCTCCGACCACCGTGGCGCCTACCACGGCCGCACCGACAGCGACTCCAACCCCAACACCGACGCCGACACCGACGAAGACCAAGACCAAGACCCCCACCGCCAACCCGACGACCACGTCGCCACCGTTGGAGGAAGAGGTCGAACCCACCGGACCGCCTCCCTCGGCGGTGGAAGGCGAAGGCGACTTCGAGTCCAACGGGGCTCCCTGACGTGGATCCGCGAACCCGCCGGACCGTCACCCTCGGCGTCTTGTTCGGGTTGGTCGTCCTGCTGGTGGTGCTGGCTGCGATTCGCTGACGCCGCCCGGGTGAGTCCGGTCTCGGTAGTAGTACGGTCGGAGGGTGGATGTTCAGCCCCTGGATGAGGACGGTGTTCTTGCCGTCTCGCTGGGAACTGTCGCGTGGCTCGTCGCGTTCGCGGTCCTGTTCTTCTTCTTCCGTACGGATCTGCAGGAACACAACACCGAGTGGTGGCTGACGGTGTGCCTCGTGGGCGCCGGTCTCGGCGTGGCTGGTCGCTGGTACACGGTGCGTCGGCGCAATACATATCGACAGGTCCGGACAACGCATGGCTGATGAAACGCACGACGACGCGCTGGTGACGGTCGTCGTGGAACCCGCAGGCGAACAGGCGGATCGCGAGCAGCCCGTCGAGGTTCCGACGCCGTCCAACGAGGACTGGCCACTTGATGAGGTCTGTTTCGGGGCTGTCGATCTCGCCCGCGAAACCCTGCTTCAGGAGGCCGACGCGGCCTTGATCGGCGAGCACACCGGGGCCATCGCAGAGGGCCCCACGGTTGTGACCCACTACTTTCAGGGGCACGTACCCGGTTACCGGGGCTGGCGCTGGGTTGTGACCCTGAGCCGGGCACCTGACAGTGATCACGTAACGGTCGACGAGACCGCCCTCCTACCCGATGGGGATGCGCTCCTTGCCCCGTCCTGGGTGCCCTGGAAACAGCGAATCGAATCCGGCGATCTGGGCCCCGGAGACGTGCTGGTCACCGAGGCCGACGACCCCAGGCTGTCCCCGGGCATGGCCGGCGACGACGACGTCGAAGAGGACGACAGGCAGCGGCCTGCGCAGTGGGAGCTGGGCCTTGGAAGGATCCGCGTGCTCAGCCCGGAGGGCCGGCGCGAAGCGGCACAGCGCTGGTATCACGACATGGGGCCGCGGGCGGCAGTGGCCAGAGCCACGAAGCTCGAATGCTCCACGTGCGGCTTCCTGTTGATGATCGGTGGCCCGATGGGTCAGGCGTTCGGCGTGTGCGCGAATGAGTACTCGCCCGTCGACGGCCGGATCGTGGCGCTCAGCTTCGGATGTGGGGCCCACAGCGAGACGCGCGAGAAGCCGTCCGTGGGGGTTGCGCAGACAGTTATCGACGAGGTCGCGTTCGACGACCTCTCGCAGGTCGCGGATGCGCCGGACGCCGGCGAGGAAACGGCACAGACTGAGTCGGCACAGACCGAGTCGGCACAGACTGAGTCGGCACAGACTGAGTCGGCACAGACTGACGCCGCCGAGGCAGCCCAGGCCGAGCCGACAGCCACAGAGCCGGCAGACACCGACGCCGCCGAGGCAGCCCAGGCCGAGCCCACAGCCACAGAGCCGGCAGACACCGACGCCGCCGAGGCAGCCCAGACCGACCCCGGCTCGGACGGGGCATCGGCTGCCGTTGACGCTGGAGACGATCAAGAATCGGTGCCGCTGTCGGTTCCGGATGCGCCGGACACCGAAGCCGGCGGTTCGGACACCGAGGTCGGCGACACGGCCTCGAAGCATGAAACGATGCCCGAGCCGGGCCCGAAGGAGGACGCATGAAGAGACTGGCTGGCGCGCTGCTGGCAGTGGCCGCAACCGTGTCATTGGCCTCCTGCGAAAAGCCACCGCCGCGCGTCACGGTCTTCTCCGGCACCACGTCGCAGTGGGTCGCACCGACGTGCTTCAGCTGGGAGGGCGACATCGACGCTCAGCAGTGCCTGACTCAGGCGGCTGAGCGAGCGACGCAGGGCCAGACCAAGCGACTCAATGTCATCCCGGAGAAGGTCGTAGGCATCAGCGTCGACCCGTCGGTCGCCGAAAGTGGCTGGTATCCCACCGTTGGTGGACAGCGACTCACCCAGGACACGCTGAACGAGACCTACTTCCGGTTCAGCTTTCCGCGGGTACCGGCTTCGCCTCAGGGATATCCCTTGGCGATCGTTTCCGAAGGGGAGCAGAAAGGGGTCTGGGTCGTCCGGTTGGACGTCCAGCCAGGCTCCTAGGACTCAGACGTCGAGCTGATCGGCTACGGCACGAAGCAACTGGGCGGTCTTCGCCGATTTCGCATCGTCCGGGTAGCGCCCGGCACGCAGTTGCCCACCAACTGAATCCAGCAGTTTGATCAAATCCTCGACGACGGGGCTCATCTGCTCCGCCGGGCGGCGGCGGGCTTTTGCGACGCTCGCTGTCGGTTCATGCACAGTCACCGACAGGGCCTGCTTCCCGCGCCGGCCGTCCACCACGCCGAACTCGACCCGGGCACCCGGACGCAGCGTGGTCACCCCTGGTTCGAGTGCACTGACATGCACGAAGACCTCGTCACCGTCTTCAGCGGCGAGGAAACCGAAACCCTTCTCGGCGTCGAACCACTTGACTGTGCCCGCTGGCATGCTGATGCTCCCTTGTAGATGTCGATCAGGTCAAAGACAGCAGTCTAACCGCGTCGCCTGGCCATCGGTGGCGCGGTCGGTGCTGCGCGTGGGCTCGGGTTTTCAGTAGTCCCCTTCGGCCGCTCCGCCGGACAAGACGGCCGCCGTTCCTGACAACCCCAGACGTGAGGCGCCGGCATCGACCATCGCCACCGCTGCATCCCACGTGCGAATCCCCCCGCTGGCCTTCACGCCCAAGGCGTCACCCACCGTCCGTCGCATGAGCTCCACGGCATGCTCAGTGGCACCACCCGCGGGGTGGAAGCCCGTGGACGTCTTCACGAAGTCAGCGCCGACGTCTGCACACACCCGACACACCTCGACGATCTGTTGATCGGTGAGGGCAGCCGATTCGATGATTACTTTCAGCAGCGCCTCAGGGATCGCACGCCGGACGGCTGCGACATCGTCGTGGACCGCGGACCAGTCGCCGGAGATCGCGTTGCCGATGTCGATCACCATGTCCACCTCGTCGGCCCCGTCCGCCACCGACGAGGCTGCTTCGGCCGCCTTCACCGAACGTTGGTGTTTGCCGCTGGGGAACCCGCAGACCGTCGCCACTGCAACACCGTGCAGCCAGTCCGCGGGGAGGGGAAGGAACGAAGGGGACACACAGACGCTGAAGACTCCCAGTTCGACCGCTTCACGGCAGTGCGCTTCGACCTCAGCCGTCGTGGTCTCGGGCTTAAGGATGGTGTGGTCGACGATGCCGGCCAGTTGTGCGGCAGTGATCATGGGTTTCCTCCTGGGTGTCAAAATGCGATGAACTCGATGCGATTGCCGAACGGATCGTGGGTGTGGAACCTGCCGGGCATCTCGTCGCCGGTCCGGGTTTCATACCCTGCTGCGCTCAGCCTGCCGAGCAGAGCGTCATAGTCGCGCACCAGGATGCCAGGGTGAGCCTTGGTCGCGGGCCTGAAGTCGGAGTCGACCCCGAGGTGCAGGTTCAGAGCGTCGCCGGTGAGCCACACTCCGCCCCGGGCGACGAGTTGCGGTGGTTTGTCCGTCAGGGTCAGGCCGACCACGTCGACCCAGAAGGCGCTCGCCTGCTGCTCAGCGCCGGGTGGTATCGCCACCTGCACGTGGTCGAGGGCGTAGTCCGGCGCGGGAGCCGCGTGCACGTCATCGACGATCAGCAGGTCTGCCCCATCGATGAAGCGCTCGGACATGATCTCCAGGGCAGTCGCACGGTCGGCTGCGTCAAGGTCGGATGCGCCTGTCCAGACCACCAGCACCGGACTGCGTTCCCGGGCGAACTCGCCGAGTGAATCCGCGAGCGCATCCCAGTTGTGTCCGAAGTAGTCGGGAAACGCCAGTGAGCGAGCGCAAGCGGTGAGGAAGGATTGTTTGTCCAGTGCGCCACGGGTAT
Organism: Micrococcales bacterium; assembly: GCA_016719135.1. Classification (GTDB taxonomy): domain Bacteria; phylum Actinomycetota; class Actinomycetes; order S36-B12; family UBA10799; genus JADKAV01. The sequence goes on along the minus strand of JADKAV010000001.1, from coordinate 172,270 downwards.
CCAGGACCACGACTTCCGGCAGGCTCATTGGATCACTTCCCGAAAGGAGTCATAGTGGTCGTCAGTGTAGAAGAACACGCCGTCCTGGCCGACGACGAAGCGTTGGGCACCCCGATCCGGTGAACCGGGCGTCACGATGGTGTACTCCCGGTACCAGCCGTACTCCTGCCCGGGCAGGTTCTGTTCGCGGTTGCCGAACACCCCGTCGTCCTGCGGATACGGGTAGGGTCCGCCGTCAAGGATCAGTCGATGAGCCTGCTGGGCCTCGCTGGGCAGGTCGCGCAGTGCAACAGTCGGCAGTCCGCTGGTCGCACCGCTCGAGTCGATGTCGGTTTGCACCGAGTCACGTGCGACGAGACTCGCCGACGCAGAAGTCGTGGGTGTGGCGCTCGCGTCCTGCGGAGATTCGCCAGTGAAGGAAACGAAAAACCAGGCGGCCAGGACGACGAGCGCCCCCACCATGACCAAGCCTTTGGCGTTCCTCACGTCGTTGCCAGGAAGCGTTCCAGACCCGCTCGCAATGCCACCATCCGTTCGTCGGCGCGGGACCGGTCGGCCGAGAGGTCACCAGTCTGCTCGACCACCTCGAGATAGACCTTGAGTTTGGCCTCGGTCCCGCTTGGGCGGGCAACGACCCGGCCACCGCTGCGAAGCGTCAGCCGCAGCCCCTCGGTCGGCGGCAGTCCCGTCACACTGCTGTCCATGAGGTCGATGACCGAGTCCAGGTCCGCGACAGCTGCGTGCGGGTCCGCCGCCAATGCGGCCAGTGCACGGTCTCGGTCTGAAAGGTCCGACACCCGGATACTGATCTGGTCGGTCAGGTGGACCCCGTGCTCGCGGGCCAGGTCGTCGAGCTGATCGGCAAGGGTGCGGCCCTGCGTCTTCAGATGTGCGGCCATCTCGAGAACACGGACCGAAGCGGTGATCCCGTCCTTGTCCCGGACGGCGACCGGATCTACGCAGTACCCCAGCGCCTCCTCGTAGCCGTAGATGATGTCGTCGGGTCGGGTGATCCATTTGAAGCCGGTGAGCGTCTGCTTGAATCCGAGCCCAGCGGCGTGCGCTACGGACGCCAGCATGGAGCTCGACACGATCGTCGTGACCAACGATCCACTGGCTGGTGCCCTGGTGGCGGTCCACCATCCCAGAAGTACCCCCACTTCGTCACCCCTGAGCATCCGGAAGTCGTCTGCGGTGGGGATGCCGACGGCACAGCGGTCAGCGTCCGGGTCGTTTGCGATGATCAAGTCCGCACCCACGTCGCGAGCGGCGCCGAGCGCGAGATCCATCGCTCCGGGTTCCTCGGGATTGGGGAAAGCCACTGTGGGGAACGCTGCATCGGGTTCGAACTGCTCGGCCACCGGTGTGAGGTCGATAAACCCCAGTCGCCGGGACACGTCCTCGAAGAGGCCCCCACCGACACCGTGCATTGCTGAGTAGACGACGGTGAGCCGCGCGTCGCCTGTCTTCGCGGGATCAGCCAGCGACACGGCCCGGTCGAGGTACTGCTCGACGATGCTCTCGTCCAACGTGACCCAGTTATCGGACTGGGGGATTTGGTTGTACGACGGTTGTGCGGCGATGCGCGCGGAGATCTCGGCGTCGGCCGGTGAGACGATCTGCATGCCGTCCCCGAGATAGACCTTGTACCCGTTGTCCTCCGGCGGATTGTGGCTGGCCGTGACCACGACACCCGCGTCAGCACCTCTGGCCTTGATGGCATAGGCGAGAACGGGCGTCGGGAGCCTGCGCGGCAGTACCTCCGCGGTCAGTCCTCCTGCCGCGGCGATGGCCGCTGTCAGTTCGGCGAAGGCCTGCGAGTTTCGGCGGGCGTCGTACCCGATCACGATCTTGCTGCCCCCGGTGTCCTTGACGTATTGGCACAGCCCGGCGGCCGCTTTGGCGACCACGATGTGATTCATCGCAGCAGGACCAGGTCCGAGCGGACCGCGTAGACCCGCCGTGCCGAACGTCAATGGGCCAGCGAAGGCAGCGCTGAGCCGGTCGCGATCGTCGGCATCCAGCCACCCCTGCAACTCGGCCCGTGTTTGCGGGTCGGGGTCCTCATCCAACCAGGCCTGGGCCTGGGTCAAGATCTCGTTCATAGCTTCTCCAAAATCGCGGTGAGGAGCCCGGCGATCCGTTCGCCGGCGTCCTTTCCTGCTTGCAGTACCTCTGCATGGTGCAGGGCCTCCCCAGTCATACCCGCCGCGGCATTGGTCACCAGGGACATTCCGAGGACCTCCAGGCCGGCGGCCTTCGCGGCGATAGCCTCCAACACCGTGGACATACCCACTAGGTCTGCCCCGAGAATGCCGGCCATGCGGACTTCGGCAGGCGTCTCGTACTGCGGCCCTATGAACTGTGCGTACACCCCTTCGTCAAGGGTTGGATCGATACTGCGCGCCAGGTCCCGAAGACGCCGCGAGTAAACCTCCGTGAGGTCCACGAAGTTCGCGCCGACCAACGGCGTGTTCGCCGTGAGGTTCAGGTGGTCAGCGATCAACACGGGAGTCCCCGGGGCCCACTCGGGATTCAACCCTCCGCAGCCGTTCGTCAGCACGAGTACCGAGCAGCCAGCGGCAGCGGCCGTGCGAACGCTGTGCACGACAGCAGCCACACCCCGACCCTCATAGAAGTGCGTGCGACCGGAGAAGAACATGACATTCTTGGTGCCGACTCGCACACTGCGTAGCGCCCCGGAGTGCCCTGCAACCGCCGAGGCGCTGAAGCCGGGTAGTTCGGCGTATGGAACCTCAGCGGTCACCGGGAATGCGTCTGCAGCCCCGGACCAGCCGCTGCCCAAGACGACAGCGACATCATGGGTGGGGTTGCCTGTTCGTTGCGCAATCGCGTCGGCTGCCTGCTGCGCTAGTTCTTCTGGTGTCGTCACGGGTTCCAGACTAGAGGCTCCGCCGAGTAGATGGCTGTGAACGAGCGTCGCGAGGACGCGGCCACGCTCGGATCGCGGCGTGACCCTTCACCTGCTTGGGGTGCCGCACCGCGACGGGTTGCTCAGAGTGATCCTGCGGGGTCTGTGCCCCGTTGTTTCAGGGGGGTCCTCTGGTGTGGGTGATCACGGGGATGGTGTGGGTGTCCATGGTGATGGTGTACCGGCCGTGGTGTAGGTCGTTGTGACATCTTGAGCAGAGAAGGGCGAGGTTTGACAGGTCGGTTCTGCCGCCGTCTTTCCAGTGGATGATGTGGTGGGCGTGGCAGTGCCGCGGGGACCGTCCGCAGCGGATGCAGCCGCGGTCGCGGGCGATCAGCGCGGCCCATTGGGCCGCGGATGCCCGGCGCCGTTTTCGTCCGAGGGCGAGGGGGATGAAGGTGCCTGTGCGTTTGATCCCGAAGATCACCGTGCACACCGCCGCGCACGACAACAGGTCGAACGATCCGGCACCGAGGGGGGTGCCGTCGACCAGGGTCGCGTTGTCACTGGTGGGCAGGTTCTCCAGGTCCACGAGGATGGACACCGCGGACACCCCGCCGGGGTGGGTGTTGGCCGCCGCGGCCTTGGACATGTCGGTCAGGGCATCAGCGCGGCGCTGGGCCGGGGTGGTGGTGTCGTGGGTGTCCGGGGGGCGGGTGAACGATGCCAGGGTTTCGGCCAGGATCGCCCCGTCGACCTCGTCGAGCATTCCGGTGATCGCCCACATCCCATTCGCCCGGGCGGACAGGCGCAGGGACCGTTTGGCGCGTTGCTGATCCAGGCTCAAATCCAGGTGGGTGGGGTTGTCGGCCTCAGCGGCGACCTGCAGTACCCGGCGCACCTCCGAGGCGTCGGTCAACTTGGCCAGGCCGACGATCGCGGCTTGTTTGCTGGTGAAGTCATCGATCGCGGGGGCGTGGGCCAGGATCTGATACACATGCAACCCCGAAATACTCCCGGCAGCCCAGGCATCCTTCACGACCGGCGGGAATCCCCGGCAGTATCGGCGGCACCGGCCAGACCGGTCAGATACGCCTCGATGCGGTTCCGCAACCGTGCGGTGTGTGCCATCGCGGCGGCGCGTTCCTCCGCACACAGCAGCTCGGGGTCGGGCAGCGCATCGATATCGTCGTTGATCTGGTCGAACCCGGCCGGGACGACCGTGGGTAGGGAGGCGCGGATCCGGGCCCGGCGGTGCGCCGCCCGCGACACATCGAAAAACGAAGAAGACGCAGCAGTAGCAGTAACGGCCATAGGACACCCCCGATCGACACAAGAACCTTGAATGTCGTATCGGAGGGCCGGTGCCCCACCGCGACGTCGCTCCACGAGCTGACGACAACCAACTACCAACTACCTGTTTCGAACCATAAACCCAGGGTCCGACATCTTCCCTGATCTACCTGTTTCGAACCGTAAACCCAGGGTCCGACATCTTCCCTGGACTACCTGTTTCGAACCGTAAACCCAGGGTGTGACATCTTCCCTGATCTACCTGTTTCGAACCATAAACCCAGGGTGCGACATCTTCCCCGGACTACCTGTTCGAACCATAAACCCAGGGTCCGACATCCTCCCCGAACCACCTATTTCGAACCATAAACCGGACCTGCGACATCTTCCCTGATCTACCTGTTTCGAACCATGAACCCAGGGTGTGACATCTACTCCCGAGCTACTGATTCGTACCGTAAACGGGACCTATCACATTTCCCCGATCACTGATTCACACCATAAAGCGGGGCTACGACATCTTTATCTGTGCTTGCTCACACGCCAAACCGACCTTCCGATCGGACTCAATGCGCAGCCCAACTCCCGGGAAAGAACGTGCGGTCAGGGTCCGATCGATGAGCATGGCCGGTTGCGCAACTCGCGCACATAGTCCTCGGGGGCGCCCGCCTTTTCGGCGGCATCAGAGATGATCCCGAGGTAGCGCGCGGAAGGCAGGCCCCCCTCGTAGTCGTTCAGCGCGTACAGCCAGGCCAGCACTTCACCTTCGAGAGTCTGCACACGGACCCGAATCTTCGAGTAGATGTCGAGTTCCTTGCCTTCCCATCTGTCCAGCAGATGCTCGTCCATGGCAGTGACGTCATAGAGCATGACGAAGACCTGGTGTCCCGGGTCCTCGACGACCGTGGCCAGAGCCCCCTCCCAGCCGATCTCGGCGCCGCCGAAGGTGAGACGCCACCCGTCAAGCCATCCGACGCCAGCTGCGGGGGAGTGGGGCGCGATCTCCAGCATGCGCTCCGGATCCAGACTCGACGCATATGCCGCATACAAAGCCACGAAGGAAGACTAGCGTGCGTGGAACCCAAGGCAATGAGGGGACAGATCGACGATCCAGTGGTTGAGTCGCAGATATGAGCAATCTCGAACGTAGGCCCGAAGAGCGCACGTGCGGCGGGAAATCGACGCAATCTGCCTCGCCGTTGCCGACACTGCTGGAACCGCGCGAGGTGCCGTTGGGTGGGCCCCGCGCCATGACGGTTCGACGGACCTTGCCGCACAAACAGATCCGCACGATCGGGGCGTGGTGTTTTGTGGACCACTACGGCCCGAACCGCCAGACGATGGCGGTGCCGCCGCATCCGCACATCGGCCTGCAGACGGTGTCGTGGCTCATCTCGGGCGATGTGGAGCACCGTGACAGTCTGGGCTCGCATCAACGCATCCGGCCGGGTGAGCTCAACGTGATGACTGCCGGTCGGGGCATCGCGCATTCCGAGTACTCGGTGGGTGACGAGCAGGTGCCGTTGCACGGGGTACAGCTGTGGGTGGCCCTGACCGATGAGCACCGCGATCAGGCTCCGTCCTTCGAACACCACGCAAGCCTCCCCGTCGTGAGCGACCACGGTTTCACCGCCATCGTGATGACCGGCGAACTGGCCGGCGCTGTCTCTTCGGCCACAACGTTCTCGCCACTGTTCAGTGCTGAGGTGCGCCTGGATTCGAGCAGCCGCGTGCAGCTACCGGTGGAGCGTGACTTCGAGTACGCCGTGCTGGCTCTCGATGCACCCGTCACAGTGAACGGGTCGACGGTGCCGCACGGGAATCTGCAGTATTTGGGCTGGGGCAACTCGCAGGTTGAGCTGCGTTCAGAGGCTGGTGTCCGGCTGATGGTCCTCGGCGGTGAGCCCCTGGCGGAGGAGTTGCTGATGTGGTGGAACTTCGTGGGTCGTGACCACGAGGAGATCGTCGCTGCGCGCGATCAATGGCAGTCCGGTGACAGCAGGTTCGGGGATGTCCACGGAGATGACAACGCGCGGTTGCCCGCCCCGCCGATGCCGACCACGAAACTCAAGCCGAGGGCTTCGAGGCCCTAGTCGCCGGCGTTCACTGCGCCAGCAGGTCCCCGAACTCCTGAATTCGTGCCATGGTCTCGGTGAAAAGGAACTGTTCGGTCAACCCGGAGCGGACCTCGTCCCAGGTGACCGGGGTCGCCGCGTACGGCAGGTCTTTGCCGCGCAGGGAGTAGGGCGTGATGGTTGTCTTTGCCGGATTGTTCTGACTCCAATCGATGAAGACGCGCTTCTCCCGCTTGGACTTCGTCATGGTTGCCACGACCCGATCCGGGTGTTTCGCGGCGAGGTCCCCGGCCATCGATCGTGCGTAGTTCATCACGGCCTGCGCATGCATAGCTTCCGGGAACGGCACGTACAGTTGCATTCCTTTCGAACCGCTTGTGACCGCCGAGCCGGTGAGGCCGTCGGCGGCGAGGTAGTCAGCCACCAGCAGCGCGACCTCACAGCACTGCATCAGTCCAGAACCAGGACCAGGGTCCAGGTCGACCACCAGTCTGTCCACGCTGCCGTGCTCGCGCCACTGCGGCGTGTGCAATTCCAGGGCGTTGTTCTGCGCCGACCAGACGACCGCGGCGACTTCGTTGAACACCGGGTACCGGATGGAGTTGATGATGACCTGAGGGATCCACTCCGGGATGCCGTCGGGGGCGTTCTTCTCGAAGAACGATTGGCCGCCTACTCCATGCGGAAAACGGATGCGGGTCACCGGTCTGCCGAAGGTCTGCCCGATGATCGACGGCCCGACAGTCGCGTAGTAGTCGATGACCTGGCTCTTCGTGATCCGCATGCTCGGATACATCACCCGGGTCAGACTGGTCAAACGGACCTGTCGACCTTCCACTTGGGCGACGATGGCGGACATGGTTCGACCCTAGTTTCGACCCCGCTCGAATGCCTGCCCTGCAGTGTTAGCAGTTCGTCATACTGGCATGAAACCCCCAACACAGAGCAGGATAGGGACGTGCGCGCGATTTGGAAGGGCTCGATCTCCTTCGGGTTGGTCTCTGTGCCCGTCAAGGCCTATACGGCCACCGAGGACCACGACGTCCGCTTCCATCAGGTTCACGCCGTCGACAACGGCCGCGTCAAATACAACCGTGTGTGCCGGGAGTGCGGCAACGTCTTGGAACTGTCTGACATCGCCAAGGCATATCAGGTCCCCAACGGACCGGTTATCGTCCTGGACGAGGAGGACTTCGCCAGCCTGCCGGTCACCTCGTCGAAGGAGATTGACGTCGTCGAGTTCGTGCCCAGCGCCCAGGTCGATCCGGTGCGCTTCGACAAGTCCTACCTGCTCGAGCCGGACGAGCGTTCGCTGAAGCCTTATGTCCTGCTGCGTGAGACGCTCGAGGACACCGATCTGACAGCCATCGTCAAGGTGAGCCTGCGGCAGAAGCAGCAGCTCGGAGTGCTGCGCGTCCGGGAGAACGTGCTCATGCTGCAGACCATGCTTTGGCCCGATGAGGTCAGGGAACCCCACTTCGACATCCTCGATCAGGACGTCGACATCCGCGCTCAGGAACTGACGATGGCGGCGTCACTGGTGGAGTCGCTCGCGGGGGATTTCGATCCAGACCAGTACCACGACAACTACCGCGAACAGTTGCTCGCGCTGATCGACACGAAGGTCCACGGCGGGGAGGGTGTCGTCGTGGCTGATCAACCCACGTCCGAGGGCGGTGAGGTAGTCGATCTGCTGACCGCACTGCGGGAGTCCCTCGCGCGTGCCGGCGGTGATCAATCGGCGGCTCCGAAGCCACGTAAGTCCTCGGCGAAGAAGACACCGGCGAAGAAGACGGCCACGCAGAAGACACCGGCGAAGAAGACAGCGGCCAAAGCGCCGGCCAAGAAGGCTGCGGCGAAGACACCCGCCAAGAAGACGACTGCCAAGAAGACCCCCGCGAAGAAAACTGCGAAGAAGGCGCCCGCGAAGAAAACGACAGCCGCCAAGCGCACCCGGAAGACCGCGTGAATCGCTGATGCCCAAGTCGATCGTCGTCATCGGTGGCGGTCCCGGCGGCTACGAGGCCGCGCTGGTGGCCGCACAGTTCGGAGCCCGGGTCACTGTGGTGGAGTCCGGGGGTATCGGCGGTGCCGCGGTTCTGACCGACTGCGTTCCCAGCAAGACCTTGATCGCCACGTCCGAGCGGGTGGGCCGGGCAAACGTGTCCGGGGAACTCGGCGTGCGGGTGGCCGGCCAAGTACCGGGCCCGGGAACCGTGAGTGTCGACTTCGGTCTGCTCAACCAGCGCGTGCTCGACCTCGCGCAGGCGCAGAGCGAGGACATCGCCCGGCGCTTGCGGGAGGCCGGTGTCGAGATCGTCGAGGGGCATGGCCGTCTGGTCGGTCCTGCGCAGGTCGCGGTCGCAGACAAGCGGCTGATGGCCGACGTGATCCTGTTGGCAACCGGGGCACGTCCGCGGGAACTGCCCAGCGCGGTGCCGGACGGCGAGCGCATCCTCACGTGGCAGCAGCTCTACACCCTCGACGCTCTGCCCGAACGATTGATCGTGGTGGGATCCGGAGTCACCGGCGCGGAGTTCGCGGGCGCGTATACGGCTCTGGGCAGCGAAGTGGTCCTGGTGTCCTCACGGGAGCGGGTGCTTCCCACACAGGATCACGACGCGGCGGAGGTCCTGGAAGTGGTGCTCCAGCAGCGGGGAATGGAACTGGCGCCGCAGACCAGGGCGCACGCGGTGGAGCGCACCGACGAAGGGGTGATCGTGACGCTGCAGGACGGCAGCCAACTGTTCGGCAGTCACTGTCTGATGGCGGTGGGAGCGGTCCCGAACACCAGTGACCTGGGCTGTGCCGACGCGGGCGTCGAACTCGACGAGGCAGGCTACGTGAAGGTCGACCGGGTCTCCCGGACCAACGTGAATGGCATCTACGCGGCCGGGGACTGTACAGGTGTGATGCCCTTGGCCAACGTGGCTGCCATGCAGGGGCGGATCGCGATGTGGCACGCGCTCGGCGAAGCGGTCTCGCCACTGAACCTCAAAGTGGTCAGCAGTAACGTCTTCACCGATCCGCAGATAGCCAGTGTCGGGGTGACCCAGGAGGATGTCGACTCGGGGGTCGCGCGGGCCCATGGCATCAAACTTCCGCTGGCCACCAACGCGCGGGCGAAGATGCAAGGGCTGGAGGACGGTTTCGTCAAGATCTTCTGCCGGGTGTCGGGAACCGTGGTCGGAGCCGTGGTGGTGGCTCCCAGTGCGAGCGAACTGATCTATCCGCTGGCGCTGGCGGTCGAACTCGGCCTGAATGTGGACGACCTGGCGACGACGTTCACCGTGTACCCGTCCTTGAGTGGTTCGATCGCCGAGGCAGCACGCCGGCTGCACCAAGTCGACTAGGTACTGCCAATGCCGATCGGCAGGGTCGCACCAGTGTGTGGAAGGCATCGGCGCTTCCCGCGGTACTGGGACGAATTCGCAGCGTTCACTGCAGCGTGCGTGTGCGCTCCGATTGCGATTCGGTGCGGCACACAACGCAGAGTCAGTCCCGCAGCGGGCCTTGCACGCGCAGACGGGCCGGGCTGAAGTCCTCAGAGTCGGCGGCGACCCGTGTTCCGAGGAACTCGCCGTAGAGCCGATAGCGACCGACCCCCGATGGCCGGAAGCTCACTTTGGCCCCTCCGGAGCGCACCACGACGCGGTACGTCCTAGCGAACTGCCAGCCGTCGATCGGATCGAAGCGTTCCAAGATCATTCTGGCGGGGCCTTCGACCCCAGGGCTGACGCGGACCGTGAGCTGTGTGGTGCTGCCGGGAGGCACCGTCGCCGTACTGCGGCCGTTGAAGCCGACCACGGTCCTCGTGATGGTGCGGGAGACACGTCGCAACGTGTACGTGCCCTGGCCCTGGACTGCCACGAAGTAGCGTCCCGGCGACACGCGGCGTTCGATGTCCGTGCCGCGGGCGAGTCGCCTGCCCTTGTCGGTCACGAGCCGGAGATCGGGGCCACCGGTGACCCGCAGCGTGAGGGTGCTGCGCCGGGTCACGTCGAAGCGGTACAGATCGCGGGAGTCGATCCCGCCGTTGACCCTGCCCCGCACCTTCGCGTTGTTGCCGATGAAGACGCCGGGCGCCGTGTCGTCCCTGCGCGCCGGTGCCACGCGCAACCGGTACCGCTGCTTGTCGCGCCCGCGCAGGGCATTGACCACCAAGGAGTACCTGCCGGTCTCGGTCGGGGTGAACAACCGGTAGTCGGCGCACCTGCGGTCGAATCCGCCGAAGGATCGGGTTCCCGGCGAGAAGATCGTCAGGGACATGCAGCGGTCGGATCGCAGGCTCAGCCGCATTGTCTGGCCGGCCCGCATCCTGGTCCAATACGCATCACCGGAGTTGACCAAACGGTCGACGGAGCCCTTGGCCCCTTTGGCGGGCAGCGGTTTGCCGGGGGGCTCGGGTGCCGGGTCGGGGATCAGGACCCGCAAGGTGAAACTGTCAGCGATCGAACCTGACAATCTCCCCACCCGGATCGCGTAGTCGTCCCCGGGCTTCAGGCCGTCTTCGTCCAGGGTCGCGATCCCCGATGAATCGGTGAGTTCGCAGTTCACTTCATCGAACCTGGACCGCACCTGCCGGTAGAGATCTATCACTGCGTCCATCTCGCCGGCCGCATCGAGGTCCAGCACGATCGCGCCGCGCTTCGGCGCCTTGAACCGGTACCAGACCGACCCGTCGGTCGTGGCGCAGCCGCTGTCATCGATGCCGGGTTCGACCGTGGCGTCGATCAACGTGCCTCGGACGGTCTGTGGCGGATCGACCCGGATAGCGTCGGCCCGGTCGTCATTGTCCGGCGGTGCCGCCCAACTTGGTGGTTGCGCGAATGCCAGTCCGCCGATCACGGCAAGCGTGCTCAGTGCGGCGGTGAATCTGATGGAGAAGTTCATGGTGCCCCCTGGTCTCCCGCCTAGAGGCTACCCCCGATTGATGCTCGCCGGGGCCGAAGATGCGGATCACCAACCGCCGAAGTCGCCCCCGCCACCGAAGTCGCCGCCGCCGAATCCGCCACCGAAGTCGCCGCCGCCGAAGTCCCCACCGAAGTCTGATCCACCACCGTCTGCGCCACCCCAGCCGCCGCCGTACATCCCGCCCATCATCATGTTGCCGAGCATGGTGCCCACGAGGACCGTCGAGAACAGATCCATGCCGTTGCCGCGGTAGTAGCCGCTGGCGTAACCGCTGTACTCCGGACCGGCCTGCCAGTACGGCTGTCGACCACCGGAACTGGCCGCCACCAGGCGCACGTCGGGATCCAGGCCGTCTTCGATGACTGCCGAGCAGGCGGCGCACGCAGGGACGTCGCGGGGCTGTGCGGTGCCAGCAGGTGTGTACTGGACGTCCTTGACGCTCAAGCCGTGGCGGGCATCGAAGAAGCAGGGCGGGCGGCGGTCCGGAACCGGCTCCCCGCTCAGTCGTGCCTGCACGCAGGCCACCCGGAAGCGGCCCTCGTCGAGCGCCTCCGTGACGGTGGCGGCCTCCGCCGGCGTCTTCATCGCCTCCGAGGATCGTTTCGCCTTGTCGTACTGATCGAGGGCAGCCATCCAGTCCGCGCGGTTCTCCTCAGTGTTGATCGCGGAGGAGTCCACGGAGTCCAGCGACTCCCCGAAGGCTGTGATGTCCTCGTCGACGGTCGACTTCACTGCGGCCAGCGACATGGCGTTGGCCTTGTCCCTGCGGCGCTTGCCGACCAGGACCAGCCCGCCGGCACCTGCGGCCAGACCCCCGAGGACCAGCAAGGGCACCAACGCGCTGCCGGATTCAGTGGACTGTGATCCGGACGGCGTCGTGACGGTCCCGCCGGAGTCGATGGTCTCGACGTTCGTGACGAACTGGCTCAGGACCGCGTAGACACCGTTGCCCTGCTGGGTCTGGAAGGCGTTGGTGGCCGCGGACTGGGAGGTGGAGCGGAACTGGTTGCCGACGATGGCCGCATACGTGCCGGGCTCACCGACGTTCTGCTGCAGGTAGCGCACAACGTCCTCGGTGCTGTTGCTGCTGCGGGCGGCCTCGGGCAGGACCGCGATGAAGATCGCCGAGCCGCCGGTGGAAATCTGTGACCGCAACTCGTCTGCCTGCGCGGCGGTCAGCGCGTTCTGCGCCTTCGGGTCGTTGTAGACGGGGTCGGTCTGCAACGAGACAACCACGTCATCGATCGTCGTGGCTGGAACCAGAGCAGCCGCCGGCGAGGCGACGAGGCCCGCCAATACGACTGCGAACAGAAGTGTCAGTACCCGTCGCATGGCCCGCCTCCAGGTGCTTTAGTCCTTGATCTCGCAGAGAACTGTCCCTGTAGGTACGGTAGCCCCGATTTCGGCTTTCAGCCCAGTGACCGTGCCCGCTTTGTGCGCATTGAGGGGTTGTTCCATTTTCATGGCCTCGAGCACGATGACGAGTTCGCCGGCCTCCACGGTCTGTCCCTCTTCCACGGCGACCTTCACGATGGTGCCCTGCATGGGAGCGGTCAGCGAGTCCCCGGATGCCCCACCACCGGAGGCCTTCTTGGCGCGCTTGGCCGGGCGCTGTCCGCCTGCCGAAGCCGGTGCCGCCGAGCCCACCGACAGTGCCGCTGGAAGGGTCACCTCGATGCGCTTGCCTGCGACTTCGACGGTCACCGCCTGGCGGTCACCCTCTTCGGCCTCGGCGTCCACGCTGGCGTCGTACGCGGGAATCGTGTTGTCGAACTCGGTTTCGATCCATCGGGTGTGAACGTGGAAGTGTTCCTTGGGATCCAATGGTGCGAAGGCTGGGTCACTGACAACGACCCGGTGGAAGGTGATTGCCGTGGCGATGCCCTCGACCTCGAACTCGGCCAGTGCACGCCGCGAGCGTTCGAGTGCCTCCTGGCGGGTCGCGCCGGTGACGATGAGTTTTGCCAGCAGAGAGTCGAAGTTCCCTCCGATCACATCCCCGGTGGTGAAGCCGCCGTCAAGTCGGACGCCAGGTCCCGACGGTGGCTTCCACACCGTGAGTACGCCGGGTGCGGGCAGGAAATTACGCCCGGGGTCTTCGCCGTTGATCCGGAATTCGAACGAGTGGCCGCGCAGGATCGGGTCGTCGTAACCGAGTTCCTCGCCGTCGGCGATGCGGAACTGCTCGCGGACAAGATCGATGCCCGACACCTCTTCGGTCACCGGGTGCTCGACCTGCAAGCGGGTGTTCACCTCGAGGAAGGAGATGGTCCCGTCCAGACCCACCAGGAATTCGCAGGTTCCGGCGCCGACGTATCCGGCTTCCTTCACGATGGCCTTGCTGGCGCGGTACAACTCCGCGACCTGCTCCTCGCTGAGGAACGGCGCAGGTGCCTCTTCGACCAGTTTCTGGTGGCGGCGCTGAAGGCTGCAATCACGAGTGGAGACGACCACCACGTTGCCGTGCATGTCGGCCAGCACCTGGGTCTCGACGTGACGGGGGTTGTCCAGATAGCGCTCGACGAAGCACTCGCCACGGCCGAACGCGGCCACCGCCTCCCGCACGGCGGAGTCGTACAGTTCGGGGACCTCTTCCAGGGTGCGTGCAACCTTCAGGCCCCGGCCACCTCCTCCGAATGCAGCCTTGATGGCGATCGGCAGACCGTTCTCCTTGGCGAACTCGACGACCTCGTCGGCCCCGGAGACCGGGTCGGAGGTGCCGGCCACCAGGGGTGCACCAGCGCGCTGCGCGATGTGCCGAGCAGATACCTTGTCGCCCAACGAGCGGATCGCCGAAGGTGGCGGGCCGATCCAGATCAGACCGGCATCGATGACGGCCTGGGCGAATTCGGCGTTCTCGGACAGGAAGCCGTATCCGGGATGGACGGCGTCTGCACCACTGCGCTTGGCCACGTCGAGAAGCTTGTCGATGACCAGGTACGTCTCGGCGGCTGTATCACCATCCAGGGAGTACGCCTCATCGGCTGCCTTGACGTGCAGGGCGTCACGGTCGGAGTTGGCGTAGACCGCGACGCTGGCAAGACCGGCGTCCCGGCAGGCACGGGCGACCCGGATGGCGATTTCTCCACGGTTTGCAATCAGGACTTTGCGCACACCCCGAGTCTAGGAGTAGGGGTTGTTCAGGCCGGGGTTGGGCTGGAGGCACAGACGATCACGCGGCGCTCGGCAGCACCTGCCCTCCTTCGGATTGCAGGCATGGCCATCCAGCGCCAGTGCGAGGATGGCCAGCATGCGCCTGATCCTGGCTTCCGCCTCACCATCCCGCTTGCGCCTGCTGCGGGCCGCCGGCATCGACCCCGAGGTCGTGGTCAGCGCGGTGGACGAGGACCAGATGCTCGAGCAGATGCCCGATGCTTCGCCGCAGGAGGTGGCCGTAGTGCTCGCCCAGGCGAAGGCCCGAGACGTCGCGGTTCGTCACCCCGGGTGGTTGGTACTGGGGGCGGATTCGGTGCTGGACGTGGACGGTCGCAGTCTGGGAAAGCCGCTCACCGCGCAGGTCGCCGTTGCGCGCTGGCGGGAGCTGCGTGGCAGGTCGGCGGAGCTGATCACCGGCCATTGCCTGATCCACCCAGACGGCGAAACGGTTGCGGCGGCCCGCACCCGGGTGCACTTCGCGCAACCGGACGATGCCGAGATCGATGCGTACGTGGCGACCGGTGAGCCGCTGCACGTGGCCGGCGGCTTCACCCTCGATGGATACGGTTCGGCGTTCGTCCAAGGGGTTGAAGGCGATCCGGCCAACGTCATCGGCCTGGGGATACCGCTACTGCGGCAGATGATCCGTGACGCGGGTCTGAACTGGACCGATCTCTGGAATCACACGCCGGTGACGATGAGCTGACCCTGGTCGTCGGCGCTGTACCGCAGGCGGTTGACGACCACGGGCTCGCCGTCGTAGGTGACCGGCACCTCCAAGTCGTCCCAACAGGCGACGGCGCGGGCTTCACCGCCCAGTCGGCCACGCGGGCGCAGGTCTGTGTCGGCGGCCACCACCCGGCCCTCTATGTGGTACTCCAGGCGAGGTGCGCTGATCCGGACCCATTCCGGCCTTGACACCACGCGTACCCCCCGGGTGGGGTCCTTGCGCACCTTGGGTCGCACGACCACGATGTCGTCGGCGGGCACCGGTCCGATGAACCAGTGTCCGTTGGAGCGTTCGGCGGGAACCAGATCGTCGGCACGGGCCTGCGCCAGGGCGACGCTGATACCTGGCTGCCGCAGCCGGGCGGTGCGCGACGACAGACGGGGCCACGGGGTGAGCGTCGATTCCAACTCCATCGGGATGAAGCGGGCTGCGACGTCGGCGGTCGCGTCGACGTACCCCGACTGCAGATCGGCGGGCATGTCCGGCAGGTAGCGCGGCCCGAGATACCTCAGCAGCTTGCGCCTATACAGGTCCACGATGATCTCGTCAGCATGCTCGGGCAGCCGTCGCGCCGAGTCCATGATGGTCGCCACGCTGTTCCCATGCGCTGAGGGATCGCGTGGCTCGTAAGAGATGTTGGTGCCCTCGCGGCCCATGTAGTGGTAGCCGATGCGTTCACCACACCGGCTGATGCGTCCGCCGCCGACGTAGGCACGTGCCACCAGTTGACCGTCCTCCAAGGGGACTTTCTCCTCGGTGAATCGCAACCCGAGCCCGTCGAAGTAGGAGCGGCGGAACAGTTTGTGCGGAGTCAGGGTCAGGAAGGCCTCCCGCGGATCCACGTCGACCGCGTTCTCCAGCACCGGTTCCCGGGTTGTGTACGTGTGGCCTTCGGACAGCACCGCGGGCAGCACCACGTCGCTGCGATGCGCGTCGGCGAACGCCACCAGATCGGCCAGCAGCGTGGGTTCGCACCAGTCATCGGCGTCGGCGAAGAACAGGAAGCGCCCGGTGCTGGCCTCGATCCCGACATTGCGCGGCCGTCCCGGCCATCCCGAGTTCTCCTGGTGGATGACATGGAAGCGCGCGTCGGAGGCCGCGGCTTGGTCGCACAGGGTGGCCGAGCCGTCGGTTGATCCGTCGTCGATCAGCCACACCTCGAAGGAGTCAGACGTCTGTCGCCGCAGGCTGTCGAGCAACTCGCTCAGATAGCGGCCTTTGTTGAAGACCGGGACGATGACGCTGACATCGATCACGGCTGAGGCAGTCCTGACCGCCACCAGGCCCCTGGTCCGGCCGCATGTGTCACCCGCATGGCCGTCCTGGCCCAGTTCGAGGCCGGCTCAGGCGCGGGTGCGGCGGTGGCCGAGTTGGCCGCCGCCGTCAGCAGCGCGACGACCACCGCGAGTTCCTCGTCACCGGGGTTGCCGTGCACGACCTCGAAACGCGCGTTCACAGCGGGATGTTCCCGTGCTTCTTGGGCGGCAGGACCTGCCGTTTGTTGCGCAGCGCCCGCAGGGCCCGCACGACCTCCCCGCGGGTTTCGTGCGGCATGATCACCCGGTCGACGTAGCCACGGTCCGCGGCCAGGTACGGGTTGGCCAGTGTGTTGTCGTATTCGGCGATCAGGCGGGCGCGTTCGGCGTCCGGATCCTTGGCGGCGGCGACCTCCTTGCGGTACAGGATGTTGACCGCGCCTTGCGCGCCCATGACCGCGATCTGCCCGGTCGGCCAGGACAACTCGACGTCAGCGCCCAGGTGCTTGGACCCCATGACCACGTACGCGCCGCCGTAGGCCTTGCGGGTGATGATCGTGATCTTCGGGACGGTGGCCTCGCCGTAGGCGTAGATGAGTTTCGCACCGCGGCGGATGATGCCGTTCCATTCCTGGTCGGTGCCGGGTAGGAAGCCGGGGACGTCGACGAACGTGAGCACCGGCACGTTGAATGCGTCGCAGGTGCGCACGAACCGAGAGGCCTTTTCGCTGGCGTCGATGTCCAAGGTGCCTGCGAACTGCATCGGCTGGTTGGCCACGACCCCGACCGAGCGGCCCTCGACGCGACCGAATCCGATCACCATGTTGGGCGCCCACAGCGGTTGGACTTCCAAGAACTCCCCGTCGTCGAGCACATGCTCGATGACCGTCTTGATGTCGTAGGGCTGGTTGGGGGAGTCCGGGATGATGGTGTCGAGTTCGAGGTCCTCGTCGGTCACCGCGAGGTCGGCTGGGGCGTCGAACACCGGTGCCGGATCCATGTTGTTGCTCGGCAGGTAGCTCAGCAGGTTCTTGACGATGTCCAGGGCGTCATGTTCGTCGGTGCCCATCATGTGAGCCACGCCCGACTTGCTGTTGTGGGTGCGGGCGCCGCCAAGGTCCTCGAACTCCACATCCTCACCGGTGACCGTCTTGATGACGTCCGGTCCGGTGATGAACATGTGCGAGGTCTGGTCGACCATCACGGTGAAGTCGGTGATGGCGGGGGAGTAGACGGCGCCACCAGCGCAGGGGCCCATGATGAGCGAGATCTGCGGGATCACCCCGGAGGCGTGCACATTGCGCTGGAAGATCTCCCCGTACAACCCGAGCGAGACCACACCCTTCCTGGATGCGGGCGCCGCCGGAGTCGTTGATGCCGATCACCGGGACTCCGGTCTTCATCGCCAGGTCCATGACCTTGACGATCTTCTCGCCGAAGACCTCGCCGAGGCTGCCGCCGAAGACCGTGAAGTCCTGGGCGAACACGCACACCGGCCGGCCGTCGATCGTGCCGTACCCGGTCACGACCCCGTCGCCGTACGGACGCGTGCGCTCCAGGCCGAAGTTGTTCGAACGGTGCCGGGCGAGCTCGTCGAGTTCGACGAAGGAACCCTCATCCATCAGCCACTCGATGCGCTCGCGCGCGGTCATCTTGCCCTTCGAGTGCTGCTTGTCGATACCGCGCTGTCCACCCGCGGTCGCAGCGGTCTCCCGGCGCTGGGCGAGGTCGGCCAGTTTGCCTGCGGTCGTGGTCAGATCCGGGGTCGATTCAGCCGATTGGGCGCTCATGAT
Source organism: Micrococcales bacterium (assembly GCA_016719135.1). Taxonomy (GTDB): domain Bacteria; phylum Actinomycetota; class Actinomycetes; order S36-B12; family UBA10799; genus JADKAV01. The sequence goes on along the minus strand of JADKAV010000001.1, from coordinate 154,181 downwards.
TTGTACGGTAGCAACGTGAACAGTGACCTATACACCGCGGTGACCGACGTTTGTGCCCGAATCGGCTGGCCGATGCCGCAAGTTGTCGAGCGTACCGGGTCGACGAACGCGGACCTGGTGGGCGTTGCCGGCCACGGGCAATTGCTGGTGGCGCTGGAACAGACTGCCGGGCGGGGTCGTCTGGACCGTTCGTGGATCAGTCGGCCCGGGGACGGATTGACCTTCTCGGTGCGCCTGGATGTGCCGGCCACGGTCCAGGCGTGGGGCTGGATCCCGTTGCTGGCCGGAGTCGCCGTCGCCGATGCGGTCCGCGCTGCTGGTGTGAACGACGTGGGGGTCAAGTGGCCCAACGATGTGGTCGCCGGCGTCGGCAAACTGGCCGGAATCCTGTCCGTGCGCGACGAGGCGAGCGCCATTGTCGGGATCGGTCTGAATCTGCGCTTCGCGGGCGCCAGACCCGACCCTGAGGCGGTCAGTGTCGCGCAGGCCGGCGGTGATCCCGATCCGGATCGGATGCTGGCGGCGGTGGTGTCGAATCTGCACGGTTGGTGGACACGGTTCGTGGAGGCGGCCGGTGATGCGCACCGGTGCGGCCTGCACACCGCTTACACCGGGCAGTGCGTCACGCTGGATCAGGAGGTCGACGTCGTGGAGACCGACCGTCAATGGCGCGGGACTGCGCAGGGGATCGATGCCCAGGGCCGATTGCTCGTGCGCGACGATGCCGGGATGCATGCGGTGTCCGCGGCGGATGTGAGTCTTCGAGCGTGATCTTTGGGCTCCGGCATGGCACGATCGGAGCATGGCTTACCCGAAGAACCTCCTTGGCGACGAAGAGCAGGTGCAGTTCGAACTGCGCCCTGCGTGGAAGACGCTGATCTGGCCGGTCATCTGGCTTCTGATCATCATCGGTTTGACGTTTTTCGTGCTGGGTCGGCTGAACTCCTGGTTCGACGGGGCGACCGGCGACATCGCGACCTGGGTCGTGGTGGTGATCGCCCTGATCGCGCTGTTCATCCTGGTGATCCGCCCGTTCCTGTTCTGGTGGACGACGCAGTACGTCTTCACCAACCGCCGGATCATCATCCGCACGGCATCATCGCCCGTAAGGGCCGGGATATGCCGCTGTCGAAGGTGAACGACGTCTCGTTCAGCCATTCGGTCTGGGAGCGGATGCTCAACACCGGCACACTCATGGTCGAGAGTGCCGCCGAGAACGGGCAGTTGGTGATCGAGAACATCCCCAAGGTCGAGCAGGTGCAGCGAGAGGTCTACCGCCTGCACGACGAGGATGACGCGTTCCGGCGGGCACGTAGCCGCGGGCTCGACCCGAGCCCGCCGACCAACGAATCGTGACCAGCGACGACGCTCAGGTAGACGGTGCGGGGGCCGGTACAGAGCCCAAGAAGGAAACGCTGGCGCAGATCCAGGAGATGTTGCTGGGCGGCCCTATGAAGTTCACCCGCGAGGAGGTGGCTCGCGACGCCGGGGTCCCGCTGGAGTCCGTACGAGTGCTGTGGCGTTCCATGGGGTACGCCGACGTGGGTGACGAGTCGGTGGCGTTCACCGACGAGGATGTCAATGCGCTGCATCGCATGCTGAACCTGATCCAGGTGGGACAGCTGGACTCTGACACGGCCACCGACCTGGTCCGTGGCCTCGGCCAGACCACCGCGCGCCTGGCCGACTGGCAGATCAACAGCCTCGCGGGCCTGCTGGAGCGCAGCGGCATGATCGAGCCCGCCGACGGGCTGGCAGCCAGCACCCTGGAGGTCTTCGCCGACGAGGTCGAGAAGCTCATGCCGGACCTCGAAGCGCTGCTGGTCTACGTGTGGCGCAGGGCGATCGCCACCGCGGTGACACGGGCTGCGGCCGTGGGCGGGGCCTCACCGTCCGGCTCGGAGTCCCGCCTGCTCACCGTGGGTTTCGCGGACATGGTCGGCTACACGCGGCTGTCCCGACGGTTGCCCGAGGAGGAACTCGCCAGACTGGTGCAGGGGTTCGAAGCCGTGAGTGCGGACATCGTGGCCGCCGCCGATGGCCGGCTCGTGAAGTCGGTGGGCGACGAGGTCCTGTTCGTGGCGAGCACTGCCGAGCAGGCCGCCGAGATCGCCGTGGATCTGCACGCCATACACGCCGAGGACGACAGCGTCCCGGAGATGCGTATCGGACTGGCCACCGGCCAGGTGGTCTCCCGCATGGGTGACGTGTTCGGCACCACGGTGAACCTCGCAAGCCGGCTCACAGCCCTTGCCAAACCGGGCAGCACACTGATCGATGCGGAGACCAAGGGACTACTCGAAGCCGATGTCCGCTACACCCTGCGCTCCCAGCGCGGCAGGCCGGTGCGGGGTTTCGGTGTCGTGCGCCCGTTCGTGCTGACCCGCGCCACCCCACCAGTGGCCTGACGCCCCTACGCTGGTGGCTGTGAGTCACGATCTGGTGCGACTGTCCGAAGAGGTCAAGGCCGGCGGCGCTGCCAAATACCACGCCGCCAACGCGCGCCGCGGCAAGCTGTTCGCCCGCGAGCGAATCGACCGCCTCGTCGACGAGGGGTCGTTCGTCGAGGACGGCATGTACGCCAACGTCAAGGCCGAGGGCCTGCCCGCCGATGGCGTGGTGACCGGCACGGCCACGATCGACGGCCGGCCCGTGTGCCTGATGGCCAACGACTCCACCGTGAAGGCCGGGTCGTGGGGGGCCCGGACGGTGGAGAAGATCATCCGGATCATCGAGGTCGCGTACAAGACCGGGGTGCCGATGGTCTACCTGGTGGATTCCGCCGGAGCCCGGATCACCGACCAGGTCGACTTGTTCCCCGGCCGCCGCGGCGCGGGCAAGATCTTTCACACCCAGGTCCGGGCCAGCGGGGCGATCCCGCAGGTGTGCGCGCTGTTCGGACCTTCTGCTGCCGGCGGCGCCTACATCCCGGCCTTCTGCGACATCGTGATCATGGTCGAGGGCAACGCCAGCATGTACCTGGCCAGCGACCGCATGGTGCAGATGGTCACCGGCGAGAAGACCACGCTGGAGGAGATGGGCGGGGCCCGGGTGCACTGCGTGGACAGCGGGGTCGGGCACATGCTCGTCAAGAGTGAGTCCGATGCACTGATCGGCGTGAAGCGGTATCTGTCGTATCTCCCGCAGAACTGGCGGCAGGACCCGACTTCGGCGCCGAGCGTCGGGCCGGGCAACGTGGACCTGCGCGCCTTGGTGCCGGAATCCGAACGACAGGCCTTCGACATGTCGCGCTACATCCGTGGGCTGGTCGATGCGGATTCGTTCTTCGAGATCCACGCGTTGTGGGCCACCGAGCTGATCGTGGGATTCGCACGGATGGACGGCGAGGTCGTCGGCATCGTTGCGAACAACTCGAGCGCCAAGGGCGGGGCGTTGTTCGTAGACTCCGCGGACAAGGCCGCACGGTTCGTGCAGCTATGCGATGCGTTCAACGTGCCGCTGGTGTTCCTGTCCGACGTCCCCGGCTTCATGGTCGGCACGCAAGTGGAGAAGCAGGGCATCATCCGGCACGGCGCGAAGATGATCACTGCGATCAGCGAGGCCACTGTGCCGAAGTTGTGCGTCGTGGTGCGCAAGGCGTATGGCGCGGGACTGTATGCGATGGCCGGCCCCGGCTTCGACCCCGACGCCACCATCGCCCTGCCGACGGCGAAGATCGCGGTCATGGGGGCGGAGGCGGCCGTCAACGCCGTCTATGCCAACAAGATCGCGGCGCTCGAGACCGAGAACGAGCGGACGAAGTTCATCCTGCAGATGCGCGAGGACTACGAGCAGGACATCGACGTGATGCGGCTGGCCTCGGAGTTGGTGGTCGACGCGGTCATCGAGCCGGAGGACCTGCGCGCGGAGATCGTCACGCGCATCGCGCGGGCGCGAACTAAGGACCGGTTCTTCTCCCACCGCCGGCACGGGGTCACGCCGGTCTAGGGCCGTTTGGGGCCCCCGCGCGCGGTCACCTGCCCTTTGTCGGTGCGATGAGGGCGGTGACACCAAAGTCGAGGGCGATGTTGTTGGGCACTTCGGGCATTGCAAGCCCCCAACAACGTCGCCCTCATCATCACGGGGCCCGGCTGCGTCAGACCAGCGACTCGTCGGCGACGACCTCGGCTGGCAGTTCGGGGAAGACCCACTTGCGGTAGGACCAGAACCTGAACAAGGTTCCAAGGCCCAAGCCGATGACGTTGGCCGAGATGTTGTCGGCCAACGGGCTGGTCAGGTCGAGGGCGTAGTGGCTGAACCACAGCACGCTCAGGGTGATCAGCAGGGCGATCCCGTTGAGCAGGAAGAACAGGAAGTATTCCCGGGCGTAACTCGTGCGGCCGCGATCGGAGAACGTCCAGATCCGGTTGCCGATGTAGGCCACAGTGGTGGCGACGATCACCGAGATGACTTTGGCGGTCAGCGGCTTGTCGTAGAAAGGTCCTTCACCGCCGGCGAAACGCAGGAGGTTGAACAACCCGACGTCGACGACCAGGGCGATCAGACCCACGACGCCGAACTTGGCGATCTGGTGCACCAGGTCCTCGGCGCGCAGCCACAAGGACTTGACGGCAACGGGGGTTCTCACCTCCCCAGGGTACCCGCGCGAGAGGGAAACTAGTCTGGGACACAGCAGTGATTTTGCTCACCGAAGGGCCGCTTCCATGGATTTGCGACTGACCGAAGAACACGAGGCGCTGCGCAAGACCGTCGCAGCCTTCGCCAACGATGTGGTGGCCCCGGTGATCGGGGACTACTACATGCGCGGGGAGTTCCCCTATTCGATCGTCGAACAGATGGCCCAAATGGGTCTGTTCGGGCTGCCGTTCCCAGAGGAGTACGGGGGGATGGGCGGGGACTACACCGCCTTGTGCGTGGCCATCGAGGAGCTCGCCCGGGTGGATTCCTCCGTGGCGATCACCCTGGAGGCCGCCGTCAGCCTCGGTGCCATGCCGATATTCCGGTTCGGGTCCGAAGAGCTCAAAGCCGAATGGCTGCCGAAACTGACCTCGGGCCAGATGCTCGGGGCGTTCGGGCTGACCGAGCCGGGAGCCGGTTCCGACGCAGGCGGCACGACCACGACCGCGACACTCGATGGTGACGAGTGGGTGATCAACGGGACCAAGGCTTTCATCACGAACTCGGGCACCGATATCACCGGCCTGATCACGGTGACGGCGGTGACCGGCGAGCAGGACGGCCGCAAGGAGATCTCGAGCATCCTGGTACCCACCGGCACGCCGGGCTTGAGCGTCTCCGCGCCCTACAAGAAAGTCGGCTGGGACGCATCCGACACTCATGAGGTCTCACTGGTGGACGTCCGGGTGCCGGCCCGCAACCTTGTGGGGCAGCGCGGGCGTGGATACGCGCAATTCCTGTCGATTCTCGACGAAGGACGGATCGCGATCGCGGCGCTGGCCACCGGACTGGCGCAAGGGTGCGTGGACGTGTCGGTCGAATACGCCCACGAGCGCGAGGCGTTCGGGCGGCCGATCGGTACCAACCAGTCCATCCAGTTCATGATCGCGGACATGCAAATGCGCGCGCACCTCTCGCGGGTGGTCTGGCGTGAGGCAGCGGGCCGGATGGGTCGTGGTGAGCCGTTCAAGCAGCAGGCCGCTATCGCCAAGCTCTACACCTCCGAGGCGGCGATGGACAATGCACGCACCGCCACGCAGGTCCACGGCGGTTACGGCTTCATGCTGGAGTACGCGGCAGGGCGTTTCTATCGGGACGCGAAGATCCTCGAGATCGGTGAAGGCACCTCCGAGGTGCAGCGGATGCTGATCGCCCGGGACCTCGGGTTGCCCGGTGCCTGATCTGCCCGAAGGTACGCCCAAGGTCGGCATCATCGGGGGCGGGCAGCTAGCCCGGATGAGCCAGCAGCCCGCCATCGCGCTGGGTGTGCAACTGCACGTGCTGGCTGACTCCGAACATGACAGCGCCTCCCAGGTCATTCCGGCGATGTCGGTCGGCGCGGCCAAGGATGCCGAGGCGATCCGTGCCCTGGCCGACAGGTCGACGTGGTGACGTTCGATCACGAGCACGTTCCGCTGGCGATCGTTGAAGCCCTCGAGGCCGATGGTGTCGCGGTGTATCCCGGGTCGGCGGCCCTGCAGTTCGCGCAGGACAAGGCGGCTATGCGCACACGTCTGGCGGATGCGGGCTTCCCGGTGCCGCGGTGGCAGGTGGTGCAGACCTCCGACGAGGTCGACGCCTTCGACACGCCGTGGCCAAAAGTCCTCAAGGCCTCCAAAGGCGGGTACGACGGCAAGGGTGTGTGGATCGTCGATTCCCTCGAGCAAGCCGCTGATGTCATGTCTCACGACTTGGGGCCGGGCGCGGTGTGGATGGTCGAGGAGATGGTCGACTTCCGCCAGGAGATCGCCGTGCAGGTGGCCCGCTCCCCACACGGCCAGGCGGTCGCCTATCCGCCGGTGCGCACGGTGCAGGTCGACGGGATCTGCGTCGAGGTGGTGGCCCCGGCCGAACCAACCAGTGTGTCGAGTGCCCAGGCTGAAGCGCTCGCGCTGGGGATCGCGAAGGAACTCGGCGTCATCGGGATGCTGGCGGTCGAACTCTTCGACACCGACGCTGGGCTGGTCATCAACGAACTCGCCATGCGCCCGCACAACTCCGGACACTGGAGCATCGAAGGTGCCTACACCTCGCAGTTCGAGAACCACCTGCGGGCGGTGCTGGACTGGCCGCTGGGCGATCCGCGTCCCCGCCAGCACAGGGCCGTGATGGTGAATATTCTCGGCGGTCCGATTGCCGACCTGCACGTGGCGTTCAAACACGTGATGGCCCGCGACCCGGGGCTGAAGATCCACTTGTATGGCAAGGAGGTCCGTCTCGGGCGCAAAGTGGGGCATGTGACCGCGCTCGGCGACGACGAGGGCGAGCTGCTGGATCGGGCACGTCACGCCGCCGACTACTTCCAGGGAGTCATCGATGAGTGAACCGCAGGTCGCAGTGGTGATGGGCAGTGATTCCGACTGGCCGGTGATGTGTGAGGCGGTCAACGCCTGCGCGGAGTTCGAGGTGCCGTGCCTGGCCGACGTCGTTTCCGCACACCGCATGCCTGAGGAGATGCTGGAGTTCGGGCGGACCGCCGCGGATCGGGGGATCAAGGTGATCATCGCCGGCGCCGGTGGTGCGGCCCATCTCCCGGGGATGCTGGCGGCGGTCACGCCACTGCCCGTTATCGGGGTGCCGGTTCCCTTGGCGAAACTCGACGGCCTGGACTCGCTGTTGTCCATCGTCCAGATGCCGGCCGGGGTCCCGGTGGCGACTGTGGCCATCGGCAACGCCCGCAACGCAGGGCTGCTGGCGGTGCGGATCCTGGCGGCATCGGACCCGGCCTTGAGCGCCCAGATGGTGCAGTTCCAGGCCGCGCTGCGGGACATGGCCGCGGCGAAGGGCGAGGTCGTTCGCAGTGCGGTGCGCGATGACTGACGGCCCGAGCTGCCCGCTGCCCGGGCAAGGTCCGGTGGGCCGCGACCCGGATCTCTACGGCGATGACGACCTTGTCGCTGAGCTTCTGGCCGACGCGCAGACCTGGTTCGTGGTGGGTTTGAGCCAGAATCGGGTGCGGGCCGCATACGGGGTCGCGGAGTTCCTGCAACGCCAGGGCCGGTTGATCACAGCGATCCATCCCAAGGCCGAGGACGTGCTGGATTCGCGTGGGTTCGCCACCGTGGAACAGGCCGCGGCCCTGCTCGGCGCGCCGGACGTCGTGGACTGCTTCGTGCGCAGCGAACTGGTCGGACCGGTGGTCGATTCGGCCATCGCGGTGGGCGCGAAGGCCGTGTGGCTGCAGTACGACGTCATCGACGAAGCCGCGGCCCGCCGCGCACGGGATGCTGGACTGTCCGTGGTGATGGATCGGTGCCCGGCCGCAGACTGGCCGCGATTGGGTCCGGCCGCCTGAGTCTCAGTGCGCGAAGGTGGCAACCAGCACGCCGCGGGCGATCGTGTGTGCTGTGAGGTTGAACCCAGCGATCGCAGCCGGAGTGTCCGGGGTCAGGTCCAGGGTGTCCACATCGAGTGCGTGCACCGCGAAGAAGTAGCGGTGGTCGTGGTCACCGGGCGGGGGAGCGGCGCCGCCGTAACCGAATGACCCGTAGTCGGTGCGCAACTGCACGACTCCATCGGGCATCCCGCTGCCGTCGGCAGCGCCTGCTCCGCGCGGCAATGAGGTGACATCGGCTGGGATGTTCACGGCGATCCAGTGCCACCAGCCACTGTGAGTCGGGGCGTCGGGGTCGAAGCAGGTCACCGCGAAACTGCGGGTCTGTTCGGGGAACCCCGACCACGAGAGTTGCGGGGACTGGTCCTGGCCTCCGGCGCTGCCGTGGACATGGGCCATGTCCAGTACGTCGCCGTCGGTGATGTCATCGCTGGTCACCTGGAAGGCGGGCACTTCGGGTAGGTGTGCGTACGGTCCTTCGGGCCGGTTTCTCTTCAGATCCACGATGTCGAGTCTACGACCGAGTCGCCGTCGTCAGCCAGGGATTGTGCCGGCGACCGCCATCTGAGCCCGGAGCCCTGCTTCGTACGATGGGGCGTGGAAACGATCGGAGAACATGATGGACGACGTGTACCGCCTCCCCGAAGAGCACCGCGAACTGCAGCAAGCGGTCCGCGGCCTGGCGATGGACAAGATCGCACCGCGCGCTGCGGAGATCGATGAGAAGGGTGAGTTCCCCTGGGATGTCTATGAGGCGCTGGCGGCCAGCGGATTCCACGCGATCCACATACCCGAGGAGTACGGCGGCAGCGGTGGCGACAACCTGGCCTCCTGCATCGTGATCGAAGAGGTCGCCCGAGTATGCGGTTCCTCGTCGCTGATTCCAGCCGTGAACAAGCTCGGAACCACCCCCTTACTGGTCGGCGCCGACCACGACCTGAAGTCCCGCTACCTTCCGCAGGTCGCCAGCGGCGAGGCGATGTTCTCGTATGCACTCAGCGAGCCGGAAGCCGGCAGCGACGCCGGCAGTATGAAGAGCCGTGCCGTCAAGCAGGGTGACGTGTGGGTGCTCAACGGCGCGAAGCGCTGGATCACCGGTGCCGGGGTGTCGAAGTACTACACGGTCATGGCCTCCACGGATCCTGGATCGGGTCCGCGCGGGATCAGCGCCTTCGTCGTGCACGCCGACGATCCGGGCTTCTCGCTCGGTGCTGAGGAACGCAAACTTGGCATCAAGGGATCGCCGACCCGGGAGCTCTACTTCGACAATGTCGAGCTTCCCGAAGACCGCATGATCGGCGAGGAGGGGACGGGTTGGGCAACCGCCATGAAGACCCTCGACCTGACCCGGATCTGCATCGGGGCGCAGGCCGTCGGACTCGCGCAGGGTGCGATGGATCTGGCCATCGACTATGCCAAGGAGCGTAAGCAGTTCGGCAAAGCGATCGCGGAGTTCCAGGGGATTCAGTTCATGCTGGCCGACATGGCAATGCAGGTCGAGGCTGCTCGGCAGCTCGTCTATTACGCAGCGGCAGCCGGCGAGCGCGGGGACGAGCGGACGACGTTCCTGGGCAGCGCGGCCAAGTGTCTGGCCTCCGACACGGCGATGAAGGTGACCGTCGACGTCGTGCAGATCCTCGGCGGCTACGGCTACGTCAAGGACTACGCGGCCGAACGTTTCATGCGCGACGCGAAGATCACCCAGATCTACGAGGGCACCAACCAGATCCAGCGGCTGGTCATGGCCCGCAACCTGCTGAAGTAGAGGCCCGGCTGCTGCTGGGTGCGGACCGCACACCTCGATCGGTCCTGAGACTCCGACATCGTGAACTCGGTGTGATCGACGTCGAGTCGCTGTTGGAGGCGATCGGTCGGTACTACTCGGGCAAGGTGGTCGCCAAGGATGCCCGCCGTGAGGTGTTGCGGGTGCGCAGTCGGCTGGCGAATCTCGGGTCACGCGACGGGTAGTTGGGTTTGTGCGCTTCGACTGCGTGCGCTCGTCCATGTGGATTCTTGTTTTCTTGTTTTGTCGTACCTGTGTTTGATACTTGGGGTATGGACGAGAATGTGGGGGCGGCGCTGGATCTGCTGTTGTCCGGTGGGGATGCGTTGGATGTGGTGGTGGCTGCGGAGAGGGTCAAGGCGTGGGTTGATGCCCGGCAGTTGCAGGCTCTGCACGTGTTGGGCGGTGAGCAGCCGTCGTTTCTGGATGACACCGGGCGGTTGATCGATCCGGGGACGGGGGAGGCGGCGGCGGCGTTGCGGTGGTCGACCGGTGCTGCTCGGGAGCGGATCGATCTGGCGGGCATTCTGTTGGAGGATCTGCCCGGGGTGTTCGAGGCGTTGGAGCGCGGGTTGATCGGATGCGGGGGAGGCCCGGGAGATCATGGTGGGCACCTGTGAGCTGGCCGTGGATGTGCGGGTGTGGCTGGCGGGGCAGGCGGTGGAGTACGCGACGACGCATACCCGTGGGCAGGTGCGGGCGTGGTTGGCCCGGCGGATCGCCCGGATCGATCCGGAGGCCGCGGATCGTAAGCACCGTGCGCGGGTGAAGAAGCGGTGTGTGCGGTTGTGGGCTGACCCGGATGGGATGGCCACGATCAGCGCGTACCTGAGTGCGAGAGGCCCAAGCGGTGTGGGGATCGTTGCGAGGCCGCGGCCGCGATCGACGCGCCGTGGGATGTTGCCAACGCGGATGCGTTTGTGGGGTTGATGACCGGCACGGTGGTGGGCACGTTGATTCCGGTGACGGTGTTGCAGACCAGTAGCGGTGAGGAGTTGGCCGGGTACGGTCCGATCAGTCCGGGGCATGCGGCGAAGTTGCGTTGCGTGCACTCCACGCTGATCGACCTGACGGTGGTGCCGGAGCCCTCGGGTGGGTGCCGGCCGGCGCTGCGGTTGGCCCGGTGGGTGCGTGCCACGCATCGGCATTGCCGGTTCCCGGGGTGCCGGCGTCCGGGGTCCCAGTGTGATCTGGATCATGTGGTCCCGTTTCCGGCCGGGGGTACGTGTGCGGACAATTTGGCGCCGTTGTGCCGGTATCACCACCGGTTGAAGACGCACGCGAACTGGCGGGTTCAGGCTTTGGCCGGTGGGCATCTGCGCTGGACCAGCCCGCGGGGGCGAACCTACGACACGTTCCTGCACGACCCATAGGAACAGGCCGGCTATGCCCGGCCACTGCGCGCCACCTGATGCCCGACCCAGCAGACCACCCATATGGCTTTGGGCTGCCCGGAAGATCATTTGGGGGGCGCACTGCGTCACGGTGACGCCGTGCCCAGAGCGGGCCATTGGTGAAGACGGTCGATGCGAGCGCGATGACGGGTGTGTGGTGGGCACGGGCCTTCCGCACGACATCTAAGACGCGCCGGGCAGGCCGCGGCTTCCCCCAGCGTTCTAGCTGCAGATGTCGCTGGCCGCAGTGCGGGGCGCGTCCGGTGCCGTCGGGTCTTTGACCGAGACCTGCGTCACGCCGGCGTAGTCCGCGCCGATCGACACACGGAATGTCGACCCCAGTCCCGGAACTGCCACTGTTTGCGCATCCGGCAGGGCGGCCTTGAGCGTCTTCAACGACACGTTGTATCCGGGGTCGTATTCGATCGTGGTCGCCGTCAGAGTCCCCGCAACCGGGGGGCCGACCAGGTAGTAGCCAGCGGCGTCGAAATCCTCAGTCGCGTTCGTGGCCAGGTCGCCGGTCCCCAGCAATTGAACCCGGATATCCCCAGGACCCACCTTGACGCGCGGGGCAGAAGGCTTGTCCGGGATCGGGGTGTCGTTGCGCAGTGCAGTGAACAGGTCGGAAGATCCCGGCCCGTCCCATGTGACCACGTTGCCGATGGCGCCCATCGATCGCTCCCCGGTCACCGGAACCGTGCGGAACGTGACTTGCGAGGGATTCAGTTGCGCCAGGCGACGGGTGAGTTCGAGGACCTGTGAGTTGTCCAGGCTCTGGTCCACGCGCATGCTCGCCAGCACTGCATTGACGAACCCGGTGGCACGGGCGGGATCCAGCAGCACCGCGGAACTCGAGGCCTTGTTGACCATGCTGGCCACGAAACTCTGCTGCCGCTTCATACGGCCGATGTCCGCGGTTGGATCGAACTCGCGCGCTCGGACGTATGCCAGGGCGTCGCGGCCTTTGAGGGTGGAACGTCCGGCAGGCAGTTGCAGGCCGGACGGCGGGTCGTAGATCTCCGCAGGGGTGCACACGTCCACCCCGTCGATGGCGTTGACCATCTTGACGAAGCCCGCGAAACTCACCTCGAGGTAGTGGTCGATCGTCAACCCGCTGGCCTGCTCGACCGTTTTCACCAGCAGGGGCGCACCGCCGTATGCGTAGGCGCTGTTGAGTTTCTCCTCGGAGCTGCCCTTCTGCTGCCCGTTCTCGTCGACGTGGGCCGGGATGGTGACCAGGGAGTCGCGCGGCAGGCTCACCACACTCACGCGGCCGTCGCGGCTCAGGTGCGCGAGCATCATGGTGTCGGTGCGCTGGCCGTACACGTCCCAGCCGGTGTGCAGGCGGCGTACCTGCCGATCGGACAGACCCTCTCGGCTGTCGGAGCCGACCACCAGGAACGTCAGGGGTTCCCCACTGGCTGGAGCGCTGCGCTGCTCACCGAAGGCGTCGATGCGCTGCACCTGTCCCGCATAGTGCTGCACTGTCGCCCAGGCTGCGCCGCTGCTGGCAAGGATCGCACCTGCGGTTAGCGCGGCAATCAGACGCGCATGACGACGCAACGGCACAGGGAACCCCTTCGATCGAACGGATTCCACGGTAACTTCGCAGCGTCGATTTCCCCCGCAACCTGACAGTCCGTGTCCCGGTCATCGGTGTGGACCTTCGTTCGGTGTCTGCACAGCCGCACCTCAGGCAAGCGGAAGCCCGGCCCGAACCAGGTGAGCGACCCGAACGCCGATACGGTCGGAGGTGATGGACCAGTACCCGCCCGTGGCCGTGATCATGCCGGTGCTCAACGAAGAGAGGCACCTGGCCGAAGCCGTGGCCGCCATCGCGGCCCAGGACTACCCCGGGGAACTGCAGATCGCCCTTGCGCTGGGCCCTTCGACCGACCGGACCGACGAGGTCGCTTCTGTCCTGCACACCGAGGACCCGCGTGTGCGGCTCGTACCCAATCCCACAGGCAAGACACCGGCGGGTCTCAACGCGGCACTGGCAGCCACCGACGCGCCGATCGTGGTGCGGGTGGACGGACACGCCTTGCTGCCGCCGGACTATGTGCGTGCGGCGGTGGCGGTGCTTGAGCGCACCGATGCTGACAACGTCGGTGGCGTGATGGCCGCAGAAGGCAGCACGGATTTTGAACGCGCCGTCGCCTGCGCGATGCGCTCACGCTTGGGAGTCGGGTCCGCATCGTTCCACACCGGCGGGCAAGAGGGACCGGCGTTGACGGTCTACCTGGGCGCCTTCAAACGCTCGGCCCTGGAACGGGTGGGCGGATACGACGAGGCCTACGTGCGGGCCCAGGACTGGGAGATGAATCACCGGATCCGGCAGACCGGGGGGCTGGTCTGGTTCACCCCTGCGATGCAGGTGACCTACCGGCCGCGCTCGTCGGTGAAAGCGCTGGCCAAGCAGTATCTGCACTACGGGAGGTGGCGCCGGGAGATCATGCGCCAGCACCGCGAGACCGTGAGTCTGCGCTACCTGGCTGCACCCGTGGCGGTTGCGGTGATCACATCGGGTCTAGCGGGGGCCACCGCCGCCAGGATCGCCGGGTCGCGCTGGGCGTGGCTGGGTCTGGTTCCGGCCGCGGCCTATGTGGCCGGAACCGGCGTCGGGGGAGCGGCCATCAGCACCCACGAGTCTGCAAGGGTACGTCGCAGGGTGCCGATCGCCCTGGCCACAATGCACATGAGCTGGGGGGTCGGATTCCTGACCAGTCCGAAGGATCTGCGTCCGTGACGGTCCCCGAGGTCAGCGCCGTGATCTGCGCGTATGGGCCCGAGCCGCACCTGGCCGAAGTGGTGGCGGCGATCAGGGCCAGCGAGGGTGTGCACGTCGAGGTGATCGTGGTCGACAACGGCAGCCCCGCCTGCGCCGGTCTGGACCCTGAGGTGGTCGTGCTGGAACCAGGTGAGAACACCGGTTTCGCGCGTGGGTGCAACCTCGGCGTTCAGGCGGCGAGCGGATCGACGGTCGTCTTCGTCAACAGTGATGCGTTCGTGGAGCCCGATTGCCTGGCTCTGCTTCACGGCGAGCTGTCTGATCCCGGGGTGGCGCTCGCAGGGGCGACGGTTCTGCTCGCAGACGAGCCCGGGGTCGTCAACTCCTGGGGTAACCCGGTGCACCTGGTCGGGTTCTCCTGGGCCGGCGGCTACGGCCACGACGTGTCAGAAGCGGTCAGCGGTGAACGGGCCAGCGTGTCCGGTGCCGTATTCGCTGCGCGCAGGTCGCTGTACTTGTGGCTGGGCGGAATGGACCCGGCGTATTTCATGTACGGCGAGGACGTCGATCTGTCGCTGCGTGCCAGGCTGGGCGCAGGTAGCGTCCGGGTGCTGTCCACGGCCCGGGCGCACCACCACTACGACTTCTCGCGCAACCCCAACAAGATGGAGTTGGTGGAACGTAACCGCCTGATCACCGTGACCACGACCTACAGTGCACGGACCCTTGCCGGCATGGCTCCGCTGCTGGTCGCCGCGGAATTGGCGGTGCTGGCACGCAGTCGCCGTGAGGGCTGGCTGAGGCAGAAGGTAGCCGGCTGGCGCTGGCTGGCCGGCCACCGGAACTACCTGCGGCACCGGCGAAACCGGATCCAGGGCAGCCGCATGCGGTCCGACGCTGAACTGCTTTCGCACCTCAGCGTCGCCCTCGACCCACCTGCTCGATTCGGCATGTCCGTCCCCGCCGGATGGCAGAAGGCCATTGCCACGTATTGGGCGGTCGTGGGACGTCGGGTGGCCGGTGTCCCGGACACGACCGGTGCCGGCGTGCGCCGTCCCTGAGCCGTCGCAGGCAGCCGCTAGAGTCGAACAGATGGGGCTCAGCGTTGTCGTCGCCTGCCATGACGTGGCGGAGTTCCTACCCGCCTGCCTGGATTCCCTGATAGCGCAGGAACTCTCGCCCACTCAGGTGATCCTGGTCAATGACGGTTCCAGCGACGACACCGGAGCTATCTGCGAATCGTATGCAACGAACAACCCGGGCTGGACGGTCGTCATCGGCCCCGGAAGCGGTCCGGGGGGTGCCCGGGAACTGGGTCTGCGCCACGTGACCGAGCAGTACCTGGCCTTCGTGGACGGTGACGATGTCGTCCCGCCCGACGCCTTCCGGATCCTCATCCACTCGCTGCAGAAGACCGGGTCGGACTTCGCCGCCGGCGATGTGCTGCGTTACGACGGCGTGCATCTGACCCCCAGCGGTCCGCACCGCAACGCGATCCTCGCCGCCAAACTGCGGACCACCATCCGGTCGACCCCCAGTCTGATGTACGACACCACCTCGTGGAACAAGGTGTTCCGCACGCAGTTCTGGCACGAGTCCGACCTGCACTTCACCCCCGGCGTGACATACGAGGACATCCCGGTGATGATCGCCGCGCATGTGCGGGCGACATCGGTCGACGTCCTCAAAGCGCCGGTGTACTGGTGGCGCCGGCGCATCGACTCTGACGCATCCATCACGCAGCGCCGGTTCGAGATCGGCAATCTGCGCGACCGCATGGATGCGATTGATGGGGCGGAGCAGTTGCTGCACGGTGAGGAGGCGCTCAAGCGGGTCTACGACCGCAAGGTGCTGACCTTCGACGTCCCGCTGTATACGCCGTACTACCCCGAGGCTGATGCGCAGTATCAGCGGCTCTTCCGCGAACGGGTGGGGGCCTTCGTCCGGGCGACGACCCCGGACGTTCTGGAGGAACTCGAACCCCGCGACCGACTGCGTTACTGGCTGATCGCGCAGGACCGCCATGAGGAGTTGCTCGAGCTACTGGAATTCGAGCGCGACCCGTACGCACTTCGGCGCACGATCGTGCGCGACGGTGCCACCTACGCCGATCTGCCGTTCCTCGACAAGCCCGGATACCCCGACGACCTGTACGTGTGGGGTAAGGCGCAGCCGGTCGCCTCCGAGGTGGAGCGCGTCGAATGGACCGCTGAGGGCCTGTCGGTGGCCGGTTATGCGTACCTGCAGAACATCGACTCCGGCGACGCCCAGCAGCGCAAACTGCGGATCCGGGTGGTCGGCGGCGACGAGCCGTTCGGGGTGCCGGTCAAATGGCACAATCGTGAGGACCTGACCGCGCGGGAACTCGCCTCTGACGTCACCTACGACAACGTCGGCCTGTCCTTCACCGTGCCCTTCGAGAACCTGCCCGCTGAAGGGCTGCTGCGTTGTGATGTGGACGTCACCGCACCCGGCGGGAGGCGGCGCGTACCGCTGGCCGGGACCTACGACGGGGCCGCGCAGTTGCCCAAGCGGGTGACTCTGCCCGACGGACGGATCGCAGTCGTCCGCTGGCGTGGTGAGAACCTGGGCATCGCCGTCTACCCCGAGCAGCCTTTGGTCACCCGGGTGGAGGTCCCAGGCCCACAACACCTGCGAGTCCACTTCGATCGGGCTGTGGCGGGGACGACCGTGCTGGCGCGCCGTCGTGACGACATGGAAGAGGTCTCAGCGCCGCACTCGACGTCGGTGGACCTCGACCTGTCCCGCATGCCACCGCTGGAGTCGCTCAGCCAGATCGAATTCGACATCCTGCTGCAGCGCGACGGCGACGAGCCGCAGCCGGCGGTTCTGCATCCCGACACCTGCGAGGTACTGGCCACCTGGGATGACGAGTACTACGCACGGGCAGGGATCACCGGTGGTGTGGTCGTCACCCGGCGCGACCCCCGCCCGCGGCTGCTGGCCAGCAAGCTGACGCGCGGAGGCCTGCTGCTGTCCGGAGACCGTGCCGGCGATCTGCGCACCCTGGCCCTGGAGAACCGCAATGGTGTGCGCAGTGAGTACCGCCCCAGCGTTGACGGGGATGGCTGGCGAGTCCTGCTGCCAGCTGAGGATGACGCGACCGTCGATGGCATCCGTCACCTGCCCGCTGGACGGTGGAGCCTGTCGACCCAGGACGACACCCCCGTGCACGTGGCCCAGGCGACCCGCGAGTCGATGTTCGGCCCGGACTGGCAGGACATCGACGGGGTCAAGGTCGCCCTGCGTGCCCGCCGCAGTGCCACCGCCTACCTGCAGATCGACCCTGCCGGGGACATCCGGCCCCCGGGTCTGCACGGCCGCAAGCAGATCATCGATGACTACTACCCCAAGCGTCGGCGCAAGTGGGTGCGCCGGACGATCTTGTTCGAGAACTGGAAGGGCAAGCAGTACAGCGACAATCTGCGGGCGATCGACGAAGAGTTGCAGCGCCGCCGGGACCGCCGCAAGCGCATCTGGGTCGTGCGCGACCACAGCGTGCGGATGCCCCGCGGGGTGCGCACGGTGCTGCGTTTCAGCCCCGAGTACTACGACCTGCTGGCACGTTCCCGGTGGGTCGTCGCCAATGATTCCATCGACCCCAGTTACGTCAAACGCGAGCAGCAGACGTACCTGCAGACCTGGCACGGGACGCCGCTGAAGAAGGTCGGCCAGGACATCGAGAAGGTCAACTTCGCACGCAAGGGTTACCTGGAGACCTTCGCGCACGAGGCGGACAAGTGGGACTTCCTGGTCAGCCCCAATGCCTACAGCTCCGAGATCATGACCCGCGCCTTCCAGATGGATCCGGCCCGGGTGCTTGCGACCGGGTATCCGCGAAACGACATCTTCTACCGCCCCGAACGGGTTGCCAGGGCGCAAGCTGCCCGGGCGCGGCTGGGGTTGTCAGACCAGCAGAAGGTGATTCTCTACGCCCCGACCTGGCGCGACGACCGTTACGACGACCGGGGCCGGTACATCTTCGACCTCAAGCTCAATGTCGACGCACTGCGGGAGCGTTTCGGCTCCACGCACGTGCTGCTGCTGCGTGGGCACCACCTGCTCGCGACCAGGGCCGGGATCCCGGCGGCAGGCGGATTCGTGCGTAACGTCTCGTCCTACCCGGACATCGCGGACCTCTATCTGATCGCCGACGTGCTGATCACCGACTACTCCTCGGTCATGTTCGACTACGTGAACACCGGTCGGCCCATGCTGTTCTTCACATGGGACCTCGACGACTACCGCGACCGGGTGCGGGGTCTCTACTTCGACCTGACCGAGGACCCGCCGGGACCGATCTGCCGGACATCGTCAGAGGTCGTGTCCGCGCTCGACGCGCTAGCCGACGTGCAGACGCAGTACGCAGACGCCTACGCGCGCTTCCGGCAGCGTTTCTGCGCCTGGGAGGACGGCAACGCCGCGGCCCGAGTGATCGATGCAGCGCTGCGCTGAGCCCTGGCGGACCCGCGTGGATATCCCCGTGATGGTTCTGCTGGTCACCGTGACCTTGGCCATCGCGTGGCTGTCGCGCACGGTGCTGGTGACCTCGGATCCGTGGCATTACGCCCAGGCCGCACTCAACTTCGGCACCCATCAGTGGATTCCGTCAGGATTGACCCGCTGGGGGATCATCGTGCCACTGATCCCGGTGGGAGCGGTGTTCGGACCGACGTTGCCGACCTTCTACGCCTTCGCGTTCTTGGCGACGACGCTGGTGGTGGCCGTCGTCTACGGTCTGGCCAGGTGGGTGGGACCACCGCTGATCGCAGCACTGACCGTTGTGGTTTTCGTCGCCCAACCGCTCACGCTGTTGAACCTGAGCCGTGGCTACCCGGACCTCATGGCGGTGGCGCTCAACGGCCTGACCCTGATCCTGGTCCTACTGGCGCGCGAGCGCGACCGGGTGTGGTTGCTGGTGAGCGCCGGTCTGGTGGCCGGATGGGCCTTCGAAGTGCGGGAGACGACGGTGTTCACCTGGCCGCTGTTCGCGTGGATCATCTGGCGGATGAGCCGACGCTGGTCCGGCTACCTCGCGGTCGTGCTCGGGCTACTGCCGTGGGCGCTGGCCGACGTACTGCTGTCGTGGTGGACGCTGGACGACCCATGGGCGAAGTGGCATGTCCTGACCGGCTCGGACCTCAACGACTCCACGTCGGTGCTCGACGGCGCCTACCTCGGACACCAGCGATGGTGGTACATCAGCCGCCTGCCGATCGCCATGGCACAGGAGCCGTGGGGCTGGACGCTGTTGCTGATCGCCGGTCTGGGCATCGTCGGTGGGCTGGTTCTGCGCGGCCGGGTGGGACTGTACGTCGTCTGGGCCGTTCTGCCCGCCACTCTGCTGGTCCTGCAGGCCGGGGTGCTGGATCCGAGCAGTCCGAGCGTGCGGGTGGATGTGCCGCGGTACTGGCTGGCCTTCATGCCCGGCTTGACGATCGCCGCGGTCGCGCTGTGCGCTGCGGTGGCGGTCCGGCTGCGGTTGCCGGCCTACGTCGGTGCCGGTGCGCTGGCCCTGCTTGTGGTGATCAGCGGCGCGCGTTTCGTCGCGACCGAGCCCACCTTCTACCCGACCAGCGGGGATCTTCCCTACCGCACGGTGCAGGCTCTGCCCGACGATGCGACGGTATGGACCGATGGCCGGACCTATCGGATTCTGCCGATCTACGCCAACAGCGCCGATAGGACAGTTGACGTGCGCGACTTCACCCGTCGCGGCGCGAAACCGGCTGCCGGCGACTACGTGCTCATCTTCAGTGACACCGACGAGACCTGCGAGTTCTGCAAACTGGATTACGACCTGTGGAAGCAGCAGGGCAAGGCCCTGCCGCTGGTTGACTACGAGTTGGTGTGGACGGCGCCCGACGGGAAGGCGCGGTTGTACCGGGTGCGGTGAGGCATGACCCGGGCGCTGCTCATCGACGTCAGCACATCCGTCCATAGACTTGTGTCCCATGTCGTCCACGGTCGCACCGATCCCCGCCGGCGAGCTCCTGTTGCACGTCGGAGTGCACAAGACCGGCACCACCGCACTGCAGGCGGCCCTCGCCGACGCTCGCGCGCAATTGGTCGAGCACGGGGTGCTCTATCCGGGTGAAGGAACTTTCCAGCATCGCGCGATCCTGGCCGGCGCCGGGCGCAAGTACGGCTGGCAGGGCGACGGCGCGCGGGAGGTGCCCAAGAAGCACTGGGAGGAACTCGTCGAGCAGGCGCGCCACAACGGCCGGACTGTGATCAGCAGTGAGTTCCTCGACGACGTCGACCCCGCGACGGCGGGTGCCATGATCGGGGATCTCGGCGGTGCGCAGCGGGTCAGCGTGGCGGTGACCTTGCGATCCATCGGCGCGATCCTCCCCTCGGCCTGGCAGCAGCGGCTCAAGGCCGGCTACACCGCGCCGTACAACCAGTTCCTCAAGATGGTCTTCGCTGAGAAGAGGACGCCGAAGGCCGAACGGTTCTGGTACCGCCACGATCAGGTCGCGCAGGTCCAGCGGTGGGTCGATCTGGTGGGCGCGGACCGCACGTATGTCGTGGTGATTCCCGACGGCGACCGCACAGCCATCTTCTCGGCCTTCGAGGCGCTGTTGGATCTGCCGACGGGCTTGCTCGCCGCTCGCCAGATCAGCATCGCCAACCGTTCGATGACTGCGCAGGAGGCGGAGTTCGTGCGCCGGCTCAACAAGGAAGTGGCTGACAGTCTGACCTGGGATGAGTACACCCGCACGGTGCGGCGCGGCATCGTCTTGAACATGGTCGAGACCCGTCGCCCGGATCCCGACGAGCAGAAGATCCTGACCCCGGATTGGGCCGCCGACAAGGCCCAGCAGGCCGGTCAGCGCTTCGCCGACGGGATCGCGGCGTGTGGCGCGCGGGTGATCGGCGACCCGGCGGAACTGGCCCGCCGGCCCCGTTCCGGAGCAACTCAGAAACCCACCACGCTGGCCCTGGACGCCGCGGTGGCCGGCACGGCGGCGCTGGTGCGCCGCAGCACGTGGTCCCAGCCGTCCAGGAAGCAGGCTCTAGGCATTCTGCTGCGTCGCCCGCAGCGTCGTGCCGAGGGTGGATCGGACGCCGACTAGCGACCTGCCGTCGACTGCCCGGCGGAACGGCGAGGTCCCCGTCCGTAGAATCAGATGCCATGGAGTCATCGATCACCCCCATCGGCAAGGGCGAGGTTCTGCTGCATGTGGGTCTGCACAAGACCGGGACCACGGCCCTGCAGGTCGCGCTCGCCGATGCCCGGGGGGTTCTCGAGGACTATGACGTCCGCTACCCCGGCAAGACGCTGTACCACCACAAGGCGATCCTGGCCGGCGCCGACCGCCCGTACGGCTGGCGCGACAACGGCGCTCGCATCACGCCGAAGAAGCACTGGAAGAAGATGCTCAAGGAGGCCGACTACCCCGGCCGCACGATCATCAGCAGCGAGTTCCTCGACGACATCAAGCCGGAGATCGGTGCCCGGATGGTCGATGACCTCGGCGGCAAGCAGCACGGTGAATGTGGTCGTGACTCTGCGTGCGATCGGGGCGATCCTGCCGTCGGCCTGGCAACAGGGGCTGAAGGCAGGCGTCACGACCGGCTACAACCAATGGCTCAAGGTCATGTTCGACGAGCAACAGACCACCCGCGCCGAGCGTTTTTGGTACCGGCACGACCAGGTCGAGCAGGTCCGCCGCTGGGCGCAGGTCGTCGGTGCCGATCGGACGTACGCCGTGGTGATCCCCGATGGTGACCGCACGGCGATCTTCACCGGCTTCGAAGGGTTGTTGGGACTGCCCGGCGGCTTCTTGGCCAACCGCGAGCAGATCATCCAGAACCGCTCCATGACCACCCCGGAGGCGGAGTTCGTGCGCAGCCTCAACAAGGAACTCGCCGGACAGATGTCCTGGGACGAGTACACGGTGATGGTGCGTCGGGCACTGATCCTCAACATGGTGGAGAAACGCCGTCCTGCCGCCGACGAACCCCGCATCCAGACCCCCGAATGGGCCGCCGACAAGGCCGAGGAGTACGGCCAGCGGTTCGCCAAGGGCATCGCCGAACTCGGTGTGCAGGTGATCGGGGACCCAGCCGACCTCGCCGTGCGACCGCGATCGGGATCCAGTGACCGTCCCGAGTCATTGAGCATCGACGCTGCGGTTGCCGGGACGGCGGGCTTGGTGCTGGAGGCTTTGGCCGAGCGCCGAGCGCTGGAGGAGAAGGCCAAGACCGTGGCGGCGGCGGCACCCGCGCCCACCCGTGGGAGTCGGTGGACCGCGCGGGGGGCAGCCAGAGCATTGAAGCGGGGTTTCAGCAAGTAACTGCGGAGATGGATACCCGCTGACAGGCGTGAGAGTTGGGTACACGCGTTGGAGATCGGTACATCCGGTGGAGTTGCGCGGGCGTTTTTTCTCCAACGTCCGTGCGTGTGTCCAACGCCTGTACCTAAGTCCAACGCCTGTCGCGGTGCAGGCACCCGCCATTGAAGCGGGGTTTCAGCTCACCGGACCTGTCAGCTCTCGATGTCGAGTTCTTCGATGTCGGTGACCTCGCGGTGGGCCTCCATCGCCGCGTTCGGGTCGCCGGTGCTCACCTCGTGGCCCTCGAGCATGGCGTGGCGCTCGTTGCGCACGCGTCGGCAGGCATCGAGCCATGCCTGCGTGGCGGCACCCTTCGTGGTGTCACCGAAGTAGTAGAACGACCACTTGCGGCGTTCCTCGGCCAAGGCCTCATCGGCGCTCACGCGGTCGAGAACCTCGACGATCTGGCCGGCCTGCTTCTTGGTGAGTAGTTCCACGCCCGCGATGTAGCCCTCCGTGGGCACCGGCGCGGCAGCGTTCACCGGCCGGGTCACCACCACCGGTTTGCCGGTCGTCAGCCAGTCGATGACCACCGCGCTGATGTCGGCGATGCACACGTCGGAGACCTGCAATTGCCAGTCGAACGTCGGGGTGGTGTCGGCGATGTGCCCGGCGCGAGGATCGGCCAGGTTCGCCGCGGCGATCATGGCGTTGATCTGGTCACGGGCCGCGGCGTGCTCCTCGGAGAACAGGCCCGTGCGCGCGTGGGGGCGGAAGATGACCCGGTGGTTCGGGGACGCCAGCAGGGACTTCATCATGGCCACGCCGTGCGACGCCAGCGAGCTGTAGCGCATGCTCGGGCGGTCACCTTCAGTCGTCGGAGCGTAGAAGACGACCGTTCGCCCGTCGTCGGGCAACGGCGGGGCGGCGGTGACGACGTCGTAGTCCAGCTGCGGGCGGCCGATGCGGATCGTCTTGGTGTCCACGTCGTAGTTGATCAGGTGTTGCCCGAGTCGTTCTGCGGCAGCCTCGCCGGCGATGAACGAATAGTCGTAGCACTTGGTCTGACCGGACACCATGTAGGACTTGTCGCTCTCACCGTGGCTGATGAACACGTGGAGCATCGTGTTGAAGCGCATCATCTGGAAGTTGCGCGTGTTCTGGTTGACGTACAGCGCGGTTGCGAACCGCTGCCGGTCCACGAGATTCTCCAGATCCTCGACCCGTCCGGCGTAGGCGACCGGTAGGGGAGACTCCTCGAGCAGTTCCAATGCGGCCGTGACGGAGCGGCACACGATCAGGACCGGTGATTGCTCGTCGAGGGCCTTCAGGGGTTCGTACCACTGCCGGATCTGGTACAGGTTCACCGGGCCGTCGGCGTAGTACACCATGGTTTCGAAATGGTCGTCGGGCAGCACCCGGTCGCCGGTCTGGGTCTCCCAGCGCTCGACCATGATGCCGGGCTTCTCGGTCAGGACGCGCCGGACGGCCCAGTAGATCTGTTTGGCTTTGCTGGCCATCGGCTCTCCCTACGGCCGTGCGTTGGCCCGGGCGAGGTCGTCGTCGAAATCGACCTCCACCGCGAACAAATCGGAAATGTCGACCGGGGTGAACTTGATGCCGTGCTTCTCGATGGCCAGTTCGATGCCGCGCTCGAAGTAGTCCTGCTCTGCGCACTCGGCCAGGCACTCGATCAGTCGGGCCTTGTCCTTGCCGGAAATGAGGTTGATGCCGACCGCTTCACCGAGGGCGTTCTTGACCTTCTTGCTCAGTTCATCGACGTGACCGCCGGCATCGACGGTGTATTTGACCTCTTCCTCGCCGACCACTGAGGTGTTGACGCAGATGACATTGTCACCGCGCACGATGTTGGACTCGAGCCGCGCCAGGACTGCGGAATCGAACACGACGTCACCATTCATCCACACGACCGGGCCCTCACCGGAGAACCGCAACACCTTCAGCAGGCTCTTGGACGTGTTGGTGGTGTCGAAGTTCTCGTTGTAGACGAACAGACCGTCGGGGAAAGCCTCCAGGATCGACTCCAGTTTGAAGCCCACGACCGTCATCACCCGTGCCTGTTCGCCGAACACAGCCGCGATGTTGTCGCGCTGCTGACCCATGATGCTGCGACCGTCGTCGAGCTTGGTCAAAGGCTTCGGCCAGGGCCGTCCCAGTCGTGTCCCCATGCCTGCGGCCAGGATCGCAACCTGGATCGTCATACCCCACTCCGTTCGTCGGTAGTTCCATTGTGACGTCTGCCTACCGCCCATCGTGGCACCGGTTGGCGACGCCGGTGCTACGTTGCACTTCGGACACGGCGAAAGGGCTCAAAAGGTGGCAGCCTCGGTGGTGGTCCTCGGGGATCGGCAACCACGGATGGCGGATCATCTATCGGCCGTGGGGGCCGGGATCGTGGGCCAAGCCGAAGACCCGGAGGAGTTGGCCGGGCTCTTGGCGGGGATCGAAGGGGACGTCGTCCTGCTGGACGCCGATACCGACTGCTCTGGTGTCTACCCGATCGCCGACGTGTGCGCCACCGGCGCAAGCCGGGTTCTGGTGGGAGCGGGCGGGACGGCGCCGCTGCGCATCGCCAGTGGGACGGTGGTTTCGGCCGGAACATCGTCGGCGCCCCTGTTCGACCATCAGAACCAAGCGGTGGGCTGTTTGCGGATCGCGGCCGCCGATCGGGGTGCGCTCGACCAGGCCCTGGCGGACCTGCCGGACGGGCCGCCGGGGCAGATGTGGGAGCAGCTGCTCAGCCTGCTGGTGATGCGCGCGGTGAGTGTAAAACCGGTCGATGCCGCACCGTTCGAGGTAGGACAGGGTGCGGTGGATCGGGCCGCGAAACCGGTCGGGCTGCAGGCACGGCGCTGCGCACGTGGCGGGGACGGTTGGGTGTCCGAACGCACGGTGCGCCGGATGTCGCGGGCGGTGACTCCGGTCGCGGTGCGGTGGGGCCTGGCTCCGAACACGATCACGTTGGTCAGCCTGCTGACCGGCGCCGTGGCGGTGGCTACCGCCTTGACCGGATCCCGCTGGGGATATCTCGCGACAGCGGTGCTCATGATCATCTCGCTGGTGCTGGACTGCGTGGACGGCGAAGTGGCGCGCTGGACCCACCGATACAGCACCTCGGGCGCCTGGCTGGATGCGGTGGGCGACCGGGTCAAGGAGTACAGCATCTGGTTCGCGGTCGCCTGGGCGGTCGGACAGCAACAGTTCTGGATGCTGATCCTCGCGACTTTGCTCTTGTACACCACGAAACACTTCCTCGACTACGGGTGGTCCTTGCGGTTCCCGCCCTGGCGGCCGAGTGCCGTAGCCATCAGCGCCGAGCCGGATCCTTGGCACCGTGCCGGTGCCGTGCCGCCTGCGGTGCGACCGCCCTCGTGGCGGCGGATCCTGGGCATGCCCATCGCCGAGCGCTGGTTGCTGGTGGCCGTGCTGCTGCCCACGACGGGACCCTGGGTCACGTTCGGGGCGCTGGCGTTGCTGGGGGCGTTCTCGCTGGCCTACACCGTGCTCACCCGCATCAGATGGAGCCACCGCGCCATCGATGAACACATGGCCGACCGACTGCAGGCCATCACCGATCCGGGTCCATTGCTGCTCGCGCTGCGCCCTGCCCGCAACGGATGGGCACCGGCCACGGCGATCGGCCTCATCCTGTTCCTGGCCGCGGTGGGCGCCGCGGACGGCCGCGGATACGTCCTGCTGCTCGGTTTTGCGCTCGCCCTGGGCCTGTTCGCCCTGGGGTACGGGCGTGGACCCCGCGGTCGCCTGGGTTGGATGACCCCGGCAGTCGCCCGCAGCGCGGAGATGGTCGCCGTGATCGCGATCGCCTGGCCGGTGGCCTCACACGGTGCGGCCGTATTCGCTCTGCTCGCGGCCAGCGCATGGCGGCACTACGACGTGATCTACCGCATCCGCAACCAGGGTGCGCTTCCCGGACGGCTGGCGTGGCTGCTTCTGCTGGGTACCGAGGGGCGTGTCCTGGTCGCGATCGTCCTCGCTCTGGTCTTTGGGACCGGGGCATGGGCCTGGTTCGCGCTGTACGTGGCCGGTGTTGCCATCATCGATTCGGCTTGGAGCTGGCTGCGCGTCTGATCGTGACCGGTCAGGCCCCGGCGCGCAGGTAGAGGTCACGTAGCAGAGCGATCTCGGCACCGTGGTGGATGACCTCCCGATTGATGTGCAGGACCAGTGTCGCCATGCTGCGATCGGCATAATGCCCCTCACTGGGCCCGCAGGGCCGGGCCAGATCATCGGCATCGAGGCTGCCCACACCCTGCATCCACGCCCGGTACATCGAGTCGAGTTGGTCAAGGGCCTGCGCTGCCGTACCGGCGTAGGCGAAGGACTCGTAGTCGATCGAGGGACCCCCGAAGTGGTTGCCGATCCGGGCTCCGAACACGCCGACGATGATGTGCCCCAGCCGCCAGGCGATGGTGGTAACCGGCGCGGGGTCGGGTTCGGGGAAGCCGAAGTCGATGGTGAAATCGCCGCTCCCGGCCTGCATTTGAGCCGTCGACGTGCCCCGCGGGCGGACGCTCCAGGTATCTGGCGCCGGTTCCCAGAAGTACTCGGCATCGGTCAGCCCGACCAGCCGCGGTCGCAGTTGATGATCCCAGTGCCAGCTCAACTGCTCGGAGATCTCCTGCTGCCAATCCACGTCGCTGCCTCCAAGTCTCGGCCCTCAACCGGCGCCTCAGTCCTCTGCACGCTAACTGCTGGTGTCTGGGAACAGGGGTATGGCCGGTCGCCGACAGGCGTTGGAGTTGGGTACTGGCGTTGGAGATCGGTACATCGGTTGGACATGCGCGGCCCGCACAAGTCCAACGCCTGTGCGCTTCTCCAACGTGTGGACGCAAGTCCAACGCCTGCGCGCGGCGGACCTGGTTCGGGCGAGTCCAACCAAGCCGCCCCCTCAGACCACCGGCGGACGACCGTACCGGCTCATCTCGGCAACAGTTCCCCACCGAATCGGTCGACGCGGGCCTGGATCGTCACGCCACCCCTCGCGAAATCCCTCCCACCAAGCTCGCCACGCCTGCGGGTCCTTGCGCGAACGGATGCGTTGCACGGCCGTCCAGGTCCCCACGTAGGGCAGGCCGACCGGCCATGGCAGGTTGCGTCTGGCCAGCCACACCCGGTTGCGGGCGTTGAGCCGGTAGTACTCGCTGTGCCGTCGCGGATCGATGACCGGGTGGTGGGCCACGAGGTCGCCGGCGTACCAGACGATCCGGTCGCACTCCCAGACCCGCCACGCCAACTCGATGCCCTCATGGGCGTAGAAGAACGGTTCCGGCCAGCCGCCGGCGCATTCGAACACGTCGCGCGGGATCGCTGTGGCACCCTCCCAGACGCTGAACACCGCGCTGCTGTGCCGCGGATCGCCTTTGCGCATGCGCGGGATCCACCGGGTTGGGTCGGCCGACGCCTGCGGATCGGTGACCCGGGGCTGGATCAGCCCGAACCGGGGGTTGTCCGCGAACATCTGCGAGACCCTCGCCAGAGTGTCGGTTTCGGGAAGCCACGCGTCGTCGTCGAGGAAGAAGATCATGGGCGCCGTGGTTGCAGCCACCCCGGCGTTGCGACCGGCGGGGATGCCCACGTTGTTCGGCAGCGCGAGGCCGCGGACCCCTGCGGGCAGTCCGGTGGGTACCCAGCCATTGCCCACCACCACGATGTCGGTGGTGACCCCGGTCTGCGCGAGGACAGACTGCACGGCTCTGCTCAGCTCAGCGGGTCGCAGGCCCTGGGTGAGCAGCACCACCGCGTAGTCGGTGATGGCTGTCATCAGCTCACGCAGATGCTGGAGTCTGCGGTCTTCGGAGCCGAAGTGTCCAGCGGGTCCTTCTTCTTCTTCGTTACCACCGGTTTGATTCCTGTGTAGTCCTCGCCGACCTTCAGCACCATCGTCGGGTTCGAACCGCCCTTGACCTTCGTCTGCGTGGCACCGGTGGCGTAGGCCAGGGTCCGGGCAGCTTCCGCTTTGCTCGCGGAGTAGCTCAGACGGGTGACTGCGACGTCCTTGTCCGAGGAGCGGGTTCCCACCACGTTGTAACCCTGGGCGGTCAGGTCATCTGCCACGATCGCGGCGAAACCGGACTGCGGGGTGCCGTTGACCACGATCACGTCGATGTCCTGCGGGGGAACAGTCAGCGGGTCCTGGCCCGGCGGGACCGTCGGCGGCTCGGGCCACGGTTTGTCGTTGATGATGGCCTTGAACATCCGGTCTGCCTTGGCCTGGTCCCACGACACCGTCGACATGTCGTCGTTGTAGGTGAACGGCACGGTGACAAAGGTGATGTCCGAGGGCCGGATATCCACCATGGATTCGGCGATTCCCTGGATGGAACTGAGGTCCGACAGATTCTGGTCGGTCGTCAACGATTTCGTGCCGGCGTCCAGCAGATTGAACAACTTGATCGGGTTGGTGAGCACCCCGGCGCTGGTCACCTTGCGGATCATCGACGAGATGAAGTCCTGCTGGCGTTGGATGCGCTGGATGTCGCTGCCGTCGCCGAGGGTTTCGCGGGCGCGGACGAACGCCAGTGCGTCCTCGCCACTGATGGTCTGCTTGCCCGCGGGCAGGTCCAAACGCGCGTGATAGTCGTTGACCGGCTTCTCCAGGCAGATCTCGACGCCATCGACGGCATCCACCATCTTCTTGAAGCCGTTGAAGTCGACTACGACGAAATGGTCGACGTAGATGCCGGTGAGTTCCTCCACGGCCTTGATCGTGCAGCCCGGACCACCGATGTCGAAGGCCTCGTTGAACCGCCCGGTGTAACCGCCCTGTTGCTGACCTTGCCGGTTCTTGCACGTCGGCAGCGTGACCAGCGAGTCCCGCGGGATGCTCATTCCCAGCGCGCGGGTGCGGTCCCCTGAGATGTGGAACAGCAAGGTGGTGTCGCTGCGCTGACCCTCGATACCGGCGTTGTTCGCGTTGCCGTACTTCTTGTTGTTCCCCTTGCCGGTGCGACTGTCCGACCCCATGACCAGGATGTTGATCGGTTCGCTGGGTGCGGCGTCCTTGGCGGGCCGGGTGCCGAGTTGGTCGGTCGTGTCCAAGGTGTTGATGTTGGAGTCGAGGCGGTCATAGAGAACCGCCCCGGCCGCGGCAGCCCCAGTGGCGAGCAGCACGAAGGTCGAGGCGATGCCAGCGAGCACGCGTGGCCAGCGACGGCGACGAGCGGCCATGGCCCTCCGTTCGATATGAGATTCCAGGTTACCGTGAGGTGCCCCCCACGCGGCGCACATGTGAGGCGACGCTCAATAGACGTTGCTGGAGGTCCCCGGGTTCCTCTTCACCTGACAGCTGCTCGAAGGGCCTCCCGGGCCAGGTTTGGGCGGCGTCAGACGGCCGATTTCGCGTCAAATCCCCCGTTGACCGCCGAACGCGTCCGATATGCAGACAGTTGTGCGGCGAATCGGTGGCGCGTGCACGCTTCGAGGGGGTTGGTTCGACAGCCTGGGTCGGTTGTCTGCTCCACTGGACAGTCGAAAGGTGGTGGTCGAGTGCGCACCCGTATAGCTGTTGTCCTGGCTCTGGTCCTCGGTGCGGTGATCGTGCTGCCGGTGGCAGGTTGGCCGGGCTCTGGTCCGCGGCCGGTGCCCACGCGTGTGCAGACGCTAGACCTGGAGAGCATCGCGATGGCCGGCGGGCGTGGGATGTCCGGTGTGGACCAGCCCACCGCCTCGCAGAGTTCGGTCATCGAGACCGATCCTTTCGGGCTGGTCGGCCTTTCCTGGGACCGCCCCCCAGCGGATGGTTCAGTAGTCAAGGTCCGGGTGCGTGAAGAATCCGGATGGACCTCGTGGATGCAGGTGCCCTTCGACGACGACCATGGCCCTGACCCAGCCACGGAGGAAGGGCAACGGGCACGCATGGGCAGCGATCCGCTGCTCACCGGCGAGTCGGACGCGGTTCAGGTCAGGGTGCAGACCCCGGACGGACAGGCCCCACCGAACACCGAGGTCCACCTCGTGGACACCGACAACGTGGACATCCAGCAGCCGCAGCTGTCCGAGGCTGCCGCCGCCCCCGGCATGCCGCCGATCATCACGCGCGCGCAATGGGGTGCCGACGAGAGCAAACGCAACCGGGGTCCGATCTACTCCGACGCGGTCAAAGTGGGCTTCGTGCACCACACCGTCTCCAGCAGCACCTACTCGGAATCCCAAGCCGCGGCTCAGATGCGCAATCTTTACGCCTGGTACACCGAAGGCCTCAAATACTCCGACATGGCCTACAACTTCTTGGTCGACCGGTTCGGTCGGCTGTACGAGGGTCGTGGCGGCGGGATGAGCCGGCCAGTGGTCGGAGGACACACCGCGGGGCTGAACAACGACAGCTTCGCGGTATCGGCCATGGGCAATTTCGATGAATTCAACCCCGCCGACCCTCAGATGTCGGCCATCAAAGAATCGATCGCCGAGCTGATGGCGTGGAAGCTGGGTCTGACGAAGCGCGATCCCGGTGGCAAGGACACGTTGCTGAGCACCGGGTCGCTGAATTCCGGCTACTGGGAGAAGGGCCAGACCGCGACCCTCAACCGAGTCTCGGGTCACAGAGATGCGGGGAACACTGCTTGTCCGGGCAAGTACCTGTATGCGCAGGTGCCATCCATCCGGGCGCGGGCTGCGCAGATCTACCGCAACGGTGGTGAAAACTCACCTCCCCCGGCGGAGATACCTGACCTCATCACCCCCGATCCGGTCACCAACGAGTTCAACTTCCGCGGATCCGGTTCGGGTGACGGCGTGGGTGTCCCGCGTGCGGGTGTACTGGGCCAGGCCCGTGACGGGAAGAAGGCCGCCGGCATCCTTAAGCACTATTTGACGGACGTGGCCGTGAGCAACGCCGGGGATCAACGCGTGATCCGGGTGGCCCTGGCGAACCGCACCTCGCTGTCCATCCGCAGCGGCGCCCTGTCGAAGGGCGGTGGTGCGGTGAAGGTCGGCGCAGGGAAGTCGGGATTGGTCGCGGGCCCGAAGACGAAGATCCGTGCAAGGGTCAGTGGTGAGAACGTCGTGATCTCGCGCAAGGCCGGGAAGAAGTGGGTCACCGCCGTCACCGCGCCCAAGGTCCCCATCCGATGGGCGGGCACCCGGCAGGCAGGCAAGCTCGGTAGCCGGGCGACGCAGGTCCGCGTCGGCAAGGACCTATTGCGCCGCGGAACAGTGACGATTTCCAACGTGG
This sequence comes from Micrococcales bacterium, assembly GCA_016719135.1. Taxonomy (GTDB): domain Bacteria; phylum Actinomycetota; class Actinomycetes; order S36-B12; family UBA10799; genus JADKAV01. The sequence continues at coordinate 122,787 of JADKAV010000001.1, read as the reverse complement.
GTGGTCGGCTGCGGGTCGTCGCCAATCTGCGGGTTCACGACGAGTACCTGCCGTATCTGCAGACGGTCCCGACGTCCTGGCCGCTCCAGGCCCAGCGGGCCATGGCGATCATCGCCCGGTCCTCCGCGCTCGCGGCGGTGTGGAATCCGGACTGCGGTTGCCACGTCGGCGACGCTGGATTCCGTGGTCAGTCGGCCACCACGGCCAAGGGGTACACCAACTGGCGCAAGGCGGTGAACAGCACGTCGTCGTCGGATTCCGGGCTCTCTGTGCTCTACGCCGACAAGCCGGTGAGTGTTCCGGTTTTCGAGGCGACCGGTGGAGCGACCCTGAACAGCGTCGATGTGCGCGGTGAGGACCTGCCGTGGGCACGCAGCGCGAGCGACCCGTGGAGCCTGAAGAAGAAGAACACCTCGTTCGCGAGCTGGGCGACTCAGACCCGGCCGCAGAGTCAAGTGGCCCAACTTTTCGGCCTGCCCGACGTCGTTCTTCTGGACCTGCGCACCCGCATGACGGGGGGCGCAGTCTCCATCGCGAAGGCGACGAGTTCGTCGGGCCAGACAGCTTCGATCACTGGCGAACAACTGCGGACCGGTCTGCAGTTGCCGTCGGCCTACATTGCGCGCGCGGCTACTCCGGCGCCGACCACCGCCACCGCACTGTCCGCGACGCTCGCGCGTCGTGGGGGCAGGCCGGTGGTCGTCCAGGCCACCGACACCACGGTGGTGGCCTTGGCGGCCAGCTACGCCGGAGCCACGAACAGGCCGCTGTTCGTGGTGGGCAGCAAGGGTCCGGGGGCGAAGGCTCGAAAAGCGATACGACCAGCATCCTCGCTGACCGCAGTGGGGGGCTTTACCTCGACAGGTCTGAAATCCCTGTCCCGCCTGGCGAAGGTTAAGCGGGTCACGGCCAAGAAGGCGACGTCCTTGTCCCTGAAACTGGCCAAACTGAATAGCCGCGACAGCCGCCGGACTGTGTTCGTCGCCAGCCCGGGCAATACCGCGGCCATGGCGAGCGCAGCCATGGGAGCGGCCCGCGCCTCCGGATCTCTACTCGCGGTGGATCGGGCCGCGAGCACCAAGACCACCAAGTGGATCCGCAAGAACGCGAAGCGAACCATCGTGGTCGCCGGCAAGAAGGAGATCCCGAACGCATCGGCGGCGGTGCTGCGCAGACCCGTCCGGCTGGGTGCCTCGGACCCCATCCTGCGCTCAGTGCGGATCGCCGGCCTGGGGTCGCGTCGGGGAGAGGCAATACTGGTCGACGTCACCCGTCCGATGGCTGCTGCCGCGGCTGCAGCAACTCGCCAAGCGGTCTTGTTCGTGTCGCCCAAGACCAGCAATGCCAAGGCGCTGCGGTTCTTACAGACCAGCCCGGCGATCGCCACGTTACGCACAGTAGGTGCCGACTCGACCGTGGTGGCTGCGGCCCGACGAGCCTGACGGTCGGGGAGCAGCTGCTGCCGGACCGTCAGGCCTCGCTGGACGGTTCACGGTCTGAGCGAAAGGTCGGCACCGGGGCGGTCGGGCCACGGCGGGCAGCGGCAACAGGGAATTCTCGTGGCTCCTGGTCAGCATGTGAACAAGTAGCCGGGCAATGTCGGAGGTCCGGTTTACGGTGTGCATCAGGGTGGCTCGGGGAAATGTCACAGGTCCCGTTTACGGTATGAACAGGTAGCTCGGGGAAGATGTCACACCCCGGGCTTATGGTTCGAACAGGTTGCGGCCCCCCCCCCCCTAGTTGAGTTGGTTTTTCGTCAGCTCGTGGAGCGACGTCGCGGTGGGGCACCAAGCCTCTCCGATACGACATTCAAGGTTCTTGTGTCGATCGGGGGTGTCCTATGGCCGTTACGTCTACTGCTGCGTCGTCGTCGTCGTTTTTCGATGTGTCGCGGGCGGCGCACCGCCGGGCCCGGATCCGCGCCTCCCTACCCGCGGTCGCCCCGGTCGGGTTCGACCAGATCAACGACGATATACATGCGCTGCCGGACCCGGACCTGCTGTGTGCGGAGGAACGCGCCGCGGCGATGGCACACACCGCACGGTTGCGGAACCGCATCGAGGCGTATCTGACCGGTCTGGCCGGTGCCGCCGATACCGGTGGGGATTCCCGGGTCCTGGGCGCAGGCACCACCGGGTCCCTGGTCGCGATCGCCACCGGATCCCCGGTAGCGGTCGGGTCGGGGATGGTGAACACCGCCAACGCCCTGCACGACCTACCGGTCGTGAAGGACGCGTGGGCTGCCGGGAGTATTTCGGGGTTGCATGTGTATCAGATCCTGGCCCACGCCCCCGCGATCGATGACTTCACCAGCAAAGAAGCCGCGATCGTCGGCCTGGCCAAGTTGACCGATGCCTCGGAGGTGCGCCGGGTGCTGCAGGTCGCCGCTGAGGCCGACAACCCCACCCACCTGGACCTCACACTGGACCAGCAACGCGCCAAACGGTCCCTGCGCCTGTCCGCCCGGGCGAATGGGATGTGGGCGATCACCGGAATGCTCGACGAGGTCGACGGGGCGATCCTGGCCGAAACCCTGGCATCGTTCACCCGCCCCCCGGACACCCACGACACCACCACCCCGGCCCAACGCCGCGCCGACGCCCTGACCGACATGTCGAAGGCGGCGGCGGCCAACACCCACCCCGGCGGGGTCTCCGCGGTGTCCATCCTCGTGGATTTGGAGAACCTGCCCACCAGTGACAACGCGACCCTGGTCGACGGCACCCCCCTGGGCGCTGGTTCGTTCGACCTGTTGTCGTGCGCGGCGGTGTGCACGGTGATCTTCGGGATCAAACGCACAGGCACCTTCATCCCCCTCGCGCTGGGACGCCGGCGACGCCGGGCATCCGCGGCCCAATGGGCCGCGCTGATCGCCCGCGACCGCGGCTGCATCCGCTGCGGACGGTCCCCGCGGCACTGCCACGCCCACCACATCATCCACTGGAAAGACGGCGGCAGAACCGACCTCTCGAACTTGGCACTCCTGTGTTCGAGATGTCATAACGACCTGCACCACGGCCGGTACACCATCACCATGGACACCCACACCATCCCCGTCATCACCCACACCAGAGGACCCCCCTGAAACAACGGGGCCGCCGGGCTCCGGGATACAAGCGTTCGGAGAGTGTCAGCGGGTTGCGCGGGCGGTGGGACGTTCTTGATCTACATCAGTTCCGTAGACCACGCCTGCCCCGACGGAAATGGGGAGGCGATCGCAGCTAGCACGCCGATCATGTCGACGACCTCAAGGTCGGTTGCGAGGCGTCCACCGGGTTCCAACCCCCACTGTCCTGATTGAACAAGGGACTGTGCGGCCAACTCACTCGCAGCCGGACCACCGACCATGCCGCCCGGCTGGACCGCGGGGAACACGAGCTGGTCCGGCATACCCCTGGCATCGGCGGGGAAAACGGCCTGTGCCTCGATTCCTGAGGGTGCAGGTGCCATCCCGAGGGCATCCGGCACGACGAGGACGTCGGCACCGGCCGCAGTGCCGACCAACAGGTCAGCACTGGTGGTTCCCAGGCTTACGTGGGCGCCCGTTTCCCAGATGGATACCAACCAGACCGCTGTCATCCAGTGAAGGGGTAGGTCCACACTGATCACCTGCCCGGGTTCGACGTCGAGTTCCAATTTCAACAGGTTGACCGTCTTACAGACCCAGTTGTCGAACGTCGCGTGGGAGAGCTCTACGCGGCCTTGGGTGCAGTCGGTGATCAGCGGCGAGCTTGGCCGTGACCGAAGCGATTCTGCGCGGGCTTGCATCAAGGTTGGGGGCACCGAAGCATCCTAGGCTCACGAGCGCCTGCCCGGTCCACCCACCGACTACCGCCCCCGTCGCGCCTTATACAAGCGCGCATGTGGCATACCGCACCGCCAAAGCCCAGAGAGGAGGCCGAACCCCTGACAGACTGATCACATGGAATCGATCCTTCTCGTAGGTGGTAAGGGGACCAGGCTGCGGCCGTTGACCATCAACACGCCCAAACCGATGCTGCCGGTGGCCGGGGTTCCCTTCACCGAACACCAGATCGCCCTGGCCCGGGAGGCGGGCATCACCCGCATCGCGTTAGGCACCTCGTACCGTGCGGAAGTCTTCAGTGACTACTTCGGCGATGGTCAGCAGTTCGGGGTGGAACTGGACTACCGCGTGGAGGACGAGCCGTTGGGCACTGGCGGGGCTATTCGCAACGCCGCCGACGCGCTCACCTGCGGCCCCGACGACCCGGTTGTGGTGTTCAACGGGGACGTCCTGACCGGCCTGGATATCGGGGCGCTGGTGGGGGCCTGGCGTGAGGCTGACGCGGACGTCGCGATCTATCTGACGCGGGTGGAAGACCCGCGGGCATTCGGACTTGTGCCCACGGTGGGTGACAGGGTCACAGCTTTTCTGGAGAAGCCGCAGACCCCTGAGGAGATCGTGACCGACCAGATCAACGCTGGCTGCTACATCTTCCGTCGCAGCGTCATCGATCAAATACCCGCAGATCGCCCGGTCAGCGTGGAGCGTGAGACGTTCCCGGGGCTGCTGGAAGCCGGCCGCACGGTGGTCGGCTGGGTGGATCCCGGCTACTGGCTGGATCTCGGGACTCCGTTGGCCTTTGCTCGTGGAAGTGCCGACATCGTGCTCGGGAAGGTCCATTCCCCGGCCTTGCCGGGTGAGCCGGGGGAGTCCCTGATTGCTACGGGTGCGCAGGTCGATGGAACCGTGGCCGGCGGCACATCCGTGGGTTGCGATGCCGTTGTCGGAGCCGGCAGCGAGGTGTCCGGTTCAGTCATCTTCGATGGTGCCCAGATCGGGCGCGATTGTGTGATCGAGGACAGCATCGTCGGTGCGGGAGCGACCATCGGGGATGGTTGCAGCCTGCACTCGGCGGTCATCGCGGACGGGGCCAGGATCGGTACGGGCAACGAGCTGCTCGAAGGTGTCCGGGTCTGGCCCGATGTCACCCTGCAGGACTGCGCAGTTCGGTTCTCCTCGGATCAGTGACGAGCGGAGACCTGGCTCCTATTCAGCGCACAAGCCAGTGGTCGCCCAGTTCTGCCGGCTCCCGGTCACGGGGTGGCGCGGCGGGCCAGCCGATGGCAATCGCCCCCAAGGGCTGCCAGGAGGGACTCACCCCGAGCACCTCGGTGACGACCGGTGGGCAGAACACGGTGCTGGAGATCCATGCGGAACCGAGTCCCTCGGCGGACAAGCTCACCAGTAGGTTCTCGACAGCGGCGCCCCCCGCGACGAGGAAGAGATCCCGCTCGTAGCCGTTGCGTCGGTCATCGGGGTAGGTGTGAGCGGCGTCCTTCAAGTCGCTGAATGCCAACACTACTTCCGGGGCGTTCCACAGGATGTCGCCTCGACTCACCCGCCGTTGGATGGCCTCGTCGCTGAACCCGTCGGTTCGCAGATCCGCGATCCACTGCTCACGCATGGCTGACAGGACCGGCTCACGCTGCTCGCGCAGCAGCACGAAGCGCCACGGGCGGGTGTGATGCGGGCTCGGTGCGGTGCACGCGGCGGCCACCGCTCGCTGGATCGACTCGATCGGCACCGGGGCATCAGTGAAGGTCCGCACGGTCCGTCGACCCGTCACCGCCGACGCCCGTGCTTCACGGGTGCCCAGCGGGAACAGGTCCTCGTCGGCGCTGCGTATAAGGTCGCGCGCCGAACCGGGACCGCGCAGATCGACGCCCCGGACGACGGCCACCGGGCACTTGCCAGTCTTGCCCTTGACCAGGTCCGCGGCCGAAGCGATCTCGTCGGCCACGGCGATCTGGGTCATCTCCAGGCTCTGGCCGTTGTCGTCGGGGACCCCACGCAGGTCGACCACTGGGGTCACCCCAGCACTTCCCAGGGCGAAGTCGGTGACTCCGATGCGCCATGGTCGCCCGGTCGTGTCCGTGATCACGACCGGGATGTCCACCCCCAGCGCCGCGCTGAGCCGCTCGCGCAAGGTCGCTGCGCTGGCATCGGGATCGCGCGGGAGTCGCAGCGGCCGGGTGGTGTTCGAGCGATCCACACCCGCCGAGGCCATCACCACCCCGAGGTGGTTCTCCACGATCCGCAGCGGTCCGCGAGTCGCCACCACCCGTACCGTGTCGTCGGTGACGGCCTGATCCCGGTCGGCCACCCATTGCCCTTCGGCCTTGCTCACGACCTTCGAACTGATGACCAGGATGTCGGCGTCCTGCACGCCGGTGGAACCGTCCGGCCAGTTCAGTGCCTGCAGCGCCGGTACCAGCACCCCTGCCAGGTCGATGTGCTCATCGAACTCCGGCAGACCGCGAACACCGGCGATCTGCATCAGGTCACCAGTCCGATCGTCTCCCGCGCCAGCTCCGCAGTGCTGTGCGCATCGTGCATGAGCGTGGAGGTCGCCAGGCTGGCCAGGGCCGCGTCGGGGGCCGGATCGCCGGACTCGTAGACCCACCCGTCGAGCAGGCCGCCCAGTTGACGGGCGCCGTAGTGCGCTGACACCGCAGCGGAATCGGCCTGGACCCCGATCGCTGCCAGGCACTTGTCCGCCATGCCCTTGACCGGACGCCCGCCGACGATGCCCGAGACACCCACCACGGGGGCCGGGCCGCTAGCCACCGCGTCGCGGATGCCCTGAACCGACAGGATGGGTCCGATGCTGACGACCGGGTTGGACGGCGGCAGGACCACGACATCGGCATCGCCGATCGCTTCGACAACCCCCGGTCCCGGTTGGGCCTGCTCCATGCCGACGAACCGGAAGTCCAAAGCTGGCAGTTCGGCCCGGTACTGCCCCCACCACTGCTGGAAGTGGATGGCGCTTCGACCCTCGGGGGTGTCCACGACCACGTGCGTCTCCACCCGGTCGTTGCTCATGGGCAGCAGCGTGACCCCCGGTTGCCAGCGTTTGCACAACGCCGCTGTCACCTGGTCGAGTCCGAAACCGGCATTGAGCAGTTGGGTGCGCACGAGGTGAGTCGCGACGTCGCGATCCCCGAGCGTGAACCACAGCGGCGGCACATCGTAGGCGCGCAGTTCCTCCAAAATGCTGTAGGTCTCATCGTCGCGGCCCCAGCCGCGGCCAGCGTCGATACCGCCGCCGAGGGTGTACATCACGGTGTCCAGATCCGGACAGACCTTCAGACCGTGCAGCCAGATGTCGTCAGCGGTGTTCCCGATCACGGTGATCTGCGCCTCCGGATAGGCGGTGCGCAGACCCTGCAGGAAACGGGCTGCCCCGACCCCGCCTGCCAGGACGGTGATGCGCATACGACCTTGCCTTTCGCCGGTGAGTTCACGCGCGCGTACGCTTTGCAGGTGACTCTACGTCGGGCGCTGGCCCGGGCCGAACGTGCGGCTACCCTCGACGCCGGTGAGGTGGCCGGGTTGCTCGCAGCGCGTGGAGATGACCTGCGGGCGCTGTGCGAGATCGCCTCGGGTCTGCGCGACCGCGTCAGTGACACGGTCACATATTCGCCGAAGGTCTTCGTGCCGGTCACCCACTTGTGCCGGGACCGCTGCCACTACTGCACCTTTGCGACCGACCCCGCCACCCTTCGCAGGCAGGGCAAGTCGCCCTTCCTGGAGATCGACGATGCAGTGGAGATCGCCCGGCGAGGTGCGGACGCCGGCTGCGCCGAGGCGCTGCTCACCCTGGGGGACACCCCGGAGGATCGCTGGCCCGCGGCACGCGCGTGGCTGGACGCGCGGGGATTCGACAGCACCGTGGACTACGTGCGCGCTGTGGCGATCGCGATCCTTGAGCGCACAGGGCTGTTGCCCCACGCCAATCCCGGCGTTCTCAGCTGGGAACAACTGACCCGTCTGCGACCGGTGTCGCCGAGCATGGGGCTGATGCTGGAGACCACCAGCCAGCGCCTCTACACGACCCCGGGGGAGGTCCACTACGGCTCACCGGACAAGGACCCGGTGGTGCGATTGCGCATGCTGCGCGACGCCGGCCGGCTTGCGATCCCCTTGACCACCGGGCTGCTGATCGGCATCGGCGAGACTCTGGCGGAGAGGGCGGAATCCCTGCTGGCCCTGCGCAGTGTGGAGAGGGAGTTCCACGGGATCCAGGAGGTGATCATCCAGAACTTCCGCGCGAAGCCGGGAACCGCCATGGCCAGGGTGCCCGACTGCGGTCCTGAGGAGTACTTGGCCGCGGTGGCCACTGCCCGGGTGGTCCTCGGATCGTCGGTGCATCTGCAGGCCCCGCCGAACCTCTCCGACCCCGAAGCCCTTGCCGGGCTGCTGGGCGCGGGTATCGACGACTGGGGCGGGGTCAGCCCGGTCACCGCCGACCACGTCAACCCGGAACGGCCTTGGCCGAGCATCCAGGCGCTGCGGGAGGTCACGCAGGATGCCGGCCTGCGACTGGCGGCACGCCTGACGATCCACCCCGACTTCATCGTGCGCGGGGACGCCTGGCTCGACCCCAGGCTGCGACCTTTTGTGGCGGCGCTGGCCGACGAGAAGGGCCTGCTCGCAGCTGATGTCCGGCCAGTGGGCCGACCGTGGCAGGAATCGGTCGACTACGACGGTTTCGCCGCCGGCGGAGCAGGGCGGACCGACCTGGCGATCACCATCGATATCCGCGGCCGGGACACCCAGCATCGCAGTGACTTCGACACCGCCTTCGGTGCGTGGGACCAGATCCAGGGACCCGGATCGATCCCGGCAGCTTCCGGCGTCGGTGACTTCGAAGTCGCCCTGGACCTGGCCCGGCACGATACGGGCGCGCTGAGCCAGCCGGCGAACGAGTCGCTGGCGCTGGCGCTGTTCGCCGCGACCGGTGACCAGGTGGATGCCGTCGCCGAGGTGGCCGACGACTTGCGGCGACGCCGAGTCGGCGACGAGGTGACGTTCGTGGTCAACCGCAATATCAACTTCACCAATGTCTGCTACACCGGCTGCCGGTTCTGTGCCTTCGCCCAGCGCGAGACGGATGCCGACGCGTTCACGCTCAGCCCGCAGGAGATCACCGAACGAGTGCTCCAGGCGTGGGAGACGGGGGCCACTGAGATCTGCATGCAGGGAGGCATCCATCCCCGGTTGCCGGGAACCGCCTACTTCGACCTGGCTCAGACCGTCAAGGCCGCGGCCCCCGGCATCCACTTGCACGCGTTCAGTCCGATGGAGGTGGTCAACGGCGCCGCCCGCTGCAATGTCAGCATCCGGGACTTCCTGGTGACCGCGCAGCAGTCGGGTCTGGACTCGATCCCCGGCACGGCAGCCGAGATCCTCGACGACGATGTGCGCTGGGTCCTGACGAAGGGCAAACTCCCGGCCGATGCGTGGATCGAGGTGATCAGTACCGCGCATCAGGTCGGACTGCCGTCGAGTTCCACGATGATGTACGGCCATGTGGACACCCCTGCGCACTGGATCCGGCACCTGCGCACGTTGCGCGAGATCCAGCAACGAACCGGTGGGTTCACCGAATTCGTCGGACTGCCGTTCGTGCATCAGAACGCGCCCTTGTACCTCGCGGGCAAAGCCAGACCGGGATCCACTTTGCGCGAGGACATCCTCGTGACGGCCATGGCCCGATTGATGCTCGACGGTGCGATTGCGAACATCCAGGTCTCGTGGGTGAAACTCGGGCCCGCGGGTGCCGCCAGACTCCTGCAGGCAGGCGCCAACGATCTCGGCGGCACGCTCATGGAGGAGACGATCAGCCGCATGGCCGGCTCCGCCCACGGCTCCTCGGTCAGTGCCGAGCAACTGCACGAGATGGCCGCACTGGCTGGGCGTCCGGCCGCCCAGCGGACGACGACCTATCAGCCGGTGGTGAGCGCCGAGCCCCGTTCGGCGCGGTGAATCCGGGTGAGCGTGGCGCGCGCCCTGGTGGTTGCCGACCGCGTCGGGCGCTGTAACTCAGCGCCAGTCGGCCGGGTCCACTCCTGAGATCGGTTCGGCGGGGTTGAGCGGTGGTCACCATCACAACTGGGCCGCTGTGGGTGTGTGAGGGCGTGTTTGGCCCGGAAATGATGGGCGATTGTCCGTTTTGAGACGTTTGTCTGGGCACTTGCCATCAGATCTGGGCGGTGGACGAGGTGTACGGCCAAGATTTGATGGCCGACCGGCCGCCAGATGGTTCATCACGTCAGCAGCCGGTCCGGCAGGGGTGCTGCAATGCACAGAAAAGGTGCCGACGGCGTGTCGCGCTTGCGTTTTCTGGCCTAGTTATCCACAGATTCCGGCCATTTCCGGCTTTTCTTCTCCTCTGAATGGCCCATTCTGGGGATTCCGGTTGAGCGATCGAGTTACGACCATGTAATTTCAACGTTGTCATCACCGGTCGCGGGGAAGCCTCCGGGATGGCGATCCGGGTCCACCGCCCGGAAGAGCCTGACAATCGCGCCGGGGCGCGGGAGTGGAGAAACACAGCATGGATATCGTTCGCCTACCGTTGGCAGAGACCGAGGAACTCTCCTGGCAGGAACGCGCACTGTGCGCGGAAACCGACCCGGAGTCCTTCTTCCCCGAAAAGGGTGGTTCGACGCGCGAGGCCAAGCGCATCTGCAGCACCTGCGAGGTCCGACGCGAATGCCTGGAGTTCGCCTTGGAGAACGACGAGCGATTCGGCATCTGGGGCGGGCTGTCCGAACGGGAGCGCCGTCGCCTCAAGCGCGCCGCCGGCTGATCCTCCGCCCGTAGCACTTCCCCACTTCCCCTTCCCCAGACCCTGATCCGCCATCGACACGAAGGACGGCTCACCAGCGTGGTGAGCCGTCCTTTGTCGTACCCGCCATTAGAGTCGGCCGTATGTTGATGCGGGTTGGTCACCGAAGCGACCGGGGCGCGCACAGCGACGCCGGGTCCACAGCCACCATCACCTCGCGCGGGGTGCGTCTGCGGATGCGGCGACGCGATCGCAGAGGACGCGGTGTCAGGGGTCCGCTGGCTCCTCAGGCTGTTCCCGTCTCGCGCAGTCGGGCCACCCAGTTCGACGAGCAGGTGCTTTTCGCCTGGGATCGGCTGGTCTCGGTGCGCCCGGAGTTGGGCTTCATCGAGATCGCGGTCAGCGATGTCCCCGAACCTGACAACCCCTGCCTGGCGCATTTCGACCCCGCCGACGCCGGACTGCCGGCCCGGATCACGGTGTATCGCTGGGCCCTGGAACTGCGCGCCGGCTCGCCGGTCATGCTGTACGCATTGATCGGCGACGTGCTGGCTGAGCAGGCCGCGGCCTTCCTGGCCATCGATCCGGCCCTGCTCGACGCGAAATACCCCCGTGCCTGAGGTGGACGTCGAGGGCGGGCGACCCCCGGGTTACCGTGGGTCGGTGAATGCGCGGCGCTGCTCCCGGCCCTCCTGCCAACGCCCGGCCGTCTCGACGCTGACCTACGTCTACTCGGACTCCACGGCCGTACTCGGCCCGCTGGCCACCTATGCGGAACCACACTCCTACGACCTGTGTGATGAGCATTCGGCGCGGCTGACGGCTCCGCGCGGCTGGGACGTAGTCCGCCTGGATCCGGATCCTGCGTCCCTGGAACCTTCGCTCGACGCGTTGCAGGCCCTTGCTGACGCGGTCAGATCGGCCGCCCGTCCGGCCGGTGAACCCGCCTCCCCGGCCCCGGAGGTACCCGGTCAGATCACCGTCGGCGGCAAAGGCCACCTCCGGGTTCTGCGTCCCATCGAATAACCTGGCGGTCATGAGTCAGACCGAAGCCGGCTTCCCGGCAGACCTCGTGTCCGCAGTGATCAAGGCCTACGACGTGCGCGGCCTGGTGGGTGAACAGATCACTTCTGACTTCGTGCAGGCGGTTGGCGCTGCCTTCGTTGAAGCACTCGATCTGCGCGAGGCCGGGTCGGTGGTCATCGGCCATGACATGCGCGACTCCTCACCGCGATTCGCTGACGCTTTTGCCAAGGGCGTCACCGAACACGGCGTCGACGTTGTCATGATCGGACTGTGTTCCACCGATGGGCTGTACTTCGCCTCGGGACGCCTGGACATGCCCGGTGCGATGTTCACCGCGAGTCACAATCCCGCGGCGTACAACGGCATCAAGCTGTGCCGCGCGGGGGCCTCTCCGGTCGGACAGGACAGTGGACTGGCAGACATTGCGGACATGGTCGTGCGCGGGGTACCCGGCTATGACGGCCCGAGCGGCAGCATCACCAAGCGCGAGATGCTCGAGGAGTACGCCGACTATCTGCTGAGCCTGGTGCCTGCGCTGCAACGTCGGCTCAAGGTGGTGGTCGATGCCGGCAACGGCATGGCGGGGCTCACTGTGCCAGTGGTCTTCTCGAAGCTGCCCGCCGAGGTGATCGAGCTGTACTTCGAGCTCGATGGGAACTTCCCCAACCACGAGGCCAACCCGATCGATCCGCAGAACCTGGTCGATCTGCAGGCAGCGGTGAAACAGCACGGGGCCGACATCGGTCTGGCCTTCGACGGCGACGCTGACCGGTGTTTCGTGGTCGACGAGCGTGGTGAACTGGTCAACCCCTCGACGCTGACGGCTTTGATCGCCTCCCAAGAACTGCAACGTGTCCCCGGCGCTCCGGTGATTCACAATCTCATCACCTCCCGGGCGGTGCCGGAGATCATCGCCGAGAACGGGGGAGTGCCGGTGGTCACCCGCGTCGGTCACTCCTTCATCAAGGCCACGATGGCCGAAACCGGTGCGGTGTTCGGCGGGGAGCACTCCGGGCACTTCTACTTCAGGGACTTCTGGCGCGCCGACAGCGGGATGCTCGCCGCTCTGCACGTGTTGTCCAGCCTGTCTGCCAACCCGCCCGGGACGCGACTGTCGCAGACGCTGGAGCCCTTCTCCCGGTACGTGCTGTCCGGCGAGATCAACACCGAGGTCGCCGATCAGGCCGCGGCGACACAGGCCGTTCGGGAGCACTTCGAGGGCCGCGAGGTCACCTTCTCGGACCTTGACGGACTCACTGTGGATGGCGGCACGTCGTGGGTGAACGTGCGCCCGAGTAACACCGAACCGCTGTTGCGGCTCAACGTGGAGGCCCCCGACGAGCAGCAGATGGCACAACTGCGCGAGGAGGTACTGGCCGTCTACCGCTGATACGGCGGTCGACCGCATAGGCTGGTGGACGTGAGTCTGGACCCGTTGCTGCTGGATGTACTGGCCTGCCCCTGCCCCCGACACGCCGAGGTGGAGCAGGTCGATGACGGCTTGCGCTGCACGGTCTGCGAGGCGGTGTTCCCCATCCGCGACGGCATCCCGGTCATGCTGCTCGACCAGGCGACCCCGGGCCCCAGTGGCGTCGTGGGGGTCACGGACCCGTCGTGAGCCTGGAAGACAGTCTGCTCGACGAGCCCGAAGAGTTGGTGCGAATCGATGCCGACCGGATGCTGGCCAGTACGGCCGGCGCCGGTGCGGCGATCCGGGCGGCCCTGGATTCCGAATCCGCAGAGATTCTGTCCGTACTCGCCGGGCAGGGCCGGCCTCGCAGCCTGTGCGTGGTGGGCGCCGGGGGTTCGAGTGCTCCGGGCGAGGTGCTGGCCGCGGTGGCTGGTCGGGGTTCGCCGCTGCCGGTGTTCGCGATCGGCGGTCCTACGCTGCCTGGCTGGGTGGGACCGATGGACCTCGTCGTTGCGGTGTCGGCCTCTGGCCGGACCCCCGAGATCCTCACCGTGGCCACCGAGGCACAACGTCGCGGCAGTTCGGTGCTGGGTCTGGGGGCCGCGGATTCCCCGCTGCACGAGATGTGTGCCAGCGCCCGGGGTGTGTGGTTCTGGCCGGTTTCGCGACTGAGTGTCATGCAGGACGTGCAGAAGGCCAGGTCCCTGCTGTGGGCGCTGTCTGCGCCGCTGATCCTGCTGGCCGGCGAACTGGGTCTGGTCGCCCACGCCCGGCATGGTCTGGCCGGCGCAGCCAACACGCTGGATGAACGCGCGCTGGCCTGCGGCGTGGAGGTGCCGTCTACCGACAACCCCGCCAAAGCCTTGAGCATGCACTTGACCTCGGGGCTGCCGCTGGTCTGGGGCAGTGGTGATCTGGGGGCGGTGGCCGCACGGCGGCTGGGTCGCCAACTGGCCGAGAACGCGGACTGGCCCAGTGTGGTGGGCGTCCTGCCGGAGGCGGTGCGGACTCACGCCGGACTGCTGGCCGGTCCGTGGGCACAGCGCTCACCGCAAGACGATCTCTTCCGTGATCGCACGCTGGACGAGCAGCCGCAACCGCGTTTGCGGGTGATGCTGCTGCGCGATGCTTCCGAGCATCCGGACACCAGCGCGATCGCAGAGGCTGTCGTCCAGACCTGTGAGCGCGTCGCCGTACCGTACGAGTCCGTCATGGCACACGGGGGACACGCCATCGAACAACTCGCCGATCTGGTGGGGTTGGTCGATTTCGCCAGTGTCTACACCGCGCTGATGCAGCGCCGCGACCCGTCGCGCAGTGCCGGGGATCTCGACCCCCGGTTCGGTCACCGGGATCCCAGGTTCGCCGACCAAAGGGATAGGCCCTAACCCACGGGGCATAAACAAGCAGGAGGGCAACCATGGACATAGTGCGTGGCTACTTGCAGGCCTACGACTGGGGGCAGGTGGACGGACTGGCGCGATGGACCGCCCCCACCGGCGGTCCGCAGGCCGAACTGTGGTTCGGAACCCACCCCAACGGGCCTTCGGTTGCCCGTGATGGCGGACAGGTGGACGTCCAGACACCGATCCTGACGAAGATTCTGGCTGCGGCCAGGCCCCTGTCGATCCAGATCCATCCTTCGGCGGATTTCGCACAGGCGCAGTTCGCTTCGCAGCGCTCGGACCCGCGGGGCCACCAGTTGCTGCCCGACCCGTACGCCAAGGCGGAGATCCTGATCGCCGTCGAGCCGTTCACGATTCTGGAGGGCTTCCGTGACACGGGCGTCAGTGCGGAGGTCTTCGCGCATCTTGGGCCGCAGGTGGCCCAGGCAGCTGATGCGCTGCGCGCCGGTGATCTGCCCGGCTGCATCCGCGGGCTGCTGACATTGCCGATGGACGTGGTGGTGGACACGGCCCCGGCGCTACCAGCCGCGATGGCTGCTGCGGGATTGCCGCCGTTGGCCTCGGAGGTCATCGAGCAGGTCGTCGCCTGTTATCCCGACGATCCCGGGGTGTTCGTGGCCGCCTTGCTGAACGCGCGGACGCTGGCCCCGGGCGAGTCCATTTACGTTGAGCCGGGCACTGTGCATGCCTATGTGCAGGGCCTGGGGGTCGAGGTGATGACGGCCAGTGACAACGTGCTGCGACTGGGGCTGACGAGCAAGACGGTGGCCATCGATGCGGCTCTGGCAGCTTTGTCGGTGTCGGGTCAACCACGCCCCGTAGAGCCCGAGCAGACCGCCGGTGTCGCCACCTACGCACCGCAGGGCGCGCCCTTCTCGGTGGTGTCCGTGGCGGATGCAGGATTCACGGCCACGACCGGGGCAGCCCGCACCGTGTTGTGCATGCAGGGTGAAATCACTGCCGGCGACATCGTGCTCGCGCCCGGCGATGCGATCCTGCTGGAGGCTTCAGAGGCCGACCTGCAAGTCGAGGCCGACGGGCGGGCTGTCATCGCCCGAGCGGCATCGTGAGGCACCCGTTGGGCACACTGATCCCGTGAGTACTGAGGGCGGGGCGAAGGCAGTCCTGGCCGCGCTGATCGCCAATCTGGGGATCGCGGTCTCCAAATTTGTCGCGTTCGCGCTCACCGGATCCTCGTCGATGCTGTCCGAGGCGATCCACTCCGTGGCAGACAGTGGCAATCAGGTTCTTCTGCTGGTCGGTGGTAAGCGCGCCCGCCGCACCGCGGATGTGACGCATCAGTTCGGCTACTCCAGGGTGCGCTACGTGTACGCCTTCGTGGTCGCGATCATCTTGTTCCTGGTGGGTGGGCTGTTCTCGCTCTACGAGGGCTTCCACAAGTTCACCCATCCCGAGGAACTGCGCGATGTGCAGATCGCGGTCGCCGTGCTGCTGATCGCGATCGGGCTGGAAGGATTCTCCTTCCGAACGGCGATGCGGGAGGCGAACAAATCCCGCGGGGGGCGCTCCCTGCTTCGCTTCGTGCGTGACGCCCGGCAACCCGAACTCCCCGTGGTTCTGCTGGAGGACACCGGCGCCCTCATCGGTCTGGTGTTCGCGCTGTTCGGGGTGTCCATGGCCACGATCACCGGCGACGGCCGCTGGGACGGGCTCGGCGCCATGGCGGTGGGAACGCTGCTGGTCGTGATCGCGGTGTTCCTGGCCTTCGAGATGTCGAGCATGCTGGTGGGCGAATCCGCTCTGCCCGAACAGGAACAGGCGATCCGGGTGGCACTGGATGGCACGCAGTCCATCGATCGGGTCATCCATTTGAAGACGCTGCACGTGGGCCCGGACGAACTCCTGGTCGCCGCGAAGGTGGCCATTGGCGGTGAGGATGACGCCGCCACCATCGCCGCGGGCATCGACGAGGCCGAGGCGGCCATCCGCGCAGCCCTGCCCAGCGCCCGGTACATCTATCTCGAACCCGACCTCGACCGGCTGGCCCCGGGGCCCTGAACTACTCGCGCCCGGACTCATCCGCGCAACGGTGCGCCTGTGGGACCGACTCTCAGGCCGAACGCAACACTGGCTTCTTGGCGCCGGGCTGGCACACTTGTGTTGAGGTGATTCCGTGTCGAACCCCGTAGTCGCGCAGCCCCCTGCGCAAGCCCCGTACCCGGGTGCAGCCGATGCCGCCATTGCGGCGTGGTGGCAGGGGGTGCCGCTCAAGCGCCCGAGTTGGGGGGTGCCGGACTTCTTCATCGCCGTGGGTGCGTGGCTGGTTTTCAGCATCGTGAGTGGGGTCCCGATCCTGCTGACGCAGGAAGGCACGGCGGTCTACGCCTGGGCGCTCCTGGTCGGTGTGATCCTGCCGTGGTTGGGCATGGGGGGCTGGCCGTGGCTGGTCAGTCGCCTGCGCGGCAACGGCATCCGGCTCGACTTCGGTCTGCGGGTGTCGCGCGTTGACATCGGGTGGGGTCTGTTGTGGGGGGTCGCGGCGCTGGTGGCCGCCTCGATCATCGCCGCCGGGCTGTCTGCTGTGTTCGGGGAGTTCGACTCCAGTGCCGGTGAACTCGCGACCAGTCTCAACGACTTCCCGGTGGCTCGTTTCCTGTTCGCGCTAGCGGTGGCCTTCGGTGCCCCGATCGTGGAGGAGCTGTGCTATCGCGGTCTGCTCATGACCAGCCTGCTCAAGCGAGGGATGAGTAAGTGGCTCGCGGTGGTGGTTTCTGCTGCTCTGTTCGCCGCGATGCACCTCGAGCCGATCAGGTTCGCGCTGCTGTTCGCCATCGGCCTGATCCTCGGCGCGGCACGCATCCACCGCAACAACACCAGCACGGCGATCGTGGCGCATATGACGAACAACCTTCCGGGCGCGATCGGCATCCTGTTCCTGGTGGGCTGAGGGTCGCCCACGGGGCGTACGCCGGGCCCGACCGACGCCGCCAGCTGTTCCTCGCCGGTGGCGCGCAGCTGGGGCTGGGAATCCGAGGAGCCGCAAAGAGCGGGGGGACGGCCGATGTCTGCAATAGTGGGGACGTGAAGGGACGGGTTCTGGTCGTCGATGACGACCCCGCGTTGTCGGAGATGCTGGGTATCGTCCTGCAGGCCGACGGTTTCGAGCCGTTCTTCGAGTCGGACGGTTCCCGGGCGCTGGAAGCGTTCCACCAGACCCGCCCGGACCTGGTGCTGCTGGATGTCATGCTGCCCGGCAAGGACGGCATCGAAGTGTGCCGGGCGATCCGCGCCGAAAGCGGCGTTCCGATCGTGATGCTGACCGCGAAGACCGACACCGTCGATGTGGTGCTGGGACTGGAGTCCGGTGCCGACGACTACGTCGTCAAGCCGTTCAAGGCCAAGGAACTGATCGCACGCATCCGCACACGTCTGCGTCGCCTCGACGACGAGAAGCCCGAACTCATCCGCTTGGGGGATCTGAGCATCGACGTCGCCGGGCACAGTGTGCGCAGGGACGGCCAGGTCATCGATCTCACACCGCTGGAGTTCGACCTGCTCGTCTGTCTGGCCCGCAAACCGTGGCAAGTGTTCAGCAGAGAGGTCCTTCTGCAGGACGTGTGGGGGTACCGGCACCCGGCCGACACCCGTTTGGTCAACGTCCACGTCCAACGTCTGCGCTCCAAGATCGAGCACGACCCGGAGAATCCCGAACTGGTCCTGACCGTGCGCGGCGTCGGCTACAAGGCACGCGACGAATCGGACTGATGTTCAGGGCGTTGACCCGCCGCTGGCGGCGTTCACTGGCGTTCCGGGTGGTCGCCACGACACTGGTGGCCGCAACGGTCCTGGTGGGCGTGAGTCTCGGGTTCCTGCTCATCCGGGTGACCAACGGCCTGGTCGACGCCAACACCAGCAGGTCCATCGCCGAGGCCAATGTCGGGCTGGCGGCGGCCCAACAGGTCGTCCTGCAGGCCAGTGAAGGCGGACCGCCGCCGCCCAGCGAGGGTCTGGCCGATTCGATCATGAACTCGTTGGTGACCAGCGACGACCGCGGTGCCGCCTACGAGGTGCTGCTGCTGGAAGGCTCGTCCGCGGCAGATACGCAGTTGTCGGAGCGGGGCACGAACCTGGTGGAGGTATCCAGCGTCCCGCTGGACATGCGAACCCAGGTGCGCGAGCAGGGCCGCGAGGTGTGGACGTACACGACGATCCAGTACGTCAACCAACCCTCCGAACCCGGGCTTGTGGTCGGCTCGCTGCTGACCATCGGCACCGAGACCGCCTACGAGGTCTACTACTTGTTCCCGTACGGCGAGCTACAGGGGACGCTGGACCTGGTCAGATCGACGGCCTGGATCGCCGGCTTGCTCCTGATCGGCTTGTTGGGGCTGCTCATGTCGCTGATCGCGCGGCACGTGGTCCTGCCGGTTCGCCAGGCCGCTCGGACCGCGGAACTGGTGCGAGCCGGACACCTCGAACAGCGACTGCCCGTGCGCGGTGAGGACGACCTGGCCGCCTTGGCGCTGGCGTTCAACGACATGGCAGGCTCCCTGCAGACGCAGATCCGGCAGCTCGAGAGCCTCTCGCGTCTCCAGCAACGATTCGTCTCCGATGTCTCCCACGAACTGCGCACCCCGCTGACCACCATCCGCATGGCCTCCGATGTCATCTACGAGAGCCGCGAGACCATGCCGCCGTCGTTGCTGCGCAGCAGCGAGTTGTTGCACGACCAACTCGACCGGTTCGAATCGCTGCTGGCCGATCTGCTGGAGATCAGCAGATTCGATGCCGGCGCCGCGCAGTTGGAGACCGAGTCCACGGATCTGCGCGTGGTGGTCGGGGCCGCGGTGGAAGCCGCACGGCCGTTGGCCCGCGCACGCGGCTGCGAAATCGTAGAACTCTTCCCCGATCAGCCCTGCGTGGCTGCTTGCGACCCGCGACGCATCGAACGGATCGTGCGCAATCTGTTGTCCAATGCCATCGAGCACGGTGAGGGCCACCCCATCGAGGTGCGAGCTGCCGTCGGAGCCTCCTGTGCGGCAGTATCCGTGCGCGACTTCGGTCGTGGCCTTGATGACGATGACCTGGACCGGGTGTTCGACCGGTTCTGGCGCGCCGACCCCTCCCGGGTGCGAAATCTGGGCGGCACCGGTCTCGGGTTGTCCATCGCGTTGGAGGACACTCGCCTGCACGGCGGGCGGCTGGCGGTCTGGGGTCGACCGGGGCAAGGGGCCCTCTTCCGGCTGACGTTGCCGCGGGTGGCCGGACAGGACCTAGGCGAGACGTCTCCGTTGCCGCTGGATCCGACGGAGGTGGGCGTATGAGACCTGTGATGGTCGCCGCTGCAGTGGCCGTGCTGCTGGTCTCCGGGTGTGCTCAGGTGCCGACCAGTGGTCCCGTCGTGGAAGTGGACCAGGCGGTCCCCGACACGGCATCCAGCAGTTTTGTGCGTGCCCTGGCCCGGTCTCCGCGACCGGGAATGTCCCAGATCGAAATCGTGCAGGGATTTCTCGACGCTGCCTCTGGATTCGAGGACGGCCATGCGGTGGCACGGGAATATCTCACTACGCAGGCTGCCCAGACATGGGATCCGCAGGCCGGGGTCCGGGTCTACGGCAACGACACAGAGACACTGAACAATCCTGCCGAGGACGGCGTCACCCTCACCGCCGCGTTGGTCGGAGTGATCTCCGAACGCTCCCAGTACGTGCCCACCGACGAACAGACCGCCCTTGAGGAACAGTTCGGTCTGACCCAGGTCGGTTCACAGTGGCGCATCGACGACGTCCCGGAGGGCCTGCTGCTGTCGCGGGCCGCAGTGGAACGCTCCTACCGGGAGTTCCAGACGTACTTCGTCGCGAAGCCGGGCGGCATTCTGGCGCCGAATCCGGTGCTGTTCGCCAGGAGTCAGGGGGATGTGAGCACTGATCTGCTGCAGGCGTTGCTGCAGGGTCCGGGACCGTGGTTGGAACCTGCGGTGATCAACGGCTTCCCGGTGGGCACCGAACTGAAGGCGGTGGACACCGTTGACGGGATCGTGCAGATCGATCTCACGGCCGCGGTCCTGCAGGCCGACGACCTGGCCCGCCAGCAGCTGTCGGCGCAGATCGTGTGGACGTTGCGGCAGGTGCCCGGCTTCCGCGGGGTCACGATCACCGCTGACGGACAGCCGGTGACGGTCCCCGGCACCGACCCCATCCAGCCGCGCAGTGCCTGGGCCGACTTCGATCCCGACGGCCTGTCACCGGGGGCTGCGTGGTACATCGTGCGCTCGGGCCGCGTGCTGGGCATGAGCGACGGGAACGGGGCACTGCCCGTGCCCGGAGCACCGGGCAGCGGACAACCCCCGGTTGAGGATCCACTCATCAGCCTTGACCAGAGCGCTGCCGCCGCCACCGATCCGGATGGACAACTGCTGACCGCCGCACTGCAGACCCCTTCCCGCTGGGCGGACGCGCGGACTGCTCTGCGCAGTCGGGGTGGATCCTGGGACCGCACAGGCGCGCTGTGGCTGCCCGACCCGGACGCCGGGGCGCAGATGGTGAACGTGCTGGGGTCCCAGAAGATCCCAGTACAACTTGACCAGGTCAGGTCGGTGCAGATCTCCCGTGACGGCTCCCGGGCATTGGTCGTGGCCGGACCGCGCGATGCGGCGACCGCCTATCTGCTGCGGGTCGACCGGACGACAGGTCCGCCGCGTCTGACCCGGCCGCGGGCGCTGGTGACCGGTCCGGTCCGGGCAGCGGCGTGGGCGTCGGCCACGCAGGTGGCGCTGCTCATCGTCGCGCCCGACCAGCCGCCGCAGGTCGGCAGCGTGGACTTGGGTCTGTTCTCCGTGCGACTTCTCGGCGGTCCGCCGCTGGCGCGCACCGTCGCCGCCGCCCCTGACCGGCCGCTGCTGTCCGGGACCAAGGATGGGCAGATCTGGCAGTTCAACGGCAACACCTGGGTGCCCCTGACCCAGGGACGCCAGCCGCGCTATCCCGGATAGAGGCCATCCACAGATTTGTCGTGGACGCCCAAGGCCCAGTGGCGCAGGCTCAGACTTGCGGTATGAGTTCCTGGTGGGATGCGGCCGCCTCTGCCCTGCTGGGGTCGACCTGCGTCGGGTGTGAAACCCCGGGACGGCCTTGGTGCTCCGAGTGCGCAGCGGCCTTCGCCGAATCGGTGGACCCGGTGCTGGCTGCGGTCGACCCGCCGCTGATCGTCGCGTGCCGCTATGACGGCTGTGTTCCGGAGGCGATCGTGGGATACAAGGACCGCGGCATCAGCAGTCTGCGTCCGCTGTTGGGCCACGTCCTTGCCGCCGGGGTGCTGGAGGCTGTGGAGTTGATCGGCGCGTCGCCCACGACAACCCTGGTCCCCGCCGCGACCTCGTCAGCGGCGGTACGACGGCGCGGTTTCGACCACATGTGGGAGCTCGCCCGCACGGCAAGTGCCGCGACGGATCTGCCGGCCGGCAGGTTGCTGCGCGCAGGCAGTCGGGCGGACCAGGCGCGGTTGTCCTTCGCGGCCCGGCGACGCAACGTGCACTCGACGATGCACGTGACCCGCACCGGTGATGGACCGGTGATCGTCGTCGACGATGTGCGCACCTCCGGAGCCACTCTGGCCGAATGTGATCGTGCCCTCACCGAGGGTGGCTACGAAGTGGTCGCGCATGTGGTCATCGCGGGCTCGATCATCGACCCGACGTGCGCTCAGGACCGATAACGAGTTAGCGTGAAGCGTGTTGAATCGGGGGATTGTCTACAAGGAGGAGGGCTTCGTGAGCGACGTCGCTGAGATCGTGGTGCACGGCCGACACGTTGAGGTGTCCAAGCGCTTCCGGGAGCACGTCCACAACAAGTTGGACCGCATCGACAAGTTCGGGATCCCCTTGCGCAGAGTCGACGTCGAGGTCTCCAAAGAGGCCAATCCCCGGCTGGCCGATCGCGCGTTCGAGGTGGAGTTGACCACGCGCGCGAACGGCGCGGTCATCCGCGCTGAGGCTGCTGCGTCCGACAAGTACGCCGCACTTGACATCGCATACGGCCGCTTGGAACAGCGCCTGCGCCGCGCGGCGGACAAGAACCGCTTCCACCGCCACGGCGCCGAAGCCGTGCGTAGCCCGCGCGCCGCCGGGTTCGACAATCTCGAGACCCCGCGGCCGAGGTGCCGGAATTGGAGGACGATCTCGACGAGGACACGGTCTGGGAGCAGGGGCCGGTCGTCGTGCGCGAGAAGAGCCACGAGACCGTGCCCATGTCCGTGGAACAAGCGGTGACCGAGATGGAGATGGTCGGGCACGACTTCTTCTTGTTCATCGACGAGGACTCCGGTGACCCGGTTGTGGTCTACCGCCGCCGCGGCTTCGACTACGGACTGATCCGGGTCCACACCGCAGACGAGGCTCAGCCAGCTGAGGAGTCGGCCTGAGCACCCCTGCCCTGAGAACCGTAGTCATCGATCCCGAACCGGTCTTCGCGCACGGGATCGCCGCCACTCTGGCAGGAGTCGTGCTCCCCGATCCCGTCGTGGGGCAGTGGGGGGGAACTGTGGTTTGGCCCGGTCCGTCCGGAGCGGCGATCATCGGCGTGCGGCGTCACGAGGCCGCGGACGCGGAGGTCGTTCTGGCGGCCCTGAAGTCACGCACTCCGACGATCGTGCTCGGGGTGCCCGCCGCCGAGAGGGCGGTGGTCGATCTGTTGCGTGCCGGTGCCAAAGAGGTTCTCGCGCGCGACTGCAGCACCTCGGATCTGGTCCATGCGGTGCAGAACCTGCGTCGCAACCGCCCGGTCGCCCGGCGCAGGGCCTCGAGCAGCCCCACCGACCCGACCGCCCGGGAACTGGAGGTCACCACGCTGCTGGCGCAGGGCATGAGCAACCGGGAGATCGCCCACGCCTTGTTCATCAGTGAGCACACCGTGCGCAACCACCTGGGCCACGTCTTCGCGAAGCTCGGGGTGTCCTCGCGGACCCAGGCCGTGGTTCGCGCCGGCCAGGTCGGTTGGCTCCGCCTGCCGTGACGGTCACGTGCGGCCCGGCCTCGGCGTTGGACGGATCCGCACCTAGCTTGTGGATGGCACGGCGCAGCGCGACTCCCGCCCGGCGCAGGCGGTGCGGAGACCGCCTTCCGCATGCCGCCTCGCGAGACTGTCCAGCGCTCGACCCGGTCAGATCCACCCCGCCGGCAGCGGTTCATCAGTGAGACCGAAGCCCTGGGCCCGCAGGTAGCGGCGGACGGCCGCCATCGCCGGGCGCGGTGCCGCCGGGGAGTGCACATGCACTCCCTGGACCGACCGCGTGGCCATGACCAGGCCGGAGTCCTGCCCGCCGACCGCGGTGCGGGCTACCCACACCGCAAGCGCGTTGCTCGCCGTGGGGCGCAGCGCCGCCGGGAACGTCGATCGGGGCAAGGGGCTGGACCTGCCATGCTCCGGCGACCAGTTCCG
This sequence comes from Micrococcales bacterium, assembly GCA_016719135.1. GTDB lineage: Bacteria > Actinomycetota > Actinomycetes > S36-B12 > UBA10799 > JADKAV01. The sequence goes on along the minus strand of JADKAV010000001.1, from coordinate 98,948 downwards.
GAACGTGCAGATCGGCGGTCCACCCGCCGACGACGGCATCCACAAGGCGCCCGCGCTGCGACATCCCGCGCCGCTTGTGCCCTTCGATCATGAAGCCCGCCTTGAGCGCCACGCGTACGGAGGCCTCGTTGCCGGCCAGCGCCTCCCAGTCGATGCGTTGGTAGCCGACCCGGGCCAGTTCGTCGCGCACCGCCACCAGTGCGGCGGTGGCCAGTCCCGCCCCGCGAGCCCACGGCGCCACCCAGTAGCCGACCTCGGTGCTCGGGCCCGGCATGGTCGCCAGCGTGTCGCGCACGCCGATGACTCCGGCCAGGCCGTCGACGTCCATGGCCCACACGTGGTCCTCGCCGCCATGGGAGCCGATGAAGTCCTCGGCGTGCGCCAGCGAGTACGGCTGGGGGACCTGCGTCCAGCGCGCGATCTCCCGGTCAGAACAGGCTCGGACGATGGCCGGGGCGTCGTCAGGATGCAAGGGGCGAAGACGTCCCATGGGCAGTTCGAGGTGCTCGCTGATCACGACCCCATCCCACCATCCCCATCGTCACGTAACATGCACATGTGCGAGTTCTAGACAAGATCCTGCGGGCCGGTGAGGGCAAGGTCCTCCGCAAGCTCAAAGCCCTCAGCGTGCAAGTCAACGCCCTTGAGGCCGACTTCCGTGCTATGAGCGACGAGGAACTGCGGGATCTGACTCCCGAGTTCAGAGCCAGGCTCGAGAAGGGGGAGACTCTCGACGACCTGCTCCCGGAGGCTTTCGCCGCCGTCCGCGAGGCGGCCACCCGCACCCTGGGGCAGCGCCACTTACGACGTGCAGGTCATGGGAGGTGCGGCACTGCACCTGGGCAACATCGCCGAGATGAAGACCGGTGAGGGCAAGACGCTGGTGTCGACGCTGCCCAGCTATCTCAACGCACTGTCGGGCAAAGGCGTGCACGTCGTCACGGTCAACGACTACCTCGCCGAGCGTGACTCCGCCTGGATGGGTCGTGTGCACCGCTTCCTGGGACTGGAGGTCGGCTGCATCCTGGCGCAGATGACCCCGAGCAGCGCCGCACGGCCTACGCGGCGGACATCACCTACGGCACCAACAACGAATTCGGTTTCGACTACCTGCGCGACAACATGGCGTGGAACGTCGACGAGATGGTCCAGCGCGGACACAACTTCGCGATCGTCGACGAGGTCGACTCGATCCTCATCGACGAGGCCAGGACGCCGCTGATCATCAGTGGCCCAGCCGACCAGTCCCCGAAGTGGTACGCGGACTTCGCCAAACTCGTCAAGCGCCTGCACAAGGACGAGGACTACGAGGTCGACATCAAGAAGCGCACGGTCGGCATCCTCGACGCCGGTGTGGCGAAGGTCGAGGACTGGCTCGGCGTCGAGAACCTCTACGAGACCGTCAACACCCCACTGGTGGGTTTCCTGAACAACGCGATCCGCGCCAAGGAGCTCTTCGACCGCAACAAGGAGTACGTGATCCAGAACGGTGAGGTGCTCATCGTCGACGAGCACACCGGACGTATCCTGGCCGGCCGGCGCTACAACGAGGGCCTGCACCAGGCGATCGAGGCCAAGGAGAACGTCGAGATCAAGGCCGAGAACCAGACGCTCGCCACGATCACCTTGCAGAACTACTTCCGCATGTACGACAAGCTCTCCGGCATGACCGGTACGGCCATGACCGAGGCCGCGGAGTTCAACCAGATCTACAAGCTCGGCGTGGTCCCGATCCCGACGAACCAGCCGAACATCCGGGTGGACCTGCCCGACACCATCTATCGCACGGAGGGCGCGAAGTTCGCCGCCGTGGTGGAAGACATCCAGGAGTGTCAGGAGAAGGGCCAGCCCGTTCTGGTGGGCACCGCCAGCGTCGAGAAGAGCGAGGTGCTGTCCGCCCTGCTGAAGAAGTCCGGGGTACGCCATGAGGTGCTCAATGCGAAGCACCACGAGCGGGAGGCGTCGATCGTCGGTGAGGCGGGCCGCAGGGGCGCGGTGACCGTCGCGACGAACATGGCCGGTCGTGGAACCGACATCATGCTCGGCGGCAACCCGGAGATGCGTGCCGCGGCCGACCTCGAGGCCCGCGGGCTCGACCCGGTGGAGAGTCCGGAGGACTACGAGGCCGCCTGGCCGGACGCCCTGAGCAAGGCCGAGGAGTCGGTGAAGGCCGAGCACGAGGAGGTCACCTCGTTGGGGGGCCTGTACGTGCTGGCCACCGAGCGCCACGAGTCCCGCCGTATCGACAACCAGTTGCGGGGCCGGTCGGCACGTCAGGGTGACCCCGGAACCACTCGGTTCTACCTGTCGCTCGAGGACGATCTCATGAAGCGGTTCAACGCGACGATGGTCGACGCGTTCCTGACCCGTTTCAACGTGCCCGACGACGTTCCGATTGAGGCCAAGATGGTCTCCCGTGCGATTGCCAGCGCGCAGGGTCAGGTGGAGGCGCAGAACTTCGAGATCCGCAAGAACGTTCTGAAGTATGACGAGGTCCTCAACCGCCAGCGTCAGGTGATCTATGCAGAGCGGCACCGCGTGCTCAACGGCGAGGACCTCGAGGACGAGGTCCGGATCTTCCTCGACGACACGATCGCGGGTGCTGTGGCCAACGCCACCGCGGAGGGCTACCCCGAGGAGTGGGACCTCGACCAGTTGTGGACGCAGTTGCAGACGTTGTACCCGGTGGGCGTCTCGGTTGCGGCGCTGGAGGCCGAGGCTGGCGGTGACCGGTCAGGGCTGAGCGCGGACCTGCTGACGCAGGCCCTGCAGGACGACGCCCAGGCCGCCTACGACCGTCGCGTCGAGGAGCTCGGCGAACCGGTCATCCGCGAACTCGAGCGGCAGGTCATCCTGAACGTGCTCGACCGCAAATGGCGCGAGCATCTGTACGAGATGGATTACCTGCAGGAGGGCATCGGACTGCGCGCGATGGCCCAGCGCGACCCACTGGTCGAGTACCAGAAGGAGGGCTACGACCTGTTCGCCGCCATGATGAACGGCATCAAGGAGGAGACGGTCGGCTACATGTTCCACGTGCAGCCCACCGTCGAGGGTGAGGACGAACAGGACGACGAGATCGAGGAGCTGGGGGCCACCGAGGCGCCGCAGCTGGTCGCGCCGGGTCTGGTCCACGAGCGCCCGCAGCAGGTCCAGTACTCCGCGCCCACGCTGGACGAGGAGGTTCCCGCACACGTCGAGCGGGGGACGCTGGCCGGTGGCAGCGCCCGTGACACCGACCCGAAGTACGCCAACGTCGCGCGCAATGCCCAGTGCCCGTGCGGCTCTGGGAAGAAGTTCAAGCGCTGCCACGGAGATCCGAAGAACGCAGCGTAGGTGGATGCGGCCCACGGATTCCGTGACCGAATACGCATAACCGCGCAGTAGCCCGCTGGTTGCCCCGGGGGCCCCCCGCCCCCCGGCCCCGCGGCCGCCGGGCGCCCCCCGCCCGGCGGCCCCCCGCGGGGCGGCCGGCGCCCTACAGCACCAGCACGCACACGCACCGCCACCGGCCGTGCCGCCGGTGCAGGCGCAGAGCCACGGCGCGGGTGCGTTGTGGGCATCCGACCACGGCAGCCACCTCGATCGAATCAGTGCCCAGCGGCTGGGCCCGCACCGAGAGCACCTTGCCGCCACTCAGGCGCGAGTCCGGGCTCGGTGAGCGCAACGCCTGGAAGACGACCGGGGACACCGAACCCACCAGCGTCGTCGCCGCACGATGCCCCGCCAGCACCTCCACCACCGACTGGGTAAGCCGCTCGATCCAGCGCTGATCGACAGGCTGCGGCGGGTCCGGTTCGGTGCAGACCAGTCGCAGATGTCGCGGACGAGTCGGCTGCGGTGGCGGCTGCCACGACTCGATGGGGCTGACGACGGCAGTAGCGTGATTGTTCATCGACATTTGATCTCATTTGGTGATGTTTGCTGTTGTTTGATACTGATCATAGGTCCGTCTGCACAGGCCTGGGTACGCTTTGTGGATATGCAGGCTGACGAATGGCCGGACCTCACCGACGTGGAACTGCGGGCGACGGCGCTGGACCGCCTCGACCTGCACTACGAGCACCAGGACGCCTTGAGCGTCACTCGCGGATCGTGGGAACTGGCCGACTACGTGCGACGGTTCTCGGACCTGCAGGTCGAGATCGGTGAACACGTCGTACGCGGTGAGGTGCTCTCCGTGGGAGTGGACTTGGTCCACCTGAGCACTGCATTGGTCCGGTTGTCGGCGTGCGACCAGATCCAGCCTCTGGGCCGCGGGGGTGGGGTGCAGGCCAGCCCGGTGAGCTTCCGGCAGTCGATCAGACAGTTGGCTGGAAGAGTGCCGCGCGAACTGGTCCTGGCTGGAGGTCGGACCCTGATGGTGAGAATCGACTGGGTGGCAGCCGATTTCCTGCACGCTCGGACCGCGGGACGGCCCACCTTGGTGCCGCTATCGCAGGTCGCTGCTGTGCTTGGCCGCATCCAGTGACTGTGCGGTCTGCTGGTAGGCCCGCTCGATGTACGCCTCGAGTTCGGTGGCCTCGACGCGCCACTGTCCGCGGCCGCCGACCTTGATCGCCCGCAGATCGCCGCTACGCACCAGGGCGTAGGCCTGCGCAGAGGAGATGTTCAACGTCTCGGCGACATCGGCAAGGGTGAGGAACCGCACCCTTCGATCCTCGCACACCGCATAATGTGCGAAAGGGCAAGCGGACTTCCTGGGGACAAACGTGGCGTTGACGATGGTGATCGGCCGCGTCGGGCACTCGTGGGAGGACGTGCTGCTGTCCCGGATGGATGATCAGCCCGGGCTCGCCGCGGTCACGCAGTGCCGAACCGTCGTCGAACTGCTGGTCAGCGTGGAACTCGAAGCGCCACACGTGCTGATCGTCGATGAGGACTTCCCGCGATTGACCGAGGGGCTGGCCCGATTGCGCGGCCTCACCCGAGTGGTGATCGTCGGCCACGGCCCCACTGCCGACGTCGCGCCGCAGCGGCTGGAGCTCGATGCGCTGCTCGGGGCTGCGAATGTGGCGACCGGGGCCGGACCGATCATCACCGTCTGGGGGCCGCCGGGCTCCTGGGGTACCACCAGCGTGGCCGTCGGCCTGGCGCGAAGCCTGAGTCGTCGGAAAGACACCCTGCTGGTGGACGCCAATGTGCATGCGCCATCGGTGGGCGATCTGCTGAACGTTCCGCTCGGCGGGCTGCTCACCGCGTGCCTGTCGGTCGACCGCGGCACCCCGAAGATCGCCGGCGTCGCGGTGTCCACCCGACTGCATGTGCTCAGCGGCGTCGATCCGGCGGTCTACCCGGCGGTGCATCCCGGGGCGATGCAGCAGGTCCTGCAGACCGCGCGCGGACAGTTCGGACACATCCTGCTGGACGTGGACAGTGCGATCGACCCGGCGGGGGAGATCGGCCTGGTGCCCGACTGGACCACGGCTACAGCGGTGGGACTACGGGCCGCCGATCACGTCGTCATCGTCGTGGGGGAGTCTCAGGTGGCCCAGCAGCGGTTGTGGCGCAGCCTGCCTGCTGCGGCCGATTTGATGCGTGGACGCGCCACGGTCGTGGTCAACCGATGCACCGACCCACGTCGCACGACCACCGGACTGGCCCGGCGGCTGGGAGATTTCCTGCCGGAGGCGGCGGTCGGCTGGATCGGTATGCAGATCACACAGCGAGCCCTGGCGCCGATCGTGGACGAACTGGTCGATGAGGTGGGTGCAGGTGCCGGATAATCTGTTGGCATGCCGCTGTCGGGATTGATCGTTGATTGGGGCGGTGTGCTGACCGTCGGTATGCACGAAGCCATGGGGTCCTGGGCCGCCGACGAGTCCATCGACATCACGGCGTTCATCGCGGTGATGCGCGAATGGCTGGGTACCGAATACGCGCTGGAGGCCGCCTACAACCCGATCCACGCCCTCGAACGCGGCGAACTCGAGGTGCCGGCGTTCGAGAAACACCTGGCCGGGGCGCTGACCGACAAGACCGGACAGGTCGTCCTGGCCGAAGGCCTGCTCAACCGCATGTTCCGCTTCTTCGCCCACAGTCCGGACATGATGGCGCTCGTGCGCAGGGCCCGGGCCAACGGCATCCGGACCGCCCTGCTGAGCAACTCGTGGGGGAACAACTACCCCGATGACCTGTTCGACGGGATGTTCGACGAGGTCGTGATCTCCGGTCAGGTGGGGATGCGCAAACCCGATGCCGAGATCTATCACCACACGATCCAGGCGATCGGGCTGTCCGCGCCGGAGTGTGCATTCGTCGACGACCTGTTGCCCAACGTGCTGGCCGCTCGCGAGCTCGGACTGGTCGGGATCCACCACACCGACTACCCGACCACCGCCTCCGAACTCGACATCCTGTTCGACCGTGTGCTGTCGCGCTGAGCACATCGCGGGCACAGCTCACACGCCGCCCGCGGCCACCGGCACTGCCTGATGTCCCGGTATGCCCGCAATGGGACAATGCGAACGGATAGTCGTGCGACCAGAGAGGCGGTAGCCCAGTGCCGGATCGTCTGAGCGCAGTGGACGTCTCCTTCCTGTACCTGGAGGACGAGACCACACCCATGCACGTGGGCGAGATGCTGGTGTTCCAGGCCCCGGACAGCGGCTTCGACTACGACCGTCTGGTCACGTTGATCCGCCGCCGGATCGCTTTCGTCCCGCGGTACCGCCAGCGGGTGCGCTGGGTGCCCGGGCGGCTGGCCAACCCGGTGTGGGTCGACGACCAGGATTTCGACGTGGCGTTCCACGTGCGGCGTTCGGCGTTGCCATCGCCGGGAACCGATGGTCAGCTGCGCGAACTCGCCGCCCGCATCATGAGCCGGCCGCTGGATCCGACCCGGCCGTTGTGGGAGGTCTACCTGGTGGAGGCCCTGCAGGGCGGCCGCTTCGCGATCTTGACCAAGACCCATCAGTCGATGGTCGACGGGACTGCGGCGGTGGACATCGGACAGGTGATCCTCGACCCCACCCCCGATCCCCGGCCGACCCCGGACGTGCATTGGAACCCGTCGCAGGAGCCCAGCGGGGCGGAACTGGTGGCCGGTGCAGTCGTCGACTCGGTGAGACGGCCGGCAGTCGTGGTGGACAACGCCCGCAAGGGCCTGGCCGACGTCAGTGACGCGGCCACGGGCTTGCTGCGGCAGGCCGGTGGCCTGGTCTCGGCGCTCTGGACGGCCGCCCGCCCACCGGCTGAGAGCCCTCTGAACGTGCCGATCGGTGCCCAGCGCCGTTTTGGCACGGCCACCGCGGACCTGGAGGACTTCAAGCGCATCCGCCGCGAGCATGGCGGCACGATCAACGATGTCGTGCTGGCCGTGATCGCCGGTGCATTGCGGGCATGGTTGATGACCCGCCAGGAGAACGTCGGCAGCCGTCACACCATCCGCGCCATGGTCCCGGTCAGCGTCCAGGACATCGGGCAACGCACGCCGGCCAACCGGGTAGCGGCGTTCCTGGTGGATCTGCCCACCGGGGAGCAGGACCCGGTGGTCCGGCTCAACCGCATCAGTTTCGAGATGGCTCAGCACAAGGACGGCGGCCACATGGTCGGGGCGCAATCGCTGGTCGCCCTGACCGGATTCACCCCGCCGACCTTGCATGCGATGGGTGCCCGGCTGGGCGCGGATCTGTCGCGACGTGTGGCCAACGTCGTGATCACCAACGTCCCCGGGCCGCAGCAGCCGCTGTACGTGGCAGGCGCGCAGTTGTTGGCCGCCTACCCGATCCTGCCCCTGGTGAAGTCCATGGCGGTGAGCATCGGATTGACGTCCTACAACGGCGGCGTCTACTTCGGTCTGAACGCGGATCGGGATGCGATGGATGACATCGACGTGCTCACGGCCTGCATCTCCGAGGCCATCGACGAGCTGCTTGACACGACACGCAAGTCACGTACCCGAGCAAAACGCACCAGAAAGGACTAACGTTCCGGCGAGTAGCGTTTTACGTCGTGGATATGCGATTATCCACCGGAAACGGAGGGCGACAGACCATCATGGCCACGAAATCCGGCAAGCGGCGGGGGCTCGTGCTCGGCGGCGGCGGAATCCTGGGTGCCGCCTGGATGATCGGAGCGCTCAAAGCACTTGAGGAGATTCACGGCTTCGACCCCCGCACGGCGGACTACATCGTGGGGACCTCGGCAGGTTCGGTCCTGTCGTCACTGCTCGGTGCGGGAGTCAGCGTCGACCAACTCATCGACCACCAGCACGGCCACCCGATCACCGAAGGTCCCTTGGCCGGCTACTCGTGGGACTACGAGAAGGCCACCGGTGGGAACCGTCCGCACATCCCGCGCCTGCTCGGCCCGGGCAGCGGCAAACTGATCCGGCGCACGCTTGCCGGCGGTGCCCGCAAGATGCCACCGACCGCCGTGCTCAGCGCGTTCCTTCCGGCCGGCAAAGGCTCTTTGGAACGGGTAGGGCATCTGGTCGAGGCTTTCACCCCCTTCGGTCAGTGGTCGCCGCACGAGAACGTGTGGATCGTCGCCCTCGACTACGAAAGTGGCCGCAGGGTCGCATTCGGCCACGAGAACGCCCCCACGGTCGCCCTGTCCGACGCCGTCATGGCCAGTTGTGCCATCCCAGGCTGGTTCCGGCCGATGCAGATCGACGGCCGCACGTACATCGACGGCGGTGCGTGGTCGGCCACATCGGCCGATCTGCTGGCGGGCCTGGACCTCGACGAGGTGTATGTGCTGGCGCCGATGCTGTCCTTCGCGATGGACCAGCCGGACACGATGCTCGGCCGGGTCGAGCGGCGGTGGCGGGTCCAGGTGACGAAACGCTGCCTGAGCGAGGTGGACAAGGTCCGCGCCGGCGGTGCCGACGTGGTGGTGCTCGGCCCCGGCCCGGAGGACCTCGAGGCGATGGGTGCCAACGTCATGGACAACAGTCGCCGCATCGCCGCGCTGGAGACGTCGCTGAAGACCTCGGTGGAGGCGCTGCGTGACCCTGACAAGGTCGGCCCGGACCACTTGGCCGACGTCAGTTGATGCGCGCATACGTCCCCGCCACGCTGCCCGAAGTATTGCGCTGGTACGCCGGCGGTGCTGTCCCCGTGGGCACCCGGATCAACGCCGTCACCTCGTCATTGCGCAAGCAGCACCCGGACGCCGACGACGAGGAGTTGGAGTTCCTGGCGACGAAAGCGGCCGAGGAGACGTCCACTGTGGCTGCCATGACCACCGGACAGCGACGGGCGACCCTGGCCGTGGACCTCCCGGCTGATGCCACCGAACCCCTGCCCGGTGCCACCAGCTCCCTGAGCACGACCGCCGAGGTTCCGATCGCGGACTGGGCAGCGGTTTTCGTCGACGATCTGCAGTGGTACGCCGTGGACGAGATCGCGTACCTGACCTGAGCCGCGACCCCGCAGCTCGCAGACTCGCCAACAACGGACCTGAAATGGAAGGATCAGCGTATGGATGCCGTGACCCAGATCCCCGCAATCGAGAACGAGCCGAATCGCCTCTACGAGCCGGGCTCGCCGCATCGCGTCAGCCTGCAGGCCCGTCTGGCTCAATTGCAGAGCCAAGGCTCCATCGAACTGCCGATGTGCATCGACGGACAGTGGTCGATGGCCGGCGGCTCCAAGATCAAAGTGGTCCAGCCGCACGCGCACGCCCGGCAGTTGGGCACCACCAAGAACGCCACCCGCAAGGACGCGGCGGCGGCGGTGGAGGCGGCGAAGAAGGCCGCACCGGCGTGGCGGGCGATGTCCTTCGACGACCGTGCGGCGATTCTGCTCAAGGCCGCAGACCTGCTCGCCGGACCGTGGCGCGACACGTTGAACGCGGCGACCATGCTGGGCCAGTCGAAGACCGTCTTCCAGGCAGAGATCGATGCCGCCTGCGAACTGATCGATTTCTGGCGCTTCAATGTGACGTTCGCCGAAGGCATCCTTCGCGAACAGCCGATCTCCGGACCCGGCGTGTGGAACCAGACGGACTACCGCCCGCTCGAGGGCTTCGTCTACGCGGTCACCCCGTTCAACTTCACAGCGATCGCCGGGAACCTGCCCACGGCGCCCGCGCTGATGGGCAACACCGTGGTCTGGAAGCCTGCCACCACCCAGCAGTTCGCTGCCCACTACCTCATGCAGTTGCTCGAGGAGGCGGGCATGCCGCCCGGGGTCATCAACATGGTGACCGGGCATGGCGTCGCGGTCTCGGATGTCACGCTCTACGATCCCGACCTGGCCGGCATCCATTTCACCGGTTCCACCCCGGTGTTCCAACTGCTGTGGCGCACGGTGGGCGAGAACATCGACAAGTACCGCAGCTACCCGCGCTTGGTCGGTGAGACCGGGGGTAAGGACTTCGTGTTCGCCCATCCCTCGGCAGACCCGGCAGTCCTGACCACCGCAATGATCCGCGGTGCCTTCGAGTATCAGGGGCAGAAGTGTTCGGCGGCATCGCGCGCATACGTTCCGCGCAGCCTGTGGAAGGTCATCAAGGATGACTTCCTGGGCAAGGTCGAGAGCCTGTCCATGGGACCCACGACCGACTTCAGCAACTTCATGGGCGCCGTGATCGACGACCGCGCGTTCGCGAAACTCTCCGGTGCCATCGACCGGGCGCACAAGAACGCCGACGTGGATGTCGCCGCGGGCGGCACCTACGACGACAGCGAGGGCTACTTCATCCGGCCCACCGTCGCGGTGAGCAAGGATCCGACCAACGAGTTCTTCACCGAGGAGTACTTCGGGCCGCTGCTGGGCGTGTACGTCTACGACGACCGCCGCTACTCCACGGTCATGGATCAGATGGAGGGCATCGCCAAGTACGCACTGACCGGTGCCTTCATCGCCCAGGACCGGGAGGCGATCGCGCAGGCCCGCGAGACGCTGCGGTTCGCGGCAGGCAACTTCTACATCAACGACAAGCCCACCGGCGCGGTCGTGGGTCAGCAGCCGTTCGGAGGTGCTCGGGCATCGGGGACCAACGACAAGGCCGGCGCGCCGCAGAACCTCCTGCGGTGGACCAGTACCCGCTCCATCAAAGAGACTTTTGTGCCACCGACCGATCACAACCACCCCCACATGAAGTAGAGGCTCGACGTGCCCGATGATTCGTTGAGCGACCTGCTGGCCTCTGCCCAGGAAGTCGCCGCCCGCGCAAATCCGCTGGAGTTCGAGGTCGATCTCGTCGACTTCCTGCCACGCTTCTACGAGGACGTGGCCCCCGAGGATCTGATGGGCAAGGATCCCATCGACCTGGTCGGTCCGGCCACGCACATGCTGCGACTGGGTTCGCACAGACCGCAGGGTGACGCGATCGTGGACGTGTTCACGCCGACCGTGGCCGCCGACGAATGGACGGTGGGGCACACAGTGGTGCAGGTCATCACCGATGATATGCCGTTCCTGCTCGACTCCCTGGTCGCCGCGATCACCGGGCAGGGGCATTCGCTGCACCTGGTCGCCCACCCGATCTACGCGGTGGAGCGGGACATCACCGGCACGCTGCAATCGGTGGTCCCCGGATCCCCCGACGCCGCCCCGGAGTCCGCGATCCGGGAGTCCTGGATCCACCTCGAGATCGACCTGCGCACCGACCCCGAGCAGCACACAGCGCTCGAGCAGGTGTTGCATGCGGTGCTCAGCGACGTCCGGGAGGCGGTGGAGGACTGGCAGCGGATGACAGCCGAGGCCCTGACGCTGGCCGACGAGTTGCGCGCCTCCCCACCATCGTCGGTGCCGGCTGCATACAGCCAGGAGGCCGCGGAGTTCCTGCAATGGCTGGCCGAGGGCAACTACACCTTCCTGGGCTACCGCCGGTACGACCTGGTCCGCGATCCCGACCCCAGTGCGCTGGTCAGCCAGCCTGGCAGCGGTTTGGGTCTGTTGCGCGCGGACCGGGCGCAGTCCCAATCGTTCTCCGAGATGCCTCCGGCGGTGCGCGCCCATGCCACGGAGCCGCGCATCCTCGTGCTGACGAAGGCGAATTCGCGATCCACCGTGCACCGGCCCGTTCCCCTGGACTACGTGGGGGTCAAGCGATTCGACGCCGACGGCGAGGTGATCGGCGAGCACCGGTTCATCGGACTGTTCGCCTCGAGCACCTACAACCAGTCCGTCACGCAGATCCCGGTGTTGCGCCGACGGGTCGAAGAGTTGTTCGAAAAGACCGGTTTCGCGCCCAACACCCATAGCGGCAAAGACCTGCTTCAGTTCTGCGAGACCTATCCCCGCGACGACTTCTTCCAGACCGACGCCGAGGAACTGTTCCCGATCGCGCGGGCGGTTCTGCAGATCCACCAGCGCCGCCAGACGCGGCTGTTCACGCGTAACGACCGGTATGGCCGCTACATCTCAGCGCTCATCTACCTGCCTCGCGACCGCTACAACACCCAGGTGCGCCACCGCATCCAGGACGGCTTGCTGCAGGCGTACGGCGGGGAGTCGGTGGACCACTCGGCGCTGCTCAGCGAATCGGTGCTCGCCCGCCTGCACATGACCGTGCACATGCCGCACGGCACACCGATCCCCGAAATCGACGAGGCGGCGCTGGAGCGCAGTCTGGCCCAGGCCGTCCAGTCCTGGGACGATCACCTCGTCGAGGCGCTGGTGACCGCGGTCGGGGAGGAGCGCGCCGGCGAGCTCAAGCAGGTCTACGACGGGGCGTTCCCCGAGGCGTACAAGGAGGATGCCACGCCGCGGGAGGCCGTGGCCGACATCCTTCCGCTGTCTGAACTCGGCGAGTCCGGCATCTCGGTGGCTCTTGCCCAGCCGGCACTGGCGGAATCCATGCGGGACCGGCGGTTCACGATCTACCGGGCCGGCCCGCCGGTGTCGTTGGCCGCGGTGATCCCCATCCTGAACGGGTTCGGCGTCGAAGTCCTCGACGAACGGCCCTACGGAATCGAAGGCCACGACGGTGTGGAGCGTTACATCTACGACTTCGGCCTGCGACTGCCCGACCAGGAGATGCCCGACGAGGACACCTTCACCCAGCGCTTCAGCGACGCCTTCCTGGCGTGCTGGTCGTCGTACTCCGACGCCGACCGGCTCAACACACTGGTGACCATCGGCGGGCTCGACTGGCGTGAAGTGTCCGCCGTGCGCGCCTGGGTCGAGTATGCCCGGCAGATCGGGTCCCCGTTCTCGGCGCAATACATGATCGAGGTGCTGATCGCGCACACCGACATCGTGCAGTTGCTGGTCCGGCTGTTCGAGGCCAGGCACGACCCGATCGACAACGACGAACGGACCGCGGACGCCCTGTATCAGGAGGTGCTCACGGCGCTGGATGAGGTGGCGTCACTGGACGACGACCGGGTGATCCGGCAGTTGCTGGGGATCGTGCTGGCCATCTTGCGGACCAACTACTTCCAACGGGTGCAGGACCGTCCGAAGGCGTGGCTGTCGTTCAAGATCGACCCGCGCGAGGTGCCGGGGATGCCGCTGCCACGGCCGCGGTTCGAGATTTTCGTGACCTCCCCGCAGATGTCCGGGGTGCACCTGCGATTCGGCCGGGTTGCCCGCGGCGGCCTGCGGTGGAGTGACCGGCGAGAGGACTTCCGTACCGAGGTGCTGGGCTTGGTGAAGGCCCAGATGGTCAAGAACGCGGTGATCGTGCCGGTGGGTTCCAAAGGTGGCTTCGTGGTGAAGAACCCACCACCGATGTCGAACCGGGAAGCCTTCATGGCCGAAGGCATCGCCTGCTACAAGATGTTCATCAGTGGCCTGTTGGACCTCACCGACAACCTGGTGGACGGCAAGGTCGTCGCGCCGCCGCAGTTGTTCCGTCGCGATGAGGACGACACCTACCTGGTGGTGGCTGCAGACAAGGGCACCGCCTCGTTCTCCGACATCGCGAATGCAGTGGCTCAGGAGTACGGATTCTGGCTCGGCGACGCGTTCGCCTCCGGCGGGTCCGTCGGCTACGACCACAAGGCGATGGGCATCACCGCCCGCGGGGCGTGGGAGTCGGTGAAGCGTCACTTCCTCGAGATGGGGGTGGACACCCAGAGTCAGGAGTTCACGGTCGTCGGGGTGGGCGACATGAGCGGCGACGTCTTCGGCAACGGCATGCTGTTGTCCGAGCACATCCAGCTCGTGGCCGCTTTCGACCACCGGGACATCTTCTTGGATCCGGCCCCCGACGCCGCCGCATCCTTCCGCGAGCGCCGGCGCTTGTTCGACATGTCGCGCTCGAGTTGGTCGGACTACGACAAGGACCTGATCAGCGCGGGCGGCGGGGTGTATTCCCGCAGCCTCAAGTCGGTCCCCATCAGTAAACAGGTCCGAAAGGTGCTGGGCATCGCCGAGGGGGTCAAGTCCATGACTCCCAACGACCTGCTGAACGCGATCCTGCAGGCTCCGGTCGACCTGCTCTGGAACGGCGGCATCGGCACGTACGTGCGGGCGTCCACCGAGACCGACGTCCAGGTCGGTGACAAGGCCAACGACGCGATCCGGGTGACCGGGGCGCAACTGCGGTGCAAGGTCGTGGGGGAGGGCGGAAACCTCGGCTTCACCCAGCTCGGACGTATCGAGGCCGCGAACAATGGCGTGCTCATCAACACCGATGCGATCGACAACTCCGCCGGTGTTGACACCAGCGACCACGAGGTCAACATCAAGATCCTGCTCGACCGGATCGTGCGAGACGGTGACCTCACCCTGAAGCAGCGAAATGAGCTGTTGGCCGCGATGACCGAGGATGTCGCGGACCTGGTGCTTGCCAACAACTACTGGCAGAACATGCTGCTGTCCAACGGCCGCGCCCAGCGCGGTGCCCTGCTGCCGGTCCATCAGCGGTTGATGACCGTGCTCGAGCAGCGCGGGTTGCTCGACCGGGAGATCGAGTACCTGCCGACAGATGAGCAGATCGCCGCGCGGATCGAACAGGGCAAGGGCCTGAGTTCCCCGGAGTTGTGCGTCCTGCTGGCGTGGTCGAAGATCGCGCTGACCGACGATCTGATGGAGACCTCCATCGATCAGGACGCATGGGCCAAGGACTTGCTGGCTGAGTACTTCCCTACGGATCTTCGCTCCCGTTATCCGGAGCGGCTCGGGGAGCACCCGCTGCGCAAGGAGATCGTGGCCACCATGTTGGCCAACGACGTGATCAACCACGGCGGCATCACCTTCGTCCACCGGGTTCTGGAGGAGACCGGTGCCTCCGTCGAGGAGACGGCCCGGGCCTATTTCGCCGCCCGGCAGGTCTTCGACCTCGATGGCCTCTGGCAGGAGATCGAAGCACTCGACCGGGTCGCACCGGTCGAAGCGCAGAACGCCATGTACCTGGAGGTCCGTCGACTGCTGGATCGCGCGGTGCGCTGGGTCCTGACCACGCGAGGTGGCGTGCTGGACGTCTCCAAGCTCATCGAGGACGCCCACCCGGTGGTCAGGGACCTGACGCCGATGATTCCCGAGATGCTGCTGGGCACCGAGCGCCAACGACTGCTGGAGTTGACGGCCCAGTACACGAAGATCGGAGCTCCTGAGCCGCTGGCGATCCGGGTTGCGGCTTGCCTGGACCAGTACTCGTTGCTCGATATCTCCGATATCGCCGCGCGCGAGAAGCAGGACCCGGAGGCCGTCGCCCGGCTGTATTTCGCGGTGTCCGAACGGTTCGGGATCGATGCCCTGCTCACCCAGATCTCGAACCTGGAACGGATGGACCGGTGGGCAACACTTGCCCGGGCGGCAGTTCGCCAGGACCTGTACGGCGCCCTGGCTGGGCTGACCGTGCGGATCCTGCGTCGCACCGACGAGGCGCTGTCGCCGTCCGAACGGATCGCGGCCTTCGAGGAGGCGAACCCGGAGGGCCTGTCCCGCGCTCGGTCGACCCTGGAGGAGATCCGGGGTTCCGGCTCTTCGAGCCTGGCCACGGTCTCGGTGGCGCTGCGGCTGATCCGCAACGTGTCGCAACAGGGGTCGTAGGGTCTCGGCTTCTACGCCCCATCCGATTGGATTCCTCGATGCGAAGGGGGCGGTGGCGCCCGGTCAATCCGGAGTGGGCACTTGGTCACGCCACCCCAGCGCGGCGGAACTGGATACTCATGCGCGGCCCGGCGGCGCGTACTTTGGGCACCGCGTGCTCCCAGGTGCGCTGACAGGTCCCGCCCATGACCAGCAGGTCGCCGTGCCCGAGCGGGAACGACAGGCGGGATCCACCACCGCGCGGGCGCAGAAGCAGGGGACGCGCTGATCCCACTGACACGATCGCGACGACGGTGTCAGCGTGTTTCACACCGATCGTGTCCCCGTGCCAGGCGACGCTGTCGCGGCCGTCGCGATACCAGCACAGGCCGGCCGAGGTGAACGGCTCCGGTCCGTAGTGCTCGTTGAGCGCCTCGAAGGCCCTGATCAGCGAAGGGTGCGGCAGCACGTACGGGTCGCTGCACCAGGCAGTCAGGCGAGGCACGTCCACCACCCGGTCGTACATGGTGCGCGAGCCCTGACGCCACGCAACCGCGTCGCGCAGGGTGTCCATCACCTCCAGATCATCGCTCAGCCAGCCCTCGAGATGGTCGATCCAGGCGCCGTGAGACAAGTGCGTCCGCTGCATGTCCGGCAGCGCCCGCCGATCAGCGCTCACTGCGGCGGAGAACAACGACGGTTGCAGGTCCAGCGCGGTCATGCCTCTCATCGTATGTCGCACACCAGTTCGATTCAAGATGTCCTGTCGTACGGTGGACCGATGAAGTCCCTGGTCATCGGCATCAGCCTGCTGTCGGTGGTGGCCCTGTCCGGGCCGGCCGCCGCCGAAGAACCCGCCCCGACCGAGCCTTCGGCAACGCCCGCGCCGCTGGTCGCCCCGACCGGGGTGGTCGCCGCGCAGGTCGGCTCCTCCGTGGAAGTCACCTGGCAGCCCAGCGCCGGTGCCCTCGAGTACACGGTGACCGCCGACCCCACGGCCACCACGTGCACGAGTGTCACCACCACATGTGTCTTCGAGGCACTGCCCAAGCGGCAGTCGTACACGTTCACCGTCACGGCCGCCGACGCCACCGGATCCAGCCCCGCCTCCGAACCCAGCCTGTCCCTCATCGTGAAGCCGGTGCTGGACAAGCCCATTTTCAGGAAGTCCAAGGTGCTCGTGGGTCGTTCGGTCAGGGGCCGCAAGATCTGGGCGCTACGGCAGGGCAATCCGCTGGCCCCGACGGTGCTGCTGAGTATCGGGCAGATGCACGGCAGTGAGCCGGCCGGTTTGAAGATCACCAAGCGGGTCCGCAAGAAGAAGATCGCCGCCGACGCGGACTACCAGGTGTGGACCATCCGCACGGTCAACCCCGACGGCAGTCGCCGTGGCAACCGCTACAACGCGCGCGGAGTCGACCTGAACCGGAACTATCCGGGAACCTGGTCCAGCGGCGCGCGAAACGGTCGCCGGCCCGCCAGCGAGCCCGAGACCCGAGCCGTGATGCGCTTCGTCAAGCGCTTGCAGCCCAACGGTGTACTGAGCTTCCACCAGCCGTGGAACACGACCTTGAGTGTCTGCGACCGGCGATCGGTGCAGTGGGTGCGTCGGGTCGCCACTCTCATCAAACTCAACCAGCCGGGGCGCGCGTCCAACTGCGGGAAATGGTTGCCAGGAACGCTCAACCGATGGACCGCGAGGAACACCGCGAGCTGGTTCGTGACGGTGGAACTCCCACCGCGATACCGTGCCGCACGATCCATTCCGAGGGCAGCGTCGGCCGTGGTGAAAGTCGCCGAGGAGATGGCAGCCGAAAAGTTGTTGGTCGCGGCTCGTTGAGCTGAGAACACGCACTGACCGAGGCTCCGACGCCGCCGGTGGGGCAGTACTGTGAAGCTATGACTGAAAACGCCGCACCCGGCCCCGACGACGTGACACCGGACAGCACCAGCGTCCCGCCGCCGCCGTCCGCCGCGGCAACCCCGCCCCCGCCCCCGCCTCCCGCTACCGCGCCGGGCCCCGCCGCCACCCGCACCAGTCGCTGCAGTGCCCGGGGTGGCGATGTACCCCAACGGCAAGCCCATGCTGGATGCAGAGGGTCGACCCGCCTCCCCGAAATCCCGTTTGGCGGCCGCTCTGCTCGCCTGGTTCCTGGGGTTCCTCGGGATTCACCGTTTCTACGTGGGGAAGGTCGGAACCGGAATCCTCATGATCGTGACCCTCGGCGGGCTGGGAATCTGGGTGCTGATCGACTTCATCATCATCCTGTTGGGTTCGTTCAAGGACAAAGAGGAGCGGTACCTCGCCAATTGGTAGGCGACCGCGCGGTTAACCTACGTACGTGGCCGATCAGGAGATTTCCGAACAAGTAACCGCGCTCGACGGTGTGCTCAAGCAGATCGAGGCGGTGGTGAACCTGCCTGGTCTGCAGACGGAGATCGACGATCTGGAGCAGCGGGCGTCGGCCCCGGATCTGTGGGACGATCCCGAATCGGCGCAGAAGGTGACCTCTCGGCTGTCGTTCCTGCAGCAGGAGCACCGCAGGATCACCGAATTGCGGCAGCGGGTCGAGGATCTACCGATCATGCTGGAGCTCGCCGAGGCCGAAAGTGACACCGGCGCCCATGAAGAGGCGCTGCGTGAGCTGAAGGCACTACAGGCGGAGATCAGTGACCTGGAAGTCCGCACCCTGCTATCCGGTGAGTACGACGAACGGGACGCGCTGGTCTCGATCCGTTCCGGGGCCGGCGGTGTGGATGCGGCGGACTGGGCCGAGATGTTGCTGCGCATGTACAGCAGGTACTGCGAGCGGCACGGCTGGCCGCTTGAGGTCTACGAGACTTCCTACGCGGAGGAGGCCGGCATCAAGTCGGCGACGTTCGCGGTGAAGGCCCCCTTCGCATACGGGACGCTCTCGGTGGAGCAAGGCACCCACCGGCTGGTGCGGATCTCGCCGTTCGACAACCAGGGCCGGCGCCAGACCTCGTTCGCGGAGGTCGAGGTGATCCCGGTGGTGGAGAAGACCGAGAGCATCGAGATCCCCGACGACGAGTTGCGGGTGGACGTCTACCGCTCGTCGGGTCCCGGCGGTCAAGGGGTCAACACGACCGACTCCGCGGTCCGGCTGACGCACATTCCCACCGGCATCGTGGTGAGTTGCCAGAACGAGCGGTCCCAGCTTCAGAACAAGGCCACCGCCATGGCAGTTCTGCAGGCCAAACTCGTGGAGCGGCAGCGACAGGAGGAGCAGGCCAAAATGGACGCACTGAAAGGTGAGTCGGCCGGCTCTTGGGGCAATCAGATGCGCTCGTACGTCCTGCATCCCTATCAGATGGTCAAGGATCTGCGCACCGAGACCGAGACCGGGAACACCGCCGCGGTCCTTGACGGCGAGATCGACGAGTTCATCGAGGCCGGCATCAGGTGGCGGCGCCAGCAGGCAACGGCATAACCCTGGCACCCAACCCGAACCGAACCCTTACGGCGATGCGTACCGGTGCGGACGCGCCCGGACCGTACACTTGCCCAGGTAGGGTCAACACACCGGTGGGGAAACATTGATCACGTTCGAGCGCGTCAGCAAGCGCTACGACAAGCGAAACCGCCCAGCGCTGCAGGACATCAACGTCACCGTGAAGCCTGGCGAGTTCGTGTTCCTGGTGGGCCCTTCGGGCTCCGGCAAGTCCACTTTCATGCGCCTGATCCTGCGTGAGGAGAAGGCCACCGCCGGCAAGGTCGTCGTCGCGGGTCGCAACGTCGGCTCGTTGTCGCGCTGGAAAGTCCCGCAACTGCGTCGCGGGATGGGTGCGGTGTTCCAGGACTTCCGGCTGCTGTCGAACAAGACCGTCTATCAGAACGTCGCTTTCACCCTTCAGGTGCTCGGGCGCAAGAACGCGCAGATCGAACGCGCTGTCCCCGAGGTGCTGGACCTGGTCGGCCTGGCCGACAAATCGGCTCGGTACCCACACCAGTTGTCCGGCGGGGAGCAGCAGCGGGTCGCGATCGCCCGCGCGTTCGTCAACCGGCCGCCGTTGCTGCTGGCCGACGAGCCGACCGGCAACCTCGACCCGGCCACCAGCGTCGGCATCATGAAACTGCTCGACCGCATCAACCGGGTGGGGACCACGGTGATCATGGCCACCCACGACGCGGCGATCGTCGACCAGATGCGCAAGCGCGTCATCGAGCTCGATCAGGGCCAGTTGATGCGCGACGAGGCCCGGGGTGTCTATGGACAGGACCACCAGCCGTGAGACTCCGATTCATCCTCAGCGAGACGTTCCAGGGGTTGCGCCGCAATCTGACCATGACGTTCGCGGTCATCATCACGGTCGCGGTGTCTTTGACCCTGTTCGGCGGGGGCCTGCTCGTGCGCGCGCAGGTCGACAGCATGAAGGACTTCTGGTACGACCGGGTCGAGGTCTCGATCTTCTTGTGCGGGGCGAACTCCACGGCACCCTCGTGTTCGCTCGGTGCGGTGACCCCCGAGGTTCGCGGGCAGATCGAGGCCGAGCTGAACGCGCTGCGGCCGCTGGTGCAGGAGATCTACTACGAGTCCAAAGAGGAGGCCTACCAACACTTCCTCGAGCAGTTCCAGGACTCCCCGATCACCCAGAACGTCACTGCGGACGCCCTCCCCGAGTCGTTTCGCGTGAAGCTGTCCGATCCGACCAAATACGAGGTCATCGCAGCTGCTTTCGCAGGCCGGCCGGGCGTGGAACAGGTCCAGGACCAGCGGCAGCTCCTGGACCGATTCTTCCGATTGCTCAACGGGCTGCAGGTCATCGCGTTGTCGGTGGCCGTGGCGATGCTGGTCGTCACTGCCCTGCTGGTGATCAACACGATCCGGGTGGCCGCGCACTCCCGGCGGCGGGAGGTCGGGATCATGCGACTGGTGGGGGCCAGCAATTTCATGATCCGAATGCCGTTCCTGCTGGAGGCGGCGGTATCCGCAGCGATCGGGGGGCTGATCGCGGTCGGCGCACTGGTCGCCGCGAAGGTGTTCCTGATCGATCAGGTACTCGCCCCGGCCTACCGTTTCACCGCATTCGTATCCTGGGATCAGGTCATCGTGATCCTTCCGATCGTGTTCCTGACCGGGATTCTGATCGCCGCGATTGCAGCCATGCTCACATTGCGCCGATATCTACGAGTGTGAAGGTACCCTGAAAGGAGCATGTCCACTTTGTCCAGTAGTCGCCGCCACCGCCGGGTACGTTACGTAGCCGCGTCGATGCTGCTTGGGCTGACACTGGGCGGTGCCGGCATCCCGGCCCTGGCCGACGACATCAACGAGGACGTCGCGGACGCCTCCGACGATCTGGCACGTGCCGATGCCAAGGTCGAGGCTGCGATCCAGCGGCTCAATGCCGCCCAGCAGCAACTGCCTGGCGCCCGCCAGGAACTTGCTGCAGCGCAGTCGGAACTGACCCAGGCGCAGCAGCGCAAGGCCGCGGCCGACGTCAAGGTGGCCGAGGCGATCGCGAAGGTCACGAGGGCCAAGCAGCAGATCGCGGAAACCGAGCAGCAGATCGCGTTCCTGGAACAGCGCATCGGCCAGATGGCCCGTGAGGTCTACCAGGCGGGCGGTGTCAACTCGGAGATGGAGGTCCTGCTCGACTCCGACGACCCAGGTGACTTCGCGTCCCGGCTGGAGACCTTGCGCTCCATCGCCCAGGGCAACAACAACACGCTCACCGATCTGGACGCCGCCAAGGCTCAACTCAACGTCAGGCTGGCCAGTCTGAGACTTCTTGAGGATGAGGCCGAGAAGGCGCAGGCGGAAGCCCAGAAGGAGGTCGACGCGGCGGCCGCTGCGAAGGCCAAGGCCGACGCCGCCAAACTGAAGATCGACGAACTGGTCGCTGGTCGGGTGTCGGCGCTGCGCGACGCCAAGGTGCGCAAGCAGTCAGTGCGCAGGCAGTACGAGCAGTTGAAGGCCGAGCAGGACCGGATTGCTGCGATCGCCCGGGCCGCGGCGGCGAAGGCCGTCAGTGGAACCAGTGGAGTGCCGGCGAACATCGGCCCCTCGGGTCTGGCGTGGCCTGTGACTGGCGCTCCCGTGGTGCAGAATGTCGGACCCCGCATCCACCCCGTGTACGGCTACCGCTCGTGCCACACCGGCACGGACATCAGCGCAGGGCAGGGAGCCCCGATCCAGGCTGCGGCTGACGGCGTCGTGGTGTCGATCGAGAACGGTGGGCCGTATGGACTGCACACCGTGATCCAGCACGGTTCCGGCGTGTCCACCATGTACGCCCACCAGGCGGGTACCTCGGTATCGGTGGGGGACAAGGTCAAGCGCGGTCAGGTCATCGGGTCGGTCGGATCCACCGGATGGGTGACCGGCCCGCACCTGCACTTCGAAGTCTAGGTGAACGGGCCCCCCTACAACCCCATGGGCTGGTTCGGCGGAACCAAGGCCCCGGTTCGCGGCTGACGCCTGGTCACGGAACAGGGCGAGAAGACGATCGCCGTCAACCGCCGGGCGCGCCACGACTACGCCATCGAAGACACCTGGGAAGCGGGCCTGGTGCTGCAGGGTACCGAGGTCAAGTCGCTACGCGCCGGTCGTGCCTCATTGGTCGACGGGTATGCGGAGGTCCGCGACGGGGAGGTGTGGCTGATGAACGTGCATATCCCCGAGTACGACCAGGGCACGTGGACCAACCACGAACCCCGACGACCGCGCAAACTGCTGCTGCACGCCCACGAGATCAACCGGCTGATCGGCAAGACCAAGCAGAGCGGGCTGACGCTTGTGCCCATGAAGCTGTACTTCAAGGACGGCAAGGCGAAGGTCCTGATCGGACTGGGCCGCGGAAAGAAGAGTCACGACAAGCGTCAGGACATCGCCGCACGGGAAGCCAAACGGGATGCTGAGCGTGCGATGGCGGCGGCGCGGCGAGGCCGCTAGGCGTGCTCACCGACGCTGACCTGCCGTCGCTGTGGCACGGGCTCGGAATTCCCGGTGTTTGTGATGTGCACACCCATTTCATGCCCGAAGCGGTGATGCGCAGTGTCTGGGCGTACTTCGACGCCGCCGGTGACAACTACGGTGTGCCGTGGCCGATCGAGTACCGCTGGGATGACGATGCGCGACTGAATCACCTGCGGGCTTTGGGCGTGCGAAAGTTCACCGCGCTGGTCTACGCCCACAAGCCGGGCATGGCCGAGTGGCTGAGCCGGTGGGCACTTGATTTCGCGTCGCACGTACCGGACTGCCTGCCGACAGCGACGTTTTACCCCGAGCCCGAGGCTGAGCGTTACGTGTCCGAGGCGTTGGCGCGCGGAGCGCAGGTCTTCAAGGTCCACCTGCAGGTGGGGGACTTCGACCCCCGCGATCCATTGCTCGAACCGGTATGGGGTTTGCTCGCGGATGCCGCCGTGCCCGTCCTCATCCACTGCGGGTCAGCGCCACTCGCGGGGCGGTTCACCGGTCCCGGACCGATCGGTGAGGTGTTGGACCGGTTTCCGCGGCTGCGGGTCATCGTCGCGCATCTGGGGGCCGACGAGTTCGAAGTGTTTCTCGACATGGTGCAGGCGCGCGAGAACACATGGCTGGACACCACCATGGCGCTCACGGATTTCATGCAGCAACTGCGACCGTTCCCGGTTGGGCGCCTTGCCCAACTCCGGGCACTTTCCGGGCAGGGCAAAGTCCTGTTCGGGTCGGATTTCCCGAACATTCCCTATCCCTACGCCCACCAGGTCGAAGTCCTGTCCGACCACGGTCTGGACATGCCCGAGGTGCTGTGGCGCGCCCCGGTCAGGCTGTTCGGTGGTCAGGCTTCGGGGTTGTTGTAGTTCCAGGGGTAGGTGGTGTGTTGGGTGCCCAGCGGGCTGGTCCAGGTCAGTGATCCGTCGGGGTGGGTTTGGCAGGTCCAGCCGGAGTGGGTTTTGATCAGGTGGTGGCCTCGGCATTCGGGGGCGAGGTTGGTCGGTGTGGTCTGGCCGGTCGGCCAGGGGATCAGGTGGTCGGTGTCGGTGTGCGCGGCGGGGTGGTGCAGCCGGGGAAGCGGCAGTGCCGGTCGCGGGCCCGGACGGCTTTTTTGATCCGGTCGGGGATCGGGTAGGCCTTTGGTGCTCATGTCGATCAACTGCCCGGTGGTGGGGTCGGTGATCAGCAGTTGCCAGCGGGCATCTTTACTTAACGCGAGGGCGCGGGCGTGGTCGGCGTCGACCGGGCCGAACCCGGTGATGCTGGCCCCGGTGTTGCGTAGCCGGGCCAGGGTGTCGGCGGGGATGACCACGTCGACGTGCACGTCGATGCGGGTGTTGGCCGCGAGGATCTGGGCCAGGGCGTCGACGCGTTTCTGGTCGTGAGTGCGGTCATCGTCGTAGGTGCCGGCGATCTGATCGAGGGCGGCGAGCAGGATCTGGGCGGTGCCGGCCGGTAGGTAGCCGGTCAGGTCGACCATGCCGTGGGCGCGGGCGAACACCGCGAGGTGGCGGCGGTCCCAGGCTTTGGCCCGTTCCTTCTCGTCGTGGTCGTCGACCAGGTCGGGGCGGTGGTCGACCAGCAGCCGGGCCACGTAGCGGCGGGTCTGGTGGGCGGTGTGGCCGGCCGCGTAGGTCAACGCTTTGGCCTCCAGCAGGCCCCGGTCGGGGTCATCGAGTTGGATCAGCCCGTCGACGATCACCTGCGCGCGGGTGTGGTCGATGGTGCCGTCGGCCAGCGCGGTCCACACCGCGGGCCGGTCCACGATCCCCAGGGATGTGTCCATCAGATACCCCGCCGAACGCGCCGAGGTGACGGTGATCGCCGCGACCGTGGCTACGGCCCCGGACACCCGGTGGCCCATCTCGTGGATCCGGTCGTGGACCACCGCGATCACCGCCGCCCGCCGCGCATACACCGCGCGCAGATCGGCCTCGACGTCGCCCAGCGCCGACGCCAGGTCTTCATCGTCGAGGTGTTCCAGTTGTTGGAGTAGGTCCGCCAGGGTGCCGGGCGGTGCGGCCTCATGAACTGTCATACCCACATCATCGAACAGGGGTACGACAAGTTTTCAGACGGTTACGCGGCCCTTCGGATTTCAGGGGGAGTCGAACGTGGTCGCCCACTGCTGGGTGCGGTACTCCCGGTTGAACAGCGTCTGGTCCATCCCGGTCGCCTGGATCGGGCCGATCCGCTCGGGATCGTCGACCAGCAGCTGACCGTGGGCCAGCATCGTGTCGTTGACGGCATGCCCGTCACAGCCCCACGTGGCCGATGGCTCGCAGACGCCCCTGCCACCAGAGCATCTACCGCTCACCGCCATCACATGAGGGCCGCGGCGGGGGCGGTGAGGCCCTCGGCGGCCCCGATGTGATGGCCACGGCGTGCGCTGTGGGGCTTATGTCCCTTTTCTGCCATCAGATGGGGGCCGCAGCGGAGCCGAGGGTGCGACCGGTGGCCCCCATGTGATGGTGAGGCCAGCAAACACCTCACTGACCTGACGACTCCCCCCTCAAACCCGAAGCACCCCGTGAGGGTGAAGTTGACGCCTCAGAACCGCTGAACACCGCGCCAGCGCCAAATGGCCTTTTCGGCTTCGACCGCGAAGAACACGACGGCGGCGAGTGCGACGATCATCAGCCACGAAACCGCGGACAGCGGGGTTGTGTCGAAGACACTCTGCATCGGTCCGAAGTAGACGAACAGCAACTGCAGGACGATGAGTAACCCGGTGACCACGAGCGCGGCTCGATTGCCAGAGACCGTCTCCGTCGCGAGTGCCGACTTCGTGTAGTGCCTGGCTTGGTAGAGATAGGCGATCTCAGCGGCAACGAGCACCGAAACAGCAGCAGTCCGTGCCGTTTCCAGCGACGAGCCCTGCCGCAACTCCCATTCGAACACCGCGAGTGTGACCACCAGCATCAGCAGGGAGACGAAGACGATGCGTGTCAGCAGGGGTCGGGTGAGCAGCGCTTCCTGAGCGGGTCGGGGTGGTTGGTCCATCACCGCTGGCTCGCCGGGTTCGAAGGCAAGGGCGAGGGCCAGTGTGACGGCGGTGACCATGTTGACCCACAGGATCTGGGTGACTGTCACCGGCAGGGTCCAGCCGGCCAGCAGCGCGACCAGGATCAGCAGGGCCTCGCCACCGTTGGTGGGAAGGATGAACAGCAGGCTCTTCTTGATGTTGTCGTAGACAACCCGTCCCTCCCGCACGGCATCGCGGATGGTCCGGAAGTTGTCATCGGTGAGGACGAGGTCGGATGCCTCCCGGGCAGCGTCGGTGCCTCGCTGACCCATCGCCACGCCGATGTCGGCGGCTTTGAGCGCCGGGGCGTCGTTGGCGCCGTCCCCGGTCATTGCGACGAATTGCCCCTCGGACTGCAGAAGCTGGACTAAACGGATCTTGTTCTCAGGGTTGGCGCGGGCGATCACATCGGTGTCGTGCAGTGCCTCGAGGACCTGACTGTCCGCCATCTCGCTGATGGCCGAGCCCTCCAGGCCCCCGCCGCCGACATCGAGGTTGAGTGAGCGACCGACGGCCTCGGCCGTCGACAGGTGATCGCCGGTGATCATCTTCACGCTGATACCCGCACGGTGACAGTCGGAGATCGACTCCGTGGCTTCGGTGCGAGGCGGGTCCATCATGCCCACCATGCCCAGCAGCGTCAGGTCTGCCGGAAAGGCTTCCGCGCTCAGGTCCGTCATCGATGCGGGGACGGGCGCTCGGGCGACAGCCAGCACCCGTTGTCCGTGGCGTGCGGCGTTCTCGGCGCGGGTCAGCCAGCCGGTTTCGGCGTCCCGGCACAGCGCGGCCACCCGTTCTGGTGCACCCTTCACCACGACGAATGCGCCCCCGTGATGGTCGTGGTGCAGCGTGGCCATGAACCGTTGCTGCGACTCGAACGGGATCTCGTCTCGGCGCGGGAACTCCGCATGGAGATTGCGCATGTCCACGCCTGCTTTCGCAGCCAGCGTTGCCAATGCCCCCTCAGTCGGGTCACCGCTGATGGTCCACTCGGCCTCCGGGCCGGAACCGTGATGCAGGGCCGCGTCGTTGCACAGGGCCGCAGATCCGATCACGTCCATTGCTGCGGAGTTCTCCGTGATTGCTACGGGTTCGTCACCGTCACGGAATCCGCCTTCGGGGGCGTAGCCTGCCCCGGTCACCTCGATGTCGGCGTCGGGCAGCATGAGATGCACCGCGGTGACCTCGTTGCGGGTCAACGTCCCGGTCTTGTCAGAGCAGATCACCGAGACCGACCCGAGCGTCTCCACCGCCGGCAGTCTGCGGACGATCGCGCGCTGCTGGGCCATCGACCGGGAGGCGATCGCCAGGATGATCGTGATGACTGCAGGCAATCCTTCCGGGATGGCGGCTACCGCGAGTCCCACAACCGCTAGGAAACTGTCCAGTGCGGACAGTCGGTCCAGCAGGTAACTGGCGGCGAAGACCGCCACTCCGACGACCAGCGTGAATGCTGTGATCTGGCGTGCCAAACGGTCCAAGCGCTGGGTCAGCGGTGTCGAAAGCTGCTGGGTACCTTGCACGAGCAGCCCGATCCGGCCCACCTCGCTGTCTTCCCCCGTTGCGACCACCACACCTCGTCCCGAGCCGCTGGTGATCGACGTCCCGCTGTAGGCCATGCACCTGCGGTCGGCCAGAGCTGCATTCGGTTCCACCTGTTCGACGTGCTTGCCGACGGGGGCGGATTCCCCGGTGAGGGCCGCTTCCTCGATCCGCAGATTGCGGACCGCGACCAGGCGCACATCGGCCGGTACCCGGCTTCCCACCTCCAGCAGGACCACGTCCCCAGGCACCAGATCCACCGCGTCGATGTCGTGGCGTTCACTACCCCGCATGACCCTTGCGCGGGAGGTCAGCATGCCGCGGACCGCTGCCAGCGCATCCTCGGCTTTACCCTCCTGGACGAACCCGATCACGGCGTTGATCACCACGACGCCGAAGATGACGGCTGCGTCCACGTAGTGAGCCAGCAGCAGGGTCACGCCTCCCGCGACGAGCAGAACTACGATCAGGGGATTGGTGAACTGGGAGCCCAATCGGCGCAGACGTGATCGACCCTGCGACGCCGGTAATTCGTTGCTGCCGTACTCCTCGCGCCGGCGCGCGATGTCGTCGGGTGCAAGTCCGGCTTCGGCGTCAGTCCCGAGGTCCGCGACGCATGTGGCCACCGACTGCGCATGCCAATCTCGCACAGGCGACGAAGCCTGGGTCGGGGAGGTCATGTCTGGGCCTCTCCTTCACTGCTACGCCTTGGCGAGCAGCACTGAGCAGGGCGCGTGGTGGGCGATGGCGCTGGCATTGGAACCGGCCCGCCGCAAACCGACTTCGTTGGCCGACTCCCATGCGCTCACGCCGCGACTGCCCATCGCGATCAGATCCGCGTTCCAGTCCTTGAGGACGTTCAGGATGAGGTCGCGAGGCCGGTAGAAGACCTCGAGGTCGGTCGGGGCCAGCACCTTCGCATGGACCGCACCGACGTGACCTTGCATGCGGGCCACCGCCGCCTCGATCACAGGATCGGCCTGGGTCTGGTGGTCCGAGACCGATACCACGAGAACCTCTGCAGAACTGATCCACGGCATCTGCAGCAACGCGTCCTCAGCCGCTCGCGCATCAGCCGAACCGTCGTGGGCCAGCACGATGCGTTGCGTGCGACGCCCCCCGCGCACGAACACCGTCGGGGCCGCCGGTTCATGCATCAGCCACTCGGCGGTACTGCCGAGACGCAGGGCCTTGAGCAGCCCCTGCCCCCGGGTGCCGACAACCACCAGGTCACGCAGGACGGCTCGAGTGTGCAGCGCGTAGCGAGGATCAGCCTGTACGACGTCCTCGGTGAGGCCATCGGCTACTTGCGGACGCAGAAGAGATCTGCTCGCGGGCTGTTGTTTGTTCTTTCCATCGAGGGCTATGAGCACTTCAATCGTCCAGCCCGGCCAGTCGTGGCTGTTGATCCACAACCAGGCAGAATCCGCCCCGGGAGAGCCGTCGTCACCGAACACCATGCGTTTGGGCATGCCAACCACCTCAGTTCCATTGTAGGGGGCGGGTGGCCGTTGAGGTGCATGTGCGTACTGCCATGCGGTCCGAGTGCCTCAAGGAGCGTCAGACCCTTGCCGCGCTCCGCTTCGGTGTCCCGCGCAGGTGCTTGCCGAGGTCGGTGCGCAGGGTCGTCGCCACGTCCAGGACGTAGTTCTGACGCATGCGCCATGGCGCGTGGCGACCTTGTTGGGGGAGGAGTTGCGAGGCTCGCTCGATGTAGCCGGACTTGAGGCCGAGCAGCGGCTGCGGGTCGAGGGTCTGTCGGGGCTGCGGTACGACCGAGGCATAGCCTTGCTCGTCCATCCAGGTGAGAACCTTGCAGACCAGCCTCGAGGTGAGATCCGCACGCAGTGTCCACGAGGCGTTGGTGTAGCCGACCGCCATCGCGAAATTGGGGATGCCGGTGATCATCGCACCGAGCAGGACGAACTGGTCGTGGATCGAGACTGCCGCGCCATCCACCACGGGCACGATTCCGCCGGCCGGCTCGAGTTTGAGGCCGGTGGCGGTCACGATGATGTCGGCTTCCAGCAGGCGCCCGGACTTCACGCGGATGCCCTCGGCCACGATCGTGTCGATGTGATCGGTGACCACTTCGGCCTTACCCGATTTGATGGCCGCGAAAAGGTCCCCGTCCGGAGCGACGCAGACGCGCTGATCCCAGACGTTGTACGTGGGTGTGAAGTGTTCAGCGACCGCTTGCTCGTCTGCGAGTTCCTTCACCGCGAGGTTCCTGAGCAACTTGCCTGCCTGTTTGGGGAATCGGCGGCTGAATTGGTAGAACGCGGTGCTGAGGCCGATGTTCTTCGCGCGGATCAGCCGGTGCGCAGTTCTGGGCGGTAGGTATTTGCGGGCCACATCGGCCAACGGGTCGGTGCGGGGCAGAGGGCTGATCCACGTCGGTGAACGCTGCAGCATCGTGATGTGCTCGACATCAGGGGCCATCGCCGGGATCAGGGTCACCGCAGTCGCGCCTGAGCCGATCACAACCACTCGCTTGCCCGTGTAATCCAGGCCATCGGGCCAGAACTGCGGATGGACCACCGTGCCCTCGAAGTCGTCGATGCCAGGGAAGTCGGGTAGGTAGCCCTCGTCGTAGCTGTAGTAGCCGGCACATGAGTAAAGGAAATTGCACGTCACTGTGCGTGCGTCGTCCAGCGTCAACGTCCACGTCGACGAGCTGGTGTCGAAGGCGGCGCGGCTCACGCGACTGTTGAACTGGATGTGCTTGTCGATGCCGAACTCGGCGGCGGTGTCCTCGATGTACCGCTTGATCGCAGGCCCGTCGGCCAGTGCCATTTCGTCGGTCCACGGCTTGAACTGGAAGCCGAAAGTGAACAGGTCGGAGTCCGAACGGATGCCGGGATATCGGAACAGATCCCACGTACCACCCATTTCCTGCCGGGCCTCGAGGATTGTGTAGGTCTTGTCGGGGCACAGCGTCTGCAACCGGTATCCGGCGTCGATCCCGGACAGGCCCGCGCCGACCACGACGACATCGAAATCGGTGCTCATGAGTCCAGTGTGGAATACCCGCACCCGTGGTGGGCGTTAAACCTACTAGAACGGTGCCTGCGGGCGCCGTACTGTGGCAAGTACAACTCAACAGGGGGTGAACGGTTTCGACAGCGGATGTGCTGACGAGAGAAGCGGGCTGAGGATGACGGTTATCTCAATAACGATCCGTCAAAAACACAAGTGCCGATACTAATCGCACTGACTTCGCCCTCGCTGCCTAAGCGAGCGTGAGTCCGTCGGCCTACGGGTGCCTTCCCCGTAGATCCCGGCGTCATCTAGAAGGCTTGCTGAGCGCCCCGGTCACGGGGGCGTGAGGGACTCCAACAGTGATGTAGGCCGTGTTGGCGGATGGGTCGCACAAACCCGCCAGGCTGAATGCACCACACAGCGACTGCGCCCGGAGAATGCTCCGATTTGTACCGTTGGACCCGGGTTCGATTCCCGGCACCTCCACAACGAGAAAGACCCCCAAGGCTTTGGGGGTCTTTCTCGTTGTTCGGGGTTGACACGGCGGGAATCGGGAGGAGGCCGCCGGAGGTGGCCGACGGCTCCCGGCACCTCCACAACGAGAAAGACCCCCAAGGCTTTGGGGGTCTTTCTCGTTGTTCGGGGTTGACACGGCGGGAATCGGGAGGAGGCCGCCGGAGGCGGCCGACGGCTCCCGGCACCGTTGTGGACAGGCCTCCTGCTCAGGTCACCGGAGGCGGCCGCTCACCCCGGCGCTGTTCTGTGCGTTCCGTGTGAGGACGACCCTGGTCGGATCCTCACCGAATGGTCATCTCGGAAGCGGTTGGTTGTGCCCACCACTGATGCCTGGGCGCCAGCCGAACGCATCAACTTCGGTCCCGCAACTCCCGCAATTCGAACGTGCCCTGCGAAGAAGGACGCCGGGTATGTCTACCCCACGACGACCGAGTTCAGTCGAAGAGTCGGGCGAGGTCGCGGATGCGGTCCTCGTTGGCGTGGAACCAGGCCCATTGGCCGCGCTGTTCGCGGGTGATGAGTCCGGCGTCGGTGAGAACTTTCAGGTGGTGGCTCACGGTGGGTTGGGACAGGCCGACGGGTTCGGTCAGGTCGCAGGCGCAGCGTTCGCCGGCCGACCGGATCAGGGCCAGCAGTTGCAGGCGGGCGGGCTCAGCCACAGCTTTGAGGATCTTGGCCAGGTTCTCTGCGTCGGCGCGGTCGATGGGGAATGTGAGGCCGCTGGCGCAGCACGCGGTCACGTCAGCCGGGGCGATGGTGTCGGCCACGTCACGGCCCCTTTCCACTGATCTGTATTGACTCCCATCAATATAGGTGAGTACTGTTCGTATTGACAAGCATCGATGCGAGTGAGGGTACGTGAGTAAGCAGCAGACGGACCAGATGGAATCCGCGGTTCTGCAACGACTGTCGCTGTTGGACCGCTGGCTGCCGTTGTGGATCGGCGCGGCGATGCTCGGGGGGCTGCTGCTGGGCCGTCTTTGGCCAGGTGTGCAGGACGTGCTCGGCGCCGGAGAGATCGAAGGGACCAGCATCCCGATCGCGCTCGGGTTGCTCGCGATGATGTACCCCGTGCTGGCCAAAGTCCGCTACGAAGAAATCGGCCACATCACCGGCGACCGGAAGCTCCTTGGTCTGTCCCTGCTCCTGAACTGGATCATCGGCCCTGCGTTGATGTTCTTCCTCGCGTGGACGTTCCTGCCCGACCAGCCGGAGTTCCGCACCGGCCTGATCGTCGTCGGACTCGCCAGATGCATCGCGATGGTCCTCATCTGGAACGACCTGGCCTGCGGCGACCGGGAGGCCGCGGCGGTGCTGGTGGCAATCAACTCACTGTTTCAGATCGTCGCCTACGCCGCGCTCGGCGTCTTCTACCTGCAGATCCTTCCGAGTTGGCTGGGATGGCAGACCGCCGACGCGCAGTTCTCTACCTGGTCGATCACCAAGAGTGTCCTCATCTTCCTTGGCATCCCACTGGTCGCTGGATACATCACGCGCCGTATCGGGATCGCCCGCAAAGGCGACACCTGGTACACCGAAACATTCCTGCCCCGCATTTCACCGGTCGCTCTCTACGGGCTGCTGTTCACGATCGTTGTGATGTTTGCGCTGCAGGGCGAACGCATCACATCTGAGCCGTTGGCGGTGATCCGCATCGCGGTGCCGCTGCTGGTCTACTTCGCGATCATGTGGTTCGCAGCGTTCTTCTCCGCCCGCGCGATCGGGCTGAACTACCCGAAGACCGCGACGATGGCATTCACCGCGGCCGGGAACAACTTCGAGCTGGCGATCGCCGTATCCATCGGTGTGTGGGGCGTCACCAGCGGTCAGGCGCTGGCCGGGACGATCGGCCCGCTCATCGAGGTGCCCGCCCTCGTCGGGCTGGTCTACGTGTCCCTGTGGCTGCGCAAACGCCTGTTCACCACCAATGCCGCCGATATGGAGAGAGCATGACCATCACCAAGCCGTCCGTGCTGTTCGTGTGCGTGCACAATGCAGGCCGATCTCAGATGGCCGCCGCGTACCTGACCCACCTGGCAGGCGACCGGGTCGAGGTCCGCTCGGCCGGGTCCGCGCCCGCCGACACAGTCAACCCAGCTGTTGTGGCAGCCCTGGCCGAAGAAGGCATCGACATCTCCGCAGAAGTGCCGAAAGTGCTGACCACCGAGGCCGTCAAGGAGTCCGATGTGGTCATCACGATGGGCTGCGGTGATGCCTGTCCGATCTTCCCTGGGAAACGCTACGAGGACTGGACGTTGGAGGACCCGGCCGGCCAGGGTGTGGCAGCGGTCCGGCCGATCCGCGACGAGATCCGTGCGCGTATCGAAGCATTGATCGCGGAGATCGCCCCTGAGAATGCGACGCCGTGACCGGGTACCCCGTGGTGATCCCCGGCGCTGGACTCTTGACATCCCTTGCCTACCAAAACGGCGGCATCACTGTGAAAGGACAACCTCGTGAATGACACCCAAGTGGAGCAGGTTCGGCAGAGCGTGCGGGCACGGTACGCCGCCGCGGCGCAGTCCGCGTCGTGCTGCTCGACGCCGTTGGACGACTCAAGCGTCTTCGGCGGGTCGCAGTACGACGACTCCACGAAGTCGCTGCTGCCCGAGGAGGCGATCATCGCTTCGCTGGGCTGCGGGAACCCAACCGTCCTGGCCGATCTGCAGCCCGGCGAAATCGTCCTCGACCTGGGCTCCGGCGGGGGGATCGACGTGCTGTTGTCGGCGCAACGCGTCGGACCGACCGGCAAAGCCTACGGACTGGACATGACCGACGAAATGTTGGCGCTGGCCCGAGACAACCAAGCCAAGGCCGGGGTGTCGAACGTGGAGTTCCTGAAAGGCCACATCGAGGAGATTCCCCTGCCGGACAACTGTGTCGACGTGATCATCTCCAACTGTGTGATCAACCTGTCCGGGGACAAGAACCGGGTCTTCGCCGAAGCATTGCGTGTGCTGAAACCCGGTGGCCGGCTGGCCGTGTCGGACGTGGTGCTGAGCCGCCCACTGCCCGAGGAGCTCGCCACCATCACCGCCCTGTGGACCGGCTGCATCAGCGGAGCGCTCACCGAGACGGACTGCGTCGCGGGGCTGACCGCCGCTGGGTTCGACGACGTGTCCGTGGACCCGACGCAGGTCTTCGAACGGGCCTCGTTGGAAGAACTGGTATCAGGGCTACCCGAATCCGACATGCCAGCAGGCCTGGACGTGAGCGCGGCCATCGCCAGCCTGGACGGGGTCATCAGGTCAGCGGCGATCCGGGCGGTGAAACCCGGCGGCGAACCGCGGCCCGCAGTGTCGGTCATCCAGGTGGTTGAGCCGGCGTTGTGCTGCGACACCGGGGTATGCGGCCCGGACGTCGATTAGGCATCTCGCTCGCCCCGGATGCAAGACCGTGGTCCGGATATCGTCCGGCACAACCTGGCCGACGATGCGATGACGTGATCGAGACAGGTGGGCTGCTGGGGCCTCTGTCGAGCGTCACCTCGAACGCATCGCGGATGGGTTCAGCGTCCCTCAGTTCCTTCCTCAATGCTTGCTTTCGGCTGGCTGTAAAACGGTTGTCGGTTTTCGTGCCCGCGGTCCAGCAACCGCGCGACAGATTGTTGCGGAAACCCGCTGGTCGCGGTTCAGCAATGCCGTCACCGGGCAGTCCACTTCCCGCTCCGGTGCCCGAGGGTTTTGCAGCAGCGAACAGCCAGTCGACGCCCTTCCAAGCAGACAGTTGCCGGGCGTAAATCTTCTGGGGTTTCGCGGGTCGGATCATCCACCAGAAGTGCGGTCGCCTCCAACGAGCAAAGCGTGCATGGCCGCAAGTCCGGCGGGCATAATGCGTGGTGTGTGCGTGAGGAGTCAGGGGCGCCGCGGTGTTTGAGGAGATGCCGGCGCCCGCCCCCGGCGTAGAGGGGGCAACGTCCGGGGGGCGCAGGCCCAGGGGTGGTGGCCCACCTACCGACTGCTGCGCCGAGACGAGCGCGGGTGGCGGCTGGACAATGCCGGAAGAGATCAGTGTGGATCTCCGGAGCCGATTTGGCCTCGGTGCTCGGTTGCGGTGCCCGACGGACCTGGTGGGTGGCCGCCCCTTCCGAGTTGTCCACCCTGAGGATCTCCGCGTCTGGCGGCTGCGCAGCAAGGAGCGCCGCGAGGGTCGGTCGCCGAACTGCACCAGGCGCCTGGCCGGCTGCGCCGCGGTCCCGCGCTGACGGCCCCATCGCCCCATGGAGCTGCTTGCCGATATCGGCGTTGACGAAGACGGCCATGGCTCGACGGTCGCCAGCGCCCGGACTCGTGGGCGGACTGGGCACCGGTGCTTCGACAGCAGAAGCGGGCGATCCTACATGAGCCGCTCCGCGCCGCGGGCTGCACCGTGGACGCCGAGAACGCCCCGGGCCTCGTACTTTCCCCCCCCCCCCCCCCCCCCCCCCCCCCCCCCCCCCCCCCCCCCGCCCCTACACGACGCCGTAACCGCATAGGCGCTGACTTACGGATCGCCTGGGTCTCGCCCTCGGTCCTCAAACTCACCGGCTGGTCGGAGCACGACCTGCTCGGCGCCCCGCGGTGGGATCTGATCCACCCCGCGGACGTACCGCGTGTGAGCGAATCGACACGCGCCATCGCTTCGCGTTCCACCGCGGCCGTGAGCTGGGAGTCCCGCTTCGAATCCCGTGACGGCTTCTACCACTGGTGGTCGGTGTCGATCCGGAGAACCGGCGAATCGGCAGCCGACGGCTCCGATCTGGTGATGACCATGCGCACCATCGACGACGAGGTGAGTGCGACGCGAGGCCGACCGGCAGATGCAACGCCGCATCGCCATCCTGGACTCCATGCTCGACCCACACGTCCTGCTGGAAGCGGTGCGTGATGAATCAGGGGCCATCGTGGACTTCATCTACACCGACGCGAACGACGCTGCCTGTGCCTACAACCAACTGTCGCGCGAACAGCTAGTCGGCGCCACTGTGATGCAGTTGCTCCCCGGTCATCGGGGCAGCGGACTGTTCGACCAGTACTGTCACGCCGTTGACACCGGGGAGCCGCTGATCCTCGACGACTATGTGTATCCCCATGAGATCCTCGCCGAGCCACGGCATTTCGACATTCGGGGAACCAAGGTCGGCGACTCTTTGAGTTTCACATGGCGCGATGTCACCGAGCGTGTCGAGTACGCTCAGCAACTCAGCGCATCCGAAGCCAGGTTCCGGCTGCTGGCCGAGAATGCTTCGGACGTCGTCCTGCTCACCCGCAATGAAGTGGTCGAGTGGATCTCGCCGTCGTTGTCGCGGATGCTTGGCTGGCGTCCGGAGCACTGGATCCAGCGGGGCCCCGAGGACTTCGTCCATCCAGATGATGCGCAGGCGATGCGTGCGTGGCGGGGAGCAGTCGCCCGCGCCGGCGTGCACCGCACACGACTCAAACACCGTGACGGTACCTACCGATGGGTCGAGATGCGGGCTAGCCTCGTTCCTGATCCTCATGGGGTCGAGCGGGAGACGGTGTGCACGTTCCGCACGATCGAGGACGTCATCGCACGGGAGAACGAACTCACGCGGCAAGCAACGATCGATGACTTGACCGGCGCTTTGAAACGCGACGAAGCCCTCCGGCGGCTGGCCAGGATGGCTCACGCCAGGCGTCGCCCGGGCGCCGAGTCAGCCGTTGTGTTCTGCGATGTGGATCACTTCAAAGGCATCAACGACTCCCGCGGTCATGCTGTCGGAGATGCGATTCTGCGGGAAACGGCACGTCGAATCCGGGGTGCCACACGTGACGCCGACCTCATCGCCCGCATGGGAGGCGACGAATTCCTCGTGGTGCTCGACGGCATCCACAGCATCGAGGAAGCGGTCGCAATCGCGGACAAGATTCGGCGTGCTGTCGAACAACCGCTGACGATCGGAAGTGACGTGTTGCAGATCCACCTGTCCGCAGGGGTGACCCTCTTGCAGGAAGGCGAGCAACCGGATGTCGTGATCGCCCGGGCTGACGAGGCGATGTACCGGGCCAAGGCTGGGGGGAGGAACGCGGTGGCTGCGGCGCCGTGATGTCGGTGCGCTCGGTGCGGGATTCCATCAGCGCCGGTTGTCTGCTCAGCCCTCTTCGCAAACCCGGACCTGAGTTGGCACCGCACGGTTGGGATCGGCAGCCGTTCGGCTCATTTGTGCAGTCCGTCGCCACCAAACGCACTAGTGTGGCCGCTCCGGGACCCTCAGGAAGGAATGCCCTCATGGCAATCACGGTACGAGCCCGCGGCGCACTATTGGCGACAGTCTTGGCGGCTTCGATCGGGGCGGTCGGTGCGCCGGCCCAGGCATCAGGGGGTAGCGGTCCATTCGTGCTTGGCAATGAGTACATCAAGGGCTTTGGTCTGACCGACACCAAGGTGGGTCTGAAGAAGCCGAAGAAGTACTACAGCGGCGCATCCAGTCGGATCTTCATCTTCGCCAAGCTGGGCAAGTTCAAGGGCTGGGGCTCGCCTTCGACACGCGCACGGGCAAAGAAGCTGACGATCTGTGACACGAGCAATACCGGTAACTGCTCGACGACCCGGAAGGGAACCTTGACGTTCAAGAAGCGTTCCAAACTCACCTGCGACACGGGCGAGGGACAAATGCGTGAGGTTGAGATCTACCTCAAGGCGGTAGCCAAGCAGCCGCCGAGCAAGGGTTTCCGCAAGGGGCGCAAGCAGGTAGTGGTCAGCGCCAACACCTGTCCCAGTCTCTTTGGTGTGAACGGGTCAGGCTGATCGCCGACCGCGCGGTGACGTCACACATCCAGCAATCACAGTGCCGGCACATGAGCGGTGATCCAATCCGGTACCTCCTGCTCGGGTAGCGGCGGCGACCACAGGAATCCCTGCGCGGCCCGTGTGCCGAGTGCTTGCAGGGTGACCAGTTGCTCCCGGGTCTCCACGCCCTCGGCGACGACGTCCAGGTGCAGCGACTGGGCCATCTTGATGATCGCGTCCACGATCGGACGGTCGAAGGCGTCCTCCGCGCCGCCCAGCCCGTTGACGAAAGACCGATCGATCTTCACCGTCGTGACCGGCAGTCGCTTCAGGTAGGCCAGGGAGGAGTAGCCCGTGCCGAAGTCGTCGATCGCCAGGCGCAGGCCCAGGGAGCGCAGCGCGGCCAGCCGCTCCACGACGGCTGAAAGGTCGCTCATCAGGGCGGACTCCGTGATCTCCAGGTGAACCGCAGAGGCCGGTACGCCGGTCTCCTGCAGGGTGCGTCCCAAGTGGTCCACCAGCCCAGGGGCCAGCAGTTGCCGCGACGATATGTTCACTGCGACCCAGAGGTGAGACGCCTGCGGGATCTTCGTGCGCCAGCTCTGCACCTGCGCGATGGCGGTGTCGATCACCCAGTAGCCGATCGGCACGATCAGCCCGGTCTCTTCAGCGGCCGGGATGAAGGTGCCCGCGTCCAGCAGCCCCCGGTGCGGGTCCTGCCAGCGGATCATCGCCTCCATGCCGATCGTCTGTCCCGTGGCGACCTCGACGACGGGTTGGTAGTGCAGTCTGAATT
This sequence comes from Micrococcales bacterium, assembly GCA_016719135.1. Lineage (GTDB taxonomy): Bacteria > Actinomycetota > Actinomycetes > S36-B12 > UBA10799 > JADKAV01. Next base: position 60,542 of record JADKAV010000001.1, on the reverse strand, counting down.
CGTCGCGGTCGAGGGCGCGGCGCAAGCCCACGGAATCCTGCAGTCGTTCGTCTGCTTCTTGGTGCATTACTTGGTGGAACAGCACGACCTGGTTGCGCCCGCGTTCTTTGGCTCGGTACATCGCGACATCCGCGTCTCGAATGAGGGTCTGCGCGTCCGATGTGTCAGTGGCCAGAGCGACACCGATGCTGGCGCTGACCGTGACCTCGCGTTCCAACGACGCAAAGGGTTGCATCAGCGACGCCGAGATTCGTTCGGGCACGGTGGTGACCTCGTCGGCCGCGATCCCGTCGCAGACGATGACGAACTCGTCTCCACCGAAGCGGGCGAGGGTGTCGCCGGGGCGCACGGCCGATTGCAGTCGTCGGGCGACGTCGATCAGAAGCGCATCGCCAGCGTGGTGCCCCAGACTGTCGTTGACGACCTTGAAGAGATCGAGGTCCAAGAACATCACCAACACACTGCCTTCCGTGCGGCCCGAGCGCACCAGAGCTTGCTCGATCCGGTCGGTCAGCAGGAGTCTGTTGGGCAGGCCGGTCAGCGGATCATGCAAAGCCTGATGCTCCTGCTTCCTGGACATCTCCGCGGTCTTCTGAACAGCCAGCAGAGGTAGCAGGAGCAACGGCAGCAGGGTCCACGAGTAGGGGGTGGCCACCGCAACGATGGCGATGAGTGGTGACAGGGCCAAAACGGCCAGGGTGGCGAAGGTGTAGAACCAGAACTGATCGGAGAAGTCCTCCCACCAGGTGGACTCGCCGTCCTCGGCCAGACCGGCTACCAGAGCGAGGTTGACCAGGTGGTAGACGATCCACGACGTCACGATCCACCAGAGATCCGACGCGGACAGACCGGCGTGCGGGTCGAAAGGCGAGGGTTGCACGCCGGCCAGGTGCAGCACCGCCCATGCGGCGGCCATACTGCACGTGTACTGGCCGACGTTGAACAAGAACTTCCACGGCGGCTTGCGCTGGATGAACTCCGAAAGCAGCACGGATCCGGCGTAGAGCAGCACCGCCGGGTACAGGCCCCACAGGTACATGGTCGCGAAGACGAACGCCAAAGAGATCGAAACGGGATTACCGATCAGGCGCGTCATCACGATGGGTCGCAGTTCGCTGATCACGATGACCGCCGCGATCATCAGCAGGGGTTCGCCCATGGCCTGTAGTGCTTCAGGGCTCAAACGCACCACCGATAGCACCACGATGGCCCACCCCAGCCAAGTGGATGCCTGCCACGTGACGGAGAACATGCTGGGACGCCACAAGGAGGGGCGGCCTTGCGTCGCAGATGCCACCGCTCGATCCTCCCAAAGATGCGGACCCAACGTAGCGTCAATCGCTGAGCGGAACGCGTGCTGACCGCCGGCCGACCGTGATTGCCTCCAGTTATCTGGTGGCGCCCGAACGTCCCTTCTTTTTTTACAAGTTGCGTTTGTGTAAACTCTGCCAATGACGACCTCTCATGGACCGGTGGTCGGTAGGAGGTGATCGATGAAGAGCCAGGGCGAACAGCCTGGGCGCCGTGAGTTGGTGTTGCACGCGCTCAGGGACGCCCGGGAGCCGATGCGCATCGCGGATCTGGCCCAGCAGTTGGGACTGCACGCGAACACGGTGCGCTTCCATCTCGCAGCCCTGGTCGCTCGCGGTCAGGTCGAGCAGGTCGTTGCGCAGCCGCAAAGCCCCGGCCGGCCCCCTCAGTTGTTCCGAATCCCCTCGAGGATGGACCCCACCGGACCCCGGCAGTATCGGTTACTCGCCGAGGTGCTGGTAGACGCGCTGGCTGCGTCACCCGCCCCCGAGGAGCAGGCGGCCGATGCCGGTCGTGCGTGGGGTCGGCGTCAGGCGCAAGGAACGCCTGCGAACAGCGATGCGGGCTCCCTGAGTCGATTGATCACATTGCTCGACGAGGTGGGGTTCGCGCCGGAACTGCGCGCCCAGCAGTCTCAGATCGCGTTACGCCACTGCCCTTTCTTGGAACTCACGGAACGCCGAACCGACGTCATCTGTGCGATACACCTCGGCTTCATGCAGGGCGCCATGGATGAGTGGGATGCCCCGGCGACCGTTGATCAACTCACCCCTTTCGCCGAACCAGATAGATGCTTGGCCCACCTGACCCCACTAGGAGAGACCACATGAATTCGCTGAACATCACCGACCTTGCCCGTGAGCAGTTGGCCGTGGCACTGACGGCCAATAGCGGTCGCAGCGCCCACACGATCCATGGAGGCCATGATCACAAGTTGCGACAAACCGTGGTGGCGATGGCTGCCGGACGCCTGCTCGATGAGCACGAGAGTCCCGCGGAGGCGACTCTGATGGTGCTTGTGGGAAGGCTGCGACTGGTCGCCGGTGACGAGTCCTGGGAAGGTGCTGCCGGGGACTATCTGGTCATTCCACCTGCTCGGCACAGGGTCGAAGCGCTCGACGACGCGGTGCTGCTCTTGACGGTCGTGACGGGCTCTGCGGCATGACCGCTGCGCCGCACGCCGTGATGCGCGTTCTCGACGATCAGTACCTGGACCGCCCATTCCGCGTCCTGACGTGGCTGGGTGCACTCAGTGTGGTCGCCGGTGGTGTGGTTGCTGCCGTGACGGGACCACTGGAGTTGGACAAGGGCAGCTGGCTTGCCGCCTACCTCGTGCTGGTCAGTGGGGTCTCGCAGTTTGTGATCGGGCAGGCTCCAGCGCGGCTGGCGGTCCGCCCGATCTCATCGCGGTGGGCGTGGTCGCTGGTCGCAAGTTGGAATCTGGGTAACGCCGCGGTCATCTCCGGGACCCTCCTGGCGCTGCCCCAGTTGGTGGATGTGGGGTCCGTGCTCTTGGTTCTCGGACTGGGAATCGCCGCGTTCTCGGTCCGCGGTGGAGATCCTTCCACGCGCGCGCTGGGATGGGCCTACAGATTCGTGCTGCTGGTGCTGGCGATCAGTATCCCGATCGGAGTCCTGCTGGCTCACGTGCGCCACAGCGCGTGACTAGCATCAGGCTTCGCGGGCCTCGTCTGCCGGTTCCGGGCGAAAGCCCCACACGTCCGAGGCCCGCGAAAGCGGCGGGGTCAGTCTTGTTCGAGTTCGGCTTCCACGGTGATGTCGGCCCCGGCGAACAGGCGCGAGACCGGACACAGTGCAGCAGCCTCGTCAACGACCCGCTCGAACGACTGCTGATCCAGGCCACTGACAGCCGCGCGGACCTTGATGTCCGACCTGGTGATGGTGGGTACCCCGTCTACCTCGTCGAGTGAGACTTCGGCCTGCACGCTCAGACGCTGGGGATGGACTTTGTGCTCACCGAGGCGCAGCGCCAGTGCCATCGAGAAGCACGACGAGTGAGCCGCGGCCGCGAGTTCCTCCGGACTGGTCTTGCCATTGGGCTGCTCGGTGCGTGCCGCCCAGGTGACGTCCAGGCCATCGAGTGCACCACTGCTTCCCCCACCGAGTTGCCCGGCCCCCGAGGCCAGAGTGCCCTCCCACGTCGTCTGCATCCTGCGTGCGGCAATCGTCATCGTCTTCCCATCCATCGCTACTAGTTTGTACAACATTGACTTGTACAAACTAGCAAACGGAAACTGGGATCTTCCAGTCCGAAGGCGGTGCGGGCGTGATGCAATGCGCACATGAACGTGTCCGAGGTCTACCTGGAACTGTATGGCCGCATTTCCCCTTTGATCCGTGCAACGGTCGATGGTTTGGACACCGCAACGTTGACCCTGGCGCCCAAACCGGGGACCAATCCGGTGGGCTGGCTGGTCTGGCACTTGACGCGGGTCCAGGACCATCACGTGTCCGAGGTGCTCGATCAGCCGCAACTATGGGTCAGCGATGACTGGTCTGCGCGATTCGGCTTGACTCCTGATCCCTGGAACTTGGGTTTCGGGCATCAGACACCGGACATCGCCACGGTGAAGCCTGAGAGCGCGCAGGCGCTGATCGACTACTACGACGCGGTGTACGCTCGCACTCGGCCGATTCTGGAGGGTCTGACCCCCGAGGCCCTCAGCGAGGTGGTCGATGACCGGTGGGATCCGCCGGTCACCTTGGGTGTGAGGCTGATCAGTGTCGCCGACGACAGTCTGCAGCACGTGGGTCAGGCCGCATACGTCCGTGGACTGGTCGAACAGGGATGGCATATCGGGTATTGACGGTCCTTCAGAGAAGAAGTCGGAGCTGAAGTCTTCTGCAGGAAGCGTTGTCGCCGCCACGACTGATCGGTTCTCACCGAAAGGCCGCACATCTGCGCCGCTGCCTTACGGCCCCGCCAACGTCCCCCCTCGGATCCGAAGCGCCGAACTGGCCGTCCTGCCCCTGCTAATCGTCACTGCGGCTGCGGCCGGCCAAGAACGCAAGCGTCTCTGGCTCTTCGATGTGCAGCACGCTGACCACCTCGCCCCCCGAACAGGTCATCAGAGCCACGTCGGCAGAGCACTCGGATCGTGCCAGGACACGCCAGATCGCACCGGCCCTTTCCCAACGCCGCAATTGTTCCAAGGTGCTGGCTCTGGGTGGGTCGGACACGGGGCCAAATGTACGCCGGCTTCGCGATGAGTGCCGATTTCCTGTGGCCTTCCGACCGATCTCAGTGCCTTCAGGATCAGTCCGGTGCTAGGCACCCAACCGGCTACGCGGCCGGGTGCTTGGCAGTCTTGGTGACCTTGTGTTGTTCCGCCTTCGGTAGGCCCCACTGCTTGATCTGCGGACGCCAGTGCGGGGGGTTGTGTTCGATCGCGTCTGGCGGCACGAGCTCGCGCGCGCTGTGGCGCAGGAGCAGGAACAGCAAGATGGTGATCAGTAGCGAGAAGGCGAAGCTGAACAGCGACCCGACGACGGCTTCGCCGGCAGTTGTGACGGTCGTCAGTCCCGTGTCGTGCGTGCCAGTCTGTCCCGCGCTGGCGATGCCGTCGTGGAAGGCCCCCCCCCCCACCCCAAACCCCACCCCCCCCCCCCCCACCCCCCCCCCCCCCCCCCCCCCCACCCCACACAAAAAACCATAAAAACCCCCCGAGAAAGGGCGGGGGGCAAGAAACCCAAAAAAAAAAAAACCCACCCCCCCCCCCCCCCCCCCCCCCGGCCCCCCCCCCCCCACCCCCCCCCCCCCCCCCCCCCCCCCACCCCCCCCCCCCCCCCCAGAAAAAAAAAAACAAAAGGGGGAACCCCCCCCCCCCCCCAACCCAAAAAAAGAAGAAGGAAAAAAAAAAGGGGGTTGGAGATTCCCCCCCCCCCCCCCAAACCAAGAGGCCCCCCGGAAAAGAAAAAACCCCCCCCCCCCCCCCGGACGGCCCCCCCCCCCCCCCCAAAAAAAACCAACCCCCCCCCCCCCCAAAACCCCCCCAAGGAGAGGGGGGGGGGGGGGAGGGGGCCGAAGCTCGACCCGACGACCGACCATGAACACGGCCAGGCCTACGAGGCTGGTGAAAGCGAAGTACTTCTGGCCAGTGGTCGCCGTGACAACTCCGGAAATCACCGTGAGCACCGAACCAGCAGCCAGGTACCAGAACCATGCGTGGTGCAGGAACGCCAAGAATCGATGGTGCCACGGAGGTAACGGCTCGATCGCGGTGTCGGCGTGCCATTTTCCGGTCCAGGCGTGTGCGTCCCACACGGCTGTGCGGGTATCAGCCCCGATGGGGTAGGCACCAGCAACGGGAGGCGCCGCGGCCGAATGTTTCGAATTCACTGTGCTGGCCATGTCGTCGCCCTCTCTCATCGAATCGTGAGCATCGGCACGATTTCTGGAGCGGTTGAGACACGTGAGGTGTGTTTTGGAACGTAGGGCAGCGGGGGGCTCAAAAGGGCTGTCGTCGCCATGCCGTAGCTGACCAGCACTGCGAACGTCTTATTGCTCGTCGCGCACGGCCATCCGGTGTGCGCGAGCGTCTCGGAGGGTCGCCCTTCAGGTCCAGCCGTCGGCTACGGACAATGGTCGGTATGGAAGACCCGACGTTGGCCGCGACGCCGATGATCGACAGTGATCACCCTGCAGTGATCGAGTACGCCCAGCAGCACGCGGTCGGCGACAGCGCCCGTGACCGGGCCGTGGCCTTGTTCTACGCGGTGCGAGACGACTTCCGGTATGACCCTTACCGCATCGACGTCAGTGTCGAGGGGATGAAAGCCAGCACTGTTATCCGCAACGGATACGGCTGGTGCGTCCCCAAGGCGACGCTGTTGGCCGCAGCGTGCCGCGTGGTCGGGATACCGGCGCGACTGGGTTTCGCGGATGTTCGCAATCACCTGTCGACCGAGCGCATGCGCCAGGTGATGGGCACCGACGTGTTCCACTGGCACGGCTTCACCGAGATCCTTCTGGACGGACGCTGGGTGAAAGCGACGCCGGCTTTCAACATCGAACTGTGCGACAAGTTCGGCTTGCTGCCGCTGGAGTTCAACGGCCGCGACGACTCGATCTACCACCGCTTCGACCGCAATGGTCACGAACACATGGAGTACGTGGCCCACCGAGGTTCATTCGACGACGTTCCGCTGGAACAGATCATCGCCGACTTCGCAGCGCAGTATCCGCTGTGGAGCCCCGACATTGATGCTGGCGAGTTCGATGTCGACGTGGCCCGCGAGACAGGACGCTGAGCAGGTCTGTGGGCGCTGCGATCTGTGAACATCTGGCAGCAGCGCCCACAGATCGCTAGCCGCGGCCCTGCTTCAGGATCGCTCCCGAGTTGGCGTCCACGTAGGCCTCACGCTGGCCGTTGCTACCGCCGCGCATGAAGACGTACCATGCTGGCCCGCCACGGAATGTCTCCAGGTCGAACTCGACGACGGCGCCGCCAGGTGACACCTCGAGTGCCTTCTCGATGCCCTGTTCCGCGCTCAGCGATGGCATCTTCTGTGCGACCGCCGGAAGGTTCTCCTGCTGTTGCTTGACCTTTTCACCGCTGGAGCGATCAATGTAGACCTCCGTGGCGGTGTTGCGGTTCTCGCGCACGGTGATGTACCAGACCTTGCGCCCGGCCTCGCCCGTACGACCGCCGGCGATCGCATCACCGGGGACGATTTGGGTGGCGGCTGCGATGGCTGCCGATGCATCGAGTTCGGGACCGGCGGGCTGGCTGGTCGGGCTGGTCGTCTCAGTGGGGCTCATGGCGTCCGTGGGCGACGCCATGGCATCCGTGGGAGATGCGGTGACTGTCACCGTCTCCGCCGGTGTGGCCGAGTCGGAACTGCAAGCAGCCAATGAGAAGGCGGTCAGTGGAACGACGGCGATGGCGGTGATGGTCTTGTAGTGTGCAAGGTCTCTCCAGGCTTCGAATCTGATGCAATAGCAGAAATCTACTACTGCTTTCTCTAAAGTTGGATCTTCAGATTGTTAAGTCCGCGACAAGTCTCGTGACTTTGCGTATGCGGCCTACGAGGCGTTGAGGGGGTGTGGGCCCGCGAAAAGGCATCGAGCCAGCCCATTGCGCATACTCGCCCCTGTGCGCTGTGCACATAGGGAGAGGACACGTCATGGACCGAACACGCAAGATCGCAGCATGCGGGGCAACTGCAGCGCTGGCAGCAGGAACCATTGTCATGGGGGCGGGGGCCGCTCAAGCGGCCAGTGACCCGGACTTCAAGAGGGTCTCGGCGCCGAAGACGGTGACGGCCGGGCAGATGTTCCGGATCAAGTGCCAGATGAAGCGCAATGTGAACTGGCGAGGCGCCGACGCGATGCTCGATCAGAAGGCCGCGACGATCAATGCACAGCGTCCGGTCTCCGCCAACGGAAACTGCAGCATGCGCGTCGTACTGCGGGCCACCGGAAAGCAGAAGATCAGGGTCATCGTTGTGCAGAACCTGGGTGCCGTGCAGTCCAAGTGGCTGAAGATCAAGGTGCAGCCCTCCTGAGGTTGCGCTTTGAGGGCTGCGGTCTCACCCTGCCTTAGAGGGCGGTCAGCGCAAAGACGCAACGAACGGCAGTACGCGGTCCCACATGATGCGGGTCGCCTTGGCGTCGTACTCGTCGGGCAGCGTCGGATCGCTGAACAGGTGGCCTGATCCCGGGTAGTCGAAGACGTCGATGGGCGCTCGTGCCGCTTCGATGTCATGCACCGTTTGGTCGATCTCCGCCTGTTCCCGCCACGGGTCGCCGAGCATGGAGTGCGTCTGTGCTGGAACGCCGACCGGCCATTGCTCGCCCATCGCGGAGACGGGAATGGCACCGGCGATCATGACGACCCCGCAGACCGGGCGTTGGGTGGCGACGTAGGCGGCGAGCATGCAACCGAGTGAGAAGCCCGTTGCAACGAAGCCGTCGGCAAGACCTGTGACTCCGGCGAGGGCGCGACGCAGCATCTCAGCCTGTCCGAGCTCCTCCCACGCGAATGCCATGGCGGGCGGGTAGGTGTCGAACGTCCGGCCCTCGAATATGTCGACGATGTGGACTTCGTGTCCTGCGCGATGGAACTCGTCGGCGGCGTCGCGAGTTCCTTGTCGCACGCCGAGTACCGAGGGGAAGATCGCTATCATCGTCACGCCCGCCAGCCAACCATCACGGCCTGTCCATGTGGAGGCCCAGGATTCGACTGGCGAACGAGGCTTCGTCGAAGCGGCCTGCAAGATCCTCGGCCGCTTCTCGCAATTGCGTTGCTCCACTGGGCGCGAGGCCGTCGAAGATGAACAGGGCGTTCCTGGTAGAGGGGGTCAGTCGGGTGCGGGTGCACTGCCGCCAGTTCCATCGCCGACACGTGACTCCCAGGTCGTCGCGCCAGACGATCTCGCCCGGGGCCGGTGGTTCGTTGACCGGCTCGCCGTTGGCGACGGTGTCGAACGGTTCATCTCCAGTCGCGACGACCAACCGCGGCGGCCCGACATATGCGTCGAGATCCTCCCCACCGACCGGCATCAGATGCAGCACGGACACGGCGTTGTAGATGTCGGTCAACCGGTCGATGCGGGGCAGCCCGTCGGAGGCTCGGCGCAACAACGACTCGACGCTGCTACGTGCCTGCCGGGGCTTCACGCCGAAAGACCGGTAGGCCTCGCGCCAGCGGGCGACGTGGGGAATCTGATCCAGAGCGGTCGTCGACAGCAAGGATCGGGCGTGAGCCTCGGCGGACTCGAGGGCGGCATTACTCGCATCGTCACTCGGGCCGCCGGCCAGATTCTCCGCCGTCATGAGCAGGACCTGGTAGTCGCTGTGGCGTGCCAGGACCTCGGGGTCGAGCCACGCCTGCTGCAGTGTGGTCATGAGCGCTCCTTACCGACGCTGGGTTCGAACACCGTGAGGGCGAACCGCGTCTTTCTCTGTGTGCTGGGGTTGACATACGCATGGTCTGTGTCGGCGTCGAACGCGGCCGAGTCGCCGGTCTTCAGTAGTTCTTCACGGTCGCCGACGCGCAGGCGCAGCGAGCCTTGGACAACGGCGATCAGTTCCCTCGTTCCGCGCACGTGCGCCTCGCTGGTGTGGGTGTCGCCCGGGCCGAGGGTCCAGTCCCAGAGTTCCACCACATTGGGCGCCTGCGTGCCCGCCACCATCACAGCATGGCCGCCGTTCCGGCTGGTCCACATCGGGGGCATGTCCGTGGATCGTCGAACGAGCATCTCCTGCCCGGTGGCGACATCGACCAGGGTCGGCAGTCCGATCCCGAGGCTGTCGCTCAATCGCAAGAGCGTCGCGATACTGGGATTCGTCGTCCCTTGTTCGACGTTGACGAGCATGCGCCGGCTAACTCCCGAACGCTGCGCCAGTTCATCGAGTGTCCAGTCGTGCAACTGCCGCTTCGAGCGCACGCGTGCGCCAATAGCGGCAGCAAGATCATCTACGTCGGCCTTCCGTGGACTGCCCATAGAGTGCACAATAGTGCACTGACGGGTCAGTAGCACTTGGGCGGGGTCTCTTGCTGCTTCGGGAGGGGAGTGCGACGACGATGCGCACTGTCCGAGGAGTCTGCAGAGTCGACTTGAGGGGTCAGATCAGGTTGAGGCTGCGATGTCGCACGTGTGGCTTACCTTGGCCCCATGGATCCGATCAGCAATCCGTACACCCCGGGGGCTGGCGTGCGGCCGTACGAGCTGGTGGGGCGAGGCGAGTTCATTGACGGATTCGACGTCGCTCTCCAGCGATCGGGGCTGCGTCTGGCTGCCCGGAGCAAGATTCTCTACGGACTGCGGGGGGTTGGCAAGACTGTCCTGCTCCAGGAGTTCGTGGAGCACGCCCGCCGCCGCAAGTGGCTTGTCATCGAAATGGAGGCGCGCACCGGGCAGTCGCTGATGTCCGTGCTGGTGGGCCAGATCTTCCAGGAACTGCGCGATGCGGGTCGAACGTGGTCAGGTGAGACGCTCACCTGGGTCCGGCGTGTGTTCAAGGCATTCAGTCTCACAGCGGATCCGAGCACAGGTACGTACTCCTTCGAGGTCGATCTCGAACCGGCTAGCGGCCACGCCGATAGCGGGGATCCGGATCGTGACCTGCCCGAGATGCTTGGTGAACTGGTGTCACTGGCAGGTCACCATGGGGTGGGCTTGTTGCTTGCGATCGACGAATTGCAGGAGGTGGACGGTCCGACATTGTCGAGCCTGAACACAACAATTCATCGGATGGGTCAGGGCCCAGAGCCATCGCCGTTCCTGTTCGTGGGCGCTGGGCTTCCCTCATTGCGCCGGATTCTGTCTGAGGCGACTTCCTACACGGAGCGGTTGTTCGAGTACTGGCAGATCGGCCCTCTCAGCGATGATGCGATTCGCGCAGCGCTCAAAGGGCCGACGACGGCTCACGGGGTCCGTTGGGATCCTGAGGCCTTGGACGCGGGCGTCGAATTCTGTCGTGGGTACCCGTATTTCGCGCAGGTGCTGGGCCAGCGCGCGTGGGATGTCGCTGAAGGCACTCCGATCGCCCGCGACGCCGTGGCCGAGGCGATCCGGTACGCGGGCAGAGACATCGACGCGGGGCTGTATGCCGCTCGCTGGCAGCGCGCCACCCGCGGCGAGCAACGGTTCATGCAGGCTATGGCTGATTCGGGCGGGGGACCGGTGCTCATGTCGGAGCTGGTGACGGCGCTGGGAAGAGACCGACCCGCGCAGTTGTCTCCGACGCGCAACCAACTGATCAGCAAGGGTCTGGTGTACGCGCCCGACCGCGGGGAGGTGGACTTCACAGTCCCCGGGATGGCGGAGTTCGTGAAGCGGCAGGAGGTGCTCTGACAGCCGCTGTCGACGTGGAGTCAGCCGGAGTCGTGTTCACCCAGCCGGGTCGGTGGTTTTGTCAGGGGGTCGGTTTAAGGTTCGAACAGGTAGCTCGGGGAAGATGTCGGACCCTGGGTTTATGGTTCGAAACAGGTGGCTCGGGGAGGATGTCGGACCCTGGGTTTATGGTTCGAACAGGTAGTCCGGGGAGAATGTCACACCCTGGGTTTACGGTTCGAAACAGGTAGTTGGTAGTTGGTTTTCGTCAGCTCGTGGAGCGACGTCGCGGTGGGGCACCGGCCCTTCCGATACGACATTCAAGGTTCTTGTGTCGATCGGGGGTGTCCTATGGCCGCTACTGCTACTGCTGCGTCTCCTTCGTTCTTTGATGTGTCGCGGGCGGCGCACCGCCGGGCCCGGATCCGCGCCTCCCTACCCACGGTCGTCCCGGCCGGGTTCGACCAGATCAACGACGATATCGATGCGCTGCCGGACCCCGACCTGCTGTGTGCGGAGGAACGCGCCGCCGCCATGGCACACACCGCGAAGTTGCGGAACCGCATCGAGGCGTACCTGACCGGTCTGGCCGGTGCCGCGGATACTGCCGGGGATTCCCGGGTCCTGGGCGCAGGCACCACCGGGTCCCTGGTGGCGATCGCCACCGGATCCCCGGTAGCGGTCGGGTCGGGGATGGTGAACACCGCCAACGCCCTGCACGACCTGCCGGTCGTGAAGGATGCCTGGGCTGCCGGGAGTATCTCGGGGTTGCATGTGTATCAGATCCTGGCCCACGCCCCGGCGATCGATGACTTCACCAGCAAACAGGCCGCGATCGTCGGCCTGGCCAAGTTGACCGACGCCTCGGAGGTGCGCCGGGTACTGCAGGTCGCCGCTGAGGCCGACAACCCCACCCACCTGGACCTGAGCCTGGACCAGCAACGCGCCAAACGCTCCCTGCGCCTGTCCGCCCGGGCGAATGGGATGTGGGCGATCACCGGGATGCTCGACGAGGTCGACGGGGCGATCCTGGCCGAAACCCTGGCATCGTTCACCCGCCCCCCGGACACCCACGACACCACCACCCCGGCCCAGCGCCGCGCTGATGCCCTGACCGACATGTCCAAGGCCGCGGCGGCCAACACCCACCCCGGCGGGGTGTCCGCGGTGTCCATCCTCGTGGATTTGGAGAACCTGCCCACCAGTGACAACGCCACCCTGGTCGACGGCACCCCCCTCGGTGCTGGATCCTTCGACCTGTTGTCGTGCGCGGCGGTGTGCACGGTGATCTTCGGGATCAAACGCACAGGCACCTTCATCCCCCTCGCCCTCGGACGAAAACGACGCCGGGCATCCGCGGCCCAATGGGCCGCGCTGATCGCCCGCGACCGCGGCTGCATCCGCTGCGGACGGACCCCGCGGCACTGCCACGCCCACCACATCATCCACTGGAAAGACGGCGGCAGAACCGACCTGTCAAACCTCGCACTCCTCTGTTCGAGATGTCATAACGACCTACACCACGGCCGGTACACCATCACCATGGACACCCACACCATCCCCGTCATCACCCACACCCGCGGACCCCCCTGAGATCAAGACGGCTCGGCCGTCCCAGGCGGGGCTTGGCGCGGTGTGGTGGTTCTTTCGGCGCTCGTGCGGACAGAGGAATGTTCCGGTTTCCGCGGAGTCGTTGGGACGAAGAAAGCGAAGGCCCTCGCTGGTCCATTCGAGTGCGCCTGGTTCCTGTGCGTCCGCCTCGATAGTTTCGAGGGGTGAGCGATCCACTTGAAGAACTGCAGCGCCGTCGGTTGGTCGGCGAAGACGCAGCCCGGCCGGAGAAGGTCGAGAAACGTCATAGCCAAGGGGGGCGTACAGCCCGTGAGAATATCGCCGATCTTCTGGATGAGGGTTCGTTCGTCGAGTACGGCCGGTTGGCAACCGCGGCCCAGGAGAAGCGCCACGACCTAGAGGAGTTGATGCGTAGATCGCCGGCTGATGGCCTGATCGGCGGGCTGGGGCGTATCGACGGTCAGCCGTGTGCTGTGCTCTCCTACGACTACCTGGTGATGGCCGGCACGCAAGGCGTACGTGGTCACCATAAATCCGACCGACTGCTGGGGATCATCGAGAAACTCAAGGTGCCAACGGTCTTCTTCACCGAGGGCGGGGGAGGGCGGCCCAGCGACACGGACTATCCCGTCGTGTCGGCGTTGGATGTGCGGTCGTTCGCCCTTTGGGCCCGATTGTCCGGGGTCGCGCCGCGGATCGCAGTCGTCGCAGGACGGTGTTTCGCGGGTAATGCCGTCCTCGCGGGCTCATCGGATCTGATCGTGGCCACACGCAACTCGACGATGGGGGTGGCGGGTCCGGCCATGATTGCCGGCGCGGGTCTGGGAGACCATTCGGCGGAGGAGATCGGGCCGATCGACATGATGGCGACGGCTGGCGTGGTCGATGTGGTCGTCGAGGATGAGGCTGACGCCGTGCGGGTCGTCAAGCAGTTGACCGGGCTGTTGTCCGGTGCGCCGAAGCAAGGCCCGGCTGCGGACCAGTCGGCACTGCGTCAGGTGCTGCCCGATCGCGAGAAGCAGGCATATGACGTGCGTCCGATCATCACCACGCTGGCCGACCTCGAGTCAGTGGTGTTTCTGAGGCAGGGTTTCGCGCCGGAGTTGGTGACTGCCTTTGGTCGCATCGAAGGTCGATCGGTGGGTTTTCTGGCAAACCAGACGCTGCATATGGCGGGTTCACTCACTGCGGACGCTTCGGACAAGGCCGCACGATTCGTCCAGTTATGTGATGCCTTTGGGATTCCGCTCGTGTCGCTGGTGGACACGCCGGGAATCATGGCCGGACCGGACGCGGAGAGGACCGGGATCATCCGGCACGCATCCCGGTTGCTGGTGGCGACCGCGCGACTGGTGGTGCCGTTGATCGGGGTCGTGCTGCGCCGCGGATATGGGCTCGGAGCCCAAGCAATGCTGGGAGGTAGCACCCGCGAGCCACTCATGACGGTGGCCTGGCCCTCCGCGCACATGGGGCCGATGGGCTTGGAGGGTGCCGTCCGGCTCGCGATGGGCAAGGAACTGGACGCGATCCCCGACGAGGAGCAGCGCAGAGTCAGGACGCAGGAGTTGACTGCCGCTTACCGGGAGCACGTCACGGCTTTCAACGCGGCTCGGGTCTTCGAGATCGATGACGTGATCGACCCGGCGGAAACGCGTCGCCTCATCGCGACGATCCTGGGCGCTGCGGGGGACATCGTGGGAAGCGGGCGGTCCGTCGACACCTGGTGACAAGTCCGGGCTACACATATCCAGTGCTACACAGAAACAGTGCTACACAGAAACAGTTACACTGGATATGTGGCTAACTTGACAATTGCGATCGACGACGAGTTGCTCAAAAGGGCGCGGATTCGCGCCTTGGAAACCGGTACGTCGGTGAATGCGCTGGTGCGCGAGTACCTGCAGGATTTCGCCGGCGCTGACAGCGCTCCTACAGAGTCGTTGTTGGAGATGGCGCTGGAAATGGCGGTCGGGGGTCTGGTGGGATTCGACCGCGACGAACTCCATGCCCGATGAGGGTCTTCATCGATACGAATGTCTTGGTCTATCTGTTCGATTCACGGCAGCAAGTGAAGCAGCGCAAGGCCGCTGAGGTCCTGAGGCAGTATCCGCGTCCTGTAGTCAGCACCCAGGTCCTCGGTGAGTTCTATGTGACCGTCACGCGCAAGTTCGCCAAACCGATGAATCCGGTGCAGGCCATTGCGGCAGTGGATCGCATCCGCGGATGGCAGATCGTGCCAGTTGATGAGGAGGTCGTCTCGACGGCGTTGCATCTCACGCAGCAGTATCAGATGAGTTACTGGGACGCTCAGATAGCAGCCAGCGCGGCACGCGCCGGATGTCAGATTCTCTTGACGGAGGACCTGAGTGGTCCTGGCGTGATTATGGGCGTGCGCCTCGAGAACCCATTCGTGTGAATTCCGGGAGAAAGCCTCTCACCGGAGCCCAGAGTGCGGATGTGGTCGAAGATGCACTCCTCGTCGGGTGAACACTTGCAGAACTCCCGCGCCGACGCTCGAGACGGAGTCGCCTCCCGGCCCGATTGCGTCATCGCACCCGTGGTGATTCGCTGGAGAAGTGGCCGTGATCCCGATGTTCCCGCTGGGTTCGGTGCTGTTCCCGCACATGCCCTTGCCGCTGCGGCTGTTCGAGCCGCGCTACCTGAAGATGCTGGGCGACCTGCTCGAGCAACCTGACCCGGAGTTCGGGGTCGTCCTCATCGAACGCGGTCACGAGGTGGGTGGGGGAGACCAGCGGTTCTCGGTCGGCACCGTGGCGCAGGTGGTCGAGGTGGAGGCCATGGAGGATTCGATGGTGCTGATGGCGCGCGGCACGTCCCGGTTCCGGGTTGTGCAGTGGTTGCCGGAGGACCCGTACCCGCGTGCAGAGGTCGAACTGCTGCCGGAGTTGAGGTGGGATCCGGGTCTGCAGCCGGTGCGCGACGTCGCCGAAACCGCGCTGCGGAAGGCGCTCGCGATGAACAGCGAGTTCGCGCAGTCGTGGCCGGCGGATGTGCAGCTGTCAGACGATCCTTTGGCTTCGTGCTGGCAGTTGGCAGCGATCACTCCGGTGACTGCTCTTGATCAGATCGCCATGCTCCAGGCGGCCCAGATCGTCGAACTGTTGGCGATGGTGCACGACTTCAGCAAGGAGCTGTCGCAGACTCTCGCGATGGGCTGGCCTGACGCAACCCAGTGACCGCTAGGCCATCTCCACCGACAGTGTGATCGCCACGGCCTTGAGCGCTTGGCTCACTGGGCAGTTCTCTTTCGCGTCTTCGGCCGCAGCTTCGAATCCTTGTGCGTCCAGGCCAGGTACGTCGCCCTTGACGTGCAGGCGAATCTCGGTGATTCCCACGCCCGGCTGGAAGTCCACCTCGGCCTTGGTCTCGAGTTGCGCAGGAGTACTGCCTGCCTTCGCCAGTGCGTTGGACAGTGCCATCGCGAAGCATGATGAGTGCGCCGCAGCGATCATTTCCTCCGGGCTGGTCATGCCGCCTGGTTCCTCCGAGCGGGCAGGCCATGACACCGGAAAACTGCCAACCCCGGAGGAGTCGAGTGTCACCTGGCCACTGCCCTCGAGGAGGCTGCCGTTCCAAATCGTCAGTGCGCTACGTGTGGTTGCCATACACAACCTCTATCGCGATTCGGCGACCTTGTCGATTGCACCCAGAGCGAATTCGGCGGCGGCGGTCGCGTGGATCAAGGTGGTCGGGAAGTAGTGCAGGTCTACATCACTGGGGGCTACCAGCAATTCGATCTCAGTGCATCCGGCGATCACCCCGCGTGCTCCGCGGTCACGCAGACCGTCGATGATCCGCAGGTACTCGCGCTTGGAGTCTGGCGAAGTGACCCCTCGCACGAGTTCGCCGTAGATCACTTCGTGGACCACCGTCCGGTCCGGCTCATCGGGGATCAACACCTGCAGTCCATGGCTGCGCAGTCGGCCGACGTAGAAGTCCTGCTCCATCGTGTAGCGGGTTCCGAGCAGTGCGACAGTGTCGACCCCGGCGCGGTGTACCGCAGCCGCGGTGGCGTCCGCGATGTGGATCAGCGGGACCCCGGATGCCGCTTCGACCTCGTCGGCCACCCGGTGCATCGTATTGGTGCAGATGACGATCGCCTGCGCCCCAGCCGTGACCAGATCCTGGGCGGCGGCGGCCAGAACCTCGGCGGCCCCCTGCCAGTCGCCGGCTTCCTGGTACGCCTCGATATCGGCGAAGTTGAAGGACCGGATCAGCAGATCTGCGGACGCCACTGCGCCGAGCCGGTCACGAACGATCCGATTGATGTGGCGTTCGTATTCGACCGAGGACTCCCACGACATGCCGCCCAACAGTCCAAGCCGTCTCATGGGCCAACTATGCCGCAGTGCCGCCGTAGGGTCGGCTGCATGCACGAGTTGCCGCTGGCCTGGCGCACCGACCTGGCGATCCTCGAGATGTCCAGTGCCCAGGTCACCGGTTTCGAGGACTACATCTTGGTGCGGTCGCCGGACAACCCTGGGTATCACTGGGGCAACTGCATCCTGGTCACATCGGGGGATCTGGCAGATGATCCGGCGCGATGCCTGCGGACTTTCCAGATGCATCTACCCGGCGCTGATCATGTGGCGATCGGACTGCCGTGTGCGCCATCGCCGCTTGCGTGGCAGCCCTTCGATGTTCAGCTCGAGTCCACGGAAAGCCTCATCCGCCGAGAGCCGCTATGGCCGAAGGAATTGCCGCCGGGATACGACGTGAGGCAGTTGCTCACCGACGAGGACTGGGCATTGGCTCATCGCGCGGACGTGGCTGAACGCGGTGACTCGCCCGGCTACGACGACTTCGCCAGCCGCCGGATTGCGACGCATCAACAGCTCAGCGACGACGGCCTGGGTGCGTTCTTCGGGGTCTTCGCCGGCGTGGAGCTGGTGGCCGACCTGGGCATCGTCGTGTGCCTGCAGCAGGTAGCCCGCTACCAAGACGTCAGCACCGCGCCCGCGCATCGGGGCAAAGGCCTGGCCTCCCATCTGCTGGGCGTTGCGAGCCGGTGGGCCGCTGACCGGGGTGTGGACAGCTGGCTGATCCTGGCGGAACCGGATTCGGCCGCTGCTCGGCTGTATCGGTCCCTGGGATTTCAATCGCTGGGGGAGCGTTGTTATGAGGTCTATCGACCCACGACCTAGTGTGTGATACTTGCGTGGTGCAAGCAACTAATGACCTTGAGACCGGAGTGCTGTCTTTGTACAAGGCGGCGCGCTGTGCCCAGGTGCTCGCAACCGGCGATCCGCTGGACCAAGGATTGAGCAAGATCCTGATCACAGTTGTGCGTCTGGGGCCGGTGCGACCCAGCGCCGTGGCGCAAGAAAACCATATCGACGTGTCCACAGCCAGCCGCCACATCGATGCCCTTGCCCGGCGAGGTCTCGTGGCGAAGTCCACAGATCCCGACGACGCCCGGGCCTGCCTGGTGGAAGTCACAGACGAAGGTAGCGACGTGATGCGCGAGATGCTCGCCAACCGCGCGCGAGCTGTGGAACCCGCACTTGCGAGTTGGTCGCGCCGCGACCGAAAGCAACTAGTGACGCTGCTGGCCCGGCTTGCACACGACCTGGATGAACTGATCGCTGAGGAGAACGCCTGATGAGCGAGGCAGTCCCAGTCGTAACCAAGCAACGCAACCTCGGGCTGATATTCACCGCCCTGATGATGACCATGTTGCTGGCGGCCCTGGACCAGACCATCGTGTCCACCGCCCTGCCCACGATCACCAGCGACCTGGGTGGGCTCAACGAGTTGTCCTGGGTGGTGACCGCATACCTGCTGGCTGCCACGGCGAGCACTCCCATCTGGGGCAAACTCTCCGATCTCTACGGCCGCAAGCTCATGCTGCAGTCGGCCGTCGCGATCTTCGTTGCCGCATCCGCGCTGGCTGGACTGTCGCAAAGCATGGCGCAGTTGATCGGCACCCGGGCACTACAGGGCATCGGTGGCGGCGGCTTGATGGTGCTGGTCATGGCAGTCATCGCCGACATCGTGTCCCCGCGTGAACGTGGCAAGTACATGGGTCTGTTCGGAGCGGTGTTCGGGGTCGCGAGCGTCATTGGACCATTGCTCGGGGGCTTGTTCACAGAGCACCTCAGCTGGCGCTGGGTCTTCTACGTCAACATCCCGTTGGGGGTGGCGGCGTTCCTTGTGCTCGGCGCGGTCCTGCACCTGCCCGTTCACAAGCAGAAGCACCGCATCGACTGGCTGGGCGCGGTCTTCATGGTCACCGGGACGGTGATGCTGCTGCTCGTGGCCGTGTGGGGAGGCCAGAGGTACCCCTGGGCATCGGCACAGATCGTCGGTCTGGCTGTCGGTGGGCTCGTGGCGGTGGCGGCATTCATCTGGCAGGAGTTGCGGCACCCTGAGCCGGTGGTTCCGTTGTCGATGTTCCGACTGCCGGTGCTGCGGGTGGCCTCAGCGATGGGCTTCGTCGTCGGTTTCGCGATGTTCGGGTCGATCGTCTATCTGTCGATCTTCATGCAGGTCGTGCGCGGTGCCTCACCGACCAGCGCGGGGCTGCAGTTGTTGCCACTGATGCTTGGTCTGCTGATCACGTCGGTCGTCAGCGGTCGGTTGATCACTCGCACCGGCCGTTACAAGATCTTCCCGATCCTGGGCTCGGGGACCGCGACAGTCGGTCTGTTCATGCTGTCGCGCTGCGGGGTCGACACCGACATTTGGTTCGTATGGCTTTCCGCCTTCGTCCTCGGCACCGGACTCGGCGGTGTCATGCAGGTTCTGGTGATCGCGGTCCAGAACAACGTCGAACACAAACAACTCGGGGCAGCCACCAGCACGACCACGTTCTTCCGCAGCATCGGTGGATCCTTCGGCACGGCGGTGTTCGGCGCCGTGTGGACAGCCCAGTTGGCCACGGAACTCAGCAAGAACCTGCCGGCTGAGGTCGCGGCGCAACTCAACGGGGCTGGTCAAAGTGCGATCGCCTCCATCGGTGGCATCTCGGATCTCCCCGGGCCGATCCGGGACGGCGTGCTGTTGTCGTTCGCGAACTCGATCGACCAGACGTTCCTGATCGCAGTGCCGGTGATGCTGGTTGCCTTCGTCCTGTCGTTCTTCCTCAAGGAGGTTCCGCTGAAGACCAAGCCCAGCATCGAGGACGAGCTGGCCCACGACGCCGGCGTGCCCGTGCCCGAGACGGTCGACTGAAGTGCCGTTCAGTGCAGGTCTCGTGCCGGTCCGTCGATCAGCGCACGGGCTCGAGATCTTCCTCGTACACATGGCGGGTCCGTATTGGGCGCACAAGGACCACGGCGCGTGGTCGATCGCGAAGGGGGAGTACGACCCGACGACCGAGGACGCCCGGGCGGTCGCGGCCAGGGAGTTCCAGGAGGAGGTCGGGCGTCCCGCACCCGGGGGTGAGTGGCTCGACGCCGGCGAGACCAGGATGCCCAGCGGAAAGCGGGTCCGGGCGTTCGTCGTCGAAACCGATGAGGAGTTGGCCTTTGTGAGCAGCAATCTCTTCGACATGGAATGGCCGCCCCGTTCGGGACAGATCCAGCAGTTCCCTGAGACCGATGATGCGCAGTGGTTCACGATCGAGGTGGCGCAGGTGAAGATCGTGAGCGGACAGCGCCCGATCCTGGAAGCCGTCAGCAGGGTGATCGACCTCTGAAGTGCGCGACGAGACGGATCCGGGTCCTACCCTCGCCGTATGGCTGATCCCGCAGACGCGCCCATCAACGAAGCAATCCCCTGCACAACCGCCTTTGAGATCCCTGGGTACGAGATCCAGAAACACCTGGGCCTCACCTGGGGAGTCCTTGTGCGCTCGGTCGGATTCACCAAGGGTTTCACCGGCGGGTTCAGAGCGCTCAAGGCCGGTGAGGTGCCGCAGTACACCGACGTGGTCGACCAGGCCCGCCGGGACGCGCTTGGCCGGTTGATCGCGCACGCCCAGTCGCTGGGCGCGAACGCGGTCATCGGGGTCCGTTTCGACTCCTCCGACGTTGGGGGCAGCGACGCAGGGCTCTCGGAGATCCTGGCCTATGGTTCTGCCGTGGTCATCACGCCCAAGGCGTGACCCAAGGGCCATCACAACTGGGCCGAGACCACCAGATCCTGGCGAGTGTAATCATATGATTTGCGACAATTCGGGCGCTACGGGCCACAAAAAGGCGACTGGAAGGCTGTTTCTGTTCCTGTGCGGCCCTGGTTTGATGGTCAGGCGCGCCCAGTCTCCACCCGGGCGGCGTGATACGACCACTTCTCGACGTCGGCCCGGCCCGGGCCGTCGGTCTGGGCCACGACCTGGATGGTCAAGCCGTCGAGCAGAGCCAACAGCCGCCAGGAGGAAGCGCGCGGATCCGGGCAGACGAACTCACCGGTCGCTGCGCCATCAGCCAGGATCTCCTCGATCAGGGCCTGCCAGCCGCGGTTGATCCGGGCGGCGGTCTCGCGCACCGCGGGATGCCGAGGCGAGGAACTCCACGCATCCATCCACCACTGGAACTGCCAGGCGTCGTGCGCCGGCTGGAACTCCGAGACCAGCGCGTCCAGGCGCTCACTGGGGGTCGGCAACGCCGCCACCACCTCCCGGGCGCGCTGCAGATCCTCGGTCGCGACCCGTTCGAAGGCCGCGGCCATCAGATCGTCGTAGCTGGCGAAGTAGTGGTGCATCAATCCGGTGCTGACACCGGCCTCGGCCGCAACCGTGCGGGTGCTGGACTCCAGCATCCCCCGCTCCCGGATGGCGCGCACCGCCGCGGCGATCAGCGCCTCGCGCCGATCGCCTGCGGACATGTGCACCTGGGTTTTCACCCGTTCGCCCCCGAGGGTTCCTGCTGTGTGATGCAGTGCACGTTACCGCCGCCGAGCAGGATCTCGCGTCCGGGCACGGTGACGATCTCGCGGTCGGGGAACAACCGCTTGTACGTCAGGATCGCGTCCTCGTCGTGCGGGTCGTCGAACACCGGCAGTACGACCACCCCGTTGCCGATGAACGAGTTCACGTACGAACCGGCCAGGCGCTCACCTTCCACCCGCGGCTGCACGCCGGTATGTGGTCGACACCTGCGGCCTCCTCGGCAGTGATGTAGATCGGGCCGGGCTGATGCAGCTTGACGACCTCCAGTTTCCGGCCGCGGGCGTCGGTCTCCCTCTGCAGGATCTGTAGCGCCTCGTTGCTGATCTCCCACTGCGGATCAGTGCGGTCGTCGGTCCACGTCAGCATGACCACTCCCGGCGCGGCGAACCGGGCGAAGTTGTCCACGTGGCCGTCGGTCTCATCGAGGTAGACCCCGCGCGGCAGCCAGATCACCTTGTCGGCGCCCAGGTACTCGCAGAGGTTGTGCTCGATCTGCTCCTTGGACAGCTCCGGGTTGCGGTTGTGATTCAGCAGGCATTGTTCGGTGGTCAACACCGTGCCCTGCCCGTCCACATCGATGGACCCGCCCTCGAGGACGAAGTCGGCGTGGTACATCGGCACGCCTTCCATCTCCAACACCTTCCGGGCGACCAGATCGTCGTGGTCCCACGGGAAGTACAGACCACCCTCGAGCCCACCCCACGCGTTGAACCGCCAGTCGACTCCGCGCAACTCGCCAGCGTCGTTGATGACGAACGTCGGACCGGTGTCGCGCATCCACGAGTCGTCGGTGGTCATCTCGACCTCCCGGACGTCGGCCGGCAGGTGTTCGCGGGCGTTCAGGTACTGCTGCCCGGAGACGACCATGGTCAGGGGTTCGTGTTCGCAGATGGCCGCGGCGACCTGGGAGAAGGCCTCCTGTGCGGGCTTGCCGCCGAGGCGCCAGTTGTCGGGCCGCTCCGGCCAGACCATCCAGCAGTTGCACTGGCGCTCCCACTCGGCTGGCATCCGGAAGCCGTCGGCCTTCGGTGTGCTGTCGACGATGCGGCTCATGACCGGTCACTTCCCTCGTATGTGCGTTCGATGCCCTCGGCGGTGTCCGGTGCGGTCCCGTCCAAGTTGACGCGTGCACCGGCCTCCGGGTGGACGTGCTTCTTCCACCGCGGGGACATCGCCACGAACAACTCCTGCACGGCGAAGGTGGCACCCAGACCGGCCAGGATCAGCCACGTGGTGGTGGCGTCGAACTCGGCCCAGGGGTTCCACACGAAGAAGAACACCGCGGCGGCCAGCAGCGCCACAACCAGGCCTGCGGACACGATCGCACCGGCGGCGCCACCGGGGACCCGGTAAGGCCGCGTGGCGTCCGCGTCGATCTTGCGCAAGCGCAGGAACGCCAGCGACATCGCCACGTACGGCAGCAGGAACACGATCGAGCTGAACGCGAACAGGCTCCAGAACAGTGCGTCGATGTCGCCGTTGGTCAGGCTGAACAGCACACCGTAGATCAGGGTGATGCTGGCGCTGACCAGTGCGGTCATGCCGGCCGCGCCCACCGGCGTGCGGTGCTTGGCGTTGATCCGCTTGAACACCGGCGGCAGGTCGCCTTGCTCGGCGGCTTCCGCGGCCGCACGGTTAGCGCCGATGGTCCACGGGATCAACGCGGCGAAGAACGCGTACAGGATGCCGATGCCGACCAGCGTCACGAGCACGCCGGACCCGAATACGGACTTCAGGACGTCCATCAGACCGCTGGTCTCCGAGATCTCGTCTGCAGGCATGACGATCTGCATGCCGATCGTGGAGATCAGGTAGAAGGAGCCGATCAGGACGCCGGCGATCACGATCGTGCGGGGCACGTCGCGACGGGGGTTGTGCATCTCGTTGCTGGCGCTGCTCATCAGCTCGAATCCGAGGAAGTTGTAGATGATGATCGGCAGTGCCAGTGCCATCGTGGCCGCCGTCGGAATCATCGACTCGGTGTTCCACGCGAACTCCGTGGCTGACCCGTCGGTGTTCCACGCCACGATGCCCGCGACACCGATCAGGACAATCACGCCCACGGTGATCATGGCGCCGAGGTTGGACACCCACTTGCCGGTGTCCAGGGTCAGCACATTGACCAGCCAGTTCGCGGCGATCAGCACCATCGCGATTCCGACCTGCGCCCAGAACCCCATGCCGGGGAAGAAGATGTCGGTGAGCACCACGGAGAACATCAGGTAGACCGATGGCACCCACAGGGCCACATTCACCCAGTACCACCAGGACACCCGCGTACCCCAGCGGTTGCCGAACGCCCGCACGATCCAGGCGTAGATGCCGCCGGTGTCCGGGTACGTCGACCCGAGTTCGGCGGTCATCAGCCCGTAGGGCAGGAAGAACATCGCGATGATCAGCAGCGTCCAGACCACGGCCGACGGGCCGATCTGGGCGGTCAGCGTGACCTGGCTCAACAACAGGATCGCGCAGACGCTGAACAGGATCATGTCGAACATGCGCAGCGCGCGGGGAGCGGCTGCCTTGGTTGTTGTCTCACTCATTTCTGTCATCTCCTCAACGCGTCACAGCGTCGTGCAGGAAGGACTCGATGCGACCCTCGTGGTAGGCGCGCAGCGCCGGGGTGGGGTGCTCGAGGTTGGGGGTTATGTACCAGGCGAGCAGGCCCTTCTCGGTGTGCAGGCGGTTCTCGCTCTGGTCGTAGATGATCGATTGTGCGCTGTCCATGACCTCATCGGTCGCCTCGACGCCGCGCGACGCGGGCAGGCAGTGCATGAACTTGGCGTGCTCTGGCGCACGGGCCATGAGTTGCGCGTTCACCTGGTAGCGCGGTTTGAAGGCCTTGACCCGGTCGGGGATCTCAGCCTCCTGGCCGAACCACCACCACAGGTCGGTGTAGATGTAGTCCGCATTGACGACCGCGTCCTCGACGTCCTCGGTCTCGATGTAGCGGCCGCCGTAAAGTTCCTCGTTCTTGGCGATCTCGTCCAGGACGGTCGGCCACTGCGCCTTGATCCCGTACTGCTCCGGGCGGGCGTGGATGAACGTGCCACCGAGCATGGTCACGATCTGCGCGGTCGACGTGCAGACGTTGGTGGCATCCCCGACGAAGACGACCGTCAACTCACTGAACGGCTTGTCCGTGTGCTCGGTCATGGTGAACACGTCGCAGACCGCCTGGGTCGGGTGGTTGTAGTCGGTCAGGCCGTTGATGACCGGGACCTCGGCGTACTGCGCGAAGTCGGTGACGGGGTCATGTTTGAAGGCGCGGATCTCCACCGCGTCCACCATCCGCGACAGCACCCGGGCGGTGTCGGCGATGTTCTCCTTCTGGCCCAGATGGATCTCTCCGGGCTTGAGGTACAGAGCATGCCCGCCGAGCTTGGTCATGGCCACCTCGAAGGAGACCCGGGTCCGGGTGGATGCCTCCTCGAAGATCATGCCCAGTGAAGCGCCTTCCAGCAGGCGGGGGCAGGCGTTCTGCTTGTCGGCCTGCTTGAGCAGCCGGATCAGGTCCATCTGGGCGCGGATCACGTCCGGGCCGAGGTCCTGGGTATCGATGAAATTGCGAGATGTTCGCATTGTGTGACAACCCCGTGTGAGAGAGGTCGTCGAGAGGGGCGGTTCCGGGTGGGGCGCCACCCCGGTCGGCGGTTCCTTTGTGGGGAACGACTCCAGAATAGCGCATACTTGAACACTTGCTCAAGTCAGGGGGAGTGGTCACGGATAGTGACCGAATCCGAGCAATGGCCACGGCGCAGACGTCGTAGCGTGCACACATGGCGACCACCGGGGTGCGGCACTTACCGTGACCTTCGGAAGGGATGATCATGAAGCAGTGGGAGACCGGGGATCCGGTGGCGTACGACGGCGCCTCCGATGGCCGGATCTCGCCCAGCGAGGTCAACGCGGAAGTGTACCTGGACCCCTACGCCCTGCTCCAGGCGCGGCGCGACGAAACCGGCGCAGTGACCGACCTGATCTACACCGAGGCCAACCGCTCGGCATGCGAGGACTTGGAACTGCCCTACGAGATGCTGATCGGCTCCGGACTGCTGGACATCAAACCCGGCGCCCGGGATGTGGGTCTGTTCGACATGCTCGTGAACGTGGTTGAAACCGGAGAGCCGCTGACTCTCGAGGACTGGGAGTTTCCGGCACGTTTCAACAACAGCGGGCAGACGCTCTACTTCGACATGAGTGCTGTGCGGGTCGGCGACGGCATCGGGCTGGCGTGGTGGGACGTGACGTTGCGCTACGCCCGCGACCGCGATGCCGCCCGGGCCGAGCGGGAGATGAGCGAGATGCTGGACTCGCTGCTCGATCCGCACACCAGCTACCGGGGGATCCGAGACGATGCCGGCAACATCGTGGATCTCGAATACGTCCGTGTGAACGTGGCGGCCTGCCGCTACCTGTCCCGTCCGCGCAAAGACCTGCTCGGCAAACGTCTGCGCGACGTGTGGACCCACGGCGCGGTGGATCTGATCGTGAAGTGGGGTCGCCGGGTGCTGGAGACCGGTCAGCCGCTATCAGTGGACGAGTTCGAGATCGAACTGCTCGGCATCGGCCTGCGACGACTCGATGTGCGGGCAGTCCGGGTGGGGGAGGTTGTGAGCTTCACATGGCGCGATGTCACCTCACGGGTCGACGCAGCACGCGAGATAGCCCAGTCGCGCGAGCACTACCGACTACTCGCGGAGAATGCGTCGGAGATGGTGTTCCGCAGCGGACAAGACGGTCGGATCCAGTGGGCGAGCCCGTCTGTGTTGCGTGTGCTCGGGTGGCCGCCTGAGCACTTCGTGGGCAAAGCGATGGACGAGTTCGTCCACCCCGAGGATCTGCCCCGACTGCGGCAGGCCATGCGCGAGATCCTCCACGAGGGCCGCCTCATCGGCCAGACCGAACTGCGGATGGCCACCTCCGACGGCGGATGGCGCTGGATGAGTTCCCTGGGCCGCGCGCTGGTGAACGACCAGGGAGTCGTGATCGGTGGTGTGGACGCCGTGCGCGACATCCAGGCGCAGAAGAATGCCCAGATCGCACTGGAGGAGTCCGAGGAGCGTTTCCGGCGGGCCATGATGGACGCCGCGATCGGGATGGCGATCGTGTCAGCCAGTGGGGACTTCGAGCGCGTCAACCCGGCGATGTCCACGCTGCTCGGCCGCGACGAGCCGACCCTCATGGCCAGCACGTGGCAGGAACTGACCCACCCCGAAGACCTGGACATCGACCTGCAGTTGGTGCAGGAGGTCATCGACGGGACCAGGGAGACCTACCGGCTCACCAAGCGATATCTGAAGCCCTCCGGGGAGATCGTCTGGGCCGATCTCACGGTTTCCGGGGTGCGCGATGAGGAGGGTCACCTGCGGCACTTCGTCTCGCAGATCACCGACATCAGTGACTCGGTTCTTGCCCGTGAGTCGCTTGCCAGCAGCGAGGAACACTACCGGTTGATGGCTGAGAACTCCTCCGACGTGGTGTTCCGCGCCACCGCTTACGGCCGCGTGGAATGGATCTCCCCGTCCGTGGAAGAAGTGCTCGGATGGGCGCGCGAACGGGTCATCGGCGAACCGATGCTCGACTACCTGATGAGCGAGGACCTGCCGGAATCGCTGCAGTTGGATCCGGACAACCGGGACCGCCTTGACTTCGAGGGCAGGTGTCGTACCGCCGACGGGTCCTACATCTGGATGGATATCAGTTCTCGGCCGTTGCTCGACGAATCCGGCGCGGTGGTCGGCCGGGTGGGCCGCCTTCGCGACATCCAGGTCGAGCATGCTGCGCGAGAAGCGCTGCGCGGCAGTGAACAGCGCTTCCGGGCCGCGATGGAGTCGGCGCCGACCGGAATGGCTGTCGTCGACTTGCGCCGCGAATTCGTCCAAGTCAACCCGGCTCTGTGCCGCCTGCTGGGGCGCAGCGAGCAGTGGCTGCTGGAGCACGGCCTGTGCGATGTCATGGATCCGGTGGACGACGACCTCGACCGGCGACTGCGCGCGCAGGTGCTGGCCGGCGTCGACTCGGCCCCGGTGCGTGACCATCAGATGATCCGTTCGGACGGCGAGCGCGTGCTCGTGGAACAGTCCATCGGTCTATTGCGTGACGAGCGCGGAAGAGCCAGCGGGTACGTTTCCCAGTTCGTCGATGTCACCGAAGCGCGAGCCGCCCGCGATCAACTGCGCTTCCTGGCCACCCACGACTCCATGACGGAGTTGTTCAACCGGCACGAACTGGTCACCCGGATCTCGGGCATCTTGTCGAAGAGGCCACGCACCGGCATCAATGTCGGGGTCCTGTTCATCGACCTCGATGGCCTCAAGCCGATCAACGACACCTACGGGCATGCTGTGGGCGACACGGTGATCGTCACCGTGGCCGACCGCATCCGCTCCAGAGTCCGCTCCGCAGACGTCCTGGCCCGCTTCGGCGGCGACGAGTTCGTTCTGGTCCTGCCCGCGATTCACACCGTTGCCAATGCAGAGCGCATCGCAGCGTCGCTGCACGAGGTGGTGGCGGCACCGATGCAGATCGAGGGCCACAGCATCGTCATGACGCTGAGCATCGGTGTGGCCCTGGTGTGCCCCGGGGAGAACGCCGATGTGGCGCTGCGCCAGGCCGACGCCGCCCTGTACCGGGCCAAGCGGCAGGGGAAGGCCTGCACCGTTGTCTACGATCCGGCCTGGGAGAGCTGAAGATCGGTTTCCCGGCGCGCGGTCCGCCGCCTCGGGATACCCTTCGGACATGCTCAGTCCGTTGCGCCTTTTCCTGCCGATCGCCGTGGCAACCACGGTCCTGGCCGCTCCCGCCGTCGCCCATCAGACACCGTGTGGTTGTGCCGGCCGGGTGCGGACCCCAACGCCTGCCGGGGGTCGCTGAAGACCACCGTCAAGACGTTCGGGGAGCCGAAGAAGGTCGTCACCCCGAAGCTGCCGCGTAAGCCCAAGATCGACTGCTTCTACGTGTATCCCACCGTGAGTGAGCAGACCACGCCGATCGCGAACCTGGACATCGAGCCGGCGCAGACGTCCATCGCCAACTACCAGGCGGCCCGTTTCAGCCAGGTCTGCAACGTCTACGCCCCCATGTACCGGCAGGTGACACTCCGTGCGATCCTCAGTGGCGGTTCCGCGACGGTCACTCCCGAAGAGCGGGAGGCCGGCTACACCGACGTGCTCAACGCATGGAACGAGTTCCGCGCTGAGAACCCGCGGCGCGGTTTCGTCCTGATCGGGCATTCGCAGGGGTCCGGAGTGCTCAAACGGCTGATCCGCGAACAGATCGATCCCGATCCGCAGGTGCGCGAGAAGATGGTTTCCGCGTTGTTGATCGGCAGCAGTGTCGCCGTTCCCACCGGCAAGCGCAAAGGCGGTGACTTCTCGAACACTCCGATCTGTACCGGGAAGAACCAAGTTGGTTGTGTGATCTCCTATGTGTCCTTCGGGGAGAAGCCCCCCACGGACAGCCTCTTCGGCCGGGTGCGGGTGGCACCGCAGCCGGATGTCCAGTACGAAGCCGCCTGCACCAACCCGGCCGCGCTGAAGGGCGGATGGGCCAAGATCGACACTCTGGTACGGGGCAAGCCGATCCCCGGTCTGCTGGGCGCCGCTGCGGGGATCCTGTACGGCGGTACCCCGCCGAAGGCCAAGACCGCGTGGTTGACGCCGAAGGACCGGTACCGCGCCAAGTGCATGACGAAGAACGGCGCGAATGTACTGATGGTCAAGCCGGTGGGCAAGAAGTCCAAGAAACTCATCGGTTCCCCGAACCCCGGTTGGGGTCTTCACCTCATGGACATAAACCTGCCCCTGGGTGACCTCATCGACCTGGTGCGCAGTCAGAAGAAGGCGTACGCCAAGCGCTAAGGCGCGTTCTGGCCCGCCATCCGCGTTGTGGCTTCCGGTGGGCTCAGAGGCAGATAGCGGGCCATTTCGGGTCGTAGCGGGGTCAGCACTGCGCCACATGTGGCGCCCGTCACTCCAACCCGGTGAGCAGCGTCACGCGTAAGTGCGTATAGGCCCGGGCATGACTGAGGTGTTCGCAGTTCCAGGCAATAGCAGGAGAACCGACACCGTGAAGACCAAGACCATCCTCGCCGCGGGCATCGCCGCACCGATCATGATGACCGGCATCGCTGCGACCCCCGCCACCGCGATGGCACCCGCGTCCGTAGTTGTCGTGTCCAAGGACACCAACAAGGACTTCAAGCGCAAGGCGGCCAGCAAGCGCTCATCGCGAGCCGCTGGCGTTGCCATGCGCACCAAGAACACCCGATTCAGCCCGAACACCGCGGTCCGGCGGCTCGAGAAATGGGCCAAACGCGGTACGCATGGCTACCACAACCAGTGCCTGCGCCTGGCCGACAACGCCTACCAGCCCAAGGGCAACCGCACGAGCACCGCGCTCCGCCAGTGGCAGCGGGCCAAGAAGCGGGGCTACGCGCATCCCGGCAACCGCCGGCCGCCGTACGGCGCGCAGATGTTCTGGCGGACCTCGAACCCCGCGGGCCACATCGCCACTTACGTCGGCAACGGCAAGGCCGTGACCAACATGCCCGGCGGCAGGGTCAAGAAGATCAACTGGAAGAAGATGAACTCCTGGGGCAGGTACCTCGGATGGGCCGAGCCGTACTACGGCTGATCAGCCCGCCGTCTTTGCGCCCATGCGCACGAATCCACGCAGCCAACCAGCGAAGCAGGTAATCGTGAAACGCTCGTTGTATCTGATCGCGGGGGCAGTAGCCGTGCCGGTACTCGCGACGACCGTGTCGGCCGCGGCGCCCTCGCACACGATGCAGACATCCGCGGTGGACACCCCGGAGCCCTTGGTCCGGACCCTGGACCAGGCGGACCTTCCCGACGCGGCGCAATGGGCAAAGCGAGCAGAGGTCCGCGAACGCAAGCGGGCAGCCCGCAGCGGTGGGTTGCGCACCTTCGGCACGACATTCACCGCCAATGAAGCCGCAGCCCGGCTCAAACGGTGGGCCGAGCAGGGCATGGGCGGATACCACGACCAGTGCCTACGACTGGCCGACGACGCTTACGGTGCGAAGGGCCCGCGGACCTCGACGGCGCTTGCCCAATGGGCCCGCGCGCGGGAGGCAGGCCTGGGTCACCCGGACAGCAAGGACATCCCGGTCGGTGCGCAGATGTTCTGGCGGACCTCGAACTCCGCCGGCCACATCGCCACCTACGTCGGTAACGGCAAGGTGGTCACCAACATGCCCGGTGGCGCTGTCGAACTGGTCGACTGGCGCAGCCTCAACGAATGGGGCCCGTACCTGGGCTGGGCGTCCCCGTACTACGGATAGCGCTGGTACCGCTCGACCGCGATGACGGTCACGGTTCGGGCAAGATTGAACGGTGACCAGCCCGGCCTTGCGCAGGTGGTTGCCCGGACTGGGTGACCGGTTGCGGCCATTCGAACGGCACAACCTGATCGCCGGTATCACCGTTACGGCGTACTTGGTTCCGCAGGTCATGGCCTACGCGATCATCGCGAAACTGTCGCCGGTGGTCGGCCTGTGGGGAGCCCTCATCGCGTTGCCCTTGTATGCGTTGCTGGGGACTTCCCGGTGGTTGAGTTTCGGCCCGGAATCAAGCGTGGCGGTCATGACCGCAGCGGTCATCGTGCCGATGGTCGCCGCGGGCGGGACGACCTCCGCCACCGCGGCCGCTGCCCTGGCTGTTGCGGTCGGCGTCGTCGGTTTGCTGGCCAGTCTGCTGCGACTGTCGTTCGTCGCGGACCTGCTGTCCCGGCCAATCCTCGTCGGCTACATGGCCGGCATCGCGGTTCTCATGATCGACAGCCAGATCGACCGTGTGCTCGGTGCGTTCACGCCCGACTCCGACACCGTTTTCCAGCACGTCTGGCTCCTGTTCGCCTCCAGCCCCCAATGGCCCGCCCTGGTAGTCGCTGTCACCGTCTTCGTCGCTCTGGTTGGCATCAGCCGGACCCGCTACAAGGCGTTCGGTCCCTTGATGGCCTTGTCCCTGGGCGTCGTCGTCGCCGCTGTGCTCAATGCGATCGACCAACCAGTCCTGCTGCTCGGGGAAATCCCGGCCGGCCTGCCGTCCCCGGCGATCCCGATGATCCCGGCCGACCTCATCCCCGAGCTGGTCGTCGGTGCAGTAGGCGTCCTGCTGGTCGCCTACACCGATGCGACCCTGACGGGACGATCGTTTCACCGAGCCTCCGATCCGCCTCTGCTGCCGGCCACTGAACTGCGGGCCCTGTCGGTGCTGAACATCGCAGCCGGGTTCTTCCGGGGTATGCCGGTGTCCACCAGCGGCAGCCGATCTGCGGTGGCGCGCGCCTCCGGTGCCACCTCGCAGGGCTACTCCATCTCCGCGGCGATATTCCTGGCGATCGTGCTGGTGGTGGCCGGACCCCTGCTTGAAGTGATCCCGCAGGCGGCGCTGGGGGCACTGGTCGTCTACGCCGCGATCCTGCTGATCGACGTCGCGGGCTTCCGAAGGCTGTGGCGCTTTCGCCGTTCCGAGTTCTGGCTGGCGATCGTCACCACCACCGGGGTGCTGGTCTTCGGAGTTCTGTACGGAGTGCTGATTGCGGTCGCCCTGTCAGTCCTGGTCCTGCTGGTCGATGTCGCCAGGCCGCACAGCGCGGCACTGGGATTCGTGCCGGAGCTGGCCGGAATGCACGACATCGGGGACTTCGACAACGTCGAGGAGGAGCCGGGCTTGCTCATCTTCCGATTCGATTCACCGCTGTTCTTCGCCAACGCCCAGTACTTCCTGACGCAGGCCCGCCAGATGATCTCCGAGCGGATTGTGCAGCTGCGGTGGTTCGCGCTGCAGGCAGAGGCAATCGTCGACATCGACTCGACGGGGCTGGAGGCGCTGGAGGCGCTGGTCGCCGAGCTGGAAGCCGCGGATATCCGCTTCGTGCTGGTCCGCGCCAAGAGCGAGTTGGTGGAAGCTCTCGAGCCCACCGGGTTCATCGATGTGGTGGGCCGGGACTATATCTTCCCAACGCTGCCGACACTGGTCGCAGCCTTCCGCGAAGCACGCTGATCCACGACAGTCCGGGTGCGGCTGAGCGTTTCATGTAGTCGGGTTGTGAGCAGCAACAACAGCCACAAGCCCAACAGCACGACGGCCACCAGCGCCGCGGTCGTCGGGTTCGTCCCGGCGGCCCGCATGAAGGCCAGCACGGCCGGGTACGGACCCCACACCAGCGCCCACCGCACGAGAAGTCGCAGGGGGTTGCGGCGGTAGCCCGTCTTCGACTCCATGCGGATACCGACGGCGAACTGGCCGGGGGTTCGTCCGCCGGTGATCAGCGGGACCGCCCAGGTCATGGCGAACAGCGTCCATGCCAGCGGCGCGCCCGGCAGCGGCAGTGAGTACGTCTCGGACACAGTGCTCCAGGCAAGCGCCAC
Source organism: Micrococcales bacterium (assembly GCA_016719135.1). Taxonomy (GTDB): domain Bacteria; phylum Actinomycetota; class Actinomycetes; order S36-B12; family UBA10799; genus JADKAV01. The sequence goes on along the minus strand of JADKAV010000001.1, from coordinate 27,609 downwards.
GAGCAAGGCCCCGATGTAGTCGATCAGCAGGCTCAAGGCCCGGCGGGGTACCGTGACCCCCCGGTCCGGTTCGGTGGGGGCGCCTCGGCGCGGGATGAAGACGATCAGTGGGGCGAGCAGCCAGCCCAGCAGGGCGCCGGTCGTGTTGGCCATCAGATCGTCGACGTTGAACTGGCGGTAGGTGCACGGGTAGATCCCGAAGTTCGCGGTCAACTGGGTGACTTCGAAGGTCAGCGACAGGGCGAAGCCCAGCAGGACGGTGGTGATAACGCCACGCCCGAACCACCTGCGCAGATACACCCCGAACGGGAACAGCAGGGCGATGTTGAAGATGAACATCACGACGTTGGGATTGGCCAGAAGTGCGTATCCGTCGCCACTTTGTGCCCGTGCCAGCGCCAGCCAGTTGAACGGCTCGAGCTGTGGGCTGACGTCCCGGGCGCAGGAGTCCTCGGGAAACGGCATCAGGACCAACGCCCACGCGCAGGTCAGGTACAGCAGCCAGGACGCCTGCGCCCAGACCCGCGCCGGGTCCAATGCGCCCCACCGCCGGTACTGCCATGCGAGATAGGGGATCGCGAGAACCAGGGCGGCTGCCAGGAAGTAGAAGAAGGCGGACCCGATCGGTTCGGCGTACCCGCTGATCCACGTCATGGGGCCAAGCTCGGCACGTTGGACGCCGCAACCTGGTCGATCGATCGGTGTTTCCGGCGCACCATCAGATTGTCCATCATGGTCGTGATGGGTCCTCCTCGGGCGCGTCGAAGTCGACGCGTGCCTTACCAAGGTGCCGGAGCCCTCACGCCTGTGGCCCACGTCACATCGATGTCGCCGAGCCCACATGGCAAATGTCCGTTTCGGGAAAAATGCACCTGTTGATCAATGTGGCCTCTGGGGATCACAGGAATGTCGTCCTTACACCGAAAGGAAACCCCGTGAACCGCACGCTCGTCACCCCCGCCCTCGCGCTGTTGGCCGTCGGTGCGGTGGCAACGCCCACGATGGCGACGAGCCCCTCTCGGCCAGTGGATTCCCGCGCGATCGACGTGATCGGCGCCGACGTCAACTACACCGCTGCCGCGAAGGCCGAGGGTATGACGGTGCCAACCGGCAAGTACAAGCTCTCGGCGCGGTTCGGGCAGTCCGGAGCCATGTGGAGTTCCGGTCACCACACCGGCCTCGACTTCACGGGCCCTGTCGGTCAAGCGATCCAGGCCGCCGACAGCGGCAAGGTCGTAGAAGCCAGCAGTGCCGGCGCGTACGGCAACATGATCGAGATCGCCCACGGTAACGGCACCCGGACCCGCTACGCCCACCTCTCGGCCATCAGCGTCAAGAAGGGTGAGCGTGTGCAGCGCGGGCAGCGCATCGGCGCACTGGGCAGCACCGGGAACAGCAGTGGTCCGCACCTGCACTTCGAGGTGCTCGTCGACGGCGACCAGGTGAACCCGCAACGGTTCTTGAACCTTTAGACCATCCGAACCCGCCAGTCGTTTCTGAGGGGGACGCCTGGCGAACCAGAGGATCCCGGCTCACGAGGGGAGAGCCGGGCTCCTCGCCTGTTGTCTTGCGGTTGCCTGCGCTTGACCCCACCAACACCCTCGTGATGGCCCGTTGGTTGCCAAGTAACCCCGTAGTTTGCGGGCCATCCGGCAACCAACGGGCCATTTCACTGGTCCCGGTCGCGAAGCCCGGTCCAGACGGGTCAGCGCAGCACCACCGGCACCGAGAGTGTGGCGCGCACCAGATTGTGATCCGACCCGCGGAAACGTTTGTCGAAGCGTCCGTTGCGCAGTTTCAGGAAGACCTCATGCGTCAGGGGACGGACCCCGTTCTTGCCCAGGACGTAGTCGATCCGGCTGGCCAGTCTCGCGTACTTGAAGGGCTTGGGCGGGAACCCCTGCCACTGGCGGGTCGAAGGGGTGAAGTTGACGGTCGGGAACCTGGCGTTGATGCGCAATGGCGCTTGGAAGGCGTCGACGAAACCGAAATCGTAGAAGACCGTCTGGGCGCCCTGCGGCTGACGCTTCTGGAACGAGTTGAGATCGCCCATCGCGACGATAGGAATGGCTCCGAGGCCCAGCTCGACGTTCTGGGCGTCGATCCAGGACGCCACGCGCGCGGACACCTGCCGCCGTAGCTGCTCGCCCTGGGTCGTCTTCTCATTGGGCAGATGCATCGACAGGGCCATGAACACACCGCCGCTTGCGAGATCCTGCAGGTAGGCCCACGAGACGTTGCGGTCCTGCACCCCGCCCCACGGTTGCCCACTGAGTTCCCGCTGGGACTGCATCCCCGTCGACATGTCGATGTAGGGCGTGTACCCCAGGTGTGCCTGGCAGTCGTGCTCGTACCAATCGTGGAAGTACGCGCCCTTCTTCTTGCGGGGGAGATCCGGGTCGTCGAGGTACTTGCGGCACTGCGCAGGCGGTACCGGGAGTCCGGACGGCTTGCGGACCTCGAACACCCGGATCCGCTGCGGGTCGAAGTAGAGGTGAGCGCCGCGCGTGCAACCTTGCGTGCACCCGTCCTGGTTGCTGGTCTGGCGGTACCCGGCGCGTCCCAGCACTTTCGTCAGATCTGCCCACTGCGTCGTCGAACGCCATCGTAGGGTCGGGGCTTCCTGCACGGCGAGAACCGCGGGCCGGGCGGCCTGAACAGTGCGTTTGACCGCCATGCGCCGGCGTTTCCACGGGTGGCGACTGCTGCAGTTGACTTTGCACACGTTGTACGTGGCGACGGTGATCTCGGTGCGGGTTTCGTCAGCTGGCCGCTTCTGCGCCACCGACGGCCCGGCCGCGGGCAAGGTGATGCACAGTGCCGCAGCCGCAGCAACCGACAGCACCGAGCGCACGACCCGCATGCTACCGATATCGGCTTGGCCTATGGCCGTCTTGAGTCGACCGCGGATAGCGTTGCCACGTGTTGAAGCAGCCTGCCAACCGCCTTGCGCTGCTCAGCGCCATGAGGTGGTTCCCGGTCGGTCTGGTGATCCCGGTGTTGGTTCTGCTGCTGGGAGCGCGTGGATTGCCCATCAACACGGTGGGCCAGATCATGGCGGTCTACGGCGTGGTGACACTTCTGCTGGAGCTGCCCACCGGCGGACTGGCCGACTCCTGGGGGCGTCGAAAGGTGATCGTGGCGTCGGCGCTGATGCTCGGACTCGGCCTCGGGCTGCTGGCCCTGTCCGGGAGCACTGCGGTGATCCTGGTGGGCGTCGGCGTCCTGGGAGCGGCGCGCGCGCTGTCGTCGGGGCCGGTCGAGTCGTGGTTCGTCGACAGTATGCGCGGCGCCGATCACGCGATGATCGAGTCAGGTCTCGCCCGTGGGCAGGTGGCGGAATCGCTAGGACTCGGAGTCGGCTCCGTGATCGGAGGCCTGCTGCCGCGCCTTGGTTCCGAGCTGCCGCAGACCGGCGGCGGATTCCTCGCGCTGTCCATCCCTTTCGCGATTGCCGCGGTGATGACCATCGCGTTCGCCATCGCCGCCTGGCTGCTGGTGACCGATGAGCGGCAGCGCGTGAAGGCCAGGTTGCGGAGCACTGTCGCGGCTGCCGTCAGGCAGGCAGCAGGACGCTCACAGGTCCGCCGGGTGATGCTGGTGGCCGGATGCCTGGGGATCGTGCTCAGCGGGATCGAGGTTGCTCGCCCCGAACGCCTTCGCGGACCTGGTCGGGGACCCGACGCGGGCTTCGGGGTCTACGGGCTGCTGACCGCTGCCGCGTTCGGGGTGGCGGCGCTCGGGGCCGGATTGAGCACGCGGCTACCGGGCCGGCGAGCCAAGGTCGCGGCGGTCGCGTTCGTGATCGCGGCCCTGGCGGTGCTGCTGGTGTCCGCGCCCAGTCTGTCCGTCGCGGGCGCCGGGTTCCTGCTGGTCTACCTCATGGTCGGCCTGCAGGGTCCCGTCATGGCAGGTCTGCTCCACAGCCGCGTCGACTCCTCGGTGCGCGCCACGATGATGTCGGTGGAGAGCCTGGCACTGCAGGCAGGTGGCGCTATGGCCAGCGTCGCGGTCGGTGCGCTGGCGGCGGCCTTCGGGCTCATCGGAGGGTTCGGTTTCGTGGCAGCCGCGGGGCTGGTCGCAGCCCTGATTCTTGTTCGCGACCTGGTTTCATCGCAAGCCCAGCAGTCGTGATTCACCAGGCTCGTTGGGTCGCGCCGCCGCCCTGCGATCGGGGGTGATCTGCCCGGAACCCCCAGCGTCGCGCCAGGCACCCAAGGGTGGTCTGTCCCAGACCCGACCTGCGGCTCGGCGGTAATCGCCCGCTGACGGATTGTGACGAACCTCACCGGAATTCAGGAACCTCCGGACGCGAAATATGGGTCACTTGGATCATGAACCGCATTCTCTGCGGGGGAATCATGATCGGACTGGTCCTCGTCGCACGTCCCGCGATGGCGTCTGCTGACCTGGGCGTCGGAACCGAAGTGGGTGCCGGCTGGTCCGAGGCGCGCGTCCACAAGGTGTCCCGCGACGAGGTCATGCGTCCGATCGGGACGACCCGCGCGCCCAAGAAGGCGGTCGAATACCTGCGGGACCTCGCGAAAGCCCACGCGACCGGGTACTGGTCCCAGTGCCTGAAGCTGGCCGACGACGCATACATGCCCAAGGGTCCGCGGCTCGGCACCGCCTTCGACCAGTGGTACCGCGCCAAGAAGGCCGGTCTTGCACATCCGAAGGACCGCAATCCTCCCCTGGGAGCGCAGATGTTCTGGGACCCCGGTCACAATGCCGGCCACATCGCCACGTATGTGGGCGACGACAAGGCGGTGACCAACATGCCCGATGGTTCCGTGGAGATGATCAAGTGGCGCGAAATGAACGACTGGGGCCCCTACCTCGGCTGGGCGCCTCCGTACTACAAATAGCTTCATCCACAGATCCTCGGATCGGGCTTCCATCGACGTCTGGAATCCCGGTACGACTGGGACATGCCGCTGAGTGCCACCGTCGATGACCAACTCGTCTGCGGCCCCTTGATGGATGAAGGCGCCTGGTCGCGACTGCGCGGCCGGTCGATCCTCCTGCAGCCCTGCGGGCACCCGGCCTTCCCACGGGTTTCCCGGCTCGGAACCAGACACTTCGTGCATGAACGCGACTGTGGCTCGCATGCCCCGGAATCGCAGGAGCATCTGCACCTCAAGGCGCTGGTTGCCCGAGCCGTGGCGCAAGCGGGTTGGTCGGCGGCAACAGAGGTTCCCGGTGAGGGGTTCATCGCCGACGTGATGGCCGAGCGGGACGGGGCGCGCGTGGCCTTCGAAGTGCAGAAGTCCCGGCAGGTTCTGCGGGAGTACGAGCGTCGGCAGGCGACGTATGCGGCCGCCGGCGTACGGGCGGTGTGGCTGGTCGCCAAGGTCCCGCCCGGGTACCAGGCCGCAGAGCACCTGCCGCTGTTCACGGTCACGGACTGGCTGGCCGACCCGCGGGTGATCGTGACCGGGCGGACCATCGCCGTGAACCGCTTGGTCGGGCAGTTGCTGGCCGGCTCCTGTCGGTGGCGCGACGTGGTGCCCAGCACCGGCGCTGCCGTGGAGACGGTGCGGTTGCTGTGCCCCATGTGTGGCGATCTGCGCGAGGTCGGTGTCTCCCGCTGGCTGCGCGGGACCTGCGCGTGCGGCCTGCCGGTGGTCCGTCAGATGCGCTCGGGCGACGACGAGTACCGGCGGACGTGCTGCGGGTACTGGGGCCCCGCGATAGCCCTCGGTCGCCGAACCGGGGGCCGGACCGGCGGCGGGCCCATCGCTGCGGGCCACTGGTGCCTCAGCGCTTGAGGATCCCGTCCGAGACCAGTGCACTGCGGGTGCGCGTGTCCACCGCGCCGCTGGCGGTCAAGGAGTTGCGCCGTTGGTACTGCGCGACCGCTCGCATGGTGGCGGGACCGAAGAAGCCGTTGGCACCCGGCACCCCGAGCGCCCGCTGGACGGCGAGTACTTGAGGTGATTGGCTGCCGCGCCACAGCAGCTTTCCCAGGCTTCGAGGAGGTGCGGCTCAACCGGCCCGGCGACGCACAAGGACGCGGGTTCGGGGACTTCCGCACGTGCAGAGCCGCCGGCTCGCCCTGGAACGGCCGGCAGGGTCCGTAGTCCTCCGCGGCGGGTGTGCCGTCCCAGAAACTGGTCTTTCCGAACGCTCCTGCCCAGGAGAAGGAGAAGTGCACATGGTCGGTGTGAGGGTTGGAGTTCGACAGCTTGCGCCATCCTTCCGAGGCGCGGTAAGAGCCCCAGATGCGCTTGTTGTAGCCGATGTACATGATGCCCAGCCGCCGCGCCCAATACGCGGACTTCCCATCAGGCCCCTTGGCCATGAGCCAGTTGATCAGGTCGGTGGCCGCGGCGAACTGCTTGGGATCTTTGACGTCGGCGTGCCAGTCCCAGGCGCGACCATCGAGGTGCTCACTGATGCCGTCATCGGTGCAGTTGCGGATCGATCCCCAGTCCTGGGTCTGTGGGTACCTCTGCATAACGAGGTCACGAAACTTCCTGATTCCTTTGCGCCACTTGGGGTCACAGCTGGACTGCGGAACATACGCCGCGAAGCCCTCCACGGTCCCCGCCGGTTTGGCGTACTCACCGAGCCCACTACCGGAACCGGCCGGCACAGGTCCCCGTTTTGGCTCAGCGGTGCTCGGCAGCGTGCCGAGGACAGGGGCGATGGCCACGCAGCACACGGCGGCGGCAATCAGTGTCTTCATCACGCATTTTCCTTCGGCAGGCAGTGGGCCAGACCTTACCGATTCACCGGATTTGACGCCAAACGTCAGGCTGATACCAGTCGATTGCCGCAGCGATCGGAACGGCGCCCGAAGCACGTCAGATCACCGTGGCAACGCCGGACCCCGACAGTGCCTGAAGAGCAGCGGCATGGCATGGTAGTACTAGGCATCGCGCAGCCGCATCGGCGCCGAAATCCGCGCCGTTCACCCTCGATCGCGCGGAGACGGAGTGCACAGATGACGATTGCAGGACTCGAAAACCCCCCGACCAAGAACAAGAAGCTTCTTGAGTGGGTTGAAGAGGTCGCAAACCTGACCAAGCCAGATCGAGTGGAGTGGTGCGACGGCTCCGATGCCGAGTGGGAGCGGTTGACCCAGGCACTCGTGGACAGCGGGACCTTCACCCGGCTGAACCCCGAGTTGCGGCCCAACTCCTTCCTGGCCCGCTCGGACCCCTCCGATGTCGCGCGCGTCGAGGACCGCACCTTCATCTGCTCCCAGCGCGAAGAGGACGCCGGCCCGACCAACAACTGGATGGACCCCACCGAGATGCGCGGCACCCTCAAGGGCTTGTTCGACGGCTGCATGCGCGGTCGCACCATGTACGTGATCCCGTTCTCGATGGGCCCGCTCGGTTCGCGCATCGCGGAGCTGGGCGTGGAGTTCACCGACTCTCCGTACGTCGTGGTGAACATGCGGATCATGACCCGGATGGGTCAGGCCGCACTGGATCTGATCGGTGAGGACGGCGATTTCGTCCCGGCGTTGCACTCCGTCGGGTACCCGCTGGTCGATGCCGAAGGCAATGCGCGCGAGGACGTGGCCTGGCCGTGCAACGACACCAAGTACATCGTGCACTTCCCGGAGACCCGCGAGATCTGGTCGTACGGTTCGGGCTACGGCGGCAACGCGCTGCTGGGCAAGAAGTGCTTCGCGCTGCGCATCGCCTCGGCGATGGCCCGCGACGAGGGCTGGATGGCCGAGCACATGCTCATCCTGAAACTCACCGCGCCCGACGGTGACGTCAAGTACCTCACCGCGGCCTTCCCGTCGGCCTGTGGCAAGACCAACCTCGCCATGCTCGAGCCGAGTGTGCCCGGGCTGGAAGGTCGAGACCGTCGGCGACGACATCGCCTGGATGCGCTTCGGCGACGACGGCCGCCTCTACGCGATCAACCCCGAGGCCGGCTTCTTCGGCGTCGCCCCGGGCACCGGCATGAAGACCAACGCGAACGCGGTGAAGACCCTCTGGGGCAACTGCATCTACACCAACGTTGCGCTGACCGACGACGGCGACATCTGGTGGGAGGGCCTCACCGACGAGGCACCCGCGCACCTGATCGACTGGAAGGGCCGCGACTGGACCCCGGACTCCGATGAGCCGAGCAGCCACCCGAACGCCCGGTTCACCGCTCCGGCCGCGCAGTGCCCGTCGATCGCCGACAACTGGGAGGACCCCGCCGGCGTGCCGATCTCGGCGATCCTGTTCGGCGGCCGCCGCGCCACGTCGTCCCGCTGGTCAACGAGGCCCGCGACTGGGCGCACGGCGTGTTCATCGGCGCCACGGTCTCCTCTGGAGATGACCGCCGCGGCCGTGGGCGGTGGGCCAGTTGCGTCGTGACCCGTTCGCGATGCTGCCGTTCTGCGGCTACAACATGGCCGACTACTGGGGCCACTGGCTCAAGATCGGCGAGAAGGCCGACCCGGAGAAGCTGCCGAAGGTCTACCAGGTCAACTGGTTCCGCAAGGACGAGGACGGCAAGTTCATCTGGCCCGGCTTCGGCGAGAACTCCCGGGTTCTGGCGTGGATCATCGAGCGGGTCGAGGGCCGCACCGACGCCGAGCAGACCGCGATCGGTGGCAAGCCGAAGGATGGCGATCTGTACGTCGAGGGTCTGGACCTCACCGAGGAGCAGGTGGAGGAGCTGTTCGCGGTCGACCGGGAGAGCTGGCTGGCGGAGTGCGACCTCACTGAGGAGTACTTCCAGAAGTTCGGTGACCGGGTTCCGCAGGCCCTGTACGACGAGTTGGCCTCGCTGCGCGAGCGGCTTCAGGCCTAGGCCTGAAGCACAGAAGGGGCGGCACCGAGGGAGCCGCCCCTTCTGCGTGTCCGCGGCCAACGCCGCTCCTACGCCCGGGAGACGTCCTCGATCGCCATCCCCGGGCGGGATGCCAGCGCGGCAGGTCGAAGGTCGGGCCGAAGCCGTGGCAGGACGGCCGCGCAATTGCTCGACGGAGGCCGGACGCCACCGCTCTGTCCCCGGTGTAGAACTCCTCCTCTCGTCGCACGAACCCGCCAGGCGCAGAAGGGCGGGCGGACCACCCCTGGTGACGGCCACCCCGCGCGAGTGCCCGGTGGGCAGCGCGGCTCCAGGATGTGGCGACATCGACGTTGCGATCGTCGTCACCCCCACGCGACCAGAGTGTCGACTTCAGGTAGGGATAGCCCTTCCCGTCGAGCCGGTGTTCGCCGTGCATGTAGCCGTTGTCCGACAGATACACGAACAGGGTCCGTCAGCCGCCCGGGCCTACCGCCTCGTACGACTCGCGCGCAGTGTCCACGTGAGGTTGCCCCGGGCACCCCGACGGCCGTGCACGGGGCTTGTCAGACGTCACGCTCGCACAGTCGGTAGTTGGCGCCCGCTCGCGTGAAGGATGGGGCGTAGGGCGAACACGTGAACGGGTGTCGGTCTATGTGATCGGCGGCCGCCCAGGTAGACTGCACGAACCGGCCGGCCCGGCTGACCGAAGGGCACGGCATCGGCGAGCGCGAAGTTGCGGTACCGGCCGCTCTGCTTGGTGGTGAAGACCCGCCAGGTGTCCCAGCCGGGGGGAGCCACACCGTCGTACAGCGGGCCGTACTCGTTGAGGTACTTGCCGAAGTAGGCGTGTTGTAGCCGCCGCAGCGCGCAGGGTTCCCGCCCACCGCCGCCGGTGTCCGCTCGTCTGTAGATGCCGGGGAGTTGCCCGCAGCAGGCTGGTGCCTCGGGAGCACAGGCGCCGAGCGTTGAGTCGACCCCCGCCGACCGGCGGCATCGCAGTTGCTGGTCTCGGAGGACCAGCACTACATCCCATCGCAGGGCCCCGCCGCCGGCCCGCCCCGCCCACCCCCGAGTACGACCGCCCCGCGCGACACCTGGACCGCGCAGCTACCAGGATGACGGCCGCACCCAGCAGTGCGGCGCATCCGGCCACCAGCCACATCAACGACCAGCTGGTGTTCGCGAGGGTGCCCAGGGCGACGGGCCCGATGAGCAGGCCGGCAGCCACACCGGTCTGGGCGACCCCGCTGGCCGCGGCCGTTGAGCTGGGGAAGCGCCGAGCAACGGCCAGGTGCTGAAGTCCCGGCCAGCCCCAGCCGAAGGCATTGGCCACCACCAGCCCGATGACGAACAGCCACGGAGTCCCACTGGCCATCAGGAACCAGCCCACCGCTCCGAGCACACACAACCCGGCGACCGCTCGCAGGGGATCGAATGTCCGCCGATCCGCGCTGACTCCCGCACCCAGCCGGATGATCAAGCCGAAGGCCCCACCGAGCGCCACCAGGTAGCCGGCGTTCGCCTCGGTGAGGCCGACCTCGACTCCGCCCGCCGCGCCGAGGGCGCCGATCGAGGTTGCGGCGAGCACTGTTGCGACGAGCCCGGCGCTGAGCAGCCACAGCTTCGGGACCAGTGCCGCGGGGATGCGCTGTTCACTGCGCGCTGCGGTCGGCGGTTGATCCCCGGGTATCAGGAACGCCACCACAAGTGCGGCCGCGGCAGCCAGCAGGTAGGCGAACCGCCACCCGACGGTCAGCGCGATCAGCGGCACGGCCAGCCCGCCCAGCGTGGTGGCCAGCGGAATCCCGGACTGTTTGATCCCGAAGCCGAGACCGTAGCGAGCGGGCCGAACGTTGGCCGCCACCAGTGCATTGCCCGCCGGCTGACCGATGGCGTTGCCAAGCCCTCCGATGAGCAGGGCGACACCCAGCATGAGTACCGATCGACTCGCCGCGCAGATCAGCAAAGCCACGCTCGAGGCCGCGGTTGCGGTCCACAGGCTGCGGCGCACCCCGAGTCGGCGCACCTGCCTGCCCAGCGGCGCGCTGCCGATGGACGTGCTGAGTGCGAACACGGACGCGAGCGCTCCGATGGTCGCGGGTGCGACCTCGAATTCACGTCCGAGCTGAACCGACATCGCGCCGGTGAGGAACAGGGCCAGAACACCCATCAGGTTGACGGCGACGGCTGCCAGCACCGCTCGCCGTCCGCTGCTCACCACCCCAGGCTAGAGAGCACCTGTTGCCAGCGGCTCGCGGCACTGGGAGGTTCCGTGAACAATGTCGTGTTTGCATTGCTCTTACACGGGTAATGCAGGCCATGGCGCTTCGTAGGCTCAAGGGACGGTTGCTTCCGGCGATCGCGATGGCCGTCGCACTGGCCGCCACCACACTGGCCGGGTGCAGTCAGGAGTCCGGCACACCGACGCTGACGTGGTTCATCAATCCTGACAACGGTGGGCAGGAACAGTTCGCGCAGAAGTGCGCGGCCGAGTCCGGCGGCGCGTATCAGGTGCAGATCGAGACCCTGCCCAACGACGCCACAGCCCAGCGCGAGCAGTTGGTGCGCAGACTCGCAGCCAAGGATTCATCCATCGACCTCATGAGCCTGGACGTCATCTACACCGCCGAGTTCGCCAACGCGGGTTTCCTGCTCGGGTACTCCCCGCAGGAGGCAGCCGACCTCACAGACGGGATGCTCGACGCCCCGATTGAGACGGCCAAGTGGAAGGACACCCTCTACGCCGTGCCGTTCAAGTCCAACGCGCAGCTGCTCTGGTTCCGCAAGTCGCTGGCGAAGAAGGCCGGCGTCGACCCGACCAGCGACACGTTCACGTGGGACGACATGCAGAAGGCGGCTGTCGAAGAGAAGAAGACCATCTCCGAGCAGGGGGCGCGGTACGAGGGTCTGATGGTGTGGGTCAACGCGCTGATCCTGTCCGGCGGCGGCGAGATCCTCAGCAACCCTGAAGCCGGGCGTGACGCGGTGCCGAGCATGGCCTCGGAAGCAGGGACCAAAGCGGCCGACATCATCAGCACCCTGGCCAACTCGACGGCGGCGCCCGCGGACCTTTCCGTGGCGCAGGAGGAGCAGGCCCGGGCGGTGTTCCAGTCCGGCGACGGCATGTTCATGCTCAACTGGCCGTACGTGCTGGCTGCGGCCCGTGGTGCGGTGGAGGACGGAACCCTCGACCAGTCGGTCGTCGACGACATCGGATTCGCCCGCTACCCGCGTGTGTTCCCCGACACCCCCAGTCGGCCCCCGCTGGGCGGGGTCAACCTGGCCATTGGCGCGTTCTCCAAGTACCCGGACCTGGCCAAGCAACTCGTCGACTGCGCGAGCACCCCGGACAACGGCACCCAGTACATGCTGGACGAGGGGGAGCCGTCGGTCTATGCCTCCAGTTACGACAATCCGGAGGTTCGCGACGCGTATCCGAACGCCGACCTGATCCGGCAGTCGATCAACGACGCGGGACCGCGCCCGATCACCCCGTACTACGTCGACGTGGCCGGTTCGATCATCAACACCTGGCATCCGCCGGGCGCGGTGAACGAGAACACTCCGGCCCAGACCGACGAGTTCATGTCAGCGGTCCTGCAAGGGCGGCGACTCCTATGAGCACCGTGGCGGAAAGGAGCGCGAAGTGAGTACAGCGACCAACGAGCCCGAGGTCGTCGTCTCCGAGCGGGTCAAAGGCGAACGCAGACTCGGACTGTGGCTGACCGCGCCATCGTTCCTGATGATGATCCTGGTGACGGCCTATCCGCTGGGTTACGCCGTGGTCCTGTCCTTGTACAACTACCGGCTGACCGACCCCGGTGGGCGCGAGTTCGTAGGGCTGAACAACTACTGGGTGATCCTGCGCGACGCCGTGTGGTGGAACGACTTCATGACCACGCTGGTCATCACCGTCGTCACGGTGGCGATCGAGTTGGTCGTCGGTTTCATTTTCGCCTATGTGATGCTGCGGATCATCCGGGGCCGAGGACCGTTGCGCACGGCGATCCTGATCCCGTACGGAATCGTCACCGTCGTCTCGGCGTTCATATGGCGCTACGCGTTCGCACTGGACTCCGGCTTCGTCAACCAGTGGTTCGGGCTGACCGACTTCAACTGGTTCGGTGATCGCTGGTCGGCGTTGTTCGTGATCTGCCTGTCGGAGATCTGGAAGACCACACCGTTCATCTCGTTGTTGCTGCTGGCCGGTCTGGTGCAGGTTCCCGAGGACATGCAGGAGGCCGCGAAGGTCGACGGCGCCACGGCCTGGCAGCGACTGGTCAAAGTCACGTTGCCGAACATGAAGGCGGCGATCATGGTCGCCCTGCTGTTCCGCACTTTGGACGCATGGCGGATCTTCGACAACCCGTTCGTGATGACCCGTGGAGCCAACAACACGGAAACCATCTCGTTCTTGGCCTACCGGCAGAACGTGACCCTGGTGAATCTCGGCATGGGTTCGGCGATCTCGGTCCTGTTGTTCCTCAGCGTGGTCGCCATCGCCTGGGTGTTCGTCAAAGGATTCAAAACCGACCTCTCTCAAGTGCGGGGTGACTGATGAAGACAAGTCGCTGGTGGACCGTCGCCGGACTGGTGATCGTCGCCTACAGCCTGTTCCCGCTGGTGTGGATGCTCAGCCTGTCCATGAAGCCGCCGTCCGACATCGTGTCGGGGGAGCCGCAGTTCCTGCCCACGACGTGGACGTTCGACAACTTCACGGAGGTCTTCAGCCAGAGTCTGTTCACCAGGGCGCTGATCAACTCGATCGGTATCGCCTTGATCGCGACCTTGTTCGCCGTGGTCGTGGCGATGTTCGCCGCGTACGCGATCGCACGCCTGGACTTCCGCGGCAAACGGCTGCTGTTGTCGCTGGCACTAGGGATCGCCATGTTCCCGCAGGCCGCGCTGGTGGGCCCGCTGTTCAACATGTGGCGCGGCCTCGGCATTTACGACACCTGGCTCGGGCTGATCATCCCGTACCTGACGTTCGCGCTGCCGTTGTCGATATGGACGATGTCGGCCTTCTTCCGGCAGATCCCCTGGGAGATGGAGCAGGCCGCGCAAGTCGATGGCGCCACGGCCTGGCAGGCCTTCCGCAAAGTGATCGTGCCGCTGGCCGCGCCGGGAGTGTTCACCACAGCGATCCTGACGTTCTTCTTCTGCTGGAACGACTTCCTGTTCGCGATCTCGCTGACGTCCACGGATGCGGCGCGCACCGTGCCGGCGGCGTTGGCCTTCTTCCAGGGGGCTTCGCAGTTCGAGTCGCCCGTGCCGTACATCATGGCTGCCGCGGTGGTCGTGACCATCCCCGTCGTAATCCTGGTGCTCGCGTTCCAGCGCCGCATCGTCGCAGGACTCACCTCCGGAGCAGTGAAGGGCTGACCATGGCTGAAATCACGATGAAGAACATCGTCAAGAAGTACGGAGACGGGTTCCCCGCCGTCAACGATGTGAGCCTCGACGTCGCCGACGGGGAGTTCATGATCCTGGTCGGCCCCTCAGGTTGCGGGAAGTCCACGCTGCTGCGGATGATCGTCGGGTTGGAGGACATCACCTCCGGCGACATGGTGATCGGGGGCACCCGGGTCAACGACAAGGCCCCGCGCGACCGCAACCTGTCGATGGTGTTCCAGAACTACGCCTTGTATCCGCACCTGAGTGTTTTCGAGAACATCGCCTTCCCTCTGCGACTGCGCGGCGGGCTGCCCGAGGAAGAGATCCGCAAGCGCGTGCAGGAGGCTGCTGAAACCCTCGAGCTCACCGAGCACCTGGACCGCAAACCGGCGAACCTGTCCGGCGGCCAGCGGCAACGCGTCGCGATGGGCCGGGCGATCGTGCGGCAAGCCGATGCGTTCCTGTTCGACGAGCCGCTGTCGAACCTCGACGCGAAACTGCGCGGCCAGATGCGCATGGAGATCCTGCGGCTGCAACGTCGCCTTGGAATCACCACCGTCTACGTGACCCACGACCAGACCGAGGCGATGACCCTGGGCGACCGGGTGGCTGTCCTGCGGCGCGGGATCCTGCAGCAGGTCGCCAGTCCCCGGGAGTTGTATGAGCAGCCGGTGAACCTGTTCGTCGCCGGGTTCATCGGGTCGCCGCCGATGAACATGGTTCCAGCGTCGGTGGAGGGTGATGAGTTGAAGATGCCGTTCACGTCGGTGCCGATGCGTGATGAGTGGCCGGCGGCGATCGGCGACCGGACGGTGCTGATCGCGGGGATCCGGCCGGGCAGTTTCGAGGAGGCCAGCATGGTCGACTCGGACAAGGTCGACCAGGGGGTGACGTTCGATGTGTCCGTGGACGTCACCGAATGGCTGGGCAACGAGCAGTACGCCTTCGTGCCCTACGACGCCCCCGAGGACATCACCGCGACGCTGGCCGAACTGCAGACAGAACTCGACAGCGAACAGACCCGCACGCAGATGATCGTTGCGGTGGACCCGATGAGCCGGGTGAAGGACAGTGCCACGCTCTGGCTCGATTCCAGCCGGATCCACCTGTTCGATCCGGAGTCGGGGGAGAACCTCACGCGCGTCGAGTCGTCGGACAGCTGAGCGTTGTCTTCCGAGGCGGGCGAGTGGTGGCGCTCGGCGGTCATCTACCAGGTGTACTTGCGCAGCTTCGCCGACGGGAACGGTGACGGGGTCGGGGACATCGCCGGTCTGCGCAGCCGGTTGGGATATGTGCGTGATCTGGGCGTGGATGCCATTTGGATCAACCCCTGGTACCCGTCGCCGATGGCCGACGCCGGCTACGACGTCATCGACCAGCGCGACATAGACCCCGCCTATGGCACCCTCGCAGAGGCCGAGGCGCTGATCGCCGAGGCACACGACCACGGTCTGCGGGTCATCCTCGACGTGGTCCCCAACCACACTTCTGAACTGCGAGCGTGGTTCCAGGAGGCGCTCGTCGGTGGGCCCGGCAGCCGCGCGCGAGACCGCTACCACTTCCGCAACGGACGTGGCGAGCACGGTGAGTTGCCGCCCAACAATTGGACCAGTGAGTTCGGCGGCCTGGCCTGGACGCGAGTCACCGAGCCCGACGGTGAGCCCGGTCAGTGGTACCTGCATCTGTTCTCCCCGCAGCAGCCGGACCTCAACTGGGACCACCCGGATGTGCGCGCGGACTTCGAACACACTCTGCGGTTCTGGTTCGACCGCGGTGTCGACGGTTTCCGCATCGACGTCGCGCACTACCTCATCAAGGACGATCTGTTGCCGGACCTGCAGCAGGCCCGTTACGCATCCGGCGAGCACCCCCATTGGGACCGGGAGGCGTTGCACGACATCTACCGCAGTTGGCGCCGCATCGCCGATTCCTACGACCCGCCGCGAGTGTTCGTGGCGGAGGCCTGGGTGGAGAGCCCGCAGCGCCTGGTGCGTTACGTACGCTCCGACGAACTGCACACCGCGTTCAACTTCGACTTCCTCGCCTCACCGTGGCTGCCAGGGGCCATGAAAGACATGATCGACGCCACCCTCGACGCCCACGCGTCCGTGGCCGCGCCGTCGACCTGGGTGCTGTCGAACCACGATGTGGCACGGCATGTGTCGCGGTACGCCCGGCCGCAGCGGGAGGGGATCGAGCGCTTCCTCGACGATTTCCTGGACCGTCCCGCGGACCTCGCCGTCGGCACCCGGCGTGCCCGTGCTGCGATCCTGCAGATGCTCGCACTGCCCGGCTGCGCGTACGTCTACATGGGCGAGGAGCTCGGGCTGCCGGAGGTTGAAGACCTCGCCGACGATGTTCTGCTGGACCCGATGTTCCAGCGATCCGGGATGATCAGCCGGGGCCGCGACGGTTGTCGGGTACCCCTGCCTTGGTCCGGACACAGCGCGCCCTTCGGTTTCTCCCCGGGTCCGGTGCGCACCTGGCTGCCCCAGCCCGACGATTGGGGGATCTACAGCGTCGCCCGGCAGACCGACGACGCCAGTTCGATGCTGGAGTTGTACCGGACGGCCCTGCGGATGCGCCGGTTGCTGCCCGCCCTCGGCGACGGTTGTCTGCAGTGGCTGTCCATGCCCGAGGGGGCGTTGGGTTTTGCCCGCGAGCCAGGCTTCCTGTGTGTGGTGAACTACAGCGCGGCCCCGGTGGTGCTGCCTGACGATGCCGTGATTCTGCTGGCCAGTGACGAGTTCGACCCCGGGGCGGGTGTGCCGGCGGACACGACGGTTTGGTTGGACGTTGGAGGGCCGCCGGGTCGCTAGGCGTGCGCAGGCGTTGGAGTTAGGTACAGGCGTTGGACCAAGGTACGGGCGTTGGAGTTGCGCGGCTGGTGGTTGTCTCACGGATGTGCGGTTGTCCAACGGGTGTGCGCAACTCCAACGGCTGTTCGCCGGGGGTCGACCGCGCGCCGCACAAAAAAGCGGTGGCCCAGGAACTAACCCGGACCACCGCCTCTTTGCGATGTCAGTACTAGTCGCCGATCGTTGCGACCATGATCGCCTTGATCGTGTGCAGGCGGTTCTCGGCCTGGTCGAAGGCGATGTTCGCGTCGGACTCGAACACGTCGTCGGTGACCTCGAGCCCGTTGGTCATGCCCGTAGATGCTGCGATGTCCTGGCCGACCTTGGTGTTGGTGTCGTGGAAGGCCGGCAGGCAGTGCATGAACTTCGCGTTCTTGTTGCCGGTCTTCTCCAGCGCTTCCCGGTTGACCTGGTAGGGCTTGAGCAGCTTGATCCGCTCGTCCCAGACCTCCTTGGGCTCACCCATGGACACCCACACGTCGGTGTGCAGGAAGTCCGATCCGGGGATCGCCTCGTCGGGGTCCTCGGTGAGCATCACGCGGGCACCGGAGCGCTCGGCGCGCTCGTGGGCCGCGTCTTGGGTCTCCTGCGACGGCCACAGGTCCTTCGGCGAACAGATGCGCACGTCGGCGCCCATGATCGCGCCCATGACCAGCAGCGAGTTGCCCATGTTGGAGCGCGCGTCACCCATGTACGAGTAGGTGATGTCACGGATCGGTCGACCACCGCTGTGCTCGCTCATGGTCAGGAAGTCGGCGAGCATCTGCGTGGGGTGCCACTCGTCGGTCAGGCCGTTCCAGACCGGTACGTCGGAGTACTCGGCGAGTTCCTCGACGTTGGTGTGCGCGCTTCCGCGGTACTCGATGCCGTCGTAGAAGCGGGATAGCACGCGGGCGGTGTCGGCGATCGACTCCTTGTGGCCCATCTGGGAGCCACTCGGGTCGAGGTAGGTCACACCGGCGCCCTGGTCGTAGGCACCGACCTCGAACGCGCACCGGGTGCGGGTGGAGGTCTTCTCGAAAATCAGGGCGACGTTCTTACGCTGCATGCGCTGACGCTCGTTGCCGGTGTACTTGGCACGCTTGAGGTCGCGCGACAGGTCGAGCAGGAACTGCATCTCAGCGGTGGTGAAGTCGAGTTCCTTGAGGAAGTCGCGGTTACGAAGGTTGACAGGCACTGGTTCTCCTTACTGGGGGGTGGGGTTGTCGAAAAGGGTGTGGGGTGACCCGCGAAGGCCACCCCACACAGGGTTCTACTCCGCCGGACCGCGGACGATCGGGCAGCTCATGCAGCGGGGTCCACCACGGCCACGGCCGAGTTCGGAACCGACGATGCTGACGATCTCGATGCCCTCCTTGCGCAGGAAGGTGTTCGTGGTGGTGTTGCGCTCGTACCCGAAGATGACGCCGGGTGCGACGGCCAGGAAGTTGTTGCCGTCGTCCCACTGCTCGCGCTGGGCGCCGAGTTCGTCGATCGGGGTCTTCAGCACGCGCATCT
The DNA here is from genome assembly GCA_016719135.1 of Micrococcales bacterium. GTDB lineage: Bacteria > Actinomycetota > Actinomycetes > S36-B12 > UBA10799 > JADKAV01. The sequence continues at coordinate 9,106 of JADKAV010000001.1, read as the reverse complement.
CTTCGACGCCGACCGCATCGGCGACGACCGGCCACATGTCGTCGTTCTCCTTGACGGTGAAGTTGCCGTCCTCGCCGACCGGCTCGAGCGTGTACGAACGCAAGTGATCGGGCAGGTACGGGTAGCAGGAGAACGCGTCCTTGTCGATCATCGTCATCGCGGTGTCGAGGTGCATGAACGCGCGGGTCTTCGGCAACTCCACCACGATCACCTTGGTGATCTGGCCCTTGCCGTGCTTGAAGTACTTGCGGGCCAGGACCTCCACACCCTGCGGTGTGGTGCGCTCACCCATGCCGATCATCACAGCACCGTTGCCGATCACGAGGATGTCGCCGCCCTCGACGGTGGCCGGCTCGTGGTGCTCGTCGTCGTTGCCGTAGTAGAAGTTCAGTCCGGCGTCCCTGAACCGGGGGTGGAAGTTCCAGATCAACCTGGAGTGCAGGGTCTCCCGCTTACGGGCCGGCTTGGCCATCGGGTTGACCGATAGGCCGTCGTACACGAACGCCGTGTTGTCCCGCTGGAACAGGTGGTTGGGCAGCGGGGTCAGGATGAAGTCGTAGTCATCCAGGTAGCTCCACAGCAGGCTCTCCGTGTTCGGCAGGTGCAGGTCGCGCTTGAGCACCCCACCGATCAGGACCTCGGACAGCAGTTCGGCGTCCTGTTGCATCACCAGATCCGAGAGCGGCTCGTCGAGCGCCGGACCGACCTGGGTGGCGGTTGTGAGGCGCTCGTCGAGGAACTCGCGGCCGCCTGGCTGGTCGAGCGCTTCGGCCAGAAGGGTCTGGAAGTGCAGTACTTCGACGTTCTTGTCACGCAGTTTCATGACGAAGGCGTCGTGTTCTTCACGAGCGCGTGCCGCCCACATGACGTCATCGAAAAGCAGGTCCTCGACATTCGAGGGGGTAAGGCGCGCCAACTCGAGACCCGGTCTGTGGACGATGACCGACTGGAGTTGACCCACCTCTGAGTCGACGTGGTATTCAGACATTCACGATTCCCTTCGCGCAGTACCGCCGAGTGCGGATTGTTACGATCTTTGCCCAACGTGCCCGGCTATGCCATCATTGCGCCGTACGCAGCGCGCGGATCTCCGCTAGCCGGCCCTTCGCCTCCTGCTCGGCGCCGAGGGTGGTGATCCTGGTCGGTGCGGGAACCGGGACCATGGCCTCCACGGTCAACCCGTTCGCAACTGGTGTGGCCTCCGACAGTGCCGGTATCCAACTCGGCGACGGAATCGTGCTGCGGCTGCTGATCTACATCGTGCTGGTGACCACCTCCGTCGTCTTCGTCCTGCGCTACGCGAACAAGATCAAAGGCAATCCCGACAAGTTCATGATCCCGCGGACCGAGGAGGACTCGGCGCTGGCTGCCCAGAGCGCCGGTGAGCCCCCTGAGATGGATGGGCGTCAGAAGCTGGTCATCTGGATCTTCGCGCTGACCTTTGTGATCATGATCTTCTCCGTGGTCCCGTGGTCGGACTTCTTCCCGGCGATGGAGCGAGTCACCTGGGGATGGTTCTTCCCCGAGCTGGCGGCCTTGTTCCTCGTGGCCGCGGTCATCATCGGTCTGGTCGGCAAACTCGGCGAGGAGGGGATGGTCAATGCGATCATCACCGGGATGGGTGACTTCATCGGCGCGGCGTTCATCATCGCGTTCGCGCGCGGCGTGACGGTCGTCATGAACAACGCGGGAATCACCGACACCGTTCTGAATTCGCTGGAGAGCCTGGTCACGGACCTGTCCGGTGCGGTCTTCGCGGTGATGATGTTCGTCGTCAATATCCCGTTGGCCTTCCTGGTTCCTTCGTCGTCGGGACACGCGACGCTGGCGATGCCGATCATGGCCCCGCTCGGCGACTTCGCAGGCGTCAGCCGGGCGATCGTGGTGACCGGCTACCAGGCCGCGTCAGGTTGGGTGAACCTGTTCACACCCACCTCCGCGATCGTCATGGGTGGTCTGGCGATCGCCAAGGTGCGCTACGACAGGTACCTCAAGTTCGTCTGGCCGCTATTGCTGCTGCTGTTCCTGCTCACCTGCGTGCTGCTGGCCCTCGGATCTGCGATCCCGGTACTCAGCGGCGAGTGACACCGTTCGAGGCCCCCACCCCTGCTCGGGGTGGGGGCCTCGTCGTGTTCAGCCGCCCGCCTCGCATCCGGCACCTGAACCCGTAGGGTGGCGCAATGAGCGGAGCAGCCAAGAGCAACGTCCTGATCTTCTTGTCAGCCATATTCGCCTTCATGACGATCTGGGTCGGGATCGCCGCCGTGGGCGGCTCCAACGTGATTTACGCGATCGCGGCAGTGGTGCTGGCCGTCGCCACCGTGTTCACCTTCCGGGCCTACCGGGGGTTGTTGCGCCAACTCGACGCCGAAGAGCAGAAGCGCTGAGAACAGACGAAAGCGCCGCCACGACGGATCGGGCGGCGCTCTCGTGCAGGATTCAGGAAACGACGCCCATGGCGCCGGGCGAAACGGCTTCGGAGATTTCCGCTGCGGCTGCCACGGCACCTTCTCCGCGCTGACGGGGGAATTGGGCCAGGGCTATGCGGACATAGACGCGTTCGCGTTCTTCCTCGGTGAGCCCGCCCCACACGCCGTACGGTTCGCGGGCGCGGATCGCATAGTCGGCACATTCGATGCGCACGTCGCACTGGGAACAGACGGCTTTGGCGGCCCGGTCGCGGCGTAGGCGTGCGAGACCCCGCTCGTTCTGTGGGTGGAAGAAGAGTTCCGGGTCGGCTTCCCGGCATGACCCCACTTCTTGCCAGTCCCAGGTGGCGTCGGCGGGTACTTGCGACAGAGGTTGCTGCGGCATTGCGAATCTCTCCTAACCACCGGCGTTATGGGCCGGCGTCGGCCACTCGCACGTTCGGCGAGCGGATTCCCTCTACGTGCTACTCGTCCCCCAGTTGGAGTATCGGCGAGTACTAACCACGCATTGAACGCTACTCACAGTGAGCGGCGGGGGCATCGACCGTATGGCCGATAAATGCCTCAACCGTTCGTTGGCATTATGCGCAGAGTAATCACCCCCGCGTCAAGTCTCCGATGATTAATGCGTGGCGTCGCGAGTGTGAACACGCTGAGTCACAGGTCGGACAAATCGGGACGTCTGTGACGCTCCGATTCCCTTCTCACGCTGCGTTATGCCTGGTGGCACGGTGGTGTGATGTGCCTCACGTACACTCATCCCTATGGCTGATCCGCATCGTCTGGTTGTTTCATCGTCGAATCCGCTCGAGAGCCCGGAGCTGACCGGTGACACGTTGGTGGAGACCGAACCAGTACTTGAGGAGGGCGATCACGAGAAGTTCGCCCACTACGTGAAGAAAGACAAGATCATGGCCAGTGCGGTCCTGGGGGAACCGGTGATCGCTCTGTGCGGGAAGGTGTGGGTGCCCAACCGCGACCCGTCGCGCTTTCCCGTGTGCCCGGCATGCGAGGCCATCTACAAGGGCCTTCCTGGTGGCGGGGACGACGAGGACTGATCGCGATGGACCGTTGGGGTCGCGGGGGCCGCACCCCGTTCTTGCCCCAGCTCCATCGGCGTGGACTTAGGTACACACGTTGGAGAAGGGTACCGGCGTTGGAGTTGCACGGCCGGTGGTTGTCCAACGGATGTGCGGTTGTCCAACGGATGTACCCAACTCCAACGGCTGCCGGACGCAGACCGCACGCGGACACCACGCCCGGATCAGTGCGCTGCGCACCCAGCGCGGTACGAACCAGGTTAAGAACCGGCGACACTCCCGTGTCGGAAGTGGTCAGGATGCGCCATCGGGGGAGAAGGTGGTCTGGATGACTGCTGAGACCTCACAGACCCTGGACCGGGGGTTGACCCTGCTCACTTTGCTGGCCGATACCGGCGAGGGCATGCGGGTCAGCGAGATCGCGGCAGAGCTGGGAATCGGACGGACAGTGGTCTACCGCCTGGTGGTCACGCTGGAGAAACACGCTCTGCTGCGGCGGGCGGCCGACGGGAAGTGCCACGTGGGGTTGGGCCTGATCGGTCTGGCCCGGCAGGTCCAGCCGCTGCTGCGTGAAGCCGCACTGCCTCCCTTGCGGCGACTGGCGGACACAACCACCGCCACCGCGCACCTGGCGATCACCGACGGCGCCGACGGCCTGGTGGTCGTTGCGGTGGCTGAACCGCCGCGGGCCGAGGTCTTCGTCGGGGTCAGGGTGGGCTCACGATCCGGATTGGAGGACAGCGCTGCCGGTCAGGCGGTGCTGCTCTCGCGACGAGGTGACAGTCGACCGGTGGTCGCGCCTGCTCGCGGTCCCGGCTCCGTGGCATCTGCGGCGGCGGCGCTGTCGGTGCCCGGCATCGAAGCAGTCGTCGGCCTGTACGTCCTGCAGCCACCGGACGAGGCGACCCTCACCGAGTTGGTCTCGGCGCGCGACTCCATCGCCAGTCGATTGCGCTGACCGCGGACCAAATCCGGATCAGGGCTCGAGTGGCGGGGGTGAGCCCGTCTTCTTGGTCGGGCCCCAACATCCGTTCACCGTGGCAACCAGTCCGTCGACCGCCTGCCGGGTGGACAACGGGCTGTACGACTGCGGCCGGTCGTTGACCAGTGCGGCGAACGCCTTCAGCTCCCCGTCCGCGGCTCGGGTGTAGCCGGACAAGCCGATGGTGTCGAACAGGGTTCCGGTCTTCGCATACACCCGGCCCGCTGCGCACTTGCTCGGACTGGTCGTGAAGCGCCCGGTGCTGGCCGACAGGGTGCCGGTGCGGCCACCGACGGGAAGTGAGCTGAAGAACGACTGGAACTGCGGGTGCTCGTCGGTTCGCAGAGCGACTTGCAGCAGGTCGGTCAGGAAGCGCGGGGTCAGCCGGTCGTCACGGGAGACGCCGCTGCCGTCCATGAGTTTCAGGGAGCGGGTGGACAGGCCCAGTTCCCTGAGCGTGTCGCGGGCGGCGAGGCGACCGCCCTTCCAGGTTCCCTTGCGGCCACGTTCGACCGCGACCTGGCGGAAGAGCATCTCTGCGATGTTGTTCTCGCTGACCAGCAGCATGGAGCGGACCTGTGAGGCGACCGTGTCGCCAGTGACCTTGGCGGCGCTGGCGGCGCCATCCTGGACGTCGCGATGCCCGACGGTGCGGGTTTTGATGCCGGCCGACCTAAGTGCCGCGGACAGGACGTATCCGGCTTCCTTGGCACTGTCCCACTGGTAGACGCCGAGCCGGCCCAAAGAGCGCACGGGACGCACGATGGTCGGCTGATAGGAACTGGTCCAACCGGGACCACGCTTCGGCGTGCGATACAGCGAGTCGTCCACGTAGACCTTGAGGGCCCGGCGCTTCTTGGGGGGCGTGACCATCGGGCACGGGCGCTTGTTCGTGGACTTGCGGGTCTTGCCGTTGATCACGCAGGTCGAGGGACGGTAATCGGCGGGCTGGCGCTTGCGGGGCAGCAGGCGGTTGGACTTCAGGTACGCCGCGGTGGACCTGCCCAGATTCGCCAGAGCGGTGCTCGTGAGGGTGGTGTCGCCGCCCCCCCGCAGAATCACCTGGCCACGCTTGGGTACGAAGGTCTCGGTGGTCATCCGGGTGTCAGGGCCGAGAACCTTCAGGGCCGTGAGCGCCGTCACGATTTTCATGTTGGAGGCGGGTCGCAGGGCGGCGTCGGCCCTCGTGGAGTAGACGGATTCCCCAGTTGAGGTGTCCACGACGTCGAACCCGAACGAGCCGCCGATGCGCGGGTTGGAGATGCGCAGCGGGATCAGGAAGCCGGCGGTGGCGTTGAGTTGCCGGCTGGAGATCTTGGCCGCCAGGGTGGCATCCGCCGCAGCTTGGGCGCGCTGGGCCAGGGAATCTGAGTCCGCGACCGCCGGGCTCGCTGTGAGGGCCAGAGCCGCCGTGCATAGTCCAATCAGAACGCGCATGGCTACTGAGGCTAACCGCCCGCCGTGCGGGAGCCCTCGTGAGGACCAATCCGTAGTCCCTTTTGGGCGGATTCGACCGAAAGTCGGACGGACGCGACAGCAACTGGGCTCGGCGTTTACAATTTGGGTGGCGCAGTTCATGTTTTGGACACTGTGCGTCGATGTAGTGTCTGATGATCCTGCGATGCCCCTGGGGAGGCTCGATGAAGCGCCGAGGCGCTGCGGTTGCTGCTGCGGTGGCTGCCGGCTGCCTGACCGCGACTGCGGTGGCGCCGGTTCATGCCGCCGACGAGCCCCGTCGCTTCATGTCCGGCTGGCTGCCCTACTGGTCCACCGAGACCTCGAGCAGCAGTTTCTTGACCAACTCCGACATCTTCAGCGACATCTCTCCGTTCTGGCACGATGCCCGCTGGGACGGCTCGAAGATTTATGTGCACAATCACCTGTCACCCACGACCGCGGCCGCAGCGCTGGCCAAACTGCGTGGTCAGGGCGTGAAAATCCTGCCGTCGATCACTGACGGTTCGGGCAAGGGCCGGATGGCTGCCACATTGGCCTCGAAGCCCAAGCGCGCCGAGCACATCAACAGCATCGTGCAACTGGTCCTCACCAACGGGTACGACGGCATCGACCTGGACTACGAGACGTTCGCGTTCACCGACGGAAGTTCGTCGTGGGCAGCGACCCGGCCCAATTGGGTCGCCTTCGTCTCCGAACTCGCCGACGCGTTGCACGCCGAAGGCAAACTCCTGGCTGTCACGGTGCCGCCGATGTACGACGCGGACTACGACTCCTCGAGCGGATACTGGGTCTACGACTACGCGGCGATGGGCAAGAGCGTCGACATTCTGCGGATCATGGCCTACGACTACTCGGTGGGTAGCCCCGGGCCGATCGCACCCCTCGGGTGGGTGCAGAAGGTCGCCTCCTTCGCGGCCACGCAACTACCGCCCGGCAAGGTGCAGTTGGGCATCCCTGTTTACGGGCGCAACTGGTACGTGGGCAAGACCGGCAAATGCCCTGTGGGGCAGACCATCAACAACGGCAACTACTCGATGACCAGCGGCGGTGCCCTGGCTTCCCTGGCAAAGGACGGCGTTGCCCCCGACCAGGTCACCCGCGATGCGGCCTCCGGCGAACTGAGCGTCTCGTACAGCATCGTGTACCGGGGGCTGGACGCCAAAGGGGAGAAGACCGACTGCACGGTCAGCCGACGCGCTTTCTTCGCCGATGCGCAGTCCGTCGCCGACCGGGTCCGGGTGGCCCGCTCGACGAATCTGGGCGGCGCGGCGCTGTGGACCATCGGCGGGGAGTCCTCTGCGCAGTGGCCGGCGGTTCGCAAGGCCGTGGGTGTTCAAAAGGCCACACCGGGCGCCCGCAAGAGCGGCAGTGTCAAGATCGGTGCGCCGAAGTCCATCACGCGCGGTCAGAAGGGGAGCATCTCCGCGCAGGTGTCGATGGACGGCAAGCCCGATGGCGGTGGTCGCGCGACGCTGCAGAAGAACCCTGTCGGCAAGCCCGGTTGGCGAAATGTAGCCTCCCGGAACGTCCCGAAGTCGGGTCAGGTCGTGTTCAGCCACGCGCCCAAGAAGACCAGTTCGTTCCGGATCAAGGTCTCGAGCACCGGCACCCGTAAGGCAGCCCGCAGCGCGACGGTTCGCACCAAGGTGCGCGCCGCGGTGAGTGTGAACAGTTCCATCGTCGCCTTCACCGGGCAGAAGGTCCGGTTGACCGGCAGTGTCACCCCTGGCAAGCGCAAGGTGCTGGTGAAGCGGCAGCGATTGGTCAAGGGCAAGTGGGTCACGTTCGGCAAGACCCGGCACAAAGGCCCGCGGCAAGTACCGCTTCAGCGTCACTCCGACGGTGAAGAACGGCAGTTACACCTACCGGGTGGTTTCGGCGCCGTTCAAGGGCTACGCCAAGGGCATCAGTTCGACAGTCAGTTTCCGCTCGCGCTAGAGCCGCTCTCAGCGGGGGTCTGCACACAACTGGCCGGCAATTCGAACCACCTGAGGTGTTCGAACTCCGGGGTCGTCTGTGCGGGCTGCGATTGCGACGGATCCCCCCGCTCCAGCAGCAGTGTCCTGGCCTGATCCAGGTAGCCGCTCAGCGACTGCTCCCCGGCGGTGTCGTCGTGGTGCGGATAGGTCAGGGCGCCGTCGGTGTAGTGCAACTGACTCAGGCGCAGCGGGGGTTCGACCGGACCTCGACGGTGGCGCCACAAACCTGTGTCCTGCTCGAAGTGGTAGTCCTCGATGAGCCGGTACCCGTGGTCGGCGATCAGTTCGACCGCCTCCACGATGTAGGAGAAAACCGCTTCGGAGATGAAGTAGTTGAAGTTGACCCGCACCCACCCGGGTTTGATGCCTTCGCATCCCCGGGCGATCTCGGTCTGGAACTCGTTGGAGAGTTCCACGTCGATGCCCAGTAGGCGGTGGCCGTACGGCCCAGCGCAGGAGCAGCCGCCACGCGACTGGATACCGAACAGGTCGTTGAGGATGGCCACCACCAGGTTGTGGTGCAGGTAGCGCCCACCGGGCCGACGGATCACGAAGCTGACGATCGATAGCCGACGTGCGTGGAGGTTGCCCAGAATCTCGATGTTGGGATGCTCGCTCCAGGAGGCGATGGCGCGCCGTAGGAAGTCTTCCTCGTGAGCGCGGATCACGTCGACGCCGACGGACTGCTTGAGGTGGAAGACCAGCCCGGCGCGGATGGATTCCACGATGGCAGGTGTTCCCGCCTCTTCCCGGTGTTCGATGTCCGACAGATACAAGTGGTCCTGCGGATTGACGTAGGCCACAGTTCCGCCGCCCACCATCTCCGGGACGCTGTTGTTGACGACCTCGGGGCGCACCACGAGCAGGCCGGGGGTGCCGGGACCGCCGATGAACTTGTGCGGGGACAAGAAGACCGCGTCGGCGTAGGCGAGTTCGTCCGGCGGGTTCATGTCGATGTCCACGTAGGGTCCGGCCGCCGCGTAGTCCCAGAACGCCAGGGCGCCGTGCTCGTGCAGCACCGTGGAGATCGCGCCGGTGTCGGTCATGATGCCGGTCACGTTGGAGGCCGCGCTGAACGACCCGATCTTCAGCGGTCGCTGGGCGTACTGGGCCAGGGCCGCGCGCAACGCGTCGACGTCGATGTGCCCGTCGGCATCCTCCGGGATGGTGACGACGGTGGCCAGGGATTCGCGCCAGGGCAGCTCGTTGCTGTGGTGC